>CAKRJT010000009.1 GCA_934351925.1 uncultured Lachnospiraceae bacterium
GATGTGTCCTATTTTATAAATCTTTTTCGGACACATCTGCGGTGTACAATATAAAAATTTAAGCAAATCCTTTGTCTGAAAGAAATTGTGAAATAAATAAAGAGTTAGATAAGCATAATTAACATAGTATGAAAACTATTTAAAATAAATCATCCCACACATTTTGATTAAACTCTCTGAAAAAATAATTTCTATATAATTTCATATCAGGTAAATTGTTCATTAATTTGCTTATTGCATACGCACAATTTACCATATCTCCATATTTTTCATCCCTATTCCCCTGTTTTACATGATTCCAAGCATAATCAAATATATATCCAGATATCTCCCCAAAAAAATCATGTTTTAATACAAGAGGAAATGTCTTCTCTATAATTTTATTTGCCTGTTCTAATTCCCCCTCATTTGCAATATTACCCTCATATATTAGTAATATTTTTGACAGATGTCTGATATACAAATCATTATTTTCGCCTAAATACTCATAACTTTCAATTATTTTTTTATAATCTTTTATTTTCTCTCCAACTGATATGCTGCCATCTTCACTCATTTTTCCCATTATCATATAAAATATCGTCTGCTCCATAATAAGCAGGAAAATATTTTCGTAATTTGTCCTATAATCTGGCAGACATCTTTCAAATGATTTTTTTAACATTTCAAACGCAGCTTCTTTATTATCTGCATTGCTTAAGCCATTCTCAATCTCAAATATTGTTGCATACACATACATCTTATTATATGGCAAATTCCTATACTTGTTTTTTTGTTCCAGACTTTTTAACATTTCCCGTGTTTCCGAATATTTTTCCATGCTAATGCTTTTTTCTATTTTCCATACCTCGTTGACCGAATCGATATTGCTTGACAAATAAAAACCAAAAAATCTTGCCGGTGGCAGATTAACTTTTTCCAAAAGCTGTCTTGTAACCTTCCATGAAGCTGATACCTTTCCGTTTTCTATTCTTGATATGGTGTCCAAGCTGCATATCAGACCTTCCTCACTATCTGTATATCCATCAGCTACGATGATTTCCTCCTGAGTCATATTCATAAGCTGTCTTCTCTGCTTAATGATTTTGCCGATAGGTACTGCATTGTACTCCCTGACTAAAAAATAGTATTCATTCGGATTAAATTCACAATTAAACATCTCATATATTGAGTTAAGCATCTTATAATATCTGTAATCAAGACTGTTTTCGTATAGCTTTTTAACATTCTCATTATCCGTCACGCGACCAACAATTCGACTTACCTCCGCCTTTGCTTTCTCCTTGAATATTTGTGGTAGAAAACGAAACCTGTTTTCCTTTGGCATCTTTTCCACCGCATTCCGGCACAGTTTGACAGCTCCCTCATAATCACCTGTCTTATTTTTATATTTGACAAGCTCATATATGATTTGTGCAAACTTATGCATCGAATTTTCACAATACACCTTCGTCTCCATAAGGCTGTATAGCTTTTCCATCATAATGACTGCCGGTATTTCATTTCCAATCCTGAGATTAAGGATTGCAAGATGACATGCTAACTGCATCTCCACATCACTGTACAGATATTTATCTGCTTCTTCAGGAATATAATGCGGTATTGTCTGTATTATTGCATCAGTTGTCAATTCTATCTGGTCTTTCAAATCTGCTTTTTTTAATGACAGAACATGCGTTGTAAAATACAGCACAAACTGTCTATCTATGTTTGTAAGCTTCATTTGCTCGTATTCTTTTATATAGTTTTCTGCACTTTCTACATCATTTTTATCGATTGCTGCTCTAATCTGTTCTCTCTTTTCCAGATATCTGTACTCATCGGCATTGAGAAATGTTTCAACTGACTTCGTATTCATGCCAAGTCGCTGCATAAATACATCAATAACTGTCTTGTCAACTTTCCTTCCACCTCCATTTGACAGCTTGCGGATAAGCCCTGAGTCGCATATTCCATATGTAACCTTGGTCTGGGATACGCCTGTCTCCTTAATTCTCTCCAATATAAGCATTAAAATATATTCTATACCATTAAGGTCTTTCTCCATTTGTGATTTACCTCCATTAAGGCAGCCATTATCTGGCTGCCTTAACCTATAAATAATTATTCAAACTTAAACCACTTAAGGTCAAAATTGCACCCCGGCAGGAACACAAGGTTCACATCATAAATTCCTTCCACATTGTCAAGCTCAAAATGTCTGCAGACATATCCCTCATCGCCCGCTGCACTGCCTGCAGCATTACCTGATGCTGTGTTATCGCTCATAACGAACTCCGCAATCTGATTTAAGCTGCCATCAGCATTTGCAAAGCGGATATGTATTGTGTTCTTATCAAGAACCGAGCGTCCGCAGATTGTTATTCCATGCACGCCATGTGAGAAATCCATAGCCTTATATGTGAGTGAGACATTGTTTCCTATTCCTGTTATGGCATCATCCCCAAGTGTGTAGGTATCACCGTACAACGCATCATTGTCCACCGCAAGATTCTCATCGTAAGCTCTCTCGTATTTCTTGAAGCTGAAGCCCTTGATATTTATATCATGGTCTGCGATAAAGCTCACTGTGCTAAGCCCCTTGAATCTCTTAGGGAGCTTATAGGTCTTTTCCTGATATGTAGCCCATATTGACGGCTTGTCATAGATTACCCTGTCCATAAGCTCTGCGCCCTCTGTGCCCGGTATTCCCTTCCATATCTCGATAGGGAACGGCTTGTTGTTAAGCTCATACACAGGAATGGTTATCTCGTCGGAGCCGTTCCTGCCGAAGTTTACCTTCTCAAATGCGATGTAGGTTCCGCCCTTTGGCACAATTCCTCTGTCCTGTCCGACAGAAGGCGTCTCCTGTGCTGACGTGTACAAGGTTCCGTAGATGAATTCATAAGGATTGAACTCCGCAAGCCCCAAGCCCTCCGCCGTGAAGCTGACCTGCGATATAAGGCTTATCTTATCGCGCCCGTTCTTCACACAGCAGCGGACATTGTGCTTTCCGTCGCCAAGCGCCTTTAACACCTTGCATATTCTGAAACCTTCCTTCTGCGAAGCTGCACAACTGTTTTCCATAGCCGCACCAGCGCTTCCCCCTGGTATTTCGATATCGGAAAGCTCCGCACCGTTAGAATCAACACCCGCGTCATTCGTAACCTTCCATATAATATCCCTGTATGTCGCGTTGTGTGGAAGAATCTCAGCCTCTATCTCCACCTGTCTGTTGTCCGGTCCAAGCCTGCGGCTGCCCTTTACAATCAGGCGTACATTACGCACCGGAATTTCTTCTTGCATGTCCGTTTTATCACTTTCTGCCGTATCTAATACATTTCCGGCTCCGGAATCACCCGAGGTTTTTCCCGCTTTCCCGCATACACCTGTACAATCCTCCATGCAGAAAATACCTGATACCTCATCATCAGCCGCAACAACATTCAGTGTAACCACCTTAGTCTCCATTCCGACTGAGCTTACCTCAACTCTTATCTCACCCGGCTCTGTCTTAGCGCCAATCACTGCGAGGAGCTTTCCGGAGAACATTCTTCTGCTGTTCGTCTTGTACTGCTCAAAGTCCGCGCTGTCTCCGTTGTCCATTCCAAGAAGCCTTCCGGCACCTGTAACCTTTATATTCACTCTGTTGTTGGCATTGTCCACCGGGTTGCCGTCCTTATCGACAGCGCTTATGTCAATATAGGCAAGAGCATGTCCATCGGCGGTAAGCTGTGTGCTCTCAGGCTCCACAACAAGCTCTGCCGCATCGGAAAAGCTCCTTCTTGCATCCCTTGCTATCACGCTTCCGTTCTCATCGTAAGCCACGGCTTCTATGGTTCCCGGCACATATTTTACCTTGTAATGCGCCAATAGCTGCTTTCCATGCTTGTGGTCGATATCATATTTTCCGTAAGAAGTGCCATTGACAAACAGCTCAACCTGCGGTGCATTCGACGCTATCCGCACGTCAATCTCTTCGCCCTCGGAGAAATCCCAGTAAGGGAATACATGTACCATCGGAACCTTTTTGTAGTCAGTCCACTCAGCCTGATATATGTAATACATATCCTTCTCAAACCCAGCCGTGTCAAGCTGACCGAAGTAGGAGTTCTTTGTCTGGTACGGTGTCGGCTCACCTATGTAGTCAAAACCTGTCCACAAAAACTGTCCCATGGAATACTCAGCGTCCCTGTCCATCGTGATGCAGTACTCCGTGCTCTTTGCGCCCCAGTTGGTCGTGCAGTTTCCAAGCGACGAACACTGTTCATCGTCATCGCAGAGTATCTGCTGCTCGAATGGGAACTTATATATTCCGCGGCTCTGCAGGGTGGAGGCCGTCTCACTTCCGTATATAACCCAGTCAGGGTGAGCCTTGTGATGCTCCTCATAGTATTTCTCAGCGTAGTTGTAACCCGCAAGCTTCACGATATCCGCACATTTCTGTGCGTTCTCCCAAGGCATGTAGTTAGAACCGATTGTCACGGGAGCGTTGCACTCAGGGTCATGTGCCTTCACGAAGCCAACGAGTCTTCTTGTAATCTCCTGACCGTGCTCGTCGCGGTGCGTATCATATATCTCGTTTCCTATGCTCCACATAATAATCGATACATGATTTCTGTCGCGCCTTATCCAGCTTGCAACGTCCCTTCCTGCCCAGTCGACGAAAAATCTCGCGTAATCGAACTCAGTCTTAGGAAGCTCCCACATGTCAAACGCCTCACAGTCTACGAGAAAACCGAGCTCATCTGCCAGCTCGAGCACCTCCTTCGCCGGCATGTTGTGGGAGGTGCGGATTGCATTGACGCCCATTTTTCTAAGTTTCTTTAACTTGCGCCTGAATGCGTTCACGTTGAATGCAGCTCCGAGGCACCCGTTGTCATGGTGCTCACATACACCATTTATTCTGACCTTGCGCCCGTTGAGTATGAAGCCCTTCTCAGGTGAGTACTCCTTGGTGCAGAAACCAATCCTCTGGCTCTCCTCGTGAACTGTATCACCGTCGAGGCTCAGGCTGACACTGCATTCATACAGATTAGGCTGGTCGATATCCCAGATAAGCGGCTTTTCCACATTAAGCTCAAGCTCAATATTTTCCCTCGTTCCATTTTTTAATACAGAATCACCGTCACCGCGTACATGTCCTGCCGTGAACACACAGCTTCCGGCGTGATTAAGCGACAGGCACGCCTGCACGCTCTCACACGGAATATCGTTTCCCGAATTTTCCAGCTCGACGGTGCATTTTACCTTCCATGTGCCGTCGTCATTCTTTCTCACCCTTATGTACATTCCGTCAGGCACTATATGAAGCGGTTCAAGCGTGTTAAAATATACGTCCCTTATTATTCCCGCGCCAGAATACCAGCGGGTGTTAGGCGACTGGTACACAGCTCTCACAACAAGCTCGTTCTCTCCCTCGTGGACATAAGCCGTGATATCCGCATCGAAGGTAGAATAGCCATATTTCCACTCACAGACCTCCTTATCGTTCACAAACACGGTGGTATCCATGTACACCGCGCCAAATCTCACGATAAGCTTCTTATTAAGCTGCTCCTTCGTCACCTTGAACTTCTTTCTGTACCAGCCTATGCTGCTCTCATACAGATTGTGAGTGTCATATATCAGCCAGTCATGCGGAATATCCACCGCAGCAAACTCCCCCGCAAGTGCCTCAGAATACGCCGTCCCCAACACCGTCTTTCTGAAGCCCCAGCCATCATTCCATAAAATAGTTTTGTTCATAACCTCTCCTTGTCAATCCAGTAAATAATTGCCGAACCCTAAATCATTCACCAATCCATTCACATTCGTTGTCAAACACCGCCTCCGCGTACTCTGCGCTCTTGTACAGCGGTAGCTTATGACCGTCCCTGATAAAGAACACAATCTCCTGTGCCGGAATCTCGACAAAATAATGTCCTGCCCCATATTTCTCAAGCTCGTACTCATCTGCCGACTTCATCCTCACCATCGTCATAGGCTCAGGCAGATACACATATCTTCCGACGGCATTCTGTGTGTACACAGGACATATCATTATATCCTCACCAACATAGAGCTGATCCTCGGTTGCAACGGCAACCCTGTCCTCCGGGTGCTCGAAGCCAAGAGGTCTGTACATAAGTGTATCCTGCTCAACAGCCTTCCTGTAAGCTTCCCACAGATACGGAATAAGTGCGTAGCGCATGGTAACTATATTCTTAAACATTTCCGTGTCGGTGAACCTGTAAAGCTCCTGATATCTTGTTCCCACCGCCGAGTGATTTCTCATAAGAGGAACGAATACAGCTAACCCCATCCAGCGCATCAGAAGCTCCTCTGTTGTATTGTCATTGAAACCGCCAATATCCGAACCGACATACATGAATCCACACATATTGAGCGACGGAAGCATCTTAAGGCTCAGAAGAATGTGGCTCCACCAGGAGTGATTGTCACCCGTCCATATTCCACCGTACCTGTGCATTCCTATATAAGATGCCCTCGAAAACATCAGAATGTCCTTGTCAGGCACAAGTTCCCTGAAGCTCTCCGAAGCCGCCCTCGTCATATTAAAGCCATAGAGGTTGTGCACATGGTCATGTCTTACCACTACCTCGCCGTCCGGCTGTGTCGCCCTGTGATAAAATCTCTCATAATCTCCGAGATTGTTCGCCACACCCTCTACCATTCCCTTAAAATCAAAGAAGCTCTGTATATCAAGGTTCTTTCCCTTGTACTCGTCAATCTTGTCAAACACCTCATTGAGATGCTTCTCTGAATAGAATATCGCCGGCTCGTTCATGTCATTCCAGAAACCGTCAATCCCTGCATCTAAGAGCACCTTGTAGCCGTGCCCGAACCATTTTCTCGCATCGGCATTGAGCACATCAGGAAAATTTACTCTTCCCGGCCACACACCGGCAACAAAGTCCTCACCGTCCGCCTCCTTGCAGAAATATCCTTTCTCCCTGCCCTCCTCGTAGGTCTCATAGCCGTCCTCAATCTTCACTCCGGCGTCGATGATAGGCACAAGATGGATATGTTCATCCCGCATCTTTTTCACAAAATCGGCAAAATCAGGGAAAGTCTCTTTGTTGACCGTGAAGTCCTTATATCTCTCCATATAGTCTATATCCAGATACACTGCATCTATCGGAATATTTCTCTTTCTATAGTTGTCAACCACCTCGCACACCTCGTCGGCACTCATGTAGCTCCAGCGGCACTGCTGATATCCGAAAGCCCATCTTGGCGGAACATAACTCTTTCCTATGATATGGCGGAACTGTTTCACAATCGAGTACAGAAGCGCGCTTGCTTCGGACTTAGATGGCTTATTCACACATTCCGGCGTGACCATATAAGCCGTGAAATTCACATTGCATACCGTAATTACAAGCTCATTCTTATCCAGATACCCTATGTCAAATAATACCCTTCCCGGGTAGTCGATGAATAATCCCCTCGAATTTTCAGGTTTTTCCGGATCCACAATGATGATAAAATTATGTGCCCCGTACAGCGAGCGTTTCGACTCCGTGTGGTTAGGGTCATCGCTGCATTTGCTCTCATATATCCAGCCGCGCTTGTTTATCCCGCGCACATTCTCGCCAAGCCCGTACACCACGTCGTCCGGTGCAAGTCCGAGCTTAAACTGCATGGCACTGCCCTCGCCGTCCTCCGGCCTGTCCCACGATATTCCGCCGTAGGGCTTGAGCGCACTGTCCATATCTGCCACATTAAAAAGCCGCTCACATTCATCTTTTGCGGCAGCCATGACACTGTCCGTATTCACCACAGCATACGTCTCAAACGGTTTTCCATAAACATATTTTTTTACCATAATAACCTCCAATAAAATTTGTTACCCGCGCGCCAATTCTGAAAAGAAAAAAGCACTGTATATGTTATTATTTTAACATATACAGTGCCCTAATTCAACTAAATTGAATTGTCTTATTTGTACACCTGAATCCCTTTATTTTAGTGGTGGAAAAGACGTATTCCCGTAAATGACATAACCATATCATACTTATCCGCGCACTCGATAACTGCGTCATCCCTAACGGAGCCGCCCGGCTGTGCAATGTACTTAACGCCGCTCTTGTGTGCGCGCTCGATATTGTCCGAGAATGGGAAGAAAGCGTCGGAACCGCAGATAACGTCTGTGTTCTTGTCAAGCCATGCTCTCTTCTCCTCCGCAGTAAATACAGGAGGCTTAACCTTGAACACCTTCTCCCATGCTCCGTCGGCAAGAAGATCCATGTACTCATCGCCGATATAGAGGTCAATTGCGTTGTCCCTGTCAGGTCTTCCGAGCTTGTCTATAAACTGAAGTCCGAGAACCTGAGGTGACTGGCGTAAGAACCAGTTGTCCGCCTTCTGTCCGGCAAGTCTCGTACAATGGATTCTCGACTGCTGGCCTGCACCGATACCGATAGCCTGTCCGCCCTTTACATAGCACACAGAGTTAGACTGTGTATATTTGAGAACGATGAGTGCAATCTTCATATCCATCATTGCATTCTCCGGAATATTCTTGTTCTTTGTCACAATATTGGAAAGAAGCTCATCATTGCAGTTGAGCTCATTTCTGCCCTGCTCGAAGGTAATTCCGAATACCTGCTTCTTCTCGATAGGAGCAGGAACATATGAAGGGTCAATCTGGATAACATTATAAGCTCCCTTCTTCTTTGCACGCAGTATCTCAAGAGCCTCATCTGTGTACCCCGGAGCTATGACACCATCCGATACCTCTCTCTTTATAAGCCGCGCTGTATCCTTGTCACACACATCGGAAAGTGCAATGAAATCACCGAAGGACGACATTCTGTCCGCACCTCTCGCTCTCGCATAGGCACATGCAAGCGGGCTGAGCTCACCAAGGTCGTCAACCCAGTAAATCCTGGCAAGTGTCTCGTCAAGAGGAAGTCCCACAGCCGCTCCTGCAGGTGATACATGCTTAAACGATGTCGCCGCCGGAAGGCCTGTCGCCTTCTTTAACTCGCTGACAAGCTGCCAGCCGTTTAATGCGTCGAGGAAATTAATATATCCCGGTCTGCCATTCAGCACTGTAACCGGAAGCTCGCTTCCGTCCTCCATATATATTCTCGATGGCTTCTGATTAGGATTGCACCCGTACTTTAACTGAATCTCGTTCATGTTCGTTCTCCTTATAATATATTGTAACTTAACATTATTTGTTTCACCGTATATTTTCTATACATTCTTATTATAAATTCTGCTCTCGTACTTTCCCGTCTCGATATCAATGTATCTGACAAAAAGTGACACCTTGTTTTCCTCGTTGAGGCTGTTCCATACCATATCACCGAAGGTGTCTATATCTCCTTCAATCTTAACCCACTTAGGCTCTCCCTCGAAGCTTGGAAGCGGGTTGCCGTCATGCATATATGTATGTATAAAATGTCCCTCTCCGGCTACAGGATTGCTGTAGGCGAAGGTGTATCTGTTGCATGCCTCAGGGTTGCCGTTATTGCTCTTTAAAATGGACATTGCGTAGTTGTACTTTCCGCCCTCGATATGCATGATTCCTGATATTCTAGGTGTATAGTTAGGTCCATCCGGCTCGAACTCCCTGCATCTTAATGACTGCTCGAAGGTGAGCTGCTTGTCCATTCCATCGTAGATTGTATCTGTCTGGTCACCGTTGGTAACTATCGTCTTGTTTCCAAGTACGCGGACAGGTGCATAGATTATAAGGCTTGGATCCTCAAGCTTTGAAGGGTCGAACGCCTGTGTCCTGATTCCCTCTCCATCCTCAACAAACACACGGTTTCTGCTGTTGCTGCTTCTTCCCATAATGAAGTACGCTGTGACCGCGCTCTTTCCGTCCGGCGTCTTTCCGATTATAATTCCTCTTCCCGGATAAGCATTCTGACTGAGCTCCTGTTCAAGTGATAACATTTCCATTGTGGTTCCTCCAATTTTTCCCTATTTTAACCAAGCTTATTAATTTGTTTTTGTATAAGCAGTTTATACAAAAAGAACCGCCTGAGCGTACTATAATAAGCATCGCCCAGGCGGTCGGCATATCTTAACCAATCACTCCCTGCAGGTAGCCCTGCCACGAAACCACACATAAAATACAATTCCGCTTTCCGCCAGTCGTGATTATACATTTATGTTACATGATTAAGATAAAAAATTCAAGATGTAAATAAAAATCTTTCCGGCAAATCCCAGGTCACATCTTTTCTAAGTAGATTCTATTACTTTTTCTCATCGTACTTGGCAGCCGTCTTTTTAAGTTCCTCATCGACCAGGCTCTCCATAGGCGTGTTGAGGATACGCTCTGTCTCCTCCGCCTCCTCCTTGGCTCTCTTGTGCTTTAACTTGACAACCTTGACAACACCGAACACCACAACGCCCGCTGCCACAACGATAAGCGCATACTTAGCAACGTCCTTCGAGGTGGTGGACTTGGTCATAATCGTGTCCGCTGTAGAATTAAATATCTTAACAAACATATCATCGGTCGACATATCGGTGTACCAATACTTGTCAAGATATGCCCAGAATATATCAAGTGCCTCCGCATCCATAACGGAGCTTACCTGTATACCGTTGACATAGCACATATACCCCGGTTCATCGGACTCGCTCTCATTCTCCTCAGCAAAATATACATAGAGGAAGGTTGATTCGTTGTCGATATTCTCATCATACAACAGCCGCGCGTACTCTTCCTTCTGTGAATCGCTGTCAACTCCCGGTATGTAATCAAGAAGCATTATGTAAGGCTGTACACCTGTCTCCTCATAGAAATCCTTAAGTCTGCTCTCGGTTCTGCTCACGTTGTCGAACCATCCAAGCTCGTCATATATACAGTCATTTATATATCCGTTTCCGGAATCAAGCTTATCACGATTATAGCTGCTTGCGGGAATGTCTGTGCTGCTTCCTCCTCCGAGCGAAGAGAACATTCCTAAAAGTATACCTATGAAAATTAACAGGATAACAACACTGATGAGCGATGAAACACATCCGCCCCCGCTTCTTCTGCCGCCTCCTCTTGGTGGTGGAGGTGGTGCTCCGTAATAACCTCCTCTTGGTGGCGGTGGTGCTCCGTAGTGTCCTCCTCTTGGTGGCGGCGGTGCTCCATAATAGCCTCCTCTTGGTGGTGGCGGTGCTCCGTAATTACCTCCTCTTGGCGGTGTGCTCGATGGTCTGCCTCCGCCGAAGCCGCCTGTCGGTCTTGAGGCTCCGCCCATCGGTCTTGATGAAGATGAGCCGCCTACTCTATGTCCTCCGCTTGATCTTGATACTGAATGGCCTCCGCCGCTATGTCCTCCTCCGGAACTGCCTCCTCCGGTTCTTCCCATCTAATATTCCTCCTCATAAAAATAGTAACTACCCCAGATTATGCTGCTGTTTTCTGATTATTCACAACAAATCTGATAGTAGTTACATTTTATCACAATAAAGTATTATATGCAAATCTTTTATACACGCGAATTGATATGATTAGAATTATTCTGCCTGCTCTTCCTCGCCGTCGTGGACATCCTTCTTAGGCTCTTTAAGCCCAGGAATCTCAATGTTATGCTTCTGGCAGTAATCCCAGAGTGCCGCATGTATTGACTCCTCTGCTAAGAGTGAGCAGTGGATTTTTACAGGCGGAAGTCCGTCGAGAGCCTCCATAACAGCCTTGTTAGTTACCTCCATCGCCTCGTAGATGGTCTTGCCTATTACAAGCTCGGTTGCCATGCTGCTCGTTGCTACAGCGGCGCCGCAGCCGAAAGTCTTGAACTTGCAGTCCTTAATAATCTTGGTATCCTCATCGATGTCAAGATATATTCTCATAATATCTCCGCACTTTGCATTGCCGACCGTGCCGACACCGCTCGCGTTCTCTATTTCACCCATATTTCTCGGGTGCTGGAAATGATCCATTACCTTTTCACTGTACATAATATACCTCCATGCCACTGCTTTTGCAGTGACTCAAATAGTAATAAAAACGCCTTACTTCTTCCCGCCATTTTTTACAAAATCCTCATAGAGCGGTGACATATCGCGCAGTCTTGCTACAATCTCCTTGAGCTTATCAACCGTATAGTCTATCTGCTCCATCGTGATATCCTCGGAGAGTGTAAGTCTGAGTGAACCATGTGCAATCTCGTGAGGGAGTCCTATTGCGAGAAGAACATGTGAAGGGTCAAGTGAACCTGAGGTGCATGCCGAACCGCTTGAGCCGCATACTCCGTTCATATCCAGCATGATGAGCATTGACTCACCCTCGATAAATCTGAAGCAGAAATGTGCATTGTTAGGAAGTCTGTCATATCTTGCACCATTTAAGCGGCTGTAAGGTATCTCGTTTAAAACGCGCTCTATCAGATGCTCACGGAGTGTGTCAAGAACCTTCTTTCTCTCCTCCATCTTCACGCCTGCAAGCTGTGCCGCCGCACCGAAGCCCACAATACCCGGAGTGTTGAGAGTTCCCGCTCTCTTGCCGCGCTCCTGTGCACCTCCGTGAATGAACGGTGCAAGCTTGACCGTCTTTCTCGCATACATGATACCAATACCCTTAGGTCCATTAATCTTGTGGCCGCTTGAGCTGAGCATATCAATGTTCATCTCATCGACGTTGATCGGGATATGACCGTAAGCCTGAACCGCATCGGTGTGGAAAAGAACGCCGTGCTCATGCGCCACCCTGCCTAACTCCTTAACAGGCTCTATTGTCCCTATCTCGTTATTAGCTGTCATAATTGATACCAGAATAGTGTCAGGTCTTATGGCTGCCTCGAGCTGCTCAGGTGTAATTCTTCCCTCCGAGTCGACAGGGAGATAGGTCACATCAAAGCCATGCTTCTCCAGGTACTGGCAGGTATGAAGAACCGCATGGTGCTCAATGTTGCTTGTAATAATATGTCTGCCCTTATTTCCATATACCTCCGCCGCATTCTTGATAGCCCAGTTGTCGGACTCGCTTCCACCGCCCGTGAAGTAAATCTCCTCCGGCTTGGCGCCGATGAGCGCTGCTGCCTGAGCTCTCGCATTCTCTATGGCCTCCTTTGCAGTCTGCCCGAACTGATACACACTTGAGCCATTCGCATATATCTCTGAAAAATATGGCATCATGGCATCAAGAACCTGCGGTGCAACCTTGGTGGTAGCCGCATTATCCATATAAATAAAAGGTTTGCTCATAATATTTACTATCCTCCATTTTATAAAAAGCCGGAAAGCTGTATTTTTTCTTTTCCTAGTACATTGCTAGGTTTTATCAAGAACAATATATACCCTATCTTTTAATATGTCAACATTTTTTTACAATATACCCGTTCCGAGCCTATATGCACTGTCTCACCATACAAGACGGCAGTCCCACACAGCCACACCCGTTCCCTGAAACACATTCTGTAAATGCTCATCAAGCTGCTGCCTGGTGGCTCCATCCTTCAATATCACCTGCAAAAATCCGCCTCCGCCCGCGCCTGCAATAAATTTCGCATCGATAAGCTCCTCGCAGGTGGCAAAAATCTGTTCAATGCAGGTGTTGGTAACGCCGTGGTCAAGCATCTTCGAGAGCTCCCAGTGGTGGTTAAGCTCGCAGATAAACTGCTCCATACTCCCCTCGGTCAGCGCGTTTTTCATCTGAAGTGCCACACGTTTCATCTCTGTGAGAGCATATATGGTCTCTTTTCTGCCGTTTATATAATTTCCAACTACCTCCCTCAACAGGTTTCGTGCCAGCCTCCTCTGACCCGTGTAAATAATTGCAAAGCGCTCCTCAAGCTCCATCTTCATCGTATCAGGAATATCCAGATGCTCCACCATTATGTTCTGTCTTATGCCCGCCTCGGTCGTGATGTACTTAATTCCGTCACTGAGTCCTCCGACCTGGTCCTGCCAGCCGCCGCCCGTGCTCATAAGCTGTTCCATGATAAGAACCGTGTCGTAGAGTTCATTTTCTGTATATTTTCTCCCGACGAACTGCCACAGTGCCTTGACCGCCGCACCCGCGAGGATACTGCTTGTTCCAAGACCTGAGCCCTTAGGTATTCCGATAACCTTTGTCGAGATGTATATTCCCGAGCCGAGCTCTTCGAGCACCTCATCAAGTGTCACATCGCCGTAAGCCGGAATTACCCCCGACGCGATGAGTGCCGCCTTGTGGAGAGCAAAATAATCATACGGATTGCTGCAGTCACGGATATCCTCTATATTATCCGTGCTTCCCTTGACACCGATATCCTCGCTCTCGAATTCCACATGCAGTCTCTCCGTCTTTTTTACCGACACACACACCGGTCTCCTGCCGTTTATCAGTATAGCTGCATTCAAGACAACTCCGCCGTTCTCATTGCAGTATGGCGGAGTATCAGTCCAGCCGCCGCCCCAGTTTACCCTGACCGGAAGCGATACCTCCACGCTGTCACACACAGCCCTCTGTGCACGGTATTCCGTCCCGGAGGCATTTTTGAGCGCCTGCGACAACGTCTCAAAGCACATGCTCTCCATCGCATACGCCGACAGCTCCTCGCCGTCATACAGATACCTCACACCCTTCTGCTTCATGTACTTCGAGAGTGCAAGGTATGTCCTCATCTTCTCCGAATAGCTGCAATCCCTCACACATTCCATGAGAAGCGAGAACTCGTCCTGCGTTATCGTACACTCACGGTACACCTGAAGTGCCTCCTCGTATGCAGTTCTGTTTCTTACCATATTGATAAAGCGGTATGCCTTTATAAGCTCCGCGAGCGCAAATTTCTCCATGATGGCATCAACCGCGTCCGCAGCCGCAAAGCTGTCCATAAGGCTGTACCTTTTCGAGTCGCGGTAGGCTCTCTTTATACCCTCGTCGACACATATTTCTCCCGATGCTGCGCGCCGCATGGTGCACGCCCAGCTCACAGCCTCCTCCTGCGTGTCACATTCCGGGAAAAGGCAGGCGTTCCACAGATACCACTCACTGCTGTCATTAACGCTCCACACCTCGTCTGTCGCAAGCCCCATGACCGCCATAAAGCTCTTCAAATCCGTCCCGAGAAATGTGGTTGAACCGCTCTTATCCATATATTTTCCCTTAGGGTTGTCAAGACAGCCGTAGACCCTCACGACATATTTTCCGTTTAGAAGCCGTACCTTATGCATGCAGCAGCCGGAAGGGATACTTATATTTTTCAAGGTGAGCCCGGAGAGCATTACGTTCTCTCCGAGCGATACATCCGCGCCTATGGAACAGTTCTCTATATAAGCCGCACCGCCTGCAGCCACGGAGTCATCAATATGCCCGTTTATGACACTTAACGGAAGCGCACCCTGATAGTCGGTGCACACGCGCTTTGTCCAGCCCAGATGCTCATAGCTTCCAAGCTCCTTAGTCTCCAGACTCCATAGTTCCCTCGTTGTGCCAAAATGTATGAATTCCGCAGGTGCAAGACAGATGAGTTTCATCGTAAAGCCGTTTAATGCATCCCATATGCTTCTTCTGCACTTAAGAAGTTCCTCGTTTAATTCACCCTCAGGTGCCTGCGTGTAGAACTCTTCAAGCGTCGATGCCCCCGCCAGCGGATACAGGAAATCTCCGTAAAAGCTCACTCTTGAGCGCTCATTCACAAAGCTGTCAAACTTCTCCTCATCGAGTCTCCCATCTGTGCTTATAAGTCCCCACAATGCCCGAAGAAGCGCCGCATCGAACATTATCGCACCCGTGTCCAGATCCACATTGCCCTGAGCGTTCACAGCCCCGAGCGATGCCAGTGCTCCTTCCGTCTGCTTATGAAGAAAACGCTTCACATAGCCGTTTCCGTCATTTAGAAATACTCCGTGATCCTTTCCTGTTGCGACCGACTCCTTTATGGATATCGCTGCAGCACCTCTGTACTGAAAATCGAGCTGCAACGCATTGAACAGCAGCATGACATCTCCCGACAGCGTCAACATTCCTGACTCTATTCTTCCCGGAATTCCGGCCATGGCAATCAGAAATTCATCAAAAAGCGTGGACATTCTTCCATCCGGAAGCTGCCTCGGAACAGGAGAAAACAGCTTGCCGCACACACTGTACTGTGGGATACGCTTGCTGTCACCGCCCGAATGTATGACAAGTATCCTCCTGTCCATGAAGTTCTCACCCTCAATATCTGCAAGATATCTCATCACATTGAAGGCCGCTCCGCCTGAACCCACTCTCTTCCCTTCAGGGTCAGGTATCACGGCATAATGTACCCTGTCAGGTATGACCTTCTTCTCAAGCCTGCACGCAATCTCCTTTCTGAATGCCTCCGCCTGAAGCTCGTTTGACGCAGTGAGAATTATGTAGTCCCACAGGCATGCGTTCTCATCCTCCATCGAATCTTCATATAACTCCCACGCATCGAGATAGCTCTGCTTCAAAAAAAGTCGTCTCATCTTCTGAAAATCACTGTTCATAAGTCTCTCCATTCCACCTGCCAATCAAATAGCCGCGCACCTACCGCTCACATTTCCAATAGTATGCCGAATATGGTTCAAGATAGCTTCCTCCGCCAAAATCGTGCTCCTTACCGGTTATAAGGTCTACAGCCCTTCCGCATTGCGCGTCAAAATGCGCCGTGTAACCCTCTGAGTCGGCATTTATCGCGACAAGCACTCTCTCGTGCCCGCTCTTTCTCTCGAATATGCACTGCCTGTTCGTCAGCACGACCGAATAAAATCCGCCGTAGTTTAGCGCCTCGCTGTTCTTCTTCGCCATCTCAAGCTTACTGATAAAGTCTGTGAGTTCGTTCCACTCCGGCTTATCATAGCTCTTTCTGAGTGCCGGATCACCCTCGGACTTATCGCCCGTCGCACCCCACTCACTGCCATAGTACACACACGGTATTCCCGGCATGCCGAACATGAGCGCGTAGATGAGTGGAAGATGGTTCGGATTGGTGAGGATACTCGCCACCCTCGTCACATCATGGTTGTCAACGAACGAGAGAAGATGCTTTCCCCTATAGATGCACCAGTTCTCATAGCCGAACTGTCTGTTTAACGAATGGTTTATCTCGAACATGTTCATGCTGTTAAAGCTCGAATACAGACCCTTGTAGCACTCATAGTTGGTCGCTGAGTGGAGCATCGCGTCGTTGACAAGTCTGTTGTAATCGCCGTGAAGCATCTCCCCGACGAGGAAAATTTCCCTTCCCTGCTCCCTGCCAAGCTCGTCCGTGAAGCTTCTCAGCCTGCGGACGAAATCCATGTCAAGACAGTACGCCACGTCAAGCCTTATTCCGTCTATGCCGAAATACTCAACCCAGTATCTCACTGCGTCGAATATGAGCCCTATGACCTCCTCGTTGCGAAGATTAATCTTCACAAGGTCGTAATTGCCCTCCCAGCCCTCATACCAGAGACCGTCGTTATAGTTCGAGCTGCCGCCGAGGTTGATGTTAAACCACGAAAGGTAAGGTGAGCTCTCCCTGTTTTTAATAACGTCCTGAAACTGGTAAAAGCCTCTGCCGACATGGTTGAAAACACCGTCGAGCACCACCCTTATGCCTCTTTCATGGAGCTCGTCGCACACCCTCTTGAAATCCTCGTTCGTGCCGAGCCTCACATCTATCTTCTTGAAATCCCTCGTGTTGTAGCCATGCGTGTCCGACTCGAACACCGGGGAAAAATATACCGCATCCGCTCCAAGCTTCTCAATGTGCGGTATCCAGTCGAGCACCTTCAATATTCTGTGCTCAGGCTGCCCGTCATTTTCAAACGGCGCACCGCAAAATCCTAACGGATATATCTGATAAAAAGTACTCTCATATGCCCACATATGACCTGCCTCCCAAAAAAACTTATTCTCGCCTGTATCGGCGGATTGCTCCGTCCAGACCTTTATCCATGATTATATAATAAAAAAACAGGACTGTCCATCCAAATGCAGATAAACAGCCCCATACATCATAAAAATATCACTGTCTTACTTGAGATAGAATACCTCAGGCATAAACTTAATCGGCTCCTCCTCATTAAAGTCAAAGGATCCCTCAACCATCTTAGATGTGATGGCGTTCCAACGGTTGCAAGCCTCACTCCTAGCTATGTACTCGTTAGCATACTTGATGTCGTCACACTCGAAGCAGTAGAAGAACTGGTTTCCGTTCTGGAAGATGGAGTAGTTGCGGTAGCCCGCCTTAGTGTGCTCCTCCATAATCTCCGGCCATGGATTGTTGTGCATCTTAACATACTCATCGAGACACTCCGGCTTAACCTTCCATGTCCATGCATATTTCTTGCTGTGTTCCATATCAATCAACCTCTTTCTGTATTTTTTAACAAGGAAATCTATAAATTTCCTTTAATATTATACATATTACTTCCTGTTTTGTCCATTATCAATCCATTTTTGTACAAATTGCATCTAAAAAAAACCTTTTTTAACATTTTATTGACAATTGTTCACAAATTGTTCATTTTTGTTTCATACCAAAGACACATAGAACTTATATACTATAAACAAAGTTAAGACAGAGGCAGGAAACAGTAAGCCTCCTGAATATCGATTTTGGTTTTGCCTAACAGAATTCTTTTTCTTTTTCATAAAGCCCGGTACTTTCCCCGAAGTGCCGGGCCCTCCTTTTTATCCCCTCTAATTTCTCGGAAGTCTCACACGGAACAATTTACGCACAAGCTTCTTTCCGTCAAACGGAATTACCGGATAGATGTAGCTCTCGCCCGATATCGTATTGTTGAACGCTATCGCGATGAGTGTAATGATTATTCCCGCAAAGAACCCCCACCAGTAGAAAATATAAGTCAGCACAAGCGTTATGAGCCTGAAAAACTTAATCGCGTAGCCGAGCTCGAAATTCGCCTGCGCGTAGGTTCCGATTGCAACGAACGCCATGTACAGCATCGTCTCGGGTGAAAACCAGCCTGAACTCACCGCGTATTCCCCGACCACAATACCTGCCACTACCGACAGAGGTGTCGACAGCATGGTTGGCGTGTTCACGGCTGCAAGCCTCAGACCATCAATCGCAAACTCAAGTATCAGAAGCTGCCAGAACACATGAATGTTCGCCTCGTCCGCAAGATTGATAAACGCCAGCCAGTCGGGGAGTTTTTCAGGATACTCTATAAGCGCCATCCACATCGGCGTGAGTATCAGCGTCAACACCGACATAAGAAACCGTGAAAATCTTATATAGTTTCCTACAACCGGCGGGAAATAAAAGTCGTCCGCTTCCTCCATGACATCGAATATGCTCGTCGGCACTATGATGACCGCAGGGGAATTGTCAACCAAAAGCACAACGTTTCCGTCGAGTATTGCCGCAGCCGCCGTGTCAGGACGCTCCGTGTACTTAAACTTCGGAAATGGGTTGATGTACGGTCCATCAAGCACCGCCTCTGCTAGACTCTCAATATTCATTGTGAGTGCATCGACATTTATGGCTGATATCTTGTCCTTTATCTTTCTCACGAGCTTCATGTCAGCCACGCCTTCTATATACGCCACCGAGATATCAGTCCTCGACTTTACCCCCGCCTGCAATATCTCGACACACAGCCTTGGATTCCTTATTCTTCTTCTAATCAGCGCGACATTAGATACCACTGTCTCGACAAAGCCGTCCCTTGAGCCCCTAAGCACCCTGTCCTTCCATGGCTCATCGACACTTCTCATCGGATATGTTCGACAGTCGATAGCCATACATTCCTTGTACCCGTCAACAAAATAGCAGGCCACGCCCGACAATATCGCCGTCACGATATCCTCCACATCGTCTAACAGGTCTACCTCCACATACGGAATATACTTATCGGAGAATTCCCGGGCGTTGTCCGGCACTTCGTCCTCCTGCAGATCTGAAAACGACTTCAGAAGCCTCTCCATTATCGTATCCTTTATAAAGCCATCAATAAAGAAGAAACCCGCGTCCTTCTGACCTAATTTCTGCTCCCTGTATATAAGGTCAAAGTTCTTATCAACATGAAGTATCTTCTTTAGTTCCAGCGCATTTTCCTTCAGTGAAGCCGAAATCTTTTTCAATGCAATATACCTCTCATCCGCAAAAAAATAAGACCGATGGTGCTTCCATCGATCTTATTGTGTGCTTTATTTATATAATTATACTAACTGGCTGCTCTTTGCGTAAAGGTTGGTGACAAGTCTTGTGTACTGAACGCTGTCCTTCATTGCGTCCATATCATCAACTGCTGCTCCGTTGTCAGTTACGCGGTCGAACTGAGCCTTATCATCCTTTGCAAGCTTGAGTGTTGCGACGATAGCCTTAATCTTGTCTTCCTTGGAAGCCTTGCTGTAATCGCCCTTAACTCCAACGATCTTCATAACTGAAGCAAGCTCTGACTCGGACCAGTTACCAAATCTGTTGTCCATCATATAATCAATTCTTTCCTTACGGCTGATACACTTAATAAAACCTCTTAACATAATAATCCCTTTCCTTTCCTGACAGACCCATCTTTAAGCCTGCCTGTCACTGCATTTGAATGACCACCTGTTCTTCCTTTTCCTTACAAGTGCCATTATTACACATCCTGTCAAGATGTGCAAATAGAAAAAGGACCATTTTTTGGTAGTTTTATTGTAAAGAACAACCATATTTTTGTACAAACTGTATATGAAATGCATTTTTTATTGTGCAAATCTATTATTCCGGGAATTAAAAACGGGACATTGTTAAAAGTTTAGCACAATTTCAGTTCATACACTCACTAAACACACGGAGTGCATTTTTATAAAATATTTTTTCCACGTCGCTCTCACTAAAGCCTGCCTTAGAGAGCGCATCGGCAAGCCTCGGCATATATGATGCGTCCGCCAGCTCAAGCGTCCCGCCTATCCCGTCAAAATCCGAACCGAGTGCCATCACGTCCATTCCGCCGAGATTGGTTATATACTTCACATGACGCACCATATCCTCAATCCTGCTCGCTGCATCAACACCACCTCTGCCATCGCGGTTTAAGAATGCTCCGCAATAATTAAGCCCCGTAACGCAGCCTCTGTGTCCAAACGCCCTTATCATGTCGTCGGTCAGGTTTCTCACATGAGGTGTCATCGCCCTTGCGTTCGAGTGGCTGGCCACAAAAGGCTTGGACGTGTTGTTATAGATATCCCAAAAGCCTGCATCCGAAAGATGCGACACATCTATCACAATCCCGATTTTCTCCATCTCCGCTATAAACTCAAAGCCCTTCTCCTTGAGTCCCTTGGATGCCTCGGCGTTGCAGGTGCAGCTTCCATCGCTGTCATATACCACATAATTTGGATAGGCAAGCTCATTCTCGTGGTTCCAAGTGAGCGTCATCATTCTGAGTCCCAGCCTATAGTAGTTTCTCAACATCTCGAGGCTCCCGGCACAGATATCGCCCTCCTCACCGGTAAGAAGCGCCGACATCTTCCCGGCTTTCATATTCGCCTCAATATCCGCATAGCACTTCACCTGCGAAATGATATCCTTATTTTCTTCCAGCTCCTCATAAAAAATATCCACGAGCTTCATTCCGTCCAAAAGCACGTTGCCGGAATGTTCCCTGTTGATGTACACGGCGAAACACTGTAGCAGGTAACCGCCCTTTTTCATCTTCACAAGGTCAAGATGATGATCATTCTGTCTTAGCTCCGAATGTTTATTGTTCTTCCTGTCGTACATGATCGCCGACAGCGTATCACAATGCATGTCAAAAACCTTCATTTATATCCCTCCTGCGTACTGCAAACATTAATTATATATTCCGGTCAGCGGGTCAAGCTGTGCCTCCATAAAAAGCACCCTCTCCCTGTCAACATGCGATGATATATCTATGATAGCACTCACCACCGCCTCGCGTCCATCATTTATTTTGACATATTTCCATATATCCCTTATCCACACTCCCTCCTCAAAATAAAAACCTGTACTCTTCTCAGCAATCATTCCCATATATATTCTCCCTCTGCGGCTGCCTGTTTTATCCTCACTATTTAGCTGCAAATTAATGTACGGCAAAATTTGGTTTTGCAATGTATACATTGCAATTATAACTTCATGACACACTAAAATCAATCTTAAATGCAATTTATTCATTGCAAATATCTTGTGGGGAAACAGGTGCCATGCAGCAAAAAATTCGTCAGGACATCAACATAGGGCTAAAATTGCGCGAACTAAGAATAAAAAACAAGCTCACCCAGGAACAGGTTGTGGCATATTTACAGCTCCAGGGGCTCGACATCTCCCGAAGCAGCTACTCCCAGATTGAGTGCGGCACCTACAATATCCGCGTCTCGGAACTTCGCTGTCTGGTCGAGCTGTTCCACACCGACTACAACACCGTATTCAGCTTTGACGACACGCACTGAATATGCTTCCCACAGCGCAGATGCTTTGCGCTAAATCCTCTCTGTAGCGCGCGCTTCTCCTGTCAAGGCTGTTAATCACCACCCCGTCGCTCCCCTCCCTCGCCGTCGAGTGAATGTACTCACCATCGCCGGTATACATTGCAATATGTCCCGGAAAATAAATCAAATCCCCCTTTTTCATGCACTCATACGGTATCTCCTTCACCGCAAAGCCCGGCACAAGCCTGGCATCGCGGTAAATATACACACCGTTCAACATATATGCCATCGAGGTAAGCCCGGAGCAGTCAATACCAAGCGGCGTCTTGCCTCCCCAGCGGTACTGCGTCCCGAGGTAGGATTTCGCTGTCTGCACCAGCCTCTCCCTGAAGCTGTCCTCATCAAGCCTGCCTATCTCCTTTTCATCAAGGGGCGCGGCGTATGGCTCGAGATAGGATTTTTTGATATAGCCTGCCCTGCCATCGTAGAGCCTGATACATACATAACCGTTTTTCTCACAGGTACATTCTGCATTGTTGTCCGATTTTTTATTGTTATCACAGACACTTTCATTCACTGTATTACAATTACAGTCAAGGTGCGATGCAGATGTCCCACCGCTGCACCTTAAAACAGCGCCTCTTGTCACGCTCATAAGCCTCACGGAGGACACAAAGGGGGCCGACAGAATATCCGCCACGGATTTTTTTACCTGCATAAATTTGTATTTTTTATTTTCCAGCCAATCTTCACATGCGCTGTTGTCTCTGCATATTGATGTATTTTCACATACGCTGTTATCTCTGCATATTAATGTATTTTCGCAGATTATTACATTGCCGCTTCTCACATACCCCTCATAGCCGTAGTCAGTCCTTATTCTTATAAAATCTCCCCTGCTGCCGACGCACCGCTTAATAACCTCAAAGCCCTGACCGTACAAACCCTCGTCCGATACCTCAGATTTCTCCGCTCCGTCCCTTGTGCACTTTTCCTCACACGGAAGCTCGTAGATGCTCACATACATTCTGTTGAATATTCCCCTCATAACCACTCCACATCACAAAATCTTAGAACAGCCTGTTTATTCTCAAAATAATATATATAGTACATGTGACATAAAAATGCTTGTTTACTGTTTTTAAATTAAAAATGAAGAAATACAATAAATCGGCAATTTAATTAAGAAACAACGAACCTGATAACTCACAGCTCAGAATTTTAGGAGACGTTTACCACCTATAATTTATAAATCCTTATTCCGGCGGTAAAATTGTTTAAATTATTCTCGAAATATCCTAAAATTTCCCTCAAAAAATATATCCTGTTTACTTTTTTCTTGTGACGCGTTAAAATACAGGAAAAATATATTTTATGGAGGCAAACAATTATGAAATTAGTTAACACACCTGACGCACCTGCGGCAATCGGACCATACTCACAGGGCTTTATCACCAACGGTTTCTTTTTCTCATCAGGTCAGGTTCCTCTTGACCCTGCAACAGGTGCAGTTGTAGGAACAACCATTGAGGAACAGACAGAGCAGGTTATGAAGAACCTCGGTGCACTCCTTTGTGCAGCCGGAGTTTCCTACGAGAATGTCGTAAAGACAACCTGTTTCCTTGCGGACATGGGCGATTTCGGAAAATTCAACGAGATTTACGCTAAGTACTTCACAGGCAAGCCTGCCCGCTCCTGCGTCGCAGTAAAGACACTTCCTAAGAACGTGCTCTGCGAGGTTGAGGTTATCGCTGAGGTGTAACCATATAATACGCATATAGGCATATTATGTATATTGACATATGTGTATATATGCATGTGTATATAAGCACATGTGTTCATGTACACATACACACAATAAAGGCAGCATGCACGGACATTCAAAGTGTCCAGCATGCTGCCTTTATATATGAAGCCTTTATAAACGAAATCTTTATATATGAAACATTTATATATGAGCCTCTATTATTCATAAAATCTCAATTTATCTCAATCCGTCAAAGCAAATCATTCTTCTACAAGCTCAGCTTTCCCTCAACCCCCTCAAAATCCACATTTATTACTTTTCCGTTCTTTAACTCAAGCCTTACCGGTCCGAAGCAGCCGCACTGCTGTGGGTCAGTGTAGACTATGTTTCTGATTGGAAACAGCTCGTCCTCCGTGAAGTCCTCGTGGCTCTCCCTGGTGAGCACCTGAGAAATCATTATATAGTTCTCATGTCCGCCGTACTGCTTATTTCTCTTAGCTCCGGCATAGACGACTATGGATTTTTCGGAGTCAGGATTACTTCCGGTGCTGTGAACAAGGTCTATGAAATCCCAGCCGTCATAGATCGTCATTGCGAGCTGTTTTTCGTTGCCGCAGGCGTCCCTGCCCTTTAATATAACCGCATGTGCGTGCTTTCCAAGAAGCTCCTCACCGCTCTCCTTTTTCACAATCTCCGTTCCGTTGTCCGGGAAACCGTATGACCCGAGCGTAAGCTCGACGGGTCTTCTGTGAAGCTTGAGCTTGTCGACACGCATTATGCCGTACTCAACAGGGAAATCCGCAAGATACATTCCCTGAATCCAGTGCATCTCCACATCAAGACGGTAGTTGAAGAACTGGCGCCTGTAGAGCACGCCGTCCCTCAGCCCGCTCCAGAAGGTCGCATTGGCAAGCGAGATATCTCCGCTTGTCACGTCGCGCAGTACATACTGCTGCGACTCGACCATATTCTCAGCCACATCGAAGCACTCATTTTTCCTCTCCTCAAACTTAGGCGCAGCCTCCCAGGGATATTTCGTGTTGAAGGAGAGCTTCGCATAATTCCAGAGTCCATGCCTGTCACCGACATTTTTTACAATCTTTCCCGAGCGAAGGATTGTCTCGCCATTAGATTTATGGTTAGTGAAGCAGAGCGCCGGTCCGTCAAGCGCTGTCTCCTTAACCTCGCCCTCACTCATATTCTCCCAGCTTCCGTTGTTCTCCTTAGCCGTCCAGAACGGGTGGTCAGCAGGAAGATGCAGGCACATGAACGCCTTGCCAAGCCAGAAAGGTGACTCCGCGCAGGAGTACCCCTGGACGAGCGGTGCGAACTGTCCGTAGAAGCCGAGCGTAGGTATTCCGTCCCACAGAAAATCCTCTCTTCCAAGAAACTGCATCAGCGAGCCCGACATAATTCTCCTTGAAAGCCCTGCATCCGCCGCAGAGTGCTTTAGAAGCATATTTCCGTCGAAAGAGCTTGTCGCCGCGAAACGGTAGATATTGCTTCTGCCCCACATATTGGTATAGCCGTCCTCGTCAAAGAAATCGGCGTAGGTCTCCATTAGCTTGTTCGAATTTTTCTCAAACTGTTCCGCAATATACGGCATATTTTCATAACCGTACCAGTTATTCCACATCGGCGCATAGAAATTGAACGCCCAGCAGGAGTAATAGTCGAAGCTCTGACCATCCCTGTACCAGCCGTCCCCGGCGTAGTACTCCAATATAGCCTGCGCGTGGTCAGCCATAATCTCCTCGTCGATGTCATAACCGTTCATATGTAAAAACGCCATGTCGAGCATGTTAAAAAGCCGCCAGTTCTGGGGAACCGTGGCATTTCCCGCATAGCTGTCAAGAAACGCCGCTATCTTGTCCTTCTCCTCCTTGGTGTAGGTGTCCCATATCTCTTCCCTGCTCGCCCACAGGCAGATTACAAGCGCACAGGTCTCAACCGTCTGCTGGAAGGTTCTGAAGCTGTCGGAGTTCGTGCTCTCCTTGATTTCGTAATAAGAACCCACATACGAAGGGTGTCCCTCGGTGCATATGTCGAGTATCTGCTGCTTGTAATAGTCCGCAATCCTGCAGCCGTTGATTGTCAGGTTCGGCATATTGTGAATTACCGGCGCGGCGATGAACATTGAACGAGTAAGCCCCTCGAATATCTCAGCCTTGACCTCCGCCGCCCTTGTTTTCTCATCAGAATAATAGTGCGGATAGGTTATCTGCGTCTCTTTTCTCGGCATGACAACGGGACTGTCAAACGTCTTTATATGCTTAAAAATTCCTTCAAGCATATACACTCCCGCCTCAAGCCAGCTCTTCCTTGTCAGCCCCGTGTACGGGCTGAGCTCAAAATCAGTATGCTTTGGTACAAACCTTCCCATAAGAAACTCCCTTCTACCTTCTCTGCGCGCTCTCGAGCGTGTGCTTTAACAGCACCGATGTCGTGACAGTCCCGACTCCTCCCGGAACAGGTGTGATAGCCGCGACATTCTCTGCCACCTCGGCATAGTCTACATCACCGCACATAACACCGTCGACAAAATTGATGCCGACATCGACAACTATCTGTCCCTGATTGGTGTAAGCTGTCTTTATCATCTTAGCGCTTCCCGCACACGCGACAAGAATATCCGCCCTGCGGCACTCCTCCTCGATATTCTTAGTTCTTGTGTGGCACACCGTTACGGTCGCATTCTTTCCGAGCATCAGCATCGCAAGCGGCTTACCTACAACGAGGCTTCTTCCCACAATGGCAACCCTCTTTCCTGTCAAATCAACCTTATAGTGCTCCAAAAGCTCCATAACCGCCTGCGCCGTGCAGGGTGCATAGCCCGTGCTGTCCCCCGCGAAAACCTTCGCCGCATTGACCATGCTTATGCTGTCCACATCCTTGTCAGGTCTTATAAGCTCTTTTAACCTGTCATCGCTCAACTGCTTAGGAAGCGGTCTGAAAACCAGAATCCCGTGCACCTTGTCGTCATCGTTAAGCCGCTCAATCGTCTGTTCAAACGAGGTCTCATCAATGTCAAGCGGAAGCTTTATGACCTCGACCTCCGCCTCGACAGCGCCAAAACGCTTCATTATTCCCTTTTCGTAGGCGATATCGTCATCCCTCTCACCAACTCTTACCACAGCGAGCTTAGGATACACACCCCTGTCCTTCAGTTGTGCAACGCGGCTCTTAAAATCCTCTGCCATAGCCTTGACAGCCGGCATACCTCTGTACTCTGTCATAGATAACCTCATCCTTTTAAATATTTACAGTCCCATTTTTCCGAACACAACGTCGTAGACCTTATCGCACACGTCCCTGCATCTTCTCTGGCATGCCATCGTCTGCTCGTTAAGCCCGTCAGCCTGCTCCCTGTTCTTCATAAGCCTCGTGTTGGCATACACACTCAATGCCGCCCCGTCAGCCGCCGCACGGCATGCCGCCGCTGCAACCCCCACATCGCTTACTGCGAGCACCGAGCCTTTCTGTGTCAGCTCCTCAAGCATGCCCAGAAGCTTGTCACACTCTTTTAAAATCTCAAGCGGTGTCCGGGCGGCAATGACAAGAGCCTGCTCTAAAATCTCTGCCCTTCCCGGCTCGTCCTTCGGAATCGAATAAGCCCTTGAGAGCGGGTAGAAACCCTCAGCATCCTTGTCGATAAGCGCAAGAAACACCTTCTTCTCAAAATCCGTATTCTTTATTATGCGCTCAATATCCTCCTGATACTGTGCATATTTTTTCTTGCCCGAGGTGAGCTCAGCCACCATCCGGCATAATGCCGCCGAAACCGCACCGAGCAGTGCACTTGCACCGCCTCCTCCCGGTGTCGGCTCTTTTGTTGAAAGTCGTTCTATAAAGTCATATGTATTATCCATTTTAATCCCCATGCCACTGCTTTTGCAGTGACTCAAACAGTAATGAAAAACGTGCTTTTCACACCACACTGACCGGGTATAATTCCGATTTTACTTTGCAAGAATGTCCTCAATCTTTGCAAGCTCCTCAGCCGTGAAAGGTGCCGTATTCACAATCTGACAGTTCTCCGTAATCTGTGAAGGCTTCGACGCACCGATGAGAACACTCGTCACCTCGCCGTCGCGCAGAGCCCATGAAAGTGCCATCTGTGCGAGCGACTGTCCCCTGCCCTCAGCAATCTCATTGAGTGCAGAAATCTTTGCGAGTGTCTCCTCATTTATGGCATTCTCATTAAGAAATCTTCCATCGGTCCTTATTCTGCTGTCCTCAGGTATTCCATGAAGGTACTTGTTGGTCAGAAGTCCCTGTGCAAGCGGACAGAATGCTATAATTCCGATGCCGTTAGCCGCCGCGTATGACTTAAGTCCGTCCTCCTCAATATCCCTCACGAACATCGAATACTTTCTCTGATTTATTATAAACGGTGTCTTAAGCTCTGTGAGTATTTTCACCGCCTGCTCTGTCTGAACCTTATTGTAATTAGAAATTCCGACATATAGAGCCTTGCCACTCTTTACTATGGAATCAAGCGCGAGCATGGTCTCCTCGAGCGGTGTCTCAGGATCCGGTCTGTGATGATAATAGATATCCACATAGTCAAGTCCCATCCTCTTTAAGCTCTGATCAAGGCTCGCGATAAGATACTTTCTTGACCCCCAGTTGCCGTAAGGGCCTTCCCACATTTCATAGCCCGCCTTTGTGGAAATCACAAGCTCGTCCCTGTACTGACCAAGTCCGTCCCTCAATACCCTGCCGAAATTCTCCTCAGCGCTTCCCGGAATAGGTCCATAATTATTTGCAAGGTCGAAGTGTGTGATGCCGCTGTCAAAGGCTGTCTCACACAATGCCTTCATATTGTCAAAGGAGGCATTGCTTCCAAAATTATGCCATAAACCAAGAGAAACCATAGGGAGCTTGAGTCCGCTCCTGCCACATCTGACATACTTCATCTTCTCATATCTGTCTGCTGCTGCAATATACATAAGAACCTCCGTTAAATAATAGTTATTTTTCACAAAAATAATACCACGTCAACGCCAAAAAAGCAATAAAACAAACATAATACATCAAAAAACAAAAAAGCGGTACAACCTGCATTTTTTGCAAATCATACCGCCTCTCAAGCAGATATTGGCAATCCGCTGATATTATCCTTTAAATATCACCATTCTATATGATGCAGTAACAATAGTTTTACTCCATATCCAGAAGCTCCTGATAGAACTTGGAGTAGTCCGTTCTACCCTCCTTGATGCACTTTATCGCCGACGAAGGATGGCTGTTTAACACGCCCGTGAGAAGATACGGCAGATCAAACCCCCACTTATCAGGTCCCTCCTTCAGCTTGTTCATATGCTTCTCCACGAAATTCATAACCGGAAGAAGATTATACTTCGGATTACGCAGGAAGGATAAGAGCTGCTCCATGTAACAGTTTCCGGCTCCTCTTCCCATTCCGCTCATCGTGGCATCGAGATAGCTGGCACCGTTTATTGCTGCCTCTATTGTGTTGGCAAAGGCTAACTGCTGGTTGTTATGTGCATGAATACCAATCTTCTTGCCGTACTTGGCCGCTGCTGCCATGTATCTGGCCGTGAGTCGTCTCACCTGCTCCGGGTAGAAGGCTCCGAAGCTGTCCACCAGATAGATGCAGTCCGCGTCGGACTGTGCGAGAAGCTCAAGCCCGTTGTCAAGGTTCTCATCGTCCACCTTCGACACAGCCATAAGGTTGACCGTGACCTCATAGCCCTTAGCCTTGGCATCACTTATCATATCTATCGCTGTAGGAATCTGGTGAATGTAGGTCGCCACGCGTATCATGTCGATGACGCTGTCCTCCTTGTTGATGATATCCTTCTTGTAATCAGTTCTGCCGACATCTGCCATCACGCATATCTTGAGGTCGGAGTCGTTGTCACCGACTATCTCGCGGATATCGTCCTCGTCGGAAAACTTCCACTTTCCGAAATCCTTCGGGTCAAATATCTCTTTCGATGCCTTATAGCCAAATTCCATATAATCTACGCCCGCTGCGATATTCGTCTTATATAAATCCTTGACAAACTCCGTTGTAAAACCGAAATTGTTGACAAGTCCTCCGTCCCTTAATGTTGCGTCCACGACCTTGATGTCAGGTCTGTAGGACACGATTGTTCCAAATGTATTGTCCATCTTTCTGTGCTCCTGTATCTATATATTCGCTTTAAAGCGTTGCACTTTAAATCGTTAAAGTACACTATAAATATACACAACCGTTTTCTATTTGTCAACAGTAAATTTTTAATATGGTAAATGCTTTATGCAGCAGCCGGCCTGCTCCGGCTCCTATTACTCGTGCATCATCGGCGTGAACACCCTGCTGCTGTGGACATCTTTTCCAGCCATTGCAGCCTTAGCCCTGCCCTGCGCCTCCTCGCAGAATACCATCTGTGCCTCCGTTTTCGCATACTCCCTGTCAGCCTTAGTGCCGTAAGCCTTCTTTTGCAGCTCCGACACCCTTACATAGCTTCCGTCAGGCTGCATGAGCTGTGCCTTCACGTTGTCTGCAAGCTGGACATCAAGTATGTGCTTTACCTCAGCCTTGAGGCGTGCGTCCTCTACAGGGAACATTATCTCCACACGCCTGTCAAGATTTCTCGACATCCAGTCGGCACTTCCCATGTATATCTCCGGATTTCCGCCGTTCTCAAAATAGAATATCCTGCTGTGCTCAAGGAAGGTTCCCACGATTGAGCGCACTGTTATATTCTCACTCACTCCCTCAAGCTGCGGTATAAGGCAGCATATTCCCCTGACTATGAGCTCCACCTTCACGCCCGCCTTGGAGGCCTTGTACATAAGCTCTATTATGTCCTTGTCGCACACGGAGTTCATCTTGGCGATAATATATGCCTCCTGTCCTTCCTTGGCCCGCCTTATCTCCCTGTCGACAAGATAGTGAAATCTGTCCCTGAGCCACAGCGGTGCAAGTGAGAGCTTGTTCCAGCCTACAGGCTCCGAGTAACCGGACAGCATGTTGAACACTGCCGTCGCGTCCTCACCGATGGCAGGCGAGCAGGTGAAAAGCCCCATGTCAGAGTAGAGCTTCGCCGTAGAATCATTGTAATTACCTGTTCCAAGATGGACATAACGCCTTATCCCGTCCTCCTCACGTCTGACGACGAGAGTAATCTTGCTGTGCGTCTTTAGTCCTACAAGACCATATATTACATGACAGCCTGCCTGCTCCAGCTTTTTCGCCCATATGATATTGTTCTCCTCATCAAAGCGCGCCTTCAGCTCCACAAGTACCGAAACCTGCTTGCCGTTCTCCGCAGCAGCCGCGAGCGCTGCAACTATAGGCGAATTGCCGCTGACACGGTAGAGCGTCTGCTTTATCGCAAGCACCGACGGATCCTTTGCCGCCTGCCTCACGAAATCGACAACCGGGTCAAAGGTCTGGTATGGATGATGTAAAAGTATATCCCCCTCCCTTAACGCCTCAAAAATATTTTTTCCGTCCATAAGCTCCGGTACAGGCGCCGGCGTGTACTTAGGCGTCTTTAGCTTCTCATAGCCGAAGCTTCCGTACATTTTCATAAGAAATGTCAAGTCCAGCGGGCCGTCTATCCTGTATATGTCGCTGTCGGTTATGGCGAGTTCGCTCTTTAACTTCTTTAAGAGCTGCTTGTCGATGTCACCCTGAACCTCGAGCCTGATTGCCTGCCCCCACTGTCTTTTCTTGAGCTGCTTTTCAATCTCCTTCAATAAATCCTCAGCGTCCTCCTCGTCAATCGAGAAATCGGCATTTCTCATAATTCTGTATGGATAAGCGCAGAGAATATCGTAGTTTAAGAACAGCTTATCAATGTTGCGCTCGATAATCTCCTCAAGAAGAATTATCGTGTCCTCCTCACCCGGAAGCCTCACAAATCTCGGAAGCACCGACGGAACCTGAACCGTCGCGAACTCGGTCTCGTCGTCCTTGCTGTTCTTCTTTTTAAGGAGCGCAGCAATGTTGAGCGTCTTGTTTCTTATGAGCGGGAACGGTCTTGATGAGTCCACAGCCATCGGCGTGAGCACCGGATAGACGTCCTCATGGAAATATTTATCCACGAAACTTTTCTGCTCCTCGCTCAGAGCCTCATGGCTCCCCACAATATGAAAACCTGCCGCACCAAGCGCAGGGACAAGCTCCTCGTTATAGATTTTGTACTGCCTTTTTACAAAGGTATGCGTCTTTTCATCGAGTGCCTCAAGCTGCTCCTTAGCCGTCATTCCCGCGATGTCCTTCTTCGTGTATCCGGCATTGACCATATCCTTGAGCGATGCCACCCTGACCATGAAAAACTCGTCAAGGTTTGAAGCTGTTATGCTTAAAAACTTCAATCTCTCAAATAGCGGATTGCCTGCATCTGCCGCCTCGCCGAGCACTCTCGCGTCAAACTCTAACCAGCTTAATTCCCTATTAATAAATATTTTACTGTTTCCCATGTTCCACCTTCACCTTTTTATGTATCATTTTATGTAATTCAGCGTTTTCTTCTTATCACCGGCTTGAGCCCGTACACTTCCTCAAAAAATTCCACGCGCTCCATGAAGTATGATTTTTCAAGCGTTATATCCTCAAATGTATGCACCGTTATGACGAGCTTGTTGTCCTCGACCGCGACATCTATGTCCTGAAACTTCTGTCTGTGCCCTCTGTCAAGCGAGTTGCTGACGCGCAGTATAGCCGTGAGCTTCGCGATTGTCAGGTAGTCCTTCCTGTCAAAGCTCCACAGTGCATCATCCGCGTCAAACGCCATCGTATTGTACTTTACGACGTTTGCTATAATCTCCCTCTCCTTGTGCGAAAGTCCGATTATCTCAGTCGACATTATTATGCTGTATGAGCACTGCTCAGGGTTTAACATATTGATATACTGTCCGCAGTCGTGCAGTATACAGGCTATCTCAAGGAGAAACCTCCCGCGCTGTGAAAGTCCGTGATATTTCCTGATGCTGTCAAATATCAGGAGTGCATTCTTCTCGACAAGACCGACGTGCTCGCCCCTTATCGAGTAACGCTGCGATATGTTCTTGGCTGCCGCGAGGATATCAGCATTAAAATCATGCTTTAACTCAAAACGCTTCGTCTTCTGTGCGTGCTCAACCGCCATGCCGTCACACAGGCTGACCTGCGGCATCCATATATCCTCCGCCTGCGTAAAGTCAAGCATTCTCATGTACACCATTGCGCTTGGCAGAATGAGCTTCGCCTGATTTTCCTCGATGTTCATAAGACTCGCAATCTGCTCATCATTCTCGTGGTATATCTTTTCGAAAAAGCTCTTGAACTTATGTCTTGTCGTGTACTCTCCGTCGTCAAAAAATTCCTTCATTCTGGCATAATACGGTACGCAGTCACCGACAAATATTATATTATGTATTTTTTTGCTCTTTAAGAACAGCTCATTCAAAGTGACCATATCGTTGTCGATATACTCTCTCATTATGTCGACGTAGTTGACTATGTTCTGAGACATTGCCGACATCATGTTGCTTATCCTCACCGCTCCGAGCCTTACATTCTGTGTAGTCACAAGCGTGCCGTTGTTAAACATTGACACCTGCGCGCTCCCTGCCCCCACATCGACAAGCGCCGTGGACTTCTCGATAATCTTATTGAACTTGTCATTTTTTGCGGCAAGCGCCTTGTAGATAATAAAACGCTGCTCAGAATTACTCAGAATCTCGACATCAAGGCCGGTACGCACCTTTATTCTGTCGAGGACTCTGACTGCATTCTTAGCCTCCCTCAGCGCACTCGTAGCAAATGCCCTGTAGTCATCGATGCAGTAGTCCTTCATAATCTCAGAAAAGCCGTAGAGAATATCACACATTTTCTCCACATCCTCGAAGTCGACCTCCTTCGTCTCGTAGGTATTCTTTCCAAGCTCAAAATTGTATCTCACATGGTCAATCTTCTTTACCCCGTAATCCTTTGATATCTCATAAATCACCATCTCCATGCAGCTTGAACCTATATCAATCGCCGCAAAGGTAGAGTATGCCATTTCCCTCTTCCTCCTTATTAATATCTTTTCATGCTAATTTTTAGATTTATAGTTCCCGAGAAGCTTTATCGCGATAGCCTCCTCCTCAATTCCCCTGAGACAATTCTTCACGGCAGCGTCCGATATATGTCCTCCGAAATCCACATAGAACATGAACTCCCACTTTCTGTCGCTTATCGGTCTCGACTCAATCTTGGTCATGTTGAGCCCGTTGAACATTATATGGCTGAGTATAGAGTAAAGGCTTCCTGCCTCATGCGGTATCTCAAAACAGATACTCACCTTGTCCGCGTCCTCAGTCACTATCCTGTTCTTGGAAATTATCACAAAGCGCGTTGTGTTTATGCCGCTTGTGTTTATGTGCGGTGCGAGCACCTCAAGCCCGTACAGCTTCGCTGCCGTCTCACTGGCTATGGCAACCTGTGTCATATCCGCATCATCGACAATCTTCTTCGCAGCTATCGCCGTATTGGCGGCCCCGAGCTGCTGCCAGCCCTTATCCTCGAGGAATTTCGAACACTGCATAAGCCCCTGCGGATGTGAGTACACCCTCGTGACCTTCGACAAATCCGTCCCCGGAATCCCGACCAGCGCGTGCTCTATTCTCACCGTCTCCTCCGCAACAATGTAGTTGTCATATTCCCTCAGCAGGTCGTAGGTATCATTTACAATGCCTGCTGTTGAATTGTCCAGCGGAAGCACGGCATAGTCCGCCTCGCCGTTCTTAATCGCCTCCATAGCAGCCCTGAAGGTCGGCACACAGGAGCAGTCTGCGTCCTCACCGAAATATTTTAACGTGGCTGCATGACTGTATGCGCCGGGAACTCCCTGATACACGATATGGCAGCCCGCCTTTTTTAACTTCTTGACAGCCTCATGCGGTGCAGCATTGGAATGTTCGCCCGCCTCGAGAATACCGTACTGGAGCTTGCGGCTGATTGCCATAATCTGCTTAAAGAGCTCATCGACACATCTCTTTCCGAAATCGTCCTCGACATACGCGCACAGGGTCTTTAGCTTCTCCTCCTCGCGCGCCTTATCGTACACCGCCTTATTGTTGGCAATCTTATACTCTGCAACATCCTTGCTAATCTCAAGTCTCTGCTTCATCAGCTCAACTATCTGCCTGTCTATAACATCTAATTTCTGTCTTGACTCTGCTAAATCTATCACGCCGCTATCCTCCGATATGTATATTTCTGACTTTTATTATCCTTATGCCATATGAACTGCTCCACTCCAATACAGCATCTTTAATTCCGATTTTTGACTTTATATGTCATAATTGTATCATTATGTATAAATTTTCGCAATACAACATTGCTAAGAGTATCTATAATGTGTTAAAATAATATGTAAAATTTTGTAATATTTATGCCGCCCTACGGCGGCTGAATGGAGGTTGGCATGAAAATATTGTCCAAGATAATAACAGGTGTAGTCATAGCCGCCGCAATCGCCGCGATAGGCATCGGCTCATATATGAGCACCAGGATAAAGTATAACGACGAGGGCTGCCTTGGAAATACAGCGGGAAACCTGATGAACAAGGGCTTGTTCGCCGAGCACAACGGAAAAATATATTTTTCCAACCCGTATGACGGCGACCAGCTCTACTCCATGAACAGCGACTGTACGGACATAAAGAAGCTCTCAGATGACTCCGTGTCCTACATAAACGTGACTGACAATTATATTTTCTATGTGAGAAACAATTTTGACCCGGATAATGCCGGAATGATATTCCGTGGACAGCTCTACGGTATCATACGTTCCAAGTTAAACGGCAAAAACGGCAAAGCATTGACCATAGATGTGGTGCCATCGATGGTTCTCATCGGCAACCGTGTATATTATGGAAGCTACGACAACGGCAGAATCCAGACCATGTACACCTCAATAGACAAAAAAGAGACCTCGACAATCAAGAATACACAGATTCCGCTCTACAGCATAGCAGGCAGCAAAGTCTATTATTCCGGCACGGACGGCGACCACGATATCCACTCTCTCGACTTATCGAGCGGACTCTCCGAGACACTGCTTGAAGGCAACACCTATCTAGCCTCCATGGACGACGATATACTGTATTATCTCGACATGTCAAACAATTATGCGCTCACTGCATACGACACACTCACCGATGTCACGAAGGTTCTGTACGATGACAAATGTATCAACTACAATATATACGATGACGTAATCTTCTTCCAGACCGAGGACGGCAGCAATGCCCTGCACCGCATGAAGCTTGACGGAAGCGGCGATACAATCATCGCAGCCGGCAACTGCGACTCAATAAGCTGTACATCGCAGTACACCTTCTTTACCTTCTACGGTCAGAACATCCTCTACCGCGTGCCTACCCACGACGGAACAGACGTGGAAGTATTCACATATGTGCCGGAGAGATAAGCAAAAAGAGCTGCAAAGCCGCCCCCGCGCGGCACTTTACAGCTCTTTTTTATGCTTTATTTCATGGCTTCCATGCGTCTTTGTGCATCTTCAAGCGATTTATAGCCATACTGTAACACCGTGTTCTCCATAATCATCTCGTTGAGATTTTTTCCGCTCTGATACAGCCCTATCACATATCTGCAATACAGAATGAATGTGTCCTTTGAGTAGGTGTCAAGCTCGCCGCGCAGGTATGTCTCCGCGGAGGTATCATACGGAGTGTCCTCAGAGGTGTGGATATAGCGAATCTGGCCTGCAAGCGCCGGGTACTTCGCAACGAACTCCTCCAGCCACCCGACCTGAATTGCGATTACCTGCTCCGCTATCGTCCTTCTCTCGTCATCTATCGGTGGAAGGCTGTCCTTGAAGCCCTCGTACTCCTGTGGCGCCGTGCTCTTCATCATGCGTGCATACTTTTCCGTGACAAGATTTCTCCCGGTGCGCTCCCCGTCCTCCAGATCGGACAGATAGCTTCTTAGAAGCTCCTCGTTCCAAGCCATGAACTGGCTTCTTCTCATCAGCGTGAAGGTGTTATAATTGTTCTGGCAGTCCGCCCTTCCGCCCTCGTTGCGGGTAACCTGAAACATTTCCCACTCCGTGTTCACTATCTTTTCGATTACCTCACGCACATCACCGCTATGCTCCTGCGCCTTGAGCGAGTTTTTCATGTTCTCATAGCCCTGCATGATGGCATAGCCCTGCATCTCCATATAGTTATCGCCGCTTCCTGAAAGGCTCTGCAGGTTCAACAGTCTGACAAGCTGCGAGCAAATCTGCTCTATACACTCTGAAACCCTGTCCGCGTCATGGTAATCAAGCCGCGCAAGCTCCCCGAGTTTCTCACATATCCGCGTAAGGACCGGCTCCTGCCTGCACTCTGCCATCTTCTCAAGCGCCCTATATGACCACTTGTAGTACGGCATGTATTCCCTGTAGACGAGAAAACACAGCCGCATAGTCTGCTCGACAAAGCCGGTGTAGGCAAGCAAAGCTGCCACATAGTCCACTCGGCGTATGCATCTTCCGTAATTATACTGACCGCACTGTGCGACTTTTACCGCTGTCTCTGCCATCTTAGGATACCACAGTTCATTCGGATAGTACTCCGCAAGGCGCTGCCTCTCACCTGTAAATATTCCCGCATCGTCCCTGAAAATTTCACCGTTTACCGCTGCCGCGGCACCGTTCTCAGAGATATTCTTCCACGCTGAAATGTCATCTCCTGCAGGAACGGAGGCACACCCTATGTGCTCCTTTAAAAAATCACTGATTTTTATAACTCCGACACGCCCGTGTCCGTTTTTCGTCTCAACTCTCGCAGGCACACCCATAAAGCTCTTAGGAAGCTTTCCGTACTCTGCGGCAAGCCGCTCACCGATGCTGTCATAGTCCTCATCTGAAAGCCACAGACATACCGCCGGACCAAAATCATGGTCTGTCGACAGCTCATCATCGAAGCCAAAGCACTCCGAGCCGTGTCCCGCAAGCCCGACGGCTATTCTGTCCTCATACTCACTAAACTCAGAGTGTATCATATCCTTAACATAGGTCTCATAGTACGCCCTTGAAAGCTCAAGACCATTTAACACCGCACCGTCATGGCATACTGTGTTAAGCTGATTTTTTAAACCGGAAATTCTGACAGCTATCGTATCGTATACAGCGTCTGCAGCAGTGCACTCTGCGGCAAGCCCTTCATATGCCGCTATGCAGTTCTCACAGGTCGCCCTATATGCACTGTTCTGATAGCCATAGCTTCTCGCTATCTCGGTGAGCGCCTCCTCATAGACCTCTGCCGCCTTTTTGTACTCACCCCTCTTCAGATGAAGGTCTCCGTATGCCGAGAGCGCCGCGCCGTAGTGCGCGTCCTTGTATTTTCTGCCCTTATCCCGTTTAAATATCTCAAGAGCCCTCAATATATACTGCTCCGCCTCATCGTACTCCCCACGCCTGATATACAAAAGCGACAGATTGATGTATGTTGTAGCCTCCTCAACCTCACAGTCGGGAAGCTCCCTTATCAGCTCCAACGCCTTTAAAAGCTCCTCCCTCGCACGTTCATCGTCACCCGTCTCTGAGTAGAACAGGCTTATGTTGTTATACAGCGATGCGTATCTGTATGCATCCTTGCAGCCTGAGTTTTTAAGCTCCTGCGCCGCCTTCTCGTACAAATCCCCTGCTTTTTTATAGTCACCTGCCGCCCTGTACGCGGTAGCAGCATTCAGTACTATCGTCGCATAGTCCTGCGTCCCTTCAAGCCCCGCGCCCCACGCTATCGTCATCGCCTTATCGGCAAACATTGTAGACAGCTCGTGCTTTCCCGTCACACGATACAGCCCGACAAGCTCACTCATAACCGTGAGAAGCGCCTGAGTGTCCTCACGCTCAAGTGCCTGTCTGATATTGTCAGTCAGGAACTCCTCCGCCTCGTCCATTTTTTTGTCCGACAAAAGCCCGTCAAGCTTTTGAAAAAATACATTGTAATCCATGTACCGCCTCCATAATCAATTTTTAAAGCTTTTCCGGCGCAGTACATATTGTATCTTTCCCATGTACCTGCGCCCTACTCTGCGGTCTGAAGCTTAACCATCTTCGCATATATTCCGTTTTTCCTGATAAGCTCCGAAGGCTTTCCGGTCTCGGCGACATGGCCGCCGTCTATCACGACAATCTTATCCGCACCCGATACGGTACGCATACGATGTGCGATGATGATGACCGTCTTGTTCTTTATGAGCCTTGATATAGCCTCCTGAATGAATGTCTCATTCTCGGCGTCAAGCGACGCTGTAGCCTCATCGAGAAGAATAACCGGTGCGTCCTTCAAGAGGGCTCTGGCTATCGAAATTCTCTGTCTCTCACCGCCCGAGAGAGCCGAACCGTTCTCCCCGATGACGGTCTGGTAGCCGTCCGGCAGTCTCCTTATGAACTCATCACACTGTGCCTCCCTCGCCGCCTGCATAACCTCCTCATCGGTTGCGCCCTTTTTGCCTATTCTGATATTTTCCATAATGGTGTTATCAAAAAGCGTGACGTCCTGAAATACAATCGAGTATGCCGAAAGGAGCTTTTCCGGGTCAACCTGTGAAATATCCTTGCCGCCGAGCTTTATGCTGCCGCCGTCAGCGTCCCAAAATCTCGCTGCGAGCTTGGAAACCGTTGACTTTCCTCCGCCCGATGGACCTATAAGCGCTGTGACCTCGCCCTGCTTTGCCGTAAAGCTTATATCGTTAAGTACCTTTTCATTCTTATCGTAGGAAAAGCTTACATTTGAGAACTCGATGTCGTAGGATTTAACATTAAGCTCGCCGCTTCCCTTCTGTACAGGGTAGTCCGTAATCTCATTCATTCTCTCAACATTTACGTCCTGGGCTATGACTGCCGCAAGGTTCATAAGTGTTCCCTGCATAGGCTCATAAATTCTTGAAACCACAAGAATGAACATGAAAAATGTAAGCACGTCAAGCTTGCCGCTGCACAGCAGAACCGAGCCGACGAGCGCAACCGTTCCGATTCCGAAACGAAGGATACAGGAAGCCGACACCACGAACACAGCCGTTCCAAGCTCCGCCTTAAAGCTCTCCTTCTCAAGGGCTGTAATCTTGCCCCTCAGGCCTTCAAGATATTTTTCCTCAGCGTTGTAGGACTTCAGATCCTTGATGGTCTCAAGGTATTCCTGCAAGCCGTCAGCCTGTGCGACAGCGACATTTCTCTTTCTTCTCGAAATGCCTCTCTGGACATTTCCCGAGCAGCCGACAATTATAAGTGCGATAGGAAGCACCCACAAAGTCGCAGCCGCCATTCTCCAGTCAAAGAAGAAAAGGCTTATCGCAATCAGCACTGTAGAAATCATCGCCCCGAAAAACTGCGGCATGACATGTGAGAAATTGTGCTCGAGCACCGTACAGTCGCCGAGTATGGTTGATGTTAAATCCGCCAAATCTTTCTTTCCGAAGAAAGACAGCGGAAGTGTCCTAAGCTTCTCCGCGATATTGATTCTTCTGTGCTCACTTTCCCTGTATGTCGAGAAAAATGACGCATTGTACTGCATATAAAAAAATACTCCGAATACAACCAGAATTATAACACAGCCCGCAATATATGTATATCTGTGATTTGCCGGAATCTCCCCATTAATCAAATCAGCCGCGAGATAATACATAAGCGCAACCGGAACCATAAGCATTATGTTCTGCAATGTGGTTATCGCGGTACATTTTATAAAATCAACCGCTCCCTGCCTCGTGAGAGCATATCTTTTAATCAATTTTTTAATCATACGGCACCCCCTACCTTCCAAGTCACGGATTTTCTATACTCTTCCCACATCTTTTTATAGTTATTGTCATTTACGTTGTCCGTGAGAAGCTCCTCGTGTGTTCCCGACTGTGCAACTTTTCCGTCCTTCAGGACAAATATCTCATCGGCGTCTTTGACGGTCGACAGCCTGTGTGCAATCATGATCACCGTCTTGTTCTTTCCGATTTCGTCAAACGCCTTCTGCACAAGGCTCTCGTTCTCAGGGTCGGCAAACGCTGTCGCCTCATCGAAAATTACGATAGGAGCGTCCTTTAAAAGCGCCCTCGCAATGGCTATACGCTGTGTCTCGCCTCCCGACAGATAAGTTCCGTGGGTTCCAAGCTGCGTGTCTATTCCCTTCGAAAGCTTTGCAATTATGTCATCGCACTGTGCAAGGTGAAGCGCACGCTTTAGCTCCTCGTCAGTGGCATCAGGTTTTGCAAGCTTTAAATTTTCCCTTATGCTCATCTTTAACAGTTTATTATTCTGAAAAACATAGGCAATCATATCGTTTAGCTGTGCCTTCGGAATATCCTTGATATTCACGCCGCCGATACTTATGCTTCCCGACTTCACATCAAAGAACCTCGCAATAAGCGCCGCCGTGGTACTCTTTCCGCCGCCGGACGGTCCGACAAACGCCACATGCTTTCCCTGCGGTATACCAAGCGAAATTCCGGACACCGCGTCGCGGTCAGCACTATCATATCTGAAGGTCACGTTGTCAAGCTTGATTGAATAATCAACCGTATTTTTCTTTGTCTCCTGCTCAGGGAGCGGCTCAAGCTCAAGTATCGACTGGACTCTCGAAAGCGCGTCCTCCACAAGCATATTGTTCTCACTCATAAACATCATCTTCGTGAAAGTGGTTGAGACAATAGGCGTAAAAATTATATAAAACAGAAGATTTACAACAAATTTATCCGTGACATTTCCGCCTGCCGTAACCACAAGCGCGGCACAGGTCAGAAATGCGAACACACTGTTTACCGACACCTCAAAGAGCACCATCGGTCTGCGGCACATCTTCGTGTAGGACATACAGAATTTTCCATAATTGCTTATCGAGTCACGGAATTTTTTGAAAGTGAACACCGACTGACCGAAGGTCTTTACAACCGGCATTCCTCTGACATACTCTACCGCCTGATTGTTCATGTCCTCGAGCGCGTCCTGATAATGCTTCATGTCCTCAGCCATCTTCTTTCCCATCATTCCCGCCATGTTTACGAACGCGAGCACAACAGGGACAAGGCTTAAAAGTCCAAGCTTCCAGTCAAATATAAACAGCATGATGATGAGTGCCACCGGGGTGATCATCGCGTTGGCTGTATCCGGGAGCTGATGTGCAAGATATGTCTCCGTTGCCTCCGCTGACTCTGCTATTATCTTTCTGACCTTTCCGCTTCCCATACTGTCGATGACTCCGAGCGGCAGCTTCTTCACATGATTAAGCGCCGTAACCTTCATATTCGCTGCAATTCTGAACGCCGCCCTGTGCGAGCACAGCAGCGCCGCAAAATATACCAGCATGCTTATGAGCGCCATGACCACAGCCATCACACCGTTATGTACAATTCCCTCCGCTCTCGAGAAATCGGGCATGACCTCGATTACCTCTTTTATGATTTTCCACAGATAGATAAACGGAAAAAGTGCAAGCACCGCACTCACCGCCGACATAATGATTGACGCATACGAAAAGCTCTTATAGCTGCCCGCATACGCCATGAGCCTCTTGAAAGCCGAGTCTTTCTTAGGGCTCTTCTCGTTTCCTTCCTTCATGGCTTTACCTCCTGATTTGTTTTGTTATATGTGCCAAACATTTAGCATATTCAGCTAAGTTATGTTAGTTTCAGCTAACATAACCTCAAATAAAAAGTTCCAAAAAAGGAACCTTTATCTGCTAAAAAAATGCAATTATTTATCAATGAACAGCCATATCAAAAAGCCTCGCCCAGCCAGCTGTATAAAATTCGCGAAGCTGCCCAAGATAGGTCTTAGCCTCGCCGATATCATTCTTATGAATGAGTAGCTCGAAAAATGCCGTGAACATGCCGCTCACAAGCACATGCTCAAGCTTCGTGTCTATCTGTCTTATGTCATTGCCGTTCCTTCTCATAAGCTCGACAAAATCATGTGTCGCCTGAACCTCCACCATCGACATCTCATGCACCATGTTCTCATATCTGGTGCCCTTAGAACATGTGAGTATGAGTCTGAATTCGTCCTCGTAGGCGTACATGTACTCGAGCATCTGCTCCATACAGTCACCGCTCACCTTTCCCATATTCTCCTGCTGGACATTCGCCTCAAGCTTCTTAAAACCGTTCTGCGTGCTGACATACATCTCCATAAGATGCCCATACTGCTCGGACACAAGCGCGTCAAACAGCTTTTCCTTGCTGTCATAATAGCCGTAAAACGCTCCCGTAGTCACGCCCGCACTCTTCACAATATTTCTGAGCGATGCCCCCATAAAGCCCTTCTCAAGGAACTCCCTCTTTGCCGAAGCATGTATCTTTTCCAAGGTTGTCATTGTATTTTCCATGTAATCTCCACTCCTTTTGCGTTACAGCCGCAAACAGGTGATGTAACAATGTTATATAGCACTGTTACATCACTTGTTATAAACCATATATGAACATTTGTCAATATGTTTTTTACTCCTCAAATCCTACAAGGAGCTTGTGCAGTATCCTGTACAGCTCCCCCGCCTCCTGCGGTTCAAGCTTCACACAGCCTGCCATTTGGTGCGGTACCTTTACAGCCTCATCTTTCAGCACCTCACCCTCAGGGGTTATGGCGATTATGAGCACGCGCTCGTCCTTGTCGTCCCTGTTCCTTGCGACGAGCCCCTTCTGTTCGAGCCGCTTTAACAGCGGGGTTAATGTCCCGGAGTCGAGATACAGCCTCTTCCCCAAATCCTTCACATTAATCTCCTTCTCCTCCCACAGCACCATCATCGCAATGTACTGTGTATAGGTCAAATCAAGCTCGTCGAGAAACGGCTTATACCGCCTCACAATCTCCTTCGCGCATGCATAGAGCGGAAAACATAGCTGATTGTCCAGCCTTAATGCATCGTACTTCTCTTTGTCACTCATAAAATCTCCTACAATAGTCATCAATCCTACAAAAGCTCTTTTATCTTTTCCTCGACAAGTGCCATATCCGCCGTCGGCTCAAAGCGCTCCACAACATTTCCATCCCTATCAATCAGGAACTTCGTAAAATTCCACTTGATATCCGGGTTGGTCATAAAATCCGGCTGCAATCTCTCCAATCTGCTCTGTAGCATCGTCGCCAGCGGATTTTCCTCGTCGAAGCCCTCAAAGCCCTTCTGCTCCTTCAAAAATTTATAAAGCGGGTGTGCGTTCTCTCCGTTGACCTCTATCTTGGCGTAATGCTTAAACTTAATTCCAAACTTCGCATCACATAAGGAGACAATCTCCTCATTCGTCTCCGGCGCCTGATTTCCGAACTGGTTGCACGGGAAATCCAGTATCTCCAAGCCCTGAGCCTGATACTTCTCATACAAATCCTGCAGATCATCGTACTGCGGCGTAAAACCGCACCTGGTCGCCGTGTTCACCACCAGCACCACATTCCCGCGGTACTCCTCCATCTTATGCACTCTTCCTATTACGTCCTCTGCCTCAAAATCATAAAAACTCATTGCAGTGCCTCCTTTGATTGTGTGTTTGTGCTTGGTAAATTTAATTGTGTACAATTACATTGTGTACAATCTTTATGGATATAGAATACAACCTATTGATGAGTTTGTCAATAGGTTGTGCACAATTTACTGTCATTCACTTACTTAATTTTCCATTCCCCACCATTATCAGGACCTTTTCGTTCTATGATACCTTTATCCTTTAATTCAGATATATATCTTGCAATTGTTCTATCCGTAACATCTAAGGCTATTCTTAATTCATCAATAGAAATATTCGGTTTTTCCGAAATCATTTTCAGAATCTCACACGCTTTTGAGAGCTTCTTCTTAGAATATTCCGGTATTAACTTCCTGATTTTTTCTTCAGAAATTTCTATGACATTTTCTATGATATTTTCTATGACATTTTCATTCGCTTGTGCTGAATAACCAGCACCATAATTCAAATTATATAAAGTTAATGTAAAATCATCATTATCTGCCTCAAAAACCGGCATCTTAGTCTCGTCAAATTCAACCTGTCCCTCATAGTCTGCCAATATCTTCTTAAACCCACTACCTCTACGCTCCATGTACTTCAAACGGCTGAAAATGTCAGCTAATATCGGGTTTCTTCGCTTTGATGGGATTTTCAACAAATCTTTTCCCTCCAAAGATATCCCGCTTACCATTCCACCCGGTGAATATATCTCGACTCTATCGTCAAACATATCTATGTGGACTTCACTGCCTATCTCCATATAACTTCTATGAATCAATGCATTTACTACGCCTTCGAGCACTGCTCTATCCGGATAATCAGGCATTTCAATTCTGCCGTCACCAACCTTACGCCATGCTTTCCTGGAATTATTTCTGACAAAATCTGTTCCTGCCTGTAACAGTGTAACAAGACTGCCTGTATATTCCTTATCATCAAGTGCATCAACTATTCCCGATGCCTTGGTAAGTCCATTCCATCTTGTACAAAACAATCTGGAATGACGCACCGGAGATTCGTCTGCCAGAAGTGCTCCTGCATTTGTCAAATTTCCTTTTTCATCAATTAAGCCAAAAGATTCATAATCTGTATCTTCAAATATATTTCCTGTTCTCTGCTTATATACCGATTTTAATTTTGTGAAAGACATGTTATTAAAATCATATCTTGATTTCAAGCTATCATAACTTTCACCACTTCCGCGAAGAACTAACTCCCTTAACTGTGAAGGAGTCGCCGGAACACTTTCATTTCCAATACGCATAAATGCAATAAGTTGTCCATCTCCCTCATAATAGTATGGTGTCTGCTGACCCTTCATAACCTCCACAATAACAAAAAGTTTATCACCATCTTTTTCAAAGGAAAGTTTAAACTCTGGTATCGGATTTAAGTGTGTTTTAATCAACTCGCTGATTGTCTCTGCATCTCCTTCAGCATCTGCAAGCCCTACCAGTTCGTTATCATCTGCCACACCAAATATAAGCTTGCCACCATAGCCATTCGCAAATGCGCTGACACTCTTACCCCAGCTTTTAGGCTTCTTCGTCTCAAGTGCAAGCTTTTTATCGTAATCAGTTGCTTCGCCAATAAGTTGTTTTATTTCCATACAATATCACTTCCTTCTTTGCATATATTCTCATTTTTACATATCTCACTTTAAAGAATACCATGCAATCCCACTTTCTCGCAATAACAATCGTCCTTTTCTACCATTGTTTTATCTATTTTAACCTCTTATTTAACTTTACAGGCAAACATATGTAAATACACACTCATCCACATATTCCCCCTTGTCCCCAACAACATGTCCGACCGCCCGTATGTTGTTCTCCCCTTTTTTAAGCCTGATATTGCAGGCAACAAACACTCCATTCCCCCTGTTGTCCATCTCCCCGATGTTCACACCATTTACAATGAGTGTAACGCTGTCACAGTTGGAGTACACCTTCACATAGGTATCCTCGCTCTCCCTGTCGACATAGCGTGAGCTTGTGATATGTACGAAGCTGTCCGCCTTATTCCAGTTGGCCTTGTACAGGTAAAAGCTGTCCTTGCGGATTTTTCTGTCACCTGTGACAAGTCCCTTATCATTTAACGCAATCTGACCGCCCTCATTTCTCGAATCAACCGCAAAGTCAAAAAGCACCCATACAAACGTAGCCCACAGGCATTCATGTGTGTTAATATATTTAAGTGCCTGCTCGTGCATGATGCTCTGATACTCCTCGGGATGCCACTGCCCCCATGCAAGCAGTCCGTTCTTCTCAAGCTCCGGATAGAGCTCGTGCTGATTTACGTTTGCACCCCAGCCGTACTCGGATATACCCATCGGTCTGTTGTCAAATGAAGCCTTCCTGTCCATAAGCTGCTCAAAATTGCCGTCAAAATTCTTGTCCGGATACCAACCCGGATATATATTCCACGCCGCAATATCGGATTTCCAGCCTATATTGTTCGTAAAGTCCGCATAGTCAGCCGTGCCTCTCTGGTTCATGGCATAATCGCGGTTGATTGCCTGCGTCGTGTATCTGCCCGAAGTGTCCTCACTGTGTGCAAGCTCATCGAGACCATAGACAAGCTGCTTTGCGTTTATAAAGCTGCTCGCACTGTTAGCACCATTGCCTATCTCATTTTGAAGTCCCCAGAAAATGACGGAGGGTCTGTTGTACTGCTGCCTCATAAGCTCCACAAGCTGCCTTTGGGTATTCTCCGCGAACTCAGACGACTCGCCGAGCGCGTTCACAAGCGGTATCTCCGTCCACAGGACAATACCGTTCTCATCGCACAGGTCATAAAAATAATCCGTGTGAGGATAATGGCACAGCCTGACCGCATTTACGCCAAGCTCCTTGATTATGTTGACATCCTCCTCATGCTCTGCCTCTGTCAGTGCATTTCCCATCCCTTTATAGAACTGATGCCTGTTCACGCCTCTGAGCGGATGCGGTCTGCCGTTTAAGAAAAAACCCTTTTCCTTGTCAACGTAAAAATATCTGAATCCGATCTTATCGCTCACCCTGTCAAGCACGGCATCACCGTCTGATATGCTGACATTTACGGTATATCTGTAACCCACGTCCTGATTTTTCCTGCCGCGCTCATAGCTGATTCCCTGCCAAATATGCGGCTTTTCAACCCTGACCGTCCTCTCAAAATCCACGCTTCTGCCAGCCGGAACCGTGATTTTCTCCGTGACTGCCTCGGGCGCATTATCTCCTTCAAGCTGCACCTTTAACATGATGCATTTGTCCTCGTCACCGTCATTTACAAGCGTCGTCCTGATATCCACAGTCCCCATATTTTCCGGTTCAGTCATGCTTCTGACATTCGGCGTTGTGAGAAAAAGTCCCGAAGAACCATTGTTTTCAAGGTCAAAATGCAGCTTGTCAACAACGACAAGGTACACTCTTCTGTAGATGCCTCCGCACATGTTAAAATCAGCCGATATCGGAGCAATCGCCTCATCGTGCGTGTTGTCGACCCTGACCGCAAGGATATTCCGCCCTTTGACAAGGAACTGCGTTATGTCAAACCTGAAAGCCGTGTAGCCGCCCTTGTGCGTGTATTCGGCACCGCCGTTAAATGGCACATGCTTTCCGTTCACATACAAATCCGTCTTCTGGTTTGCACCGTTAAATTCAAGAAATATCTTTTTCCCTTCAAATTTTTCATCATATTCAAGTACTTTTCTGTACCAGAATGCTGTGCGGAGATAGTCGTTGCCTCCGTCCTCCGCGTCCTTGATGTTCCATGTGTGTGGAATGTCGACGAGCTCCCATGCGCTGTCGTCATAGGAAATTTCCGTAACCTCGGAAGCATCAAGCGACTCGCCACCGAAACGCCAGCCATCGCACATATCCCTCAAATATTCACTGCCACGTCCGCTTGACGTGTATGCGGTATTTTTATTCATAATCTGCACCCCAATCCTCTTTCATATTATCCAAAAACCAAATATTTTAAAAGTTTATCATATATAAAAAATACCGCAAACCGTCCTCTTACACAATGTAATATTCTATGACATTATGCACATTTTATGCCCGACATATAGCTTTCCAAATCGACAGCCACACTACATATCACGACTTTTCAGTGCCTCAATCTACTGCTGACGCCTACCCCTGTTAATCTGTCTTCTCTTTATAGCAACCGCTTTCCTGTTAAAATTTCTCTCGCTCTCACTTTTAAGCCCCCTATAAAGCTCATACCGCTCTGCAGACAGGCTTCCGTCCGCTATCGCAGCCTTTATCGCGCAGCCGGGCTCGGTGTTATGGTGACAGTCCCTGAATTTGCAGCATTTCTCAAGCTCAACAATGTCCGCAAAGGTATCGTCAATTCCTTCCTCCACATCGCACATGCCAAGCTCCCTCATGCCCGGGGTGTCGACTATCGTGACATCGTTTGGAAGCATAAAGAGCTGTCTGGTCGTCGTGGTGTGCCTTCCCCTCGAGTCGCGCTCCCTGACTGCTCCCGTTTTCATAACCTCACTGCCTGAAATCGCATTTATGAGAGTGGATTTTCCCACACCTGACGAGCCCATAAGCGCTATGGTAACTCCAGCTCTGCAATATTCCAGAAGCTCACTCATTCCGTCGGAATTTACGGCACTGACCGCGTGCACCTTCACATTTCCTGCCGCCGCCATGACCTCGTTCACATAGTCCTCCACATTCCGGCACAAATCCGCCTTCGTGAGCACGACTACCGGCGTGACCTCCCCTGTTTTTGCCACTGCAATATAGCGCAGTATTCTGTTCACATTAAAATTGTCGTTGAGCGAGCACACTATAAAGCAGTAGTCGACATTCGCCACCATCTCCTGCTCAAGCGAATTTTTCATGCTGTGGTCGCTCGGATACGGGCGCTTCAACATATTTTTTCTGTCACACACCTTTACAATTCTGCTCTCACCCGATGGCTGATAGTCGAACTCGACATAATCGCCGACCATCGGAAATTCAAGCTCGTCATGGTAAAAACTTCCCCTGCACTTTGCCGGAAGCTCCCTGCCCTCAAAAAGAATCGTAAACATATTCTTCTGCACATTGCATATGCGCCCTGTACATCTGCCGTTATTGACACCACTGCTGATTACATTGTCTCTAATTTCATTATTGCTGTTTTCCCTGATATTTTCATTAATATTTTTATTGCTGTAATTATTATTTTTTGACATTTTTTAGTCCTCTCCTATACAAAAATCAATACTTTCAGGTACATGATTATGTTTTTTAGGACTACCTCGGCACATTCTCATGCACCTGTCAGGGCAAAAAAAGACCGCAGCAAAAACTGCCACGGTCTATCAGCCAATATAGTATAAATTTTTAACGGAAATTTAAACTCCGCCCTGCTGCCTGTCCACAGTCAAAACTGCGAAAATCAGAACTTATCACAAATCAAAACCGAGGTAATCACACAATATTCAATTACAATCTCCAACTCTGCATATCTCATAATGAACTACCTCGCTTTCTTAGAATTATTCTTTAGGAATTACCTAAACTGTTTTCCGGTTACAGGGTGATTATATTGCCATAATGCTTGTTTTGTCAAGAAGTATTTATCACGTTTTCTGCTTTATTGACAGTCTTTTCTTATCTTATCAAAATAAGACTTTCTTGCACCATCGCTCTCAAAAACATTGAATATTTCAGATATTTTTTCTGCCATATCAACAAAAGCAAAACCCTTCGCAGTCAAAATATTCTTGTCCATAACTATTCTTTTTTCCTCATAGTTATCCCAATAAAAAGGGTCATCACAGCCAATTTTTTCTATATGCTGTCTACTGCATGATGTTGTAAAATGATGTGTTTTCAAAACTCCTACACATCCCAAAAATTGAGGTGCAAAACAATTTTCCGATATTCCCTAGACAATGGAGCGTCAAAACGATTTCAAAATCAGCCATATTTTCATATATATAACACAATATTTTTCTCACACATTTTACCCTTTATTCTCCGTTTTTTTCAGCCATTCGCACATCTTTGGAATACAAATACCATGTCCGCCATCAAAAAATTCTGATGTATAATTCTCCTGCGCTCCAAGCTTTTTGTACACTTTTTCCAGATATTCAAAAGCAATATCGCTCCCCTGTTTTGGAAATATAGGGTCTTTATCTCCATTTATCACCAGCAATTTCTTCTCAGGAGCAGCCAATGAGGTGACATAAAAACTTTCTCCTGCCTTCATCTGGTCGGGAACATAATTACATATACAATGTCTTATCGCAAGGATACTATACTTGTACAGATTAGGATATGCCGCAACAATCATTCTGTCAATGCGCTCATCTAACACTCCGACATAATTGCATACTTGCCCGCCACCTGATGCGCCAAATACCGCAAATGTGTCAATGCCAAATTCTTTCCGGGCAAAATCCAATGCCTTCATCGCTTCCCACACGCGCAGTCCCAGCAGATTATATCCCATGTGAATTAATCTTGGTTCAAGATAACCACAGCTCTCGCACGCATCACAGTCATCACTGTATCCATCTGCCTTTGCTTCACCATATCCGAACAGTTCGGGAGCTACGACAAGATATCCCATTTTGACCAGCTCCGACCCAAAACTCTTTTCTCCTAAAGCATAGATTTCCTTTGCGCCGAGAGTGCCGTGACCATTTAATGTCATAATAGCCTTTGTCGGTATTGCTGATGGCTCCGATAAAACAAATACAGCCATGTTAAGTTTCCCAGCTATTTTTACAATATACTTTCTGACACGCATTCCTGCCTTGACATTGTCCTCTGCAAGCTCCCAAGATGGTTTTACAGCGTACCTTTCCTCCAGAACTCCTAACCTTAATATATCTCTTATTTTCTCTATTTGATCCTTTTTATAATTATTCCAATCATCAATTTCAGACAAAGGCTCTTTCACCGCTGTCATAGCGTCCTCATAGAGCTGTTCCATATATGCTGTCACTTTAACATCACTCATGCCTTATTCTCCTTGATATATTATTTTATGACCGATGCCTCCCGGTATTAACCGATATTCACCTTCACATTCTCCAAAGTCATATTCTTTATGCAGTCGTACTCCCCACCCTTCTCCTTCGCGTTCACGGTGAGGTTCTCGAAAGTGAAATCCGACATTATATACTGCTCATCATTTCCTGCCACATTAAAATAAATATCACAGTCACATTCACAGTCACGCATGGTCACATGGTCGGCGTATGAGAGCGGAATATCCTTCCTGTCCTTCAAATCGTAGAACTGTGTCCACGGGTTCACATTGATAAAGTTCTCAATTTTACCCTTTATCTGTTCGACCCTTATGTACTCGTAATGCTGGGGTGTGTCAGGTCTCATCTTAAGCCACAGAAGATTTTTTCCCTCAAGTACAGTAATTCTTCTCACAATTATGTTGCGGTTGTGGACAGACTCTGAGCCGCAGGTAAGGCAGCCGTGGCAGAAGCCGTAAGTGCAGTCCTCGACTATCACTCGCTCGTTCATTCCGTTCTCCGGCGCCTCGTCAGCCCACGGTCCCTTTCCGCCCTTGAGGCAGACGGAATCGTCATTTACCTCCATGTAACAGTTCTTGACAAGCACGTCCGTGCACACGTCAATGTCTATGGCGTCCGTGCTCGGCGCCTTCACAGGCGATGCGGGCGAGAAAATCCTGCACCCTATGTATTTTACATGCTCACAGCGGTAGAGATGATTGGTCCAGTAGTGTGAGTTCTGAAGCCTCAGCCCCGCAACGAGGACATTTTTACAATTAGAAATATAGACAAGTCTTGGTCTCTGCTCGTCCTTGTTGGTGCACTTAGGGTTCCACTCTCTTCTGAGCCAGAAGGCCTTCCACGAGCGCAGACCGTTTCCGTCAATCGTGCCCGGTCCCATCATGGTGAAGCCGTCAATTCCGTCAGCATTTATAAGTGCGGTAAAATACGGGCAGGTCTCACCTTCAATCCTCGTAAGCTTCAAATCGTAGTCTGAGATATCATCGCTTCCCTTCAAGGTTCCGCCCTCGGCAACATACAGGTTCACACCCTGCTTAAAATATATTGAACCCGTCAAATATGTCCCCGCAGGAACCACTATGACACCGCCGCCGTTCTCCGCCACAGTGTCGATGAGCTGCTGGATTTCCCTCGTGTGCACTTTTCCGTCGTCAAGTATATTGTAGTCGGTCAGAACATACCTCTTTCCAAGCTCCTCAAGACCCGGCACTCTTGTGTCATAAAACCAGTCATCAATCTGCGTCCCATCCGGGAAAAATTCAGTGTTATTCATCTTAATCCTCATTTCCGAGCGATTTCTCGCGAGGAGGCGATGAGAAATTCGCGCAGGCGATTTCTCATCTGCCTTCAAAGCAATTTGTTTTCGCTCATAAACAAATTGCATGTGTGAAAAATATGCTATCAAGCTTATTTTTCACGCTAGTCCTCCACTCTCTCTAAAACATAGTACATCACATTTTTAATTCAATTTGGCATATCCGTTTACCAGTGTTAATTTTACCATAATTTATAATGTAAAAACAACCCGGTAAATCCGGGCTGTTTCATTCCGTTTAATATTCAGTTCTCCTCTTTAAGAAACCGCTTCTTACCTTCCTCAAACTCATTCGGATAACACTCTTTGACAGAGGACTCGTCTATGCCAAGCTTAAGCATATTTACAACAGCGTCTATATTAGCTTCTGTTTTACCTTCGGCTCTGCCTTTAGTCCAGCCTTCGTTTCTGGCTTCTGTTGTGTATTTTTCCATAACCTCACACATCACGCGCGTACCTCCTTCCCGGGATATTCTCAAATTTACTGCCGACATCTACACTTTCACCACTATTTTCAATACTCCGTCCTCATATTCCGCCCAGATACTCCCGCCAAGCTGCTCCACAAGACTTCTCGCAATCGACAGCCCAAGGCCCGTCGAGCCCTCGCCTCCTGCACCGTGTAAAATCGGTCAAAAAGCTTCTCGACACGCAGCTTGTCAAGACTGCGGGCATGGTTTTTGAATATAATCTGCCCGTCGTCGTGCAGCTCAACAGAGAAATCCCCGTCGCTGTATTTTAACGCATTGCCAATTATATTGCCAAAGACGCGCGACATCGCCGCGCGGTTTGACTGCCTTACAACGCTATTCTCCGCTATGGAGAGCTCAGGGACAATCTCCGCCTCCTTCATCGCCCCGTAAAAACTCAGTATGCTCTCCTCGAGAACCTCGCGCAAATCTATCGGCTCCAGCGTCAGCTTATCCTGTGCAAGTATGACCGTGTACTGAAAAAGCTCCTCCGTAAGCTCCTTTAACGCCTGCACCCTATTCTCTATAACATCGAGCGATTTTTTCACACATATCATGGACTCCTCCCCCGTTTTAATTCATATTAGATAATCGAAAAATATTGTTATGCAATTACCTGTCAAGTTCATATTTACGGCGCTTGGAAACAGCATGGGCTTAGGTATTAATGTGGTGTGAATTTACTTCAAATCCTTGCGCCTGAAAGCCGCCACTCCTGCCCCTGTCATCACAACCAATATCCCCACATCGCACAGAATGAATCTCACCGGTCTCTCAATACTCCACTGCAAAACCTGATAATACTGCGTTGACGGCAGAAAGTCCTCCATAAATTCATAAATTTCCCTTTTGGCACCTGTCAGGTACTTCGGATTTCTTACATTTTTATCCCCCCTGCATACTGCAAGCACTGCTTGCAGTACTGCCACCAATAAGTTGTTTGAAAGTTTCACTTTCAAACTTATACCCATGCATACTGCAAGCACTGCTTGCAGTATTGCCATCAATAAGTTGTTTGAAAGTTTCACTTTCAAACTTATACCCCTGTATACTACAAGCATGCAACATAATTGTAAAATATTTTATATACACCAAGCCGCATATAGCGGAACCGATTTTATCCCATTATCCATGCCGAAATTTTTTGCTGAAACTCTGACCGACTTTTCTATGTCATACTTTTTCTTGAAAGCCTCAAGGCTCTTAGCCCTGACATGCACATTGGATTTGCACTCAATAGGCAGAATATGGTTATCCTGCATAATAACAAAATCTAATTCTGCCGATGAACCTGACTCCCAGTAATATAACTTGTGTTCCCTGCACGACAGTTGTACCGCGAGATAATTCTCCGTGATTGCGCCCTTGGCTTCCCCGCCCAAATTGATATCAGAAAGAATATTCTCAACAGGTATCATCGCCTTAGCCGCCAAAAGTCCTACATCGGAAAAATATATCTTAAAGCTTGTGATGTCCTTGTAAAATTCCAGCGGAATTTTGCCCTCATTTACTTTCTCACATCTTAAAACAACCCCAGCCTTGGAAAGCCAGTCTATAGAAGCCTCATACTCCCTGCTTCTCGCATTGCTTCCAATCAGCTTATATTGAAATTTTTTATTTTCCCTCGCAAGCTGTGAAGGTATGCTGTTGTATGTCGCCACATGCTTCACTGCCTCGTTTTTTGTGGCGTACTTTGCCATATCAGCCGTGTAATTGTTTATAATCTCTGCCTGTTTTACCCTGACCATTCTATAATCATTTGTCTCAACAAATTCCCTGACAACCTCCGGCATTCCACCGACTACAAGATATGAATGGTACAGTTCAAGCGCCCTGCTGTGCAGATTTTCACTGAGAGGTGCGTCCTCTCTGTAGCCGGATTCAATCAAATCCGCCAGCATTTCATTTCCGGCAGCCAGAAGAAACTCATAAAAATCCATCGGGTACATATTGATTGAGTTTACCTTGCCGACAGGAAAAGAATAATTCTCCCTTTCAAGTGCAACTCCAAGCAGACTTCCTGCAGCTATAATATGATATTCAGGTGCCTGCTCACAAAAATATTTCAATGATGTCAGTGCCTTCGGCGCCGCCTGTATCTCGTCAAAAATAATCAAGGTATGCTCCGTGATTACCCTTCCCAAAACCGCACCCAGCTCCAAAATTATCCTCTTTGGCTCAAGATTTCTGTCAAAAATAGTTCTAAGTTCTCCGTTCGCCTCAAAATTAAAATATGCATAGTCCGCATAATTCTTCTTTCCAAAGCTTATTATGGAATATGTTTTTCCTACCTGTCTTGCACCGTACACTATAAGCGGTTTTCTATTCTTCTGATTTTTCCAGTTCAACAACCCATCTTCTATTCTGCGCTTCAAGATTACACCTCCAAATATACCGTCCGCAAAGTTGCACCAGCGTATTTTTGCCAAACCCCTCGTGACAATTAAGCTGTTATTTATAGTATAATCTATTTTCACATTTTAAGTCAATAAAATGTGATATTACATCACATTTTTTCCGAATAAAAAGTGATATTCTTCCACCTTTCCGGTGCAATGTACTCACTTGTCACAATACACTCCGGGTCAGGAGCGAGCACATGTCTTACGACCTCGAAAATTCTCCTCGCATCGCAAAGCAGACAGTCGGCATCACCGAACTTCACCTTTTTTGCGGCACCGCAGTCTAAGAAGGCCTGATTAAGCTTTACAAAATCCTCGGATATATGCGGCTGTGAGGCGTTATAATGCTTCCTGACATATACCTTCCTGTGCCCGCCGTCAGGCATGACTATCTCCAGCTCCATCGGCTTGTCCGACAGTCTATTAGGGACATTTAGAAGCTCCTCGACGCTGTGGATATATGTATTGCGCTCATGTCCCACACCGACAAGAAGTATCTTCCCTCCGCAGTCCTTCAGCCTGTCATAGCAGCCTCCCGGTGTACAGGGTGTATTGCACAGTTCCTCGCCCTTCAGATACTCTGCAGCCCGTCGCCCGAGCCCCGCCATGCTATGTGTAGGGTGAAGTGAGCGCACCACGCCCTCTCTCTTCATAAACAGGTTAGTCAGAAGCCCGACACAGGACGGCGTACTCTCCGGGTCGTATACAGGATTTTCATTGTTTACCGTTTTCCAGGTATGTGTCGGCAGGAGCAGAAGCCCTTCTGCAAAAAAACCGCTCCACACATCAAGCACCGTGTCTGCGCCGCCATCGACCTGCCCTATAGATTTCATCGATGAGTGTATCAGTATGGTCTCATCGCCGTGCAGCCCCATCTGTCTTAATTGTTCTGTAAGTTCATTTTTATTATACATTTTTTATCCCCCTGCATACTGCAAGCATTGCTTGCAGTACTGCCACCAATAAGTTGTTTGAAAGTTTTACTTTCAAACTTATCCCCTTTTCTGAGCACTTTATCGAGAATACTCAAAGTGTTGGTAGTCCTTGTTCGTCTCCCAGTCTCCGCCCCACTCAAAGCCATGCTCGATAAACAGCCTGTAACAGAGGTCGTCATGGTCTATCTTATATAGGAAGTCCTCGCTTCTGTCCGCGTAGCTTATGGCGTCCTCGGGGCTCACCTTCATGCCGCTGCCGGTCTCCTTCACCTGTGGATTGTAGAAAGGGTTGATGTCCACCGCCAGTCCCATGCCGTGTCTGGAGACAATATCCGTCCCCTCTATCGTCCTGAAATTGAATGCCGAGGTATTGTTATCGCTCATCGACAGCTCATCATCGCCGTCGTACTCATCGATGAGCGCTATCTTCTCAATCGGGTACTCCGCCTCATATAGCTGCTTGAATATATCGAGCACGTCCTCCGCGATAAGCTTGTTCACGATAAGCTCACCCTCGCAGGTTCTTCCACCGAAATCGACATACAGCACATGCACATATCTTAAATCCTTCCTCGCAACGGTACATTCTTCCGAATAGCTCTTTCCCTGCATGTTCTTCCATATGCTGTTCGGGATATCGGACACATAGAAATCGCTGTCGTTCCTGTCAGCAGTATTTTCCATATCATCTTCCAAACTGTCTGTCATACCGTTTGATGTGCCATTTGACACATTCTGACCCGCCGCAGAGGTTCCCTCATATCCTCCGGGAATATTCCCCAAATCAATCGTTCCGCCAGCAGGTGTATCTGCCTGACTTCCAAAATACAGCATGGCTCCAAGCATTCCAAGCGGCACAAGTGAGACCGCCATAACTGCAAGCAGGATTTTTGTCATTTTACTCATATATTTCTCCAATATTCAGCTTCTGTCCGCTACATCACGCATTTTAGCCATCTTCGGCAGTATCACATCGAAATCCAGCCAAACGCATTTGCAATAGAACTTATTAAAATCAATGCAGCAAAAATCGGGCACAAATATTTAATCATAAAACAGAATATTTTCTTTCTGCGAAATATGCCACCTCCATGAGTCACCTCTTCCTCAATGCGTTCTACTCCGACTACCTTTGATACAAGCAAACAGGTTGCTATAGCCGCAATCGGCATCATAACGGTATTTGTAAGGAAATCAAAAAAATCCAGAAACTGCATGCCGATTATATTCACATTTGCAAGAGGTCCATATCCAAGAGCCGACAGGCTTCCAAGCACTATCATAATCGCCCCAATAATAACCGTAGATTTCTTTCTGTTCCAACCGAATTCATCTTCAAATGTGGAAACTGCACTTTCCGTCAATGCAATTGAACTGGTAAGCGCGGCAAAAAGCACAAGAAGGAAAAACATAACTCCCGCAAATGTCCCAAATCCCATACTCGCAAAGACTTTTGGAATAGTGATAAACATAAGCGCCGGCCCGGCCTGAAGCGTCTTGGCATCCCCACCTGAAAAAGCAAAAACTGCCGGAATAATCATAAGTCCTGCCATTATGGCAATCGCCGTATCAAAAATCTCAACCTGCTTTGTCGATTCCTCGATTGAATTTTCTTTTTTCATGTATGAACCAAATGTAATTAAAATACCCATTGCAATGGAAAGTGAATAAAACATCTGTCCCATAGCCGTTACAACCGTCATCCATGAAAAATTGCTGACATTAGGCACCAAAAAATACTTAACACCAGCCAGAGCTCCCGGTCTTGTCACCGAATATACGGTAATTATCAGCGATAAAATTACAAGCACCGGCATCATAAACTTTGAGACACGCTCAATTCCGTTGCGTACTCCCGCATAAATTATAGCTAATACAATCAGCGCAAATATGGCAAAGTAAATCTCTGTTGTGATACCGTTGGATATGAATTCAGAAAAATACCCATCTGCTGCCAAAGCCTGTGTCTGACCCGTGATATATCCAACAAGATATTTTATTACCCATCCCCCAATTACTGAATAATATGGCACTATCAGAATTGGAATAACGGCATTTATCCAGCCACCTGCCAAAGTCCATTTTGACTTTCCAAATGAAACATATGCTCCTACAGGGCTTTTTCTGGTCATTCTTCCTAATGATGTCTCGGCTATTATCATTGTATATCCAAATGTTAATGCCAAAATAATATAAATTACAAGGAAAATTCCTCCACCATATTTAGCCGCCAGATATGGAAATCTCCAGATATTTCCCAATCCTACGGAAGCTCCCGCCGCCGAGAGTACAAATCCTATTTTCCCGGAAAATGAGCTCCTTTTTGTCTCATGCTGTTTCATTATTTTTTATACCTCATTTCGTACAGTTTAGAATACCTCCATTGGGAATTAATGGACATTAGTGCCCAACAACAACATCTATGTTCACTGATGAACATTAATGTTCATCCACCACCTGAAAGATTATGAATTTTAAATAGTACGACTCATTCGCCGCCCACAGTATCGGGTGATCCGGTCCCTGTGTGCGAAACTCCACCTGTCTAAGACGCTTATGCACACTCTGCGCCGCCTCCTTGATGGTCTTGGTAAACAGCTCCTGTGTCATAAAATGTGAGCAGGAGCAGGTTGCAAGATATCCTCCGTCCTTCACGAGCTTGAGTCCCTTCATGTTAATCTCCCTGTAGCCCTTTATCGCATTCTTCGTGGCTTCGCGCGACTTCGTGAATGCCGGAGGGTCAAGTATCACCACGTCGAACTTCTCACCCTCGGCTGCAAGCCTCGGCAGTTCATCGAGCACATTTGCACACTTAAACTGCACCGTGTTCTCAAGTCCGTTGAGCTTTGCATTGGCTCTCGCCTGCTCTATGGCGTACTCTGATATATCCAGTCCCGTCACCTCTGCCGCACCCGCAATACCGGCATTGAGCGCAAAGGTTCCCATGTGGGTGAAGCAGTCTAAGACCCTCTTTCCCTTACATAGTCTCTGTATTGCAAGTCTGTTGTACTTCTGGTCTAAGAAAAATCCTGTCTTCTGGCCGTTCACAACATCCACCATATAGTGAACACCGTTCTCAACAATCTCGACGTTTGTGTCGAACTCTTCACCGATGAAGCCCTTTACGGTCTTAAGCCCTTCCTTCTCGCGCTCCCTTGCGTCACTTCTCTCGTATACACCGCGTATTGTTATGCCGTCAGCTTTTAAAATCTCCTTCAGGTCATCTACAATCTTCTCCTTGAAGCGCTCTATTCCGAGTGTGAGCGCCTGAACCACGAGCACGTCCTCATATTTATCGATGACAATTCCCGGAAGGAAATCAGCCTCACCGAATATGACGCGGCATGAGGAGGTATCAACCGTATCCTTCCTGTAATTCCACGCTGCCTTAACTCTGTTATAGATGAATTCATCATCAATGAGCTGGTTGGCATTCCTTGTCATCATTCGTATCCTGATTTTGGAATTCTGATTGATGTAGCCTCTCCCGAGCATATATCCGTTGAAGGCATGTACCGCTGCTATATCTCCGTTTTTAAAGGTTCCAACGATGGTGTCTATCTCATTATCATATATCCACAGACCGCCCTGTCCGAACTCTCTTCCTTCTCCCTTTTTTAATGTCACAATAGATTCAGACATAATTTTTCTCCATTTCATTTTTTATTATTTGCTGTTAATTTTTCATATATCATTCATTAATTTGTCTCAACTGCACAATTACTGCATCGCGATATTCTGCATAGTATTTCAGATACAGTTAATAATATATCCGTCAAGACATAAAATCAAGCTTGAATAACTTTTCCCTGTGAGGTAGTCAAATGGTTAAACAATTCATATTCTGCGGCAGCCTTGGCTGGTGCTTCGAGGTGTTCTGGACGGGGATGGGCTCACTTTTTAAACATGACAAAAAATTGATGGGACAGAGTTCACTGCACATGTTTCCGATATACGGAAGTGCCATCATCATACCGCCCATTCACAGGCTTATCAGAAAAGCCAATGTCTTTGTACGCGGCGCCGTCTATGCGCTGTGCATTTTTCTGACAGAATTTATCAGCGGCAGCTTCTTAAAAAAGCATAACGCCTGCCCGTGGGACTACTCCGACGCGGTGCTCAACTACAAGGGTATAATAAGGCTCGACTATGCCCCTGTCTGGTTCGTCGTCGGTCTTATCTATGAGAAAATGCTCTGCACCTCTAACAACAGACCGGCTTTTCCCGATGCGCTGAAACTTCTTAAAACCCCTGCCACATTAAAAACCGGGCATTAAATGATGCCCGGTTTTGTATTGTTACTTATTCTTCTTTTTAAAGGTTCTGTCTATAAAGTTCTTAGCCCTGATAGGATAATCAGATAACACGAATGGTCTTGTAGACCTTCCGAAGCCCATCATCGCTGCCGCCTTATTGACACTCGGAAACTCTCCGTGTTTCTTAAAGTAGTTGAACAGCTTGTACATTCCACGCTTCTTCTCAACCGGAAGATGCCACAGGCATACCGGATTATATTTCCAGTTATTGCATATCAGGAAAAAATCCTTGATTGTCCAGTACCTGAACATATACGGCACTGCCTGCCTTACAGGAAGTGTATGTGCAGCCATCGAGGAGATATACTCGTCATTAAACTTATATATCTTCTTCTCAATCACCGCATCATAGGTCTTATTAAACACATCCTCCCACTTGGCAATGAACTCTGTCAGTTTCTCCTTCGTTCCACCAAGGCACTCGCCGCCAAAATGAACTATATCAACTCTCTCGCCAAAATACAGCGGTGTGGTGTCTATAAGCTCCTGTCTGTCCTTGTGGCTGAGCCTGTGGCCTATGTTGTGCATCATCACACCATATTTCATCTCGGCGAACATATCGCTCAGATCGTCCACACAATATACATCGGTATCAAGTGCAAGGTAATAGTCGTAGTCAAGATTATGCACCGCATAATCGAGGCAGCATATTCTATAGTTAACCAATGCCCACTTGAACTCCTTCGGATGTACATATTTGTTGAATGGGAGTTCAATAATCTTCACTCCATTCTCTTTATAGAGCTTACGATACTCTTCATCCACATTAAAATTGACAAACAGAGCTGCATCCAAATCCGGAGTGCTGCTTATGCATGATTTGAGACATACAAATGCATTCTTGAGATAACACTCCATGACACTCATGTCACACTTTGCCGCAATCTGCGTGGACGTGCTATATTCCGAATTATATGCAAGCACGTTGACTACTAACTTTCGCACTACATTTACCTCCAAAAAACAACATAAAATTCATAAAACATTCTTTAGTATAAAGGATACTTATCCGTAAGTCCCTTTACGAGTCTTACAGCCTCCTCCTTATTTCTCTCAGGATCAGCTATTGCAAGGGAAATTGCCTCAGCAACTGTGTCCATATCCTCAATTCCAAAGCCTCTTGTCGTAACCGCAGGAGTTCCGAGCCTGATACCGCTTGTGACGAACGGTGATGCCGGGTCATTAGGAATGGCATTCTTGTTACATGTGATATTTACGGAGTCTAAAAGCTTCTCCGTAGCCTTTCCCGTTACACCTTTATTGATAAGATTTACAAGCATCAGATGATTGTCCGTACCACCGGATACCAGATCAAAGCCTCTGTCCATAAGTCCTTTAGCAAGAGCCTGTGCATTATCCACAATATTCTGTGCGTATACCTTGAAGCTTGGCTCAAGCGCCTCCTTAAAGCATACGGCCTTGGCTGCTATGACATGCATGAGCGGACCACCCTGAATTCCCGGGAAAATTGCCTTGTTGAAATTAAACCTGTCAGCAGCCTCCTGATTGCAGAGAATCATGCCACCTCTAGGTCCCCTGAGTGTCTTATGTGTTGTGGTAGTAACCACATCTGCATAAGGTATAGGACTCATGTGAAGTCCTGCGGCAACAAGACCTGCTATATGTGCCATATCCACCATAAGAACTGCACCTACCTCGTCAGCAATCTCACGGAACTTCTTGAAATCAATGGCTCTCGCATATGCACTTGCACCTGCGACAATAAGCTTAGGGCGGCACTCCTTCGCTATAGCCATCACATTATCATAATCTATGTATCCATCTGAGTTCACTCCATACGGAACAATGTTAAAGTACTTTCCTGACATATTGACAGGACTCCCGTGTGTGAGGTGCCCTCCATCTGCAAGGCTCATTCCCATAACCGTGTCACCCGGCTTAACAATGGCAAAAAACACTGCCATATTAGCCTGTGCTCCGGAATGTGGCTGAACATTGACATAATCACAGCCAAAAAGCTTCTTAGCGCGCTCTATCGCCAGATTTTCAACAACATCTACATACTGACAGCCTCCGTAGTATCTCTTTCCCGGATAGCCTTCCGCATACTTGTTGGTCAAAGGGCTCCCCATAGCCGCCATGACTGCCTTACTCACAAAGTTCTCAGAAGCGATAAGCTCAATATGATCTCTCTGTCTCCCGAGTTCATCAGAAATCGCCGCTGCAATTTCCGGGTCAAATTCTTTAACTTCTTCAAATGAATACATGTTCCTGCCTCCGTTAAATTATAAATTTATTAATTGCCTCAACAAGAGCCTCAGAATGTACTATCAATTCTTCAGACTCATTATTAAGCTTCTCAACAGCCTCCAACTGACGGCTGGCAGCTTCATTGACTTCAGTAGCGGACGATGCCGTCTCCTGAGCTACGGCAGATATGCTCTCTATAGCTGAAAGGGTCTCTCTCTTAGCAACATCCATATCATTTATTCCGCTTGAAATCTCTGAAAGGTTATCTGCAAGTCCCGACACATGCTTATCTATATCGCGGAATACATCAATCGTATTCTTAAGCGCTTCCTCCTGTGAGTTTACAATAACTTCTGCCTGCTTTGCAACCTCAACGGTATCAACGGTCTGCTTCTGAATTTTTCCGACAATACCCCTTATCTCATTTACGGAGTTGAGTGACTGTTCAGCAAGCTTTCTGATAGAGTCGGCAACTACCGCAAATCCTCTTCCGGCATCCCCCGCCCTCGCAGCCTCTATTGAAGCATTGAGTGAAAGAAGACTGGTTTCATCGGCTATATCATTGATTGCACCGATAATCTTGGCGATGGATTTCGATGCCTCCTCCAAATCCTGAATATTCGAAATAACCTCGGAAGTAACCTGTGTGGTAGCCTTAGCCTTGTCCTTCAACTGTTCTATCGTTCCGAGTCCGTCAGATACAATACTCTTCGTATTATCCGCAATCTCCGCAATCTTATTAGTATTGTCTGATACAATCTCTATTTTCTTAGATAAGTCATCCATTCTTGTAAGACAATTTTCAGCATCCTGCGCCTGCATGACGATACCCTGCTCAACCTCTGCGATTGACGACGTTATCGACTTGGTCTCCTCAAGAAGAATTCCCGAGTTGCCTCCAACGCTCTCCGATGCCTTTCCAACAGCCTTGGATACGGTATCCGCCTTGTCAAGAAGCGTCCTGATGTTGCTTATCATCTGGTTGGTGCTTTCACAGAGAATCATGAACTCATCCTTGCGTCTTGTGCGAATGTCGACTGTCAGATCACCCGTTGAAGCTCTCTCAAGACCGTTCATAATCTTACGGATTGTCGTTCCTATGCTTGTTGACAGAACAAGACCTATTAATATAACAATGAGTGCCGTTACACACACCGCAAATACCGTAAGCACCGCTGTCTGGTTCGCATCAGCAATTATGTATGACTTCGGGACGAGCGATACAACCATAAAGCCGTCCGCATCAAGCTTGTTGTAAAGCATGAGGTACTGCTCCCCCTCAAACTCAACGTACTCGCTTCCCTCCTTCTCCTCATAGCCTTTAATTCTGTCATACAAATCTGTTCCGACAATATAGGAGACATCCAATGAGTCCTTATCCATATTCGACTCTTCTCCGCCGGATATATTTCTGTAGGATATCTCTCTTCCGTCAGGTGTTATAAGTGCAACTATTGCATTGGTTCCCATGTTGACGGAAGCTATATTCTGTTGAATCTTATTCAAATCCACATCGACAAGCAGGTATCCAACCTGTCTGAATGAAGAATTGTAAGCTTTTCTCAATATACCAAAGGCATAACCGGAGGTCTCCATAAGTTCATCAACCTCCGGATGGGCTCCAAGCCACAGCGTATCTTCTTTATCTACAATCTTCGCTGCCTCAAGTTCACGGAACTCATCATAAATAGGCTCCGGAGTATATGACACTGCTGTCGAAACACCCTTGCCATGCTTAGCCGTAAACACAATATTCTTTATGTATTTATTTCCGAGCCTGCGGGAATCTATCTCGCTCTTTAAGGTATTATATACTGAACTTTCCTTGTAGGAGTCAGAGGAATATGTTCCACCGTAGTATTCCCTTGCCAGCGATGAAACCGACATATCATATGACACATTCCGGATTGTCTCAATTACCATATCCATGTAATCGGCCGTGGTGTCAACAGTAGATTTCGACGCCGACTCATAGTTCGCCGTGAGTGCCTCCGCCGAACGGGTGTAGGATATGACTCCCAAACCCACCATGAGCACAACCGGCACAATAAATGCTGCCGTAATCTTAAAACGTATGCCAGACAGGAAACCTATTTTCCTGCGGTTCTTTCGCTGTCCCCTAAATGCATCGACATCCTCTTCCACTTCAGCCTTCGCCTTCTTTGCACGCTGCTTGATGTTCTGTTCCATCTCTCCTGCAAAAGCTTCTGCCTTCGCCTTAGCCTCCTCGTAAAGTTCCTTGGCATCAGAAACCAGCTCCGCCCCTCTCTGCGTGGCAGCGTAGTCTTTATCTGCTTTCTCCTCTGAATATTCTTCTGAAGAAACTGCCTCTTCTCCAATCTTTTCTTCTCCAACAGTCTCATTCATGTCATCCACAGAATTCTCATTTTCGAACTCCGCATTATCAGAATTCTCATTGCTAAATTCCATATTATTAGAATTCGTATTATCAAATTCTGCATTATCAGAATTCTCATTATCAAATTCTGTATTATCAAAATTGTCCTTCATACTCATCAGCATCATCCTCTTTCCTGATGTAATTTTATAAATAAATCTTACTATAGAAACCAAGATTTTGCAATTGTTTAATATATTTTTAACATAAATATATACAAATTTATAAAAAAACAAATGCTATTTTTCAGTATACCTGCACTAACTACTGATTATTAACGATGTAAGCAATTCTCATTTCTTTCATGTCCGTATTCTTGTACCACTATAAATTGAACTCCTCCATATCGTAATCTATCATAGACTGATTCTGCTTAATCTTCCTAAGCATGCCATCCTCATGTATCACATCCATAAACGCAAGAAATACCTGTATGTCGTATTCCTTCACATCCTCTATCATAATGCTTATGGCACTGTCAAAATCGTATGCCTCCCTGTACGGCCTCTCAGAAATAAGTGCTATAAATGCATCCGCAACCCTCATTATCCGCGCTCCGAGCGGAATCTGCTCCGCCTTACGGTTATCCGGGTATCCTGACCCATCATAATTTTCATGATGATACAGCACCGCCTCACAGATTGCATCATTATATCCGTATTTCTTCAGAATATCGTATCCCAGCTTTGAATGCATTCTCATATACTGGATTTCCTCTATAAGCATGCCATTTGAATTTCGTCCGTACAAATAGGAGGAGAGTCTCAGCTTCCCGATGTCATGTACCATTCCCGCGACAGCGAGATTATAGCACTCCTCATCATCAAGACCAAGTCTTCGCGCTATCAGATATGTGAGATTGCTCACACATACGCCATGTCTTATTCCATCTATAAGGTCGATTTCCAAAATTGTTTTCGTCCAGTCATCAACCATAAAAAAATCGTCTCTTTCTATCTATCATTTCATCAATATTCTCAATGTATGTCCTGACATCCTTCACGTTCTCAACACGCTCGATGCGATTCTCCTGTGGGAATACAGCCTTTGTGGATGCACCCGCGCCAACCGCCATGATGGTCTGTTTCTCCTCCATTATGAGAATATTGTAGATGCCTTCCCTGCCCGGCTTCGAATATCCGACATTTTCAAAATTGCCGGCCATGTTTTTCTGTCTGTACAGATAATACGGCTCCATTCCCATATCCGCCGCACAGTCAGCCGTCATATTGATTATATCGTCAGTATTAACCATCGCATAGTCCTTGTACTTCTCCCGGAATATATTGAGATTAGCAGCGCGCTTGATTGCAAGCGAGTGAACCGTAAGACTGTCCGGAGACAGCTTCGCTATCTCAGCCATGGTTCTCTCAATATGTTCCTGAGTCTCACCGGGAAGTCCGATAATCAGGTCCATATTGATATTGTCAAAGCCACATTCCCTCGCAAGTAAGAAGGCCTCCCTCACCTGTGCCACCGTATGATGTCTGCCGATGAGCTTTAACGTGTCGTCGTTCATGGTCTGAGGATTGATGGAAATACGGTTCACACCATGCTTCTTCATAACCATGAGCTTATCCCTTGTTATGCTGTCCGGTCTGCCCGCCTCAATTGTGTACTCCTTGAGCGCAGCCGTATCAAAATGCTCCTCAAAAAATCCGAGTACCCGGTCGAGCTGTTCCGCCTCAAGAGTAGTCGGTGTTCCTCCGCCCATGTAGAAGGTGTCAAGCTTTTTATCCTTCATTAGCCTTGAAGTGAACTCCATCTCCTTTAGCATGGCATCGACGTAGGTGTCCACCTTATCTCTCCATACCGCAAGCGGATAGGATGTAAATGAGCAATACAGACATGTGGTAGGGCAGAACGGTATCCCGGCATACAGACTATAGCCGTTATTGTAATCAAGCTTCTCGAGCAGTCTCTTCTCGTTGGACGCAACCTTTATTGCAAGCCTGCCCTTCCTGTCACTCACATAGTACTCTTTCCTAAGATATTCAATTATCTCCTGCTCACTCTTTCCCTCCTCAAGCAGTGTATAGACTATCTTGGTCGGTCTCACACCGGTAAGAGTCCCCCATGGGAGTTCCTTCCCGGTCAGCTTCTTTAACATATCATACATCATTCTCTTGAAGCTGTTTCTGGCTTCCTTCTTTCCTGATGCAGTCTGCTGTACCTCGTCCTCATATCCGCCCTGTTCATTGTCTGCAGCCCTGTGGATATAAATTCTTATATATCTCTCACAATCGGCATTGTCATTTCTCGTCAGTTCCTGTCTTATAACTCTGACCTGCACAAAAAGCTCCGGTGCTGCAGCGCTGCCCTCCGGAATACTCGTAACTATCTTCGCCTCAGGAAAAAACGCTTTCAGCATAACCCTGGAATCGTTCTCCTGCTCGGCATCATTAAATTCAAGTAATATCATATATAATGTTAACCTCTGGTTTTTATTTCTAACCCTGAAGGAACGGATTGTTCACGCGCTCGTATCCGACAGTCGTGCTCTCACCGTGCCCCGGAAATACCTTCACGTCATCAGGAAGTCTCATAAGCTTATCCATTATAGCCCTGTTAAGCTGTCCTGCGTTTCCTGTAGGGAAATCACTGCGTCCGACCGAGCCTGCAAAAAGCGTATCGCCCGAAAACAGTATCCTTTCCCTCTCAAAATAATAACATACACTACCTATTGTATGCCCCGGAACGGAAATTGTTCTTATATTGAAGCCCGCAAAAGAGAAATCTTCTCCCGGCTCAAAATACTCATCCGCCTCAAAAGCCATGCCTTCCCCCGTAAAAGGAAGTGACAGATTATAAGACTCATTTGTCATAATCTGTCTTTCCTGTGCACCTGCATATACCTGTATTCCGTATCTCTTTCTCACGGCATCGGCTGCAAGTATATGGTCAAAATGTCCATGTGTCAGAAGCACAGCCTCCGGTCTTAAATTATACCGTGAAATCATCGCCTCAATGCGCGCCGGGTCAGCCGCCGGGTCTATAATGACGGCAGGTTTAACCTGCCCGTCATCGACATACCCTCCCGGTGTCTTAGCTCCGCCGTCAAACACCACATAGCAGTTGGTAGCGCACATTCCCAATACCGTATTTTCAACTCTTATCATGAATTCGTCCTCTCAATATCGAGCACACCTTCTACATTCCTAAGTTTCTCAACAAGGTGTCTCAACTGCTCCAATCCCTTTATGTCAAATGACATTGAGATAGTAGCTGTTCCCTGTTTGCTGGTACGACAGTTCATGCCCGTCACGTCGATTTTATTCTCTGTGAGAATCTTCGATATGTCGACAAGCAGACCCGTTCTGTTATTTGCAAATATCTTAATCTCGGTAGAGTAGCTCTCTCCTGTCTCCTTGTAAGCCATCTCCTGCCATTCAGCGTCAATTATCCGCGCCCTGTCTGTCTCCGGAAGGTTGATTATATTCGTACAGTCTGTTCTGTGTATCGAAACGCCTCTTCCTCTCGTGACAAATCCCACTATCTCATCTCCCGGAACCGGTGAACAGCACTTGGAAAATCTGACTGCCACATCATGTATGCCCTTTACGATAATTCCGCTTTTAGACTTGTCCGCCGTGGCAGGCTTGTCCTTATTATCTGCCTGTGTCTGTTCAAGCACCTGCGCGTCCGTAATCTCCTTGCGGTGCTTCTTCTCATACTCCTCCTGGAGCTTATTTATAACCTGCCCCTCCTTGAGAGCACCGTGTCCAACCGCCGCAACAACCGAATCCCAGTCGCGGAAGCCGTATTTTGACAGCACCTTCTCAACAAATTCAGGTTTATATATATCTGAGAACTGGATGTTCTTCGTCTTGCAATAGGCTGCAATGAGCTCTTTACCCTTCTGGATATTGTCCTCTTTAAGCTCAGCCTTGAACCACTGGTTAATCTTTGTCTTTGCCTGTGCGCTCTTTACGATATTGAGCCAGTCACGGCTAGGTCCCTTCGAGTTCTGTGACGTGATAATCTCAACTCTGTCACCGTTCTTAAGAACATAGTCAATAGTAACCAGTTTGCCGTTCACCCTCGCACCCACCATCTTGTTGCCGACGGCGCTGTGTATGCTGTAGGCAAAATCAACAGGTGTCGAGCCTGCCGGAAGGTTCTTTACATCTCCCGAAGGTGTGAAGCAGTATACATTGTCGGAAAAGAGGTTCATATCATTTTTGATAAGGCTCAGAAATTCCTTGTTATCCGAGGTATCGCGCTGCCACTCGAGAATCTGTCTGAGCCATGCCAGCTTCGCCTCCTCATTGTCACCGCTCTTGGTTCCGTCAATGTTCTCCTTGTATTTCCAATGCGCTGCAATACCATACTCAGCCGTCCTGTGCATCTCATAGGTTCGAATCTGTATCTCGAACGGCTGTCCGTTAGGCGCAATGAGCGTCGTGTGGAGCGACTGGTACATATTCGGCTTAGGCATGGCAATATAATCCTTAAAGCGTCCCGGAATAGGCTTGTATATCTCATGGATAACTCCAAGTGCCGCATAGCAGTCCTTCACCGTCTCGACAAGTATTCGTACCGCAAAAAGGTCATATATCTGGTCAAGAGTCTTATCCTGATTGACCATCTTTCTGTATATACTGAAGAAATGCTTAACGCGCCCGTCTATCTCACAGTCGATGCCTGCAGCCTCGACATGCTCCTTAACCTCTGCAATGATGTCCCTCACAAACGCCTCTCTCGCATCCTTACTGAGTGCAATCTCGTCGGCAAGCTTCTGGTATACCTCCGGCTGGAGATACTTAAGTGACAGGTCATCAAGCTCAATCTTAATCTTCGAAATACCAAGACGCTGTGCGATAGGAGCATATATATCCATCGTCTCCCTCGCCTTTTCCTTCTGCTTCTCCGGCTTCTGATACTGCAGGGTTCTCATATTATGAAGTCTGTCGGCAAGCTTAACGAGAATAACCCTTATATCCTTCGCCATGGCGAGGAACATCTTCCTTAAATTCTCTGCCTGTAACTCTATCTTATCAGCGGAATAGTTAAGCTGTGTGAGCTTGGTTACACCGTCAACCAAAAGGGCAATCTCCTCGCCGAATTCTCTCACTATGTCATCGTACGTCATAACCGTGTCCTCGACAACATCATGGAGAAGTCCGGCAACAATCGTCTCCTTGTCAAGTTCTAACTGCGCTAAGATGATTGCAACACAAATAGGATGTATAATGTAGGGCTCACCCGACTTACGCATCTGACCTTCATGTGCTTTCTTCGCTACCTGATATGCCTTGTCAATCAGTGAAAGGTCTGTGGAAGGATGATACTTTAAAACCTCCTTCTTAAGTTCCTCATACAGCTCGTCCGGTCCTGTAAAATCCGGCGGACATGACAATGGCTCCTCATCTATTTTTCTCTTTGTTCGTAATATAACTTCATCCGGCATGCAATCACCTCAATATATAAGCTTATTTTCTAATTATAAAATTATTCATGTAAAAATGCAAATATTTTATGTGGTAAATTAAAAGGAGGGTACCGTTACCATAAACGGCAACGATGCCCTCACGCATATGATATGATTTACCCTGGTTATAATTACTTGCCCTCGTAGCAGATAACCGAATCCACATCATACTTGGCAAGTTTCCTGCGTCCCTCAAGCCCTGCGAGCTCCATAAGGAATACAATCTTAACAACCTCTCCGCCAAGCTGTTCAACCAGCTTCGTTATAGCCTCGATGGTACCTCCTGTTGCGATGAGATCATCGATGATGACAACCTTCTGCCCCGGCTTGATGGAATCCTTATGCATCTCGATAACGGCGCTGCCGTACTCAAGGTCATACTCCATGGAAACTGTCTCGCATGGGAGCTTACCCTTCTTGCGGACAGGAACGAATGCCTTCTTCATGTTGTATGCGACAGGCACACCGAAGATAAAGCCTCTTGACTCTGGTCCTACAACGATATCGAAGTCCACGTCCTTTAACTTGTCCATAATTCCGTTGATTGAAAGCTGAAGCCCGTCAGCCTCCTGAAGCACGCTCGTGACATCGCGGAAAATAATTCCTGGCTCCGGGAAATCCGGTATACTTCTAACATACTCTTCAAGCTTCTTCATATTATAATATATCCTCCAAAATTCTGTTCCTTGTGCAGTTTTAACCGACCGGTATATTCTATCAGCACTTTACCGCATAGTCAACAATTTTAGTAGCCATTAGGATTGTTCTTCTGAAATCTCCAGGAATCCTCACACATCTTCTTTAAATCTCTCTCCGCCTTCCAGTGCAGCTCCCTCTCGGCAAGCGAAGCGTCCGCATAGCAGGTAGCGATATCTCCGGCACGTCTTTCCTTGATGACATAAGGAATTTTAATTCCGTTGGCCTCCTCGAAGGCCTTCACGATATCAAGAACCGAGCTTCCCTTACCTGTTCCGAGATTATATATCTTAAGTCCCGGATTTTCCTTCATCTTCTCCATCGCCTTCACATGGCCGATGGCAAGGTCGACAACATGGATGTAATCTCTGACACCTGTCCCATCCGGCGTATCGTAGTCATCGCCGAACACCGACAGCTCCTTAAGTCTGCCGACTGCAACCTGTGTGATGTAAGGCATGAGGTTGTTAGGAATACCGTTAGGGTTCTCTCCGATAAGACCACTCTCATGTGCTCCGATAGGATTAAAGTAGCGCAGCAGCATCACGTTCCACTCATTATCAGCTCTGTAGAGATCTGACAAAATCTGCTCGAGCATCGACTTTGTCCAACCGTAAGGGTTAGTACACTGTCCCTTAGGGCACTCCTCAGTGATAGGTATAAATGCAGGATTTCCGTATACCGTAGCAGAGGATGAGAACACGATATTCTTCACATTGTGCTTCCTCATAACATCAAGGAGCACGAGTGTTCCGGAGATATTGTTGGTATAGTACTCAAGAGGCTTGACAACCGACTCTCCAACCGCCTTGAGTCCGGCAAAATGTATACAGGAGTCAATCTGCTCCTTGTCAAATACTTCATTAAGTCCGGCTCTGTCGGCTATGTCTACCTTATAGAACTTAACCTTCTTCCCGACAATCTTCTCTACTCTCTCGATTGATTTCTCACTGGCATTCACAAGGTTATCAACGATGACAACATCATAGCCTGCATTCATAAGCTCTACAACCGTATGGCTTCCAATAAAGCCCGCTCCACCCGTAACAAGAATTGACATAGCTAATTCCTCCCAAACCATTCAATAATAAAAAGTATGTTAATATTATAACGCATTACTTTTCTGACTCTTAGTATACCAATGTAATAGAATTCTTGCAATCCATTTTGGCCAAAATTTACAATACATTTGATAATCTTCTTCCGTCCTGCCGTTGTCTGCTATAATTTCCGAAGTTGTAGACTCCTGATGTATACGATGGTAACACAGCGGCTTCGTTGCATAAAGAAAACCGCCCGAAAGCCTCGAAAGCTTCTCCCATGCCTCCCAGTCCACGTTGCTCTTCATTCCGACCGTGAAAATTTTATCAGGCATCAACGCCATATTGAAGGTCACTGAAGGACAGCATATAGGATTCCCCATCGACAATATTCTTCTTCTTACAAATACCGAATGTGAGAATATCCTGTGCTCTTTCACTCCGAGTCCCAGCGGAAAAAGCATAAGCCTCTTGACTGAAAGAAGCCTGTTCTTATGGCACGGCTCGCCGTTTCTTAATTCCTCATAATCAGTGAAAAATATGAGAGGTTTTCTGTCATTCTCCATGGCATGCATGCACTCAACGGTGTAGTTTCTTCTGTACACATCATCCTGATGCGCCACGGTGACATACTGCGTCTTTGCCTTGCTTATGCCAAAGTTCCAGTCGGCGCTTATTCCCTTCTCTCCCTCGTTCACGAAAAGCTCAATGTCATGCTTTCCTGCAATATCCTGTATATAATCACATGGCGTGGATGTCACCATGATAATGGTGCTTTTTACAGTCTGATTTTCAAGTGACTCTATACATTCCTCAAGAAAACCGCTCTCCTTGTACGCGCAGATAACAAAGGTATGTTTATCCGAATAATCTTTTTTCATAAAATCCCCATTCCGCCGCACGGCGGCACTTTTTCACGCTGTTCAATTTATTTATGCTTAATCTCAAGAATACCTATAAAGAAGCTTCCGAAGAGTACCTGCACTCCCGTAACCATGAAGGTCGCTGCCGGAATGGTAAGTCTCATCATCTGCTGCGGGTCAAGCTGTCCGAAATTCCTGCTGTTCCATCCGACGAGTGCCATTATCGTGAGTACAATTCCTACTATAAATAGCACCGCACCGATAAATATTCCCTTGTCGACCGTGAAAAATCTCTTCTTAGGAGTTTCCGGCATAGGAATAAAGCCCGTCATTCTTGCGTAGGTTCTCGTAAACGCATTGAACAGTATGAGGTTCACGCCTATCATGAGCATCGCTGAGCTGTATAAAAGCGTGTTGATATCAAAACCTACAGCGCCTATTGTGATGGTATTAGCTGCAAGTATGCACATAAGCACCGCACCTAACGCAGTGAAAAATATACCCGGGTAGAGGAAAAGCCAGCTCGGGCTGTGCATGAGCAGGAACTTCAAATGGCGCCAGCCATCGTGAAAGCTTCTAAGATGCGGAGCCCTGCTTCTTCCATCAGGTGAAAGTGTCGTCGGAACCTCAGTTATCTTGAGCTTATAGAGCGTTGCCTTGACGACCATCTCACTCGCATACTCCATACCGATTGTCTGAAGTCCCAGCTTCATAATCGACTCTCTCTTATAGCCTCGAAGTCCGCAGTGGAAGTCTCTTATATCGCTCTTGTAAAAAAGCCGTCCGATAAACGACAATACAGGATTGCCGATGTATCTGTGAAGCGGCGGCATTGCTCCCTTGGCTATTCCTCCCTTGAAACGGTTTCCCATGACAAGGTCGTAGCCCTCGCGCAGCTTGCTAAGGAAAGGCATAAGATTGAGGAAATCATAGCTGTCATCTGCATCGCCCATGATGACATACTCACCCTTTGCAGCCTCACAGCCTCCGATAAGTGCAGCTCCATAGCCTCGCTGCTCTATAGGCACAACCCTCGCGCCCGCCTTCACGGCAATCTCGCGTGAACCGTCGGTGCTTCCATTGTCCGCGATAAGCACTTCTCCGTTCACATTGTTCTCCCTCAGAAAGGTCTGCGCCTTTTTTATACATGTCTCCAATGTCTCAGCCTCGTTAAGGCAAGGCATGAGAATTGTAAGTTCATACTCGTAGGACATAGTAATGTCTCCAATCTGTTTCTTATTGCTTCGGACGGATATTAAAAATCCGCTCCTACATTCAAATATGCTTCGTGCATATTACTTTTTTTCCGTCTCCTTCTCAGGCGCATACGGTCCGAAATCGAGCTCATACGGAAAATGTGTCTTTCTCTTCTCAACAGGCGGCGGTGTCATATAATCGCCGTACATCTTGGTGAGAAGCTCCTCAAGATGATTAGGAAAAGGCAGTGTCGTGTCCTCATACGGAAGCTCCCTGAGCGGATATATGTCATCGACCGAGAAGGTGTTAGTGTATGGAAGCGGGTCACAAAAATACGCAATCCTCTTTGTCTGCCTGTTCTCATATTTTCTGTTAGCCTTCTCCCGCTTCATGTACAGCCACTCCTTGGAAATCCCAAGCCGCTTCATCACATGATGACCTGCCACGCACGCTGCAGTCACAAGCTTCGCTGTCAGTCCGTGCACATACAGATATGGTCTTGGAATACTTCTGAGAATAAGAAGCTTTCCCCAGAACCATGCCGTCCACATCTGCCACCAGTATGCTATCTTTCCGTCCGCCGCATTGTCGAGCGCGTACAGATCAAGGAATATACCCCAGTCGCAGTCCACATCCTTCATGGAGTATTCCCTGAATTTCGTGCCTTTAAGCACAAGTCTTGTCGTGGCAAGCGGATAATTTATGTCCGTCTCGGTGTTCAACACCTGATACTTATCCCCCATCTGCTCTGTCACAAGTTCCATGAAACGCTCATAGTCCTTTCTTGGCATGGAGATGTCTATATCATCGTCCCACGGTATATATCCCTTGTGGCGCAATGCCCCTATTCCCGTCCCGGCATAGCCGAAATAGGTAAGATTGTTCTCGTCACATATCCTCTTAAAATCTGTAAGAATTTCCATCTCAAGCTTTTGCAGATGCTCTAGCTGCTCCGGCTCATAAAACTTAGGCATATCTCTCTCCATTCATATTCAATATTATGCTTTTGCCTCTGCCACGGCAGACTGCATCCTTAATCCAGAAGCTGTGCCTTCTCATACTGCTCCTCAACGAACTTTTTCGCCTCGGCGGCGTTCTCCGGCTTGGTATCCTCAAGCAGGCAGTGTACAAAAGGCTTGTAGGTCTTGACATAGCTCATAAGAAGCGGATAGTTTAACATTCCTCTTCCAGATATAACTGACTTGACCTCCCCATTCTCAACGACAAAATCCTTCAGATGCATGCAGCAGATGTCATCGCCGCAGAGCTCGAATGCCGTGCGGATAATCTCGTCCTGCTTCTCATAATTGCCCGCATAGATTACATTGACCGGGTCAAATATGAGCTGAAGATTAGGCGAATTTATTGCATCAAGCACCTTTCTGGCGCGCTCGAAATTGCATACTATATGCTTGTATACCGGCTCGATGGAGATAATGACGCCCATCTTCCCGGCATACTCCACAACCGGGCGGAGTCCTTCGATAAATACCTCGAGCGCCTCGTCCGTGTGATTGTCCGGTGTGAAGGAATATTCCTCATTGACCGCACCTGTCTCTGTTCCGACCATTCCCGCCCCGACAAGGCTTGCAAAACGAATATGTGCCTTGTAGGTCTCCTGTGTCTTTCTAAGACTCTCCTTGTTAGGATTTGCGAGATTGAGATAACAGCCGAGCACCGACACGTCAACCTTATTCTCGGCACAGAGCTCTCTAATATAGAAAGCAAGTCCCGGTGTCATAACTCCGTTGTTTACCTTAAACTCCTTAACCGCCTTCGAAAGTGCAAGCTGTGTGCAGTGAAAGCCCTGCTTGTGAATGTTCTCAAATAAATTATCCAGACTGCTGTGTTCAACATCATGTCCTCTTACGCCTATTCTCATAATTATATACCTCTTTTCAAATGATATTTTACATGTAATTACAAAAACCCGTGCAACATTCCGGAAACCATGTAATTGTTTAAATAGTATGGTATGAGGTTCAAAAGGTATTTTGCCCCTCATTTGGCATATAGAATATTCTACCATTAATAAGCTTATATTTCAATCAGCAAATCGGCATGACCGAATTGACCACAATCTGCAGCTTTTTCCTGCCGTTGTACTCGTTGACGGAAGGATAATAGAGCACATTCACGCAGCTTCCGTCACTGTATGCGCGCTCAAGCACGTCATTTATCGAGAACATCACAGCCTCCATCGTTACCTCAGCATCAAAATACTTTCCGTCTGCTCCCTGAAAATGTGCCTGCTTCGCAAAAGTAAGTCTTGTAAACTGCCCCTCCTTCCCCATGTGTGAAAGGTTTCTTATACGCAGTCCTCTGTCGGCAAAAACAGGCTTTTCATTGCCCTTGCCAAACGGTTCAAGCACTGACAAATCATTTATCACGCGCTCCGATATATACTCCAGCGGCATCGGCACGTCTATCCATATCTTTAATGTCAAATCCTCCTGTGTCAGACCGCAGTTCCCGTTAAGCTTCCTTCTTAACTCGTCCAGCCTGTCAGGCTCAATCGACATGCCTGCAGCCATCGGGTGTCCGCCGAATTTTACGAGCAGCTCCTTACACTGCGTCAGCTTCTCGAACATGTTGTAGCTCTCTATGGAACGACCTGAACCCTTAAGACAGCCTTCGCCGTCCGCAAAGACTATCACAGGCTTGTTATAGCGCTCCCTTATCTTGCCCGCGATTATTCCCACTATGCTCTCGTGACATTCAGGCAGGTACACGACGAGCACATTGTCATCCTTTAACGAGCTGTTCTCTATCATGTCAAAGGCCTTCTCTACACCCTGCCTGGTGAGCTCCTTACGCTCCTCGTTGAGCGCTAAGAGTTCCCCCGCAAGGTGCTCCGCCTCACCCTTCTCAGTCGAGAGAAGCATCTTTATCGCAAGCATCGCGGACTCAAGCCGGCCGCTCGCATTGAGGCACGGCCCTATGACAAAGCCCACATGATATGAGCTTATATGCGCCCTGTCAAGCTTATTTAAGTCTATCAATGCATTGAGCCCGAGGTTCGTCGAATTCTTAATCTTCTTCAAGCCCAGTCTCACTATCGTCCTGTTCTCGCCCTGAAGGTCTACGACATCGCCCACCGTCGCAACCGCTGCAAACTCAAGGAAATCATATATCTCGTCCGATGGTCTGCCGTACAGCTCAAAAAGTGCCTGTATTAACTTCATCGCGACGACCGCCCCGCATATCTTCTTCCACGGGTATGTACAGTCCGCTCTCGCCGGGTCGACAACCGCATCGGCAGGCGGGAGTATCTCCATTCTCTCCCCTTCCCTCTCCTCAAACGGCACACCGTGGTGGTCTGTCACCACCACCGTCATTCCAAGTGTTTTCGCATGGGCTATCTGGCTGTACGCGGCGATTCCGTTGTCACAGGTTATTATGACCTGTCTGCCCGCCTCCTGTGCCTCATCTATGAGCCTCTCATTTATTCCGTAGCCGTCCGTAATTCTATGCGGCACGACATAGTCCACATCTGCACCGAGACGCTTCAAGCCGCTGTACAAAATATATATCGAATTTATTCCGTCGATATCGTAATCGCCCACAATCCTTATCGGCTTACCCTCATCAACAGCACCTTTCACAATATCCGCCGCCCTGTCCATATCCTTCAAAAGCCACGGTGAATGAAGGCTCGATAAATCCCCGTTTATGTACTCCTCATACTGCTCAGGCGTAACTATATCGCGGTTTCTTATGATCCTCGCCACCACCTGGTCTATCTTATATTTTTCCCCGATTGCCTTAAAATCGGCGCTCTTTGCGTATACACGCCATTCTTCCTTCACACCTTTTACCTCTGTTTTCCAATGCTTATATTATGTTCCATGTATCCGTCTACGTTATCCTTTCGAGCCTCTCTTCGCGCCTCACTCTTACAATTTCATCGCACACATATGTATCCATATTAGCACAATGTATCATCTTAGGCAACATATTCATGTATAAACGCTTTCGACAAAAAAGCAATAACCCCGCCGCATACGCGACGGGGTTATTTATAACAAAACACATTATGGAAATTGAGAGAAGGCAGAATTATGCAAGCTTCTTGTCAACCTTTAAGGTCATGCTCTTCTTATAAGGTCTTACAAGGAGATATACGAAGCCTGCGATTACAAGGAATGCAACCACTGTCCAGAATGAGAATGGTGTCTCACCTGTGAACAGACCTACTACATTGTTAATAACAAGCGATACAAGGTAAGCAAGACCACACTGATAACCAACAGCAATCCAGAACCACTTTGGAGAGTTCATCTCTCTCTTGATGGCACCCATAGCTGCGAAACAAGGGGCGCACAGAAGGTTGAATGCAAGGAAGGCATAGCCGCTTGCAAGTGTGAAGGTTGCTGCCATGTTAGCATATACCGAACCCTCACCTACACTGTAGAGGATACCCATTGTGCCAACGATGTTCTCCTTTGCAACAAGTCCTGTGATGGAAGCGACGGTTGCCTGCCAGTTGCCGAAGCCCTGTGGCACGAAGATCCAGGCGATTGCCTGACCAATCTTGCCGAGGATACTCATATCAATCTCGTCCTCAGATAACATCCTGAAGCCGTCCTCAGTAAAGCCGAAGTAGGTTGTGAACCATACAATAATTGTTGAAAGAAGGATGATTGTTCCAGCCTTCTTGATGAAGGACCAGCCACGCTCCCACATGCTTCTGAGTACTGTTCCTACTGTTGGCATATGGTATGCAGGAAGCTCCATAACGAAAGGAGCAGGGTCTCCCTCAAAAATCTTAGTCTTCTTTAAAATGATACCTGAGCAGATTATTGCAAATATTCCAAGGAAGTATGCTGATGGAGCTACCCAAGGAGCACCGCCGAAGATTGCACCTGCAACCATCGCGATGAACGGAAGCTTGGCTCCGCAAGGAATAAATGTTGTTGTCATAATTGTCATCTTACGGTCTCTGTCATTCTCGATTGTACGGGAAGCCATGATACCCGGAACTCCACAGCCTGAACCGATAAGCATAGGAATGAAGGACTTACCCGAAAGACCGAACTTACGGAAAATTCTATCCATGATGAACGCGATACGCGCCATATATCCGCAGGACTCAAGGAACGCAAGGAATATAAAGAGCACAAGCATCTGTGGAACGAAACCAAGCACCGCACCGACACCGGCTACAATACCGTCAAGGATGAGTCCCTTTAACCAGTCTGCACAGCCGATTGCGTCAAGTCCTGACTCTAAAAGTGCCGGGATACCCGGAACCCATACACCGTAATCAGCAGGATCCGGCTCCTCATAGCCTGCAGCCGCGAGAACCTGTGCTGCTTCCTTTACGTCCGCACCTGTAGCCTCAAGCTCCTCGACATTGAGTGTCTCTTCATCCTCAACACCGTATGTAAATGTGTATGAGTCATCAAGCGAAGCGAGTGCCTCGTCAACTGCCGCCTGTGCTGCTGCCGCATCATAGTCATCAGCTTCGCTGTCGATTGCCTCAAGTACATCATCTGCGCCAACGCTCTCAAGGTAACCTGATACAACATTCATAGCGTCAACATAAGGCTCATCGTCATCTGCGAATGCGGAAGAACCGATTGCAAATAAATGCCAGCCATCGCCGAACACGCCGTCATTAGCCCAGTCAGTAGCCCATGTTCCGACTGTTGTTACGGATACATAGTATACGATGAACATTACTACTGCAAATATAGGCAGCGCAAGCCATCTGTTAGTTACAACCTTATCGATCTTATCCGATGTTGTGAGCTTCTTATTTTTATTCTTTGTAAGGCACTCGCCTATAATTGATGATATGTACACATACCTCTCATTTGTGATGATGCTCTCTGTATCATCGTCAAGCTCATCCTCAAGAGCCTTAACCTCCGCTGATACATCAGGTACAGTCTGAAGTCTTGCTCCAATCTTGTCATCCTTCTCAAGGAGCTTGATTGCGAAGAATCTCTTCTGCTCCTCCGGCACCTGTGCGCCGAGCTTATCCTCTACAGCAGATATGGCTGCCTCAACGCCTGGCTGGAACTCATGCACAATCTGTGCTGCCTTTCCGCTCTTAGCAGCGGCAATTGCCTTGTCCGTTGCGTCCTTAAGACCCGTTCCCTTGAGTGCCGATATAGCAACCACAGGACATCCAAGCTTCTTAGAGAGCTTATCAAGATGAACCTTATCCCCTGTCTTTTCAAGCACATCAATCATATTTACAGCCATGACTACAGGAATGCCAAGCTCAAGGAGCTGTGTTGAGAGATACAGGTTTCTCTCTATATTTGTACCATCAATGATATTGATGATAGCATCCGGCTTCTCTGTGATGAGGTAATTTCTTGCGACAACCTCCTCAAGTGTATATGGTGAAAGTGAATAGATACCCGGAAGGTCGGTGATAATCACATCCTTCTCTCCCTTTAGCTTTCCTTCCTTCTTCTCTACTGTAACTCCCGGCCAGTTACCTACGAACTGATTCGAACCTGTCAGAGCATTGAACAATGTTGTTTTACCGCAGTTAGGATTACCTGCTAATGCAATTTTAATTGACATCTCAAAAACTTCCTTTCCACTTATTTTAATGGCAGGCTATAAATCCACGATTATCGCATTTTCTATTGTCTTTTGATATCTGTGCTTTTATAGCTTTTCTGTTTTTTCTGCTCTTCTGATTTTCAAAGCAGACTTATTTCCCTGATATATGACATTTCAGGTTGTGTTGAACTATTTATTACATACAACTACCTTGTGTTAAACAATGCTATTATAAATTCTATACTTCTACTTTTTATTAGACATTGCTAACCCATTGTCAAAAAATAAAGGTTTACTCAACCTCTATCATCTGTGCATCCTCTTTTCTAAGTGAAAGTTCATAGCCTCTTACCGTAACCTCAACCGGGTCACCTAAAGGTGCAACCTTTCTCACATAAATCTCAACGCCCTTGGTAATTCCCATATCCATGATACGTCTCTTTACAGGGCCAGCGCCTGTAAGCTTCGTAACCTTGACGGTCTGACCTACAGCAACCTCTCTCAAAGTCTTCATAATAATCCTCCTAGCCAATGATATTCGCAATCCGCTTGCGCTTCCTGCTCATGATATCGCTAATATGTCCTGCATCGGCAGTCTCAGCTACACCATAATTCTGCATGCCATATCCTTGCCGATAGCCACTCTCGAGTCCTTGACATTCACAATCAGGTTTCCTCCGATATCAGACACAACGGTGACTGAGCCGCCGACAACAAAACCCAGATTTTCCAAGAACTTTCTGGTCTCTTCCTTACCTCCGACCTTCTTAATAACTCCTGTCTCCCCATCCTTCATCATCGTAATTGGCATCATATCATCCCTTCTTCACACTCTGTGTTTGATTAGTAATATCTAACTTAAATCCTTTGTTAGTATATGCTAACGAATATTAGATGTCAAGAACATTTTATAAGTTTTTTACATTTTTTTCCGTACTTTTTTATGTACAAAACCGTTTTTTTCAAATCACTTTATTTCATAATGTTTCAATCCTATGTCACAGTATTTTTGTCAAATTACTTCACCGTATAGCAATAAAGATTTCTTAACAGTTTTTTTACTGGAATATTTTACGCGCGGATGCTATACTTTTATCCATAAGTGTAATCCATTACACATATATACATACACAGAAACGGAGGATTAACACTATGCTCTACGGAATTTTGGTTGTATCGGCAGTTATATTTCTATGTATACTTGCCAACAAGTTTTCGGACAAATTCGGGATGCCTACCTTAATATTATTCATGTTCATAGGTATGCTCTTCGGAAGTGACGGAATAGTGAAGATACCCTTTGACAACTATGAGCTGGCTGAGCGTGTCTGCTCCATAGCGCTTATATTCATCATGTTCTACGGTGGTTTCAACACCAAATGGAAGCTTGCGCGCCCTGTTGCAGCAAGGGCCGTTCTTCTCTCGACCGTCGGTGTCGCAATCACTGCGGGCGTGACCGCCATTTTATGCCACCTCGTCCTGAGATTTTCGATGGCGGAGAGTTTCCTTATTGGTGCTGTATTATCTTCCACCGACGCGGCAAGCGTGTTCTCGATACTCAGACAGAAGAAGCTCAACCTTAAAGACGGCACCGCCTCTCTTCTTGAGATGGAAAGCGGCAGCAATGACCCGATGTCATATATGCTTACCGTAATAGGTATCGGTCTTGTGGGTGCAGGAGAAACCGGCAATATAGCATGGAACATTTTCTCCCAGCTCACCTTCGGCTCAATTGTCGGAATTGTATTTGCAATAGTAACAATACTCGTTCTTACCAAGACAAATATTGTAACAGATGGTCTTGATACAATCTTTATGATAGCCGCTGTCCTGTTCTGCTACGCCGCATCTGAACTTGTCGGAGGCAACCAGTACCTCAGCGTATATTTCATGGGTATTATAATAGGTAACAGCAAAATCAAGAACAAAAATATACTTATCCCATTCTTTGACGGTGTGACAAGCCTCGCGCAGATACTTATATTCTTCCTTTTAGGTCTTTTGTCATTCCCTCACAGAATGCCGCAGATTATCCTGCCGGCACTCGCGATAGTGGTGATTCTCACACTCATCGCAAGGCCTATCGCGGTTTTTGCCATTATGCTTCCTTTTAAATCAAGCATCAGGCAATGTCTGCTCGTGTCGTGGGCCGGTCTTAGAGGAGCCGCATCGTCCGTGTTCGCCATCATGGTAATATCGAGCGGCGCGAACATCTCCTACGACCTCTTCCATATCGTGTTCATGGTATCGCTCTTCTCGGTTGCCATTCAGGGAACACTTCTTCCTGCCGCCTCGAAGAAGCTCGACATGGTTGACGAGACCGCCGATGTCCGCAAGACCTTCAACGACTATCAGGAAGAGTCTGCAATCACACTCATGCGGATGTTCATACCCGAAGGGCACAACTGGGTCAATAAGATGGTGCGCGAGGTCAACATGCCTACCGGCTCCCTCGCGATAATGATTAAGCGCGGCAAACAGACCATCGTCACCAGAGGCGATACCGTAATACACGCCGGCGACAATATCATCCTCAGTGTTCCGTCCTACGAGCCAACCGCCAATGAGAAGCTCGAGGAGCTGCATATCGACAAGGGAAATGAATGGTGCGGAAAGACAATCGCAGAGCTCAATCTTCCGCCTAATGAACTTATCGCGATGATAATACGCGGAAATGAGAACCTCATCCCGGATGGCAAGACCGTCATTGAGGAAGGGGATGTCGTAGTTACATATAAATAATGCCGGCATAGCTTTCGTGTCTGCATGGCTTTCTCACTCACCTCATAATATTTACTAACAAATAAAAATCTGCCCATAAGATTTTATAAGAAGCTTATGGGCATATTTTTTATATTCTGGCTTGTCACTTCTCTGCCCAAATCCCCGTTTTCACTCTTTTCTCTTCCTGAACAGGTATTCGTCAAGCTGCTTCCTGATATCCTCCGGAATCTCTCTTGACACAGGGCATACAGCCGCATTTGCGAATCGCTCCGTGAACAGTGCGAGGAAATCTATATCCTTCTGAAGCTGCTCCATGGACATTACATCCATAAGGTCATAGCGGCAATGTATAGGTGCCACATTTCCACCCGCAATGCGCGCAAAGGATACAGCAGGAACTCCTTTATCCGCAAAAGGTGTGGAATCGCTTGAGTACACTCCTGTCCTTGAGGCAACAGGGAATCCAACCTCAGCAGCCATATAGGATATGTAATGCGACAGCTTATCCTCGGCGGTCACGCAGGCGATGAACTTTCCCATGTAGGTTCCGATCATGTCGAGATTGATATTGAACGCGAACTTTTCAAGCTCTGCCTCATGCTCCTTCACATACGCCTTGGAGCCGAGAAGCCCTCTCTCCTCGCTTCCGCAGAATACAAAACGGAGCCCGTAGTTTAACTTCATATCCTTCAACTTCTCCATAATTCCGAGAAGGCCGGCACAGCCGCTCATGTTGTCATAAGCGCCATGTGACAAGGTTGTGGAATCGTAATGCGCTGAGAGAACTATGAACTCATCTCTCTGTCCCGGAAGCTCGGCGACAACATTGTGCGACTGTCCGTCGTACTCGTTCTGTCTTACCTCAAGTCTGACCTTCTTCACATTGTTCTTCACAAGCTTCACTGCCTCGGCGGAGTTAATCATGGCGCACAGAAGCTTCTTAGCATCACCTACAACCGCCTCGCGCAGATCCCTCTGCTCGATATCCCTGTCCGGATAGTGGACGTTTCCGTACTGGAAGAGTATAGCCTTGGCGCCAGCCTTCACAAGATCCTGATATGTGAAGAATGAAACACCGCCCACGTCCATGAGAACGACCTTGTCCTTAGCTCCCGCTATGGATACATTGTCGATTCCCGGCATGTAATACAATTCGCCCTCAACCGAACCGCTTCCGCAGCAGGTGAACGCCCTGCACTCGAGCTCCACGCCGTCGGCGAAAAGATGCGCCTCCTCTATGTCACCCATGGCAACGCGGAAGTCCTCTATCCACGCTTTCACTCCCATAGCCTCGCACTGTGCCTTAAGGTACTCAGCAACCTTCAGCTCCTCTTTCGTCCCGCTCGCGTGCACGAAATCCGTGTTTTCAAATATACCCTTTAAATTCATATCAATCTCCATTCCGCCGCCAAGCAACGGCATACATAGTAATTAAAAGCCCTGCCCGCACTTTTCATTCCATAAAGCAAAGCTGCCACATCTAACGCCCTGCCTCAATACAGCTTGCGGTTAAGATGTGGCAGCCTGCCATTTTCAATCTACAGTATACGACATGTATACAAAATATTTAATTTGCTTTCTTAAAGCCCTTCTTGAGTACATACCAGAGTGCACCTGTGATGCATACCGATGAGTAACCGCCGCAGATGATACCAACCATGAGAGGTGCTGCGAACTCACGGATTGCGCTCACTCCGAGTATGAAGAGAATGACAACCATAACAAATGTTGTGAGTGTCGTGTAAACCGAACGTCTCATAGTCTGGGAGATACTTGTGTTTACAATCTCTGCAAGATCTGCCTTATTCATCTGTCCAAGGTTCTCTCTGATACGGTCGAAGATAACGATCGTAGCGTTGATTGAGTAACCTACGATTGTGAGCATACATGCGATGAAGGTATTGCCGAGTGTGATTCTCGCAACTGCGTAGAAGCCTGCTACGACGAGCACATCATGTAAAAGCGCAAGCACTGCACTTCCGGCAAAACGGATATCCTTAAATCTGAACCAGATGTAGAGAAGCATACAGATAGTCGCTATGATAACGGCAACAATCGCATCTGCCTTCATCTCGTTGCTGACAGCTCCTGAGATGTTCTCGGTAAGGATTGAGCTCTGCTCAACGCCGTACTTCGACGTAAATAACTCTTCGAGAGCCTCTCTCTGCTCTATTGTGAGGTTGTTTGTCTTAAATACTACGTCATTGCCGCCCTGTACCTTCTGCTGCTGAACGGTCGAGTCGCCGATTGCTGCCACGATATCAGGAATGATTGTGCTCTCAATCTCAGCCTGTGAATAGTCCTGGTTGAAGGTAACTGTTGTGGAAGTACCACCCTTAAAATCAAGTCCATAGTTGAACATTCCCTTGCCGCGTGCACCGTTCACAGTTACGGTAACGATACCGATGAGGATAAGCGCTGCCGAGATGCAGAAGAAGATGTTCTTCTTTCCGATAAAGTTGAATGTCTTTGTATCCTTGATAACTCCGTAGAGCTGTTCGTTCTTTGCACCGAAATCATAGAATAGCCTGAGAATCAGTCTTGTGACAACAAGTGCTGTGAACATAGATACAACAATACCTATCGCAAGCGTGTACGCAAAGCCCTTTACGGCGCCTGAACCCTTAAGACCGAGCACAAAGGCTGCGATGAGGGTCGTGATGTTTCCATCGAAAATTGCCGAGAAAGCCTTGTTAAATCCAATCTTCATGGCAGACTGTACAGTCTTGCCCGTGCCAAGCTCCTCCTTGATACGCTCGAAGATGATTACGTTGGCATCGACAGCCATACCGATTGAGAGAATAATACCTGCAATACCCGGAAGGGTGAAGGTAAGACCTGCCACATTTATGATGATAAGTACAAGCATTGTGTAAATGCAGAGTGCGATACTTGCCGCAAGTCCCGGAATACGGTACACAATTATCATAAAGAGAATGATAATCGCAAGACCTATGGTACCTGCCAAAAGGCTCGTGCGGATAGCGTCCTGTCCAAGCTTAGCTCCTACAACCTGTGAACGAACCTCCTCAAGCTTGACAGGAAGTGCACCGATTCTGATAGTTGATGCCAGGTTGTCGGCTGTCTGATAATCCGACATCCCGTTGATAACCGCGTTTCCGTCTGTGATATGTGCGCTGACTCTCGGAACGCTGATAAATTCATTATCATAATAGATACCGATAGTGTAGCCATTCTCGTATGCAACCTGTGTTGCGTCAGCGAACGCCTTAGCCCCCTCATCATTGAGGCTGAGCTCCACAACGAACTCTCTTCCGCCCGTGCTTGTCTGCTGTGTGCCTGCCGTAGCAGTCTTAACATCGGCACCTGTAAGAAGTATGGAGCCGTCTGCCTCCAACTCCTCGATAGTCTTGTTGAGTGTATATTTGTACTCAACCGACTGGCCATCGGCCGAGAGTGAAAGCGCTCCCGTATAGTTGTCATTTCCGTCGGAACCCTTCTGTGTTATGAAGTAGAGCTCACCCGGCTTTCCCATCTGTGAAAGCACTTCATTTGCATCTGTAACACCCGGAATCTCTATCGTTATACGATTAGAACCCTCCTGATAAACCTCAGCATCAGGAGTATATCCCTCTGCTCTCTTCTGAAGAATGTATGTTGCATCCTTCAAATCCTGGCTGTCAACTTCATCACCCACAGCTTCGTAGGTTATACTGACACCACCTGCAAGGTCAAGACCAAGCTTAATTCCGGACATGCTTCCGTCCTTTGTGCTGCCCCAGCCGAAGACTACCGTATATGCAAGAAAAGCGATTACGGCAACCCATGCAAGGGACTTTAAAATTTTCTTAACCATTTTCTTTTTTTCCTTTCGCTTATGCTTATATATAGATAATTGCAGAACTCCTGCATCATAACGCCTGTGTCCGCAATCAACTAATATCTGACTTGACGAAGCTTTTCAGGCTCCATGCCTTAACCGAACCGGAATTACTCCGCATCCTCATCGGCGAGTGCCGCCTTAATCATGATAGCGCACTCAACTCTCTTTCTCTCCATCTCACAGCCAACCTCATAGCTGTCATTGATATTGCCATGGAAATTGTATGAGTTAGCGGCACAGCCACCGCTGCAGAAAAGCTTTGCAAAGCAGTCCTTGCACTTAGGCTTGGAATATACGTTGCACTGCTTAAATTCCTCACAGATATTCTTCTTCACAATGCCATCATCTACATTGCCAAGAAGGAAATCCTCATTGCCGACGAACTGGTGGCAAGGATATAAATCCCCCCAAGGTGTGACCGCAAGGTACTCCGTACCCGAACCGCAGCCTGAAAGTCTCTTGTACACACAAGGTCCTCCCGTAAGGTCTATCATAAAGTGGAAGAAATTGAAGCCTCTTCCCTCCTTCTCCCTCTTAATCATCTCTACCGCAAGCTTATCGTACTCCTCAAAAATCTGCGGAAGATCCTCAGTTCTGAGAGCGTATGCATCCTCAGGTGAAGCGACAACCGGCTCAACCGAAATCTGCTTGAAGCCCTCATCCGCAAGACTTAAAACATCCTTTGAGAAATCAAGATTATAATGTGTGAAGGTACCTCTTACATAATAATTTGTCTGATTACGGCTCTCGGCAACCTTCTTGAACTTAGGCATGATAAGGTCATAGCTTCCCTTGCCGTTGCGGAAAGGTCTCATCCTGTCGTGAACCTCCTTACGTCCGTCGGTGCTGAGAACTATATTCCCCATCTCCTTATTGACAAAATCAAGAATCTCGTCATTTAAGAGAACTCCGTTGGTTGTGAGTGTAAATCTGAACTTCTTATTATTAGCCTCCTCTATCGAGCGGCCGTATTCAACAAGCTGCTTTACAACCTCCCAGTTCATAAGAGGCTCCCCGCCAAAGAAATCAACCTCAAGATTCCTTCTGCTGCCTGAATTGGCTACAAGGAAATCAAGGGCTTTCTTTCCCACCTCAAAGCTCATAAGAGCTCTTCTTCCGTGATACTCGCCTTCCTCGGCAAAGCAGTACTGACATGCTAAGTTACAGTCATGTGCAATATGTAAACATAGTGCTTTTACAACCGGCTGACGGTTCTTAAAGCTGTCTATGTAATTCTCATAAATATCCTCAGTAAAGAGAGAACCTGCTTCCTTAAGCTCAGTTATCTCCTCGTAAGCTTCCTTAATATCCTCTTCCTTATATCTGCCACTCAATTCGGCAGTAATCTTCTCTAAACCTGAACCCTCGTACATAGGTATCATATCATAGACTATCTCATCAACCACATGCACGGAGCCGCTGTTGACATCAAGTACGATATTGTATCCGTTATTTTTATACTGATGTACCATCATAATTCCTTCCTAAAATAAACAATAAACTAAAATCCACCATAACCGCAATAGACCGGATAGCCGTCCTCAGACAGCCGTCCGGTTTATTAAAATCAGTAATACATTGTCAGCGCAATCAATTACGCTATGTACATGTATGCCTGATTACTTATTCTCACAGCTCTGGTTTCCAACTGTGCAGGATGTCTTACATGCAGACTGGCATGATGTCTGGCACTCGCCGCAGCCGCCCTTCTTCATGGACTCCTTAAGATTTCTTGTGTTGATTGTCTTAACGTGCTTCATCAAAAAACACCTCCTTATAAAATAGCTCCATAGATTATATCATATAGTTTGAAAATTTTAAAGCTTTTTTTGTAATTGCCAATTAATACTATCTGTAATAGCTGCCCCAGTTGTCAATGATATCCTTAGCCTCGGCAAGACCAAGACCTGTAATGTCCCTGAGCTCCTTTATTGCCGTAACCGAATCTCCTGCGGCAACATATCCGTTTATTCTGTTCATATCCGCCTTCGGAAGCTTAGTTCCTCCTATGACTGTGTACTCTGTTCCGTTGCTGTAGGAAGCGGTATCAGTGTAAGTTCCCTGCATTACATTCTGTGCGCCCGATGCATTTGCATTGTCGCTCTGAGTGCTGCCCGTGTATGTGTCGTTTCCTGCCGTTGCACCATTCTGTGCTGCTGCAAATCCGTTGTTGTAAGCAGCCTGCTCCGCCGCTTCCTTCTTCTTATTGTTAGATTTTCTCACGAAATGTATAACGATAATAAGGATACCAAGTGCTATAATCCCCATTGAGACATATACCATAATGCTTGTTGACCTGAGATCCTTAAGCTCAAGGCAGATTGGAACTAAATACTCCTCAATCTCGTCCCTGTCCGTTGTATCGAACCACTCTGCCTCCTCGAACCACTCAACAAAGTACTCATACGCCTGTCCATCTAACTTCTGGATATTTCCTTCAGCGGCAAATTCATTGTCCGTAAAGTAGTCGGCTTCATCTGTCAGATAGTCCCATGTGTCGTCAACTATCTTATCGAATGCTTTCCTGTCACTTGAGCTTACCTTGACAGCCATATAGCGTGTCTCATCGCCATCAAAAACAGGGATGATATAGTAATAATGATAGGTTTTTCCTGTTACATTTCCTGTCTTTGAATTCTTTGTGGTCGTCTCAAGGGTTCCAAAATTGTCAAGCGCTGCATATATATCCGTTCTGATACCATCGCCTATCTTAATATCACTTGCATTGACATTCTCATCATAGATATCGTATGCACCTGTGAAAGCTGATTTAATATTCTCCTTGTTCGAAAAGAGGAACATTCCCCCGAACATAATCAGCGCTACCGCAACCGAAAACCAACCGCCCTTGTTTGTTCTTACTGTCTTTTTCATCTTTCTTTTCTCCTACCTTAATTATTTTTGATATATATTTCCTGAAAAATAATACATCCAATATTTTTTACATCGTTCCCGAAACCGGAACATTTTTAAGCAGTACTGCATAAGGACCTGAGTACGAGCTACTCTCATAGCGCTCCCTTGAAAATACAAGATCGCTCTGAGCATCTATAAGGCTTCCGTTTACGGAGCCTCCCGTAAGCAGTTTTACCTCACCGCCGTCATAAAGGTATGCAAGCCTTATCTCCCCTGCGAAATGTCCGGTCATCGCATTCATATTGAAATCGGAAAAGCTTACTACATGAAGCACACGTCCCTTTTTCATATCAGCAATGCTCTCTGAACCGTTATCAACCAGCAGCTTATTATACTCGCCTGTAGGCTGTACCTTCAGATACTGTGACATCCTTAATCCTCCATGGATATTCTTTAATACTCCATCCTTTATAAGCTCACAGTCATGCATCTTAATTCCATCATTGCTATAAGGCACCGATGAATGAAGAGTGATATTAAGTCTTTCCCCGGCTGCGTTCTCTCCCTGAACCTGCATACCCACTTCATAGGTTGAGTACTTAGAATATATATTCGCCACATTCGCTCTCGTCGAATAGAAGGATAACACCTCACTCACGCTGTCCTCAGATAGGAGGACATTGTATCTTCCTGCCTCTGGCGCTCTGTCAGCGCGCGCCCTGTCCACAACTGTGTCAAGCTTATCTGCCACAAGCTTTTTAAGGCTGTCCGTGTCAAGCTCATCATAGGAAAAATCCTGATAAAGTTCAACATCCACAGGCTCAAGGCACTGTACAACGAACTCACCCTTGACAGAATAGTTCTCATATCCACAGTCAACACCCTCACTGTTAATTATTCTGACTGTCTTTTTCTCAACAAAAAGCTCCGCCGAATTGATAAAGCTCTTATCCCCTGTGTCAGCGGCGAACAATGCCTCTGCCATGCTGTGTGCAGCATTCTCAAGTGACACCTGTGCAAGGCTTCCTTCCGCCTTTACCATAGGCTCACCACTCCCTGAAACAAGTGTGTAATAAGGGTTCATTGCATACCCTGCCGCATAGTAGGCATCCTTTAAAGTCCTTCTTATCTCATCCTCTTCCATGCCCTGATGAATCATGCAGGCTGCACAGCCGCGCATTTTCTTATCTTCGTCATCATGGTATACAGTCACATTCCACTCATCAAGAGCCTCTGTTCTGGTCATATCAAGCGTTTTCTTTATAAAGAACATTTCCTTGCAGTTTTTCTCACACTCTGTAATCAGATAGCTGTCAATACCAAGACTCCTAAGCGAACCGATAATTATATCTCTCATTTTTTATCTCCCTGCATACTGCAGGCATTGCCTGCAATACTGTCTCCAATAAATAGTCTGATAATTTTACTTTCAAGCTTAATCTCCATTCCTTACATAACCAAGCTATGCCGCATTATCCAAGTCTGATTTTCGCTTTAATATACGGACCTCCGTCTGAAACCTTGACAAACTCCTTGTAGCCCTTGCCGCAGAAGCCGCTTCCTCTCAATTCAAAGTCATCAGAAACCATGGAAATCGACTTTAATAAGTCCGGTACATATCCCGTCAGAACCACCGGTGAGAACACCCTGCCTGTAAGCCTTCCGTCCTTAATCTCACGCGCCATGTTTACAAGACACTGTATTCCCCAGTTCTTAGGGTCCTCCATTCCGCTCGTCGCATTCTCAAGGAGGAAGCCGTAAGGTATGGAGGCAATCATGTCCTCAAGCTTATCCTTGCCCGCCTCAAAGTAGGTGTTGGTCATTCTTGTATATGCTTTTCTTCTGTAGCTCTCTCTTCTTGAATTTCCGGTAGGCTCCGTCTTAAGCCTCATAGCCGCCATCGTGTCTGATATTCCCTGCCTTAACACACCGTTCTCTATAACAAGTGTGTCCTTAGCCTCCACCCCGTCATCGTCAAAGAAATAGCTTGCGACCTCGTCACCGACTGCCGCACCATCGTGCATATTGACAAGAGGCGAAGCAACATACTCGCCGACATAGTTCTTTGCAAGCGCCCTGTCCTTTGCAAACATGTCCATCTCGACTCCATGGCCGAAGGCTTCATGCACTATCATTCCTGTAACCTCAGGTGTACATATACAATCATACTCTCCCGGAACCATAGGCTCGCTGTCAAGAAGTGCAACCGTCATTTCCACTGAATGTGGTATGTCCGCCTCAATGCTTTCTAAAATTTCAGAGCCTCCCAGATTCGATGCACTGCTAAAATAGCTCTTTACCTCATTGCCCTTTCTCGCTAAGAATGACATCGCACAGTCCGTCCACAGTACATTCTGCTCCATATCTTTATTTTCTGAAAGGAAGAGCTTCGAATACTTCTGACAGCTCATCCTCGCCGCACAGTCAAGCATTCTCTCATCCGCTTCAAGACCCTTCTTTCGCAAAGCCGTGAGCTTGTCTATAATATTCTGCGCCCCTGTCTCAAAAGGATTTATCTCATACTCTGTACTCTTTGAAAAATTAAGCGGCTTATCCTCAAGCATGCTTAGCTTAATCCTTTCAAGCTTATCCGGAACCGCCTTTTTAAGAGCCTCTATCTGCCCAATAATCTGCTGTGCCTGCTCTGTCACATCTCTCTCAAGCTTATTAAATGAATACTCCGCATACTCTCCTTCATTATACACCTTGATAACGAAGCCTCTGTTGCACAACATTCCAAAATCTCCGATATTGATGCCCGATGCCGCAACTGAGTATATCTTAGCCTCCGAATCAACTGCAAGTATCGATGCGTATTCATATTTCCCGAGCAATATTCCAAGCAGCTGCTTAAGTGCCGGCTTGGCTTCACGCAAAAATCTGCTGCCCTCAACCTTTTTCTTTTCCGCCATCTGATTATATCCCTTTCAAACCTTCTAAAATAATTTAAACTCAACATAAAATGGCAGTGCGGCAAAATGCCGTACCGCCATCTGATATATTACTTTAATTTAATGAATTTGTCTACATGCCTTATTTCCTATTATGATATCAAGGGCAAAAGTCCAAAAAGCCGTTCACGCCTGCACAATTAGACTTTTTAACCTGAATTAACGGTTAAGCATTAAACATAACCTTCTCACTGTTAAATGCCTTTGTCATCACAGCAACCATGATAACCGCATATAAGTATGTGCTTATCGTTGTTCCAAGGAAATTAGTCATCGTTATCTCTCTTGTGAGAATGTCCTTAAATGCCATTGAACTGCCATATACAGGGATAAGATACTTATAAAATACTCCGTCTGCTGATGTGTACATTGTAATCATTCCTGCCACAAGGACAAGAATATATACCGGAGATATATACGATGAAGCTTCCTTCACATTCTTGGCAAACACAGCTACCATACAGATGATTGATACATATAACAGCACAACTCCAATCATGAGTATTACCATCTGGGCTATCTGCCCTCCTGTAAAGTTAACCGACATGCCATCTAATGCATCTGCACCACCGACGTTCTTAATCATCATAGGCAGGGCAATTACCATGGAAATAATATATACCGCTGCCGACATAACCGCAAGAATTGACAGGGAGAATACTTTTCCTAGTACAATCTGTTCACGCTTTACAGGTGAAAGAAGCATGGTAGCAAGTGTTCCCCTTTCTTTCTCTCCGGCTATCATATCAACGCCAAGCCCCATAGCTCCCGCAAAAATAAGCATTGTGATAAAATAAGGAAGCATTGTTCCAAGCATCTTTCCCGCAGCCTTATCTTCGTCCTGAACTGTATTATCGTTAACATTGAACATTTCAACAGCCGCATAGTTCCCGAATCTGTTTCCGAGAAGCATCTGCTTGTATGCATCAAGATATGCCGCATAGATACTTCTAGCCTCTGATGAATAATCCTCGGATGGGTTATAGTACAGCTCAACCTCAGGCGTCTTTATGTTGTCCAGCTTATCCATTCCGGTCATTACCTGCTCCTCAAAATCATCCGAAAACATCATAACAAGATCAACCGACTTATCATATAGCCCTGCCTTTGCTTTCTCGAAGCCTTCCGTACCGCTTATCACAGTATAGCCCTCAATACCTGCCGCCCCTGCGAATGTCTCAAAGCTTGCCGGCTCATTCATAATATAGACAACCGGAGCATGTGACTCGACATCGTCTATCTGACCCTTTACCAACAGCCCTATAAGTGAAAATAACCCTACTACAAGTATAACCGGCAGGACAAAAAGCGACATGATCATCTTCTTATCCTTAAAAACTCTTCTCAATTCCTTAGATACAATAGCCTTGATACCGTACATTTATCTGTCCTCCTTGTGATTAAGTCTATAAAGTTCAAAGAAGGCATCCTCAAGATTATCTTTGCCTGTCTCATCATATATATCCTGAAGAGTACCCTCCGCAGTCTTCTTTCCATCTATAATCACAACCAGCCTGTCACACAGTTTCTCAGCCTCAGACATGATATGCGTCGACACAATGACAAGCTTCCCCTTCTTCTTAAGCTCCAAAAGATAGTCCGTAACGGAGCGCGCCGTTATGATATCAAGACCCGAGGTAGGCTCATCGAAAATAACGATATCCGGATCATGTACAAGGCTGACCGCTATAGCCGCCTTCTGCTTCATACCCGTCGACAGCTCCTCTATCTTCTTATCCTCGAAGCCGTCAATCCCAAAATACGAGAACAGCTCCTCTCGTCTTTGTTTCAGCTTATCCTCAGGCACCTGATGAAGCCTGCCAAAAAAATCAAAAAGATATCTTGCCGAGAACTGTGGGTCGAGCTTAATCTCATTTGTCAGAAAGCCAATGCTCGCCCTGACCGCCTCCGGTTCCTTGACTGTGTCGTGTCCATCTACAATTACAGTCCCGTCTGTAGGCTTTAAAAGTGTTGCTATGCACCTGAGTGTAGTTGTCTTTCCTGCGCCGTTAGGTCCGAGAAGTCCTAATATCTCTCCCTGCTCAGCCTCAAATGAAATATTATCGACTGCCACCTTCGTGCTGCTCTTCGTCTTTAGCTTCTTCATCTGTCCTGATGAAAGCTTATAAATCTTCGTCAGATTTCTAATCTCTATCATACCTTCTCCTCCAACTCATACGCTGTTTATATGTTGATTATATCCCTAAATAGCATAATGTCAAGTATTTTTTACATTTTGTAATAAGATTTTGCACAAAAGACCACCGGAAACCATACATCCCGGCGGTCTTTTGTGTACAATGATATCTGACAACTCTGTATCAGCCCATCACTCTATGATGAAATTTTTCATTCTGTCCTCAAGTTCCTGTGCAACAGCCTTCAACTGTACTGCCTCATTTGCGATGCCCTCAACGGTTCCCATCGCCATGGAAGTGGATGCGCTGGTCTCCTCAGTCGAAGCTGCATTCTCCTGCGATACCGATGAGAGGTTCTGTATAACATCGACAACCTTTTCCTTTGACTTGTCCATGCTCTCAACGCTTGAAGCAATACTGTCTATCCTGTCTATGAGTTCAATTATTCCGGATATAACCTGCCTTAATATGTCAGCAGTCTTTTTCATGTCCTCGGACTGCCTGTTTACGATATTGTTTACCGCTTCTGTCTTTTCGACAGTCTCACCCGACTTAGCCTCAAGGTCATGAATTATCTCCTGGATATCCGCTGCCGATGTGGTCGTCTGCTCGGCAAGTTGCTTAATATTCTCGGCAACTACCGCAAAGCCTCTGCCCGCATCTCCGGCTCTTGCAGCCTCTATTGATGCATTCAGTGAAAGAAGGTTAGTCTGTCCGGCAATCTCGGTTATTAGATTTACAACCTCGGAAATCCTTCCTGCCGCCTGGTTCGCCTCATGGGTCTTGTCATTCACAACACCGATATGTGAAACCATCTCCTTCTGTCCATCGATAAGCTGCGTCAGAATACTCTCAGCATTCTCGCCCAGCTCTTTCATATCGTCGGCATCCTTTGTGAGTTCCTCGGTATTACTGTTAACCTTATCTATCATGTTTCCGATTTCGACAACGCTCTCCGAGGCGCTCTGTGTCTCCTGTGCAAGCATCGTCGCACCGTTAGCCATCTCATCAACCGCCCTGTCGGTATCTTTCATGTTGTTCATTGTGTTAGCTGCCGCCTCGCTCAGGCTGTCGGACTGCTCAAACAGAGCTTTGCTCTGAGTCTTTAAATCTGCCACAACAGTAGTCAGCTCGCTCCTCAGCGTGATAACGGACTTCATGATATTTCCCACCTCGTCCGTGAGCTTTGTGTAGCGCTTCTCCCTGTTCATATCCTTTACGCGGAAATCGAGGCGTGCAAGCTCATCCACGGCGCCCGATGCATATGTAAGCGGCGATATTAACTTCTCTATGAATATGAAAACAACCGCAATCGCAACAATTCCTATTATAACCGATATCGCGGTGACATTTAAAATAAGCTTTGCGGAGTCAGCCATCACGTCACTGTCATCAGCCGATATTACAAGAATGAAATTTCTGTCCGAACCCGTATAGCAGGACGCATATTTCACCGTGCCGTTGTAATCATACTGTACAACAGAGGTGTCATGCACGATACCCGACTTTAAATCCCGGACATAGTCCTTAACAACACTGTTTTCCACTGTATTTCCTATCTTGTCCCTGTTCGGATGATAGAGCATTATACCCTCCGCGTCAACTATGTACGCATATGAAGATGCCACGCCTTCCATTCCAACACCCGATAACATTCCATCAAGTGCCTCCGCATCAAAAGCCTTATCCGTTCCTCTCTCCCCGATTAATGTGTCAACCTGCCTGCCATAGCTAAGTGCAAGGTCATTCATATAATTCCACGCCAGTTTTTTGTAGCTTACCCTCGACTGATGAATGGAATAATAATTGATGAAGCCTCCCATTATAAGACAAACCACCAGCGTCATCATCATCAGCCTGAATTTGAGAGACTGATAAAATTTGATTTTCATTTCATTTTCCTCCTGCTTATATTTTTTCGATATCCTTCATACTTGGTCTTAACAGTCAATGCGACCATCCCGTGGTCAGATTTTACCATCCGGCATACCATCCGTCAATAAATAATCTTTCCAAATATATTCTGTGTTATATGATACAAAAAAGGTGGCTGTTTATATGCAATTTGTTATAGCAAAAAGTCCCAAAACGTGTTATATTAGTTATATGTTGTCAAAAGCGGATTATGAACCGCAGACAATATCATTTTTAAAGCAGAAAAGAGGTTCACCATGACTAATACAAACGAATCCGCTGAAAACTATCTTGAAACCATCTTAGTTCTCAGCAAGAAGCTTCCCGTCGTCCGCGCCGTTGACATATCCAATGAGCTAGGCTTCAAAAAGTCCAGCGTAAGCATCGCCATGAAAAATCTGCGCCTCAAGAACCAGATAACCGTCACCGATGCCGGATTTATCTATCTGACGGACGAAGGACGCGCCATTGCAGAGATGATATATGAACGCCATGAGCTTTTATCCTCCTGCCTTGTAAAACTCGGTGTCGACCCTGTAATCGCAGCGGAGGACGCATGCAAGATTGAGCATGTAATCAGCCCCGAGAGCTTTGACGCAATCAAAAAACATATACATCATGGAGCTTGATAATTATGAAGAAAAATTTTGTACGCTCGTTAAGTACGGCAGTATTGCTTACATTATTTGTAGGAACACTCGCAGGCTGTGCCTCGAACACGGTACCGGATAAGACCCGGACCGCTGATACATCGACCGCTGAGTCCGTGTCCACACAGCCGTCTCCGGCCGAAGCCATCAACATAGCCGTTATGACCGGTCCTACCGCGATAGGCCTTGTTAAGGTTATGAAGGACAATGAGGACGGCAATGCAGCCAACAGCTATAATTTCAAGGTGTTCGGCGAGGCAACCGAGATATCCACGGGGCTTGTAAAGGGCGAGCTCGATATCGCCTGCGTCCCTTGCAACCTTGCAAGTGTGCTCTACAACAAGACCGAGGGCGGCATCGTGGCAGCCGGAATAAACACTCTGGGCGTATTATATATAGTAGAGACAGGGGATACCATACACTCTGTCGCAGACCTCGCGGGAAAGACCATCTACACCACAGGTCAGGGAACTACACCTGAGTACACGCTCCGCTATATCCTCTCGGGCAACGGCATCGACCCCGACAGCGGCGTAACAATAGAGTTCAAGAGTGAGGCAGCCGAGGTTGTGAGCGCACTCGCCGAAAGTCCCGACGCTATCGCCATGCTCCCGCAGCCTTATGTGACCGTAGCCATGAACAACAACGACCAGCTTCACATCGCTCTCGACATAACACAGGAATGGGAGAAGCTCGACAGTGACGGTACAGTTGTGACAGGCGTTGTCGTAGCCCGCAAGGACTGGGCTGACGCACACACAGATGCTCTCAAGGCATTTCTTACCGAGTACCATGAGTCGGCAGCTTACACCAACGGGAATGTTGACGATGCAGCCGAACTAATCGAGCATTTCGGAATATTCAAGGCTGCCATTGCAAAGAAGGCAATCCCTTACTGTAACGTGACCTTTATAGACGGTGCTGATATGAAAGCTAAGATTGAGCGCTATCTGAATGTTCTGTACGGGCAGAACCCTGCCGCTGTCGGCGGAAAGCTGCCTGGAGACGACTTCTACTATATGGTTCAGGAGTGAGCATGAATAAGGTTACACCACATTTGTTCCACCATTTGACATCAAAAAAAGCACAGTTTCTCACACGGCTTATTTCTGTATTTCTGTGGCTTGCCGTGTGGGACATTGCCGCGAGAATAATCGACCGGGAACTTTTTCTTCCCGGTCCTGTTTCGGTCTTTTCGACACTCTTACACCTTGCCCGTACCCACAGCTACCGGCTGTCCATTTTCAACTCCATGTCCAACATTCTGATGGGCTACACGGCTGCACTCCTCGCAGGGGTTCTGCTGTCAGCCATCTCCTACAAGCTGCGCGCCGTCAGGGAATTCATATCGCTTCCCCTGCGGGTTATCCGCACCGTTCCCGTGGCATCATTCATCATACTGGCACTCCTGTGGATTTCCTCCGAGAGACTTGCACTGCTCATCTCATTTCTCATGGTTCTTCCTATCATATATGAAAACCTGTTGGACGGCCTGCTCAGTATCGACTGCGGTCTCCTCGAGATGGCATATCTTACAAAAATGCCTGTCTCTAAAAAACTGCGGCGCATATACCTGCCCGCCCTGCTCCCGCACCTTACAGCCGCGCTCTCAACCGGCATTGGTCTCGCGTGGAAATCGGGCGTTGCCGCGGAGGTAATCGGCATAAGCCGCAGCTCCATCGGGAACCACCTCAACCAGTCGAAAATATACCTCGAAACGCCCACGCTGTTCGCGTGGACAATCACAATAATAATTATCAGCATATTTTTTGAATGGATTGTGAGGCTTATGCTTAAAAGGCTCGCTTAAATTTATGGCAGATGAGAATCTCCTGCGCTGATTTCATTACGATTTCACAATAGTTCAGCTAGCTGAACTATTAGAAAACACGCAAAAAACACGTTTTTCATTACTATTTGAGTCACTGCAAAAGCACGTTTTTCATCACTATTTGTGCCGCCGCATAGCGGCGGAATGGGGATTAATATGAAAATATTAGAAGCAAAAAACATATGTAAAAGCTACGACGGCGTACAGATTATAGACAATTTCTCCCTAAGCCTTGACGCCGGTGACAGGCTCGCCCTCCTTGGCACCTCAGGCGAGGGAAAGACCAGCCTGTTAAACATCCTTCTCGGGATAAGCGCCTATGGCGGTGGTGAAGTTCTAAGAGACAGTCAGCTCCACTATCTCGTCGTCTTTCAGGAGGACAGGCTTCTCCCCTCCTTCGGTGCGCCCGAAAACATGGACGTGTACCCATATCGTTTTCTGAAAAAGGAGGCTCTCGATATTCTCACAGAGCTCGGGCTCGACGTTTCGCCGAATAAGCCGGCCGGCGAATACAGCGGCGGCATGAAACGCCGCCTTGCCATAGCACGAGCACTCTACGGCTGCATACTCCTTCACACAATAAACCCCGGCGAGCCTCTTTTGCTCGTCATGGACGAGCCCTTCAAAGGACTTGACAGTTCGCTGCGCGAAAGGGTTATCAGATATATCGCACAAGTGCTCTCAGCCACCGGCGCCGCCCTCTTACTCGTAACCCACGACGAAAAAGAAGCCACGGCACTCGGCTGCGGCTTCATAAAGCTCAAAAAATAATGTTTTAGAATTGCGGGAGCTGTTTTACAGCGGAGCAATTCGAGGATATCACATAATATTTTACCTAATAAAACAGGCTTAAAAAACTGAAACTTACTAGTCCTGTGAGTCCCATTTGTCGCAGACCGATATTATCTGATCGGCGAACTTTCCCATATCCTTGTTCGCGAGCCCGTCGCTCTTTTTTACAATGGCGAGCAGCCTCTGTGCGGCAGCGAGAAGTCTTGCGTACACTCCCGAGGCAGGTTTTGTCTTTTTCTCCACCGGAACAGGCGCCGCTTCATACTCGAAGCTTCCATCTGCGAGATTAAAAATCGTTCCGCTGTACGGTGCGTAGGCTCTCTGTCCATGTTCAATCTTGAGGCACTCGGTAAATGACGTCGCAGCAGCATCGTCGCCATGCACAACGAACACCTTCTCAGGCTTCTTTTTGAAGGCACTTATCCATTCAATAAGACCGTTCTTATCAGCGTGGCCGCTAAGACCGTTAAGTGTGAGTATCTCAGCCCTGACTTCTATCGTCTCACCAAAAAGTTTAACCTCCTTCACACCCTCGACTATCGCACGCCCGAGCGTTCCCACCGACTGGTATCCGACAAACAATATCGTAGATTCCGGTCTCCAGAGATTATGCTTGAGATGATGTCTTACACGTCCTGCATCACACATTCCCGACGCAGATATAATAACCTTAGGTGTTGTGTCAAAATTAATCGCCTTCGACTCCTCACTGGTAATCGAAAGGTGCAGATTTTTGAAAGTGAGCGGATTTATTCCCGAGCGCACAAGCTCAGCGGCTTCCTCATCATAACATTCGTCCTTATTGTCAACAAACACTGCCGTCGCCTCAACCGCCATAGGGCTGTCGACATACACAGGAAAATCAGGAATATCCTTTATAAGCTGCTTATCCTTAATCTGCCTGATAAAATATAATATCTCCTGGGTTCTTCCGACCGCAAACGAAGGTATAACCACATTCCCGCCTCTTTTTAAGGTTGTAGAGATTATTCCCGCCAGCTCCCCTGCATAGTCCACCTTCTCGGCGCTGTGCAGCCTGTCTCCGTATGTGGACTCCATCACAACATAGTCCGCTTCCTCTGTATATGCAGGGTCTTTCAGCAATGGCTGATGCTTGTTTCCTATGTCGCCCGAGAAAACAATCTTCTTATGTGTTCCGTCCTCGTCAAGCCACACCTCTATGCTCGCCGAGCCAAGCAGATGACCGATATCGGTGAATCTTACCTTGATACCCTCGCAGACCTCAACCGTCTCCCCATACAGACAAGGGGTAAACCTCTTGATTATACCGTCGGCATCCTCCATAGAGTACAAAGGCTGTGCCGCCTCCACACTGCTGCTTCTCTTAGCCTTCCTGTTCTTCCATTCCGCCTCCATAAGCTGTATATGTGCACAGTCGCGCAGCATTATGCTCGAAAGCTGCGTTGTCGCCTCCGTCGCATACACTCTTCCCCTGAAACCTCTTGCATACAGAAGAGGAAGCAGCCCCGAATGATCCACATGTGCGTGTGTGAGAAAAACATAGTCAATCATCGCCTCAGACACCGGCAGAGGTACATTTTCAAACACATTTATGCCCTGTTCCATTCCGTAATCGACCAAAATATGCTTCCCGCAGGCTTCGATATAGTGACAGCTTCCCGTAACTTCATGATCAGCACCAATAAATTCAAGTCTCATAACGACACCTCCAAAGTTAAACTGCATATCATAATATATAGCAAGCTAAAAATAATTATGAGCTGAGTACATATCCACCGTCACCTCTGACTCATATTTTTTGATTGTATAGCTGTATTATACTATTAATTTTTGCATTTTCCAAGATATTTTTGCAATTTTTCAAATTTTATATCAAATTTTACATTCAATTTTTTGTGCAAAAAATAATTTTCTCAAAGGCATCAAAGGAGGTTTCATGAAAAAAATCATATATTTTGATAATGCCGCCACTACAAGTGTGCACCCGGAGGTACTAAACTCGATGATAACTTACTTTTGCGATGAATATGCCAACCCAGCCGGAGCATACAAGAGCTCGCACATAGCTGAAAATGCCGTAAATCGTGCAAGAATACAGGCTGCCCGTCTCATCGGCGCACGGCCTGATGAGATATACTTTACCAGCGGCGGCTCAGAGTCGGACAACTGGGCGATAAAAAGCTATTCAAGAGGTGTCCGGTTAAAACAAAAAGGTGCTTCCTGTCATATAATCACTACATCCATTGAACACAATGCCGTCATCAATTCCTGCAGGGCGCTTGAAGCCGAGGGCTTCAGTGTGACCTATCTGCCATGCGACAAATACGGCTTTGTACACCCTGAAACAGTTCTGGCTGCAATCCGCGATGACACCATACTCATATCGGTCATGGCTGCCAACAATGAAGTCGGAGCAATTCAGCCGTTAAAAGCTATCGGGCAGATTGCCCGCCGCCACCAGATTGCTTTTCACACCGACGCAGTTCAGGCATACGGGCATATCCCTGTAAATGTGAATGAGTGCATGATAGATATGCTGAGCATGAGCGCACACAAGCTTCGCGGTCCCAAGGGCATCGGCTTTCTCTATATAAGAAACGGGCTTGAACTTCCTCCCTATATTGACGGCGGTTCCCAGGAAAACGGGCGACGTGCAGGCACATCGAACGTGCCCGGAATTGTCGGTCTTGGAAAAGCTTGTGAAATAGCGTCCCGCAGCATGCCAAGAAACATGAACAATATGACACGGCTTCGAAACCGCATCATATACAAAATAAAGCAAAAGCTCCCCGATGCCGTACTCACAGGTCCCGAGCAGCAGCGTCTTCCGAACAATATATCCTTCTGTTTCCCACATGTTGAGTCCGCCAAGCTTCTCGCGATGCTCGACATGCAAGGCATATGTGCCTCTGCCGGAAGTGCATGCTCCACAGGTGCCGCCGGACCGTCCCACGTCCTCATCGCAATGGGTATATCCCCCGACCTCGCCTCCGGCTCTCTCCGTCTTACCATATCTTCCGACACCACCATCGAGGAAGCCGATTTCGTCGCCGAAGCCGTGGTCAAGACAGTAAAAAAACTGAGGATATGACGGCTGGAAGTATGAGCTAGAGCTACATTAAAGAGCACCATGAGTTGCCCTAAATGTATATCATAAGCTGTCTTAAATGCTATTATGAGCTGCCCCCACGAGCAGCTCATAAAATTTGCCCTTGAACTTGTATACTAGTTGACAATTCGCCGAGTTATTGTTACAATGTCACTGTAAAAATTTTATAAGTAATTGCGAATTTCCGGTTTATAACTGAACAGTTGCGGGATTTTACTATGTTGCAAGCCGGGTACTTTGCAACCGTCGGCGTTTAACGGCTGTATTTTAGCCGCTTACGCGCCGCTACGAGTTGCAATGTAGCGAGAGCGTGCCCGGCGGTAATATAGCAAAATCTCGCAACGTCCGTTGGATACATACATTTCGCAACTACCCATTATCACAATAAGGAGGCACCCACATGCACATGACTTTCCGCTGGTACGGTGAAGGCAACGACACCGTAACCCTTGAGCAGATACGCCAGATTCCGGGCGTTGATGGCATCGTATGGGCACTTCACAATAAGCAGCCGGGCGAGATATGGCAGCCTGACGAGATACGCGAAGTGACCGACCACATAAAGGAGTACGGCTTCAATGTCGACGTAGTCGAGAGCGTCAATGTACACGACGATATCAAGATAGGACTTCCAAGCCGCGACCAGTATATTGAGAACTACAAGCAGACTCTCAGAAACCTAAAAGAGGTCGGAGTGAAGGTAGTCTGCTACAATTTCATGCCTATATTCGACTGGACGAGAACCGACCTCTTCCACCCGGTAGGCGACGGCTCAACCGCGCTCTACTATGAGAAAAATAAGATAATCGACGACCCGAAGGAGATGGCTAAGTACATACTCGAAAAATGTGACGGCTTTACGATGCCGGGCTGGGAGCCTGAGAGAATGGCTCATCTGTCCGAGCTTTTCGAGGCATACAAGGACGTGACAAAGGAAAAGCTCTGGGCTAACCTCAAGTATTTCCTGGAAGCTCTCATGCCGACCTGCCGCGAATGTGACATCAAGATGGCCATACATCAGGACGACCCGCCTTGGGATATCTTCGGACTTCCCCGCCTTTTAGTAGATGAGCCTTCCATCGACCGCTTTTTGAAGATGGTCGACGACCCGTACAACTGCCTGACGCTCTGCTCCGGCTCGCTTGGCTCTAACCCGGCAAACAATGTAGCTGACATAATAAGAAAACACTGCGGCAGAATTGCCTTTGCACATATAAGAAATGTAAAGCATTTTCCTAACGGTGATTTCTCCGAGGCATCGCACCGCGACTGCGATGGTGATATCGGAATACTTGATATCGTAAAGGCATACCATGACTGCGGCTTCACCGGCTATATCCGCCCTGACCACGGAAGACATATCTGGGGTGAGAAATGCAGACCCGGCTACGGACTGTATGACCGCGCACTCGGCGTCATGTACCTGCTCGGCTGCTTTGACACCCTCGGGAAATTCGACGTCACCCCTCGCGATAAATCGCTCGGAAATGAGGATTAGTGTGAAAAATAAACTTGATAGCATATTTTTCACACATGCAATTTGCTTCTGAGCGAAAACAAATTGCTTTTGATGACAGATGAGAAATCGCCTGCGCGAATTTCCCATCGCCTCCTCGCGATAAATCGCTCGGAAATGAGGATTAATAT
>CAKRJT010000010.1 GCA_934351925.1 uncultured Lachnospiraceae bacterium
TTCATGTTCATACGGAAGCAGCCGTCACCTGCAATATTGATGACCGTCTTATCCCTGCGTCCCCACTTAGCTCCGATGCTTGCCCCAAGACCGTACCCCATTGTTCCAAGACCACCTGAGGTGAGAAGCTGTCTAGGCTCCTTATACTTGTAGAACTGTGCAGCCCACATCTGATGCTGGCCAACCTCTGTCGTGATGATTGCATCACCCTTGGTAACCTCATATATCTTCTCCATGATATAAGGGCCTGTCAGCTTATCTGTATGATATGTAAGCGGATACTTCTTTGCAAGCTCCTCAACATGCTCAACCCACTCATCATGCCTCTGCTGTGTGAGCTTTTCGTTGACGCGCTTTAATATCTCCTTAACGTCTCCTATGACGCTTGCTTCAACCCTGATATTCTTATTAATCTCCGCCGGGTCAACATCGAACTGTACAATCCTGGCATTTGTCGCGAACTTCCTGGCATTTCCGGTTACACGGTCTGAAAATCTTGCGCCGACAACCACTAGAAGATCACACTCCGACACACCGAAGTTGGCAGCCTTAGTGCCATGCATACCCAACATTCCCATGTAGAGAGGGTCAGTGCCGTTAAATGCTCCCTTACCCATAAGAGAGTCGGTGACAGGTGCATGGAGCTTCTTAACGAACTCAGCAAGTTCCTTATCAGCTCCTGAGATAACCGCGCCGCCGCCTACGAATACAAAAGGTTTCTTTGCCTGAGAAATCATCTCAACAGCCTTGTCAACAGCCTCCTCTGTTATCGTATCGGTGATACGGGCAACCGGCTCCGGCTTCTTATACTCATACTCTGCCATGGCTGCTGTAGCGTCCTTGGTGATATCAATGAGTACAGGCCCCGGTCTGCCCGATGCAGCTATCTTAAATGCATTTCTTACAACATCCGCAAGCTTATTTACATCTTTAACAATATAGTTGTGCTTGGTTATAGGCATCGTGACACCTGTTATATCTATCTCCTGAAAGGAATCCTTTCCAAGAAGTGAAACGCCTACATTGCAGGTAACCGCTACAATAGGAACGGAATCCATATATGCCGTCGCAATACCCGTCACAAGATTGGTAGCTCCCGGACCTGAGGTTGCAAAACACACGCCGACCTTTCCCGTAGCCCTCGCATATCCGTCTGCAGCATGCGAAGCTCCCTGCTCATGTGATGTAAGAATATGTGTAATCTTATCTGAATTCTTATATAATTCATCATATACATTGAGGATGGCACCACCCGGATAACCGAATACAGTGTCTACACCCTGCTCTTTCAAACACTCAATCAATATCTGTGAACCGTTTAACTGCATCTGTGAATCCTCCCTAATATTATTTCTCAAGTACTGCACCCTTGCATGAATCCGACACCATCTTAGCGTATCTTGCAAGGTAGCCTGTTGTAACCCTAGGCTCTCTAGGCTGCCATTCAGCCTTTCTTGCCGCGAGCTCCTCGTCGGATACTGCGAGTTCAAGCTTATTCTCCGGAATATTAATCTTAATCAAATCTCCCTCTTCGACAAGAGCAATAGGTCCGCCGACCGCAGCCTCAGGACACACATGCCCGATTGATGCTCCTCTTGAAGCTCCAGAAAAACGTCCGTCCGTGATGAGTGCCACGCTTGAGCCAAGTCCCATTCCTGCGATTGCAGAGGTAGGGTTGAGCATCTCACGCATACCCGGTCCTCCCTTAGGACCCTCGTATCTTATTACGACGACATCTCCGGCGACAATCTTTCCGCCCTTGATAGCTGCAATCGCGTCCTCCTCACAGTCAAATACTCTTGCAGGTCCTTCATGAACCATCATCTCAGGAACAACTGCCGAACGCTTTACAACACATGAATCAGGTGCAAGATTTCCCTTGAGAACCGCAATACCGCCTGTTGCGCTGTAAGGATTATCAATAGGTCTTATAACATCCGTATTCATATTGACACAGCCCTCAATATTCTCTGCCATCGTCCTGCCTGTGACTGTGAGAACATCTGTGTTCAAAAGCTTCTTCTTGTTGAGCTCGTTCATAACAGCATATACACCGCCAGCCTCATTAAGCTCCTCGATATATGTATGTCCTGCCGGTGCAAGATGGCAGAGGTTAGGTGTCCTTGCGCTTATCTCATTGGCGATATCCACATTAAGCTCCACGCCTGCTTCTCTTGCGATTGCAGGAAGGTGAAGCATACTGTTCGTCGAACATCCGAGTGCCATATCTACGGTGAGTGCATTCATGAATGCCTTCTCCGTCATGATATCCCTCGGCTTGATGTCCTTCTTCACAAGTTCCATTATCTGCATGCCCGCATGCTTTGCAAGCTTGATTCTCTCGGAATATACAGCAGGAATCGTTCCGTTGCCGCGAAGTCCCATTCCAAGCGCCTCTGTAAGGCAGTTCATGGAGTTGGCTGTGTACATACCTGAACATGAACCGCATGTAGGACAGGTCTTTGCCTCGTACTCCTTAAGCTGCTCCTCGGTAATCTTACCTGCAGCATAAGCTCCGACAGCCTCGAACATACTTGAAAGGCTGGTCTTGCAGCCTGCCACCTTACCTGCAAGCATCGGTCCTCCGCTGACAAATATCGTAGGAATATTTACTCTCGCCGCAGCCATGAGAAGTCCCGGCACATTCTTGTCACAGTTAGGAATCATCACAAGTCCATCAAACTGATGTGCAAGTGCCATACACTCTGTTGAATCGGCAATCAAATCTCTTGTCACAAGCGAGTACTTCATTCCCGTGTGTCCCATCGCAATACCATCACATACCGCGATAGCCGGGAACACTCTCGGTGTACCGCCTGCCATTGCAACACCGAGCTTTACAGCCTCGACCAATTTATCAATATTCATATGTCCCGGGACAATCTCATTGTAGGAGCTGACGATACCGATAAGCGGTCTGTTCATCTCCTCCTCCGTAAGTCCCAGCGCATTAAAAAGGGAACGATGTGGGGCCTGCTGTGTTCCCTTGAATACTGCATCACTTCTCATAATAATTCTCCATTCCGCAGACATTTCGTAAAAATATAGTTATGAGTATTATCCTGTTATCTGTGATGCCTGCGATACAGATAACATATTGATTTTTATGAATATATCAAATATGTAACATTCCTGTTTTACATATACAATTTTAATATCCAATATATTCATAACCAAAATATTGATTTATTATATCACACTTTCGAACTTTAATCTAGTAAATTTTTCAAATATAGCAATAATTTACTATACGCGCTCCGCGATAAGGTCACCCATCTGTGTGGTGCTCACCTGCTTCATGCCATCAGCCATGATATCAACCGTTCTGTAGCCATCTGCGATAACGCTCTTGACCGCAGCCTCAACCGCATCTGCCTCCTTGTCGAGGTCGAACGAGTAGCGCAGCATCATAGCTGCCGAGAGAACGGTTGCAATAGGATTTGCCTTGTCCTGACCTGCAATGTCAGGTGCGGCACCATGGCTAGGCTCGTAGAGACCGAGCTTGCCTGCTCCGAGGCTTGCCGATGAGAGCATTCCTATAGAGCCTGTTATCATGCTCGCCTCATCGGAGAGTATGTCTCCGAACATATTCTCCGTGAGAACCACGTCAAACTGTGCCGGGTCCTTTACAAGCTGCATCGCACAGTTGTCGACAAGCATATCCTCAACAGTTACCTCTGGATAATCCTCGGCTACCTCCGCGACAATCTTTCTCCAAAGTCTTGAGGTGTCAAGGACGTTTGCTTTATCAACACTTATGATATGCTTATTTCTCTTCATCGCAATCTCGAATGCCTTGATTGCAATTCTTCTTATCTCATTCTCATCATACTTGAGTGTATCCACCGCCGTCACAACACCGTTAACTTCCTTGGTGCTTCTCTCTCCGAAGTAAAGACCGCCCGTGAGCTCTCTTACAATAATCATGTCAAAGCCCTTGTCGGCAACCTCCTCCTTGAGAGGACATGCACCCTTAAGCTCACTGTACAGGTATGCAGGTCTTAAATTGGCAAATAGCTCAAGTCCCTTCCTGATTGCAAGAAGTCCCGCCTCCGGCCTCTTGTTCGGAGGAAGCTCATACCAACTGTCCACTCCTACCCTTCCGCCAACGGCTCCTAAAAGAACCGCATCAGATGCCTTTGCCGTTGCGAGCGCTTCCTCCGTGAGAGGAACGCCATATGCATCTATCGAGCAGCCACCCATAAGCACTTCCTTATATGTAAATCTGTGTCCATATTTTTCTGCCACCCTGTCAAGAACCTTTCTTGCCTCACGCACAATCTCAGGTCCGATTCCGTCTCCCGGAATAAGTGTAACATTAAATTCCATAACATACCTCCAAATCACTGCCGCGCTTATGTATCCGGCTGTCTATTTTGCTTTTCTAATTATGGTACATCAAGTTATTTTTATTTTCAAGTTACGATTATAACATATATTTGATTAAAATACATCAAGAATTATGCAGTTGTTTTATACTATTCATAAAGTGAATCCAGTGTAAGTAACAGTACATCACCATCAGACAAGGATTTAAACCAATCCGTATACCCGGATAATGAAAATAAAATATACTTTGAAACCTTATATTTTGCAGCTATAAGCTTTCCCCGCCTAATCAAAGTATCATAGATTTCCTTGTCAATTTTTTCATTTTTAAATTTACATTCCCCGACAATTGCTTTTCTATCTCTCTCCGATATAGCAACAACATCTATATCTGCGGATTGTGATTTTACATTGCCATCCTTATCCGTAATATTTTCAACACCCCACCATGTACCTACCGAAGTGACAAAACAGCCATACTCACCCTTTATCCCCTGTGCAAAGGTATAATATCTGCACATGTCCTCAAACACAGCTCCCATAAAGGAATGTAAAACCGGCTTTACCACTTTTTGATAATAAATCTCTCCCTGCCCCATCTCAATTACACTGGTAGCCTTTGGAATAAATTCATACCAGAACTTAAACATATAATCTTTTAATACATACTGTGTTTTCTTTTTATTCTTCTCATCTGTTATACATTTTTTCTTTTCAATAAGACCAACACCTATCAATTTTTCCAACGAATATAATACTGTGGTTTCTTTTTCTCCAATCTTACCTGCAATGATATTGAGCGAATTTTCTCCATTTGCAATCTGTTCAATAATATTATTTACAATAGCAATATCGGAAAATTCCTGTGTCAACAGATTTCTGGTTTCATCATACAGATACCCATCCGTCCTGAAAAACAGCTTTACAATATTTTCGTCAATGCTTCTTGCCGGGTCTATCATTGAAAGATACTTTGCAACGCCACCGGTAATCCCATAGCAGACTGCCTTATCCTCATTTGAATAATTCGGAACGAATTCTGCTGCCTCCAGATAACTGAATGCCTCCAACCTTATTTGTGAATCACGCCTTCCAAACAGAGGGCTTTTTTCGCTGAGGACATTATTCTCCATAAAACTTAATACCGAACCACACAGGATAATTTTGATATTTTTATCACTCCACACTGTATCTATATATTTCTGCAATATAGATAAAAGAGCCTCATCCCTTTCAGCCCAATATGGCAGTTCATCTATTACAAGAACCACCTTTTTATCTTCCATATTCTTGTTGATAAAATCAAAAACCGACTCTATAGTATTAAAGCTGACATTCTCCACACCCGGCATAAATAGTTCCAACACCTGTTTTGAAAACAATTCCAGATTTCTTTTTTTCCCGACCTTTGTTGCTGTATAAAAAATTGCTTTTTTATCCTTGACAAACTCTGCAATAAGTGTGGATTTACCGATGCGTCTACGACCATATATGACAGTCATACCAATACCATCTCTATCATAAAATTCTTTTAATGAAGCTAATTCTCTTTCTCTGCCGATGAACATATACAGCACCTCCCAAAATATTTAATTCAGATTCATTTTATTAAAATCAATTTGAATAAAATTAATCTGAATTAAATATATCATATAATATTATGCCTGACAATCAATTTTTCATACACAAAAAACACCTTCAGTGCCACCATAGCACCAAAGGTGTTTTTTATAATGCCTGTCCGCTATAACAGATTGCTTACTTCTCCGGCTTCTCAACCTGAACAATAGCTGTCTTCTGCATAGGGATACGGCAGTTCTTGTTGTTACCGAACTCTACGATTACAACGTCATCTGTGATATCAAGAACAACACCGTAGAAACCGCTTGTTGTGAGAACGCTGTCGCCAACCTCCATAGATGCAAGTGTCTCATTGAGCTGCTTCTGCTGCTTCTTCTGTGGACGGATTGCTATAAAATACATAAGCACAACAAAGAATAAAATATATCCTACCAATAAAAGTATTGACGATGCTCCGCCTGCTGCTGCCTCTAATAAAACCATTTTTTTCCTCCTTGACCGGGATTATATTGTGTGAACCGGCTAAAACTTATATCATTATATATGATATTAGAAATATTTGCAATTAAAAAATCATAAACATTGCAGGCCACGGCAGACGCACCTGATTTTCAAGGTGTGGATTCCAGGTCTCTTGGATAGAGCACTGCTTCCTCATTTTTCTCACCGATACTAATTGATGCGGTATTGCACACAAACACACCTTTTGAAGAATCATAGGTATATTTAAGCTTTACTGCAGCACAATATGCGTTCACTTTGGCATCTTCGCTCTCTATACATGCCATATAAGAATATGTAATACACTCCCCTTCTGCCAATATTCCACGCTGTCCCGTCCAGCCTGTCACTGAATAATTCTGATTTTCAGGTATGTCATAATTTTCAATGTAGTTCGTATATTTTGCCGAATCCTCGTATGTATTGCCATACCAATCCTCAATTTTATATCCAAACTCTATTTCATCACTGCCTATCGTTGTAACATCTGTAATCTCTATATCCGAAATAAATTCTTCAGGCAGTATCTCATCAAAAGCTATTCTTTCAAAAGGACTCATTCGTATCACAGCCGCCTTGTTCCCCATATCGCCGCCTAAGCTGTTGATTACCAGTTCATCATTCCCATCTTGGTCAAAATCATATAAATATATTTTCAGCTTATCACCAAAAACACCGAATATCTCATCTTCGAGTGTCATGCTGTCCCCATTATACATTACAGTGCATAGCGGTGTATTTCCGGTCCGCTCCTTAGAAATAATAACAATTCCCGATTCCGTATATAATGCTTTGCTTCTTACTCCTTCCCGCGACAGTTCACAAAATCTGAACCCCTGCATTTCATAAGATTTATGCATGGAATTACTGTCCCACAAGATAAAGCTTCCATCGTCAACTACAACCTCATCTGCAATATCACTCAAAAATTCCGGTATCTCCGTATCATTTTCTTTGCCTGTGGCTTTTTCCTGCGTCTGTGTTTCCTTTTGTGTAGTTACATTTTCGATATTGCTTCCGCTCGTAACTTCCACCGTCCCGCTATTTTTCGACTCACCATTCTCATAATTATCATTCCTGCTGCAGCCCATAATAGACATCGCTATAACACCTGCACCAAGCGCATAATAAGCTAATTTTTTCAAAATAAATCCCTCCTCCTACATACACAAAATACCAGACAATTATGAAACTACATATTGTTATCGAACATTATGCAATTTCCTATAATTACTGTTGGATACACTCTCATTATATTGTAACATATAGACTACTATAATACAACCATTAAATTACGACAGATATAAAAATATAATATTTTTAGCCAAACAAAATCCCATAAAGTTTCCATAAATCATTGACAATTTCTAAATACTTATGAATTTTGTTTGGCAATATAAATTATTATTCAGATTTTATTACAATACAAATAATTGTACTATTTGTTCCCCACAATATTAAAATAAATATTGTATTTGAAATTATAGTCATACTTAGGATTGGAAGACGCTTCAATGCTCATTTCACCTGGTATAGCCACATTATTTATAATCCACTCCCTGTTATTTCCCTGTGCATCTTTGTATTTATATATCTGTCGTTTGTTATTATCAACATAATAATTATTTACAAATGTACTTACATTTCTAAACTGCGTCTGAGAATCTATATATGAAACTGTAGTATCCGGTGCCTTTCCTGTAATTATATAATATGCATCATGCCAACAAATGTCCCATTTATCCTGGTTTCTCAAATTATAATCAAATAAATATGAACCACTTCCATAGGCACTAAATTGACCAGGCTCCACTACTACATCATAAGCTTTTCCTGCAACACCACCCGATCTATTATATATAACCCATGCAACTGCATGCTGATCGTCTTGAGCATATCCCGATTCTGCATAAATAACTCTTGTCACTACCTGCAAATTATTCATAATGGGATCTGAGCAGACTGAAATTCCATTATAAGGTAATGCAAATTCATTACATTTAAGGTACACATCTGGTCCATATTCTTCAAAAAGCTGCTCCACAAAATCAAATGAAAATCCATCTACATAACGGTACATTTCCGGATCATAATACCTGCCCATATAATACCAGCCTGTCACATCGTCATAATATGCCTGTGCATAGCGGACTTTATTGATATTAGCGACATTATTCTCATCATCACATTTTACCCATTCATCGTTTTCATAAATATAAGTTCCTTCAAAGGAATAATTGCAACCATATGCATATTTTGCAATAATTTTTCCATCTTTAATTATTCCTTCGATAATATAATTGTCATACAGGAACTCATAATCTTCGCCATTAAATGTGAAGCCCTTAACATATAATGAATTATTATTTCTAATGTCATAGAAATAATTTAAAACATTCTCCTCCTCACATGCAGTAATCATATTGTAATTCTCATCATACATATATGTTGATATATCTCCACCACTATTTTTTGATGTTCTTAAAAATCTGTCATCATATGTATAACTTTCCAGGATTTCATTGTCATAACTTACTTTTGACAATAAATCATAAATTGACTCAGCATTAAATTCCCATTCCAACTGATATCCATCATAATATGTATCAGAAGTAACCTGCGTAAATTCCTTATAACTTTTTTCACTTTCATCAATATTATTTTCTCCTGCATACACTTCTGATGAAATTGTGACTATACATACTAACATCATCGCAATTATTTTAGTAAATCCTCGCATAAGCATTCTTCCTCCATGTCCTTTAGTTTTTCTCCCCAAAACTGTTTTCCTGCACAGTTAACTATTAATAGTATGGTCACATTATAAGTTCATTTTTCTTCTCACACCATGACAAATGAGGAAACAAAAAAATTTCTTCATTTGTCATGGTATGAATCTATGTTTATTATATAATGAATCTATAAAAATTAATAATAAAGGAGATAACACAACATGAATTTTAAAAAAGGATTTCTAACTTTTGTAATAGGGCTTGTTATGATAATTGATATTTTTAGTCAGACATTCATTACTAATATTTACAACAATAATTCAGGAGATTATTCGATTAGTGTTTTTTCTGATGATTACTCTCCGGACAAAACGGAAAAAAAATAATTTTCATCTTTGCAGCCATCTTTTATATACTACCATTCTAATATTATCTTCCTTAAATTTTGCAATCTCATAAGCCCATTTGCAGAATTGTATATCATTTTCTGTTGCTTTCTGCTGTTCTCCATTATTCCATGCAATGCAGTACAACAATGTGTTTAGTGACGACATTCTCTCACACTCTAATTCAATCTCAATTCCTTCCCCAGCAATTTGGTCTGATTTAAGATAATCTCCTATATTGCCATAGAAATTGGCATACCTCAAACTCAAAAGCTCAAAAATACTTGCAAACTGCCTTTTTGAAAATTCATCTGCAATCCACAATGTCATATTTTCGTAAGATGGTATTGAATCATATTCTTTTAATATATCCATAAATACAATATAAGTAGATAACACAATACCTTCATGCTTAATAATATATTTGTACTTTCCAATTTCACTAATTTTAAATGGAAGAAGCTTTTCAAGCTTATACACACTTTTCCGAAATTTTGTTTCATCTTGCAGCATTTCCAACCATATATTCAAATACTCTAACACTACACGATTGATTTCTATTGAAGAATCCAGGTTTGACTTCAAACATGCAAGTTCATATTCTGCATGTTCAAAATCATGCATCTCAACATGAATCAAAAATTCGTCCCACAATTTATAAGCCTCAATATTATCCGCCACAATCACGTCGCTTCTAAGCACTCCCTTCAATCCCAGTTTATCCAAAAGCTCTTTTGAAGTTTTGTAGCTCGGCGAGACCTGTCCTCTGATAATTCTCTGCACATTTCTCGCGCTCTGAGTAGTTCCTGCCAGTGCCTCTATAGACATGCCACGCATACGCCTGCGTTCCTCTATAAGTTCATTCACACAGCGGAAACCGCAGTCAACATAATATGGATACCACTCAAACAGTTCACGTTCATATCCATATTTTTTGAAAAGCTCGTTCAGACACTCTAGAAGTTCGCTATAACCTTCAATATTATAATCAGAATTTTTTTCTCTTTTACCGAGTTCAATTATATTTCTCAAAAGTGGTCTTATATAATGGAGCCTCTCCGTCTCTCTCAGGATATCCAGTGCTGATATGCAGTGCCTTAACATTTCTTTAGCTTCTCTGCTGCTCATATTGTCAATTCCTATGAAATCCACCATATCGCACACCGTCTTAGGATATATGCATACCGTATTCCAGCTCTCGGCATTACAATTTTCACAGTACCTCAAAAGAAGCATATACATTTTATATGCTGTCTGTTCATTTCCGAGTTCTGCATTAACGCGCGCGGCATCAAGCATCATATATGCTTCATAAATGGTTATACACGGTATTCTCTCCAACTGCTGATATTCTGACACGGTAATACTAAGAGCCCCGCTATACAATTCAAGAGCTTTTTCACGCTCTCCGTCCAGCTCGGCAAGTCTGCCGCGAATGAACATAATAAATTGATTATTAAGCGGTATATCCTTATATGTTGCCTGGTATTTTTCAACGCCAGCCCGCACCTTATCAAGCCTGCCCTCCCTGATATCCTCAAGTATATACAGCCTGTCCATCATCTCGTCATATTCAACTTTCGCAAGATATGTTCCACACCTGTCCGAATTAATTCCAAGCCTCTGGCAGATTGCTCTCAGAACATGCATTCCTCCCGCATATTCCCCGCTCTCCAGTTTGACATAGACACTTTTACTGCATATTCCGTTGCAGACATCATTAACGGAAAGTCCGCGCCTTGTACGCTCGTTTTCAATTATTTTTCCAATATAATTTTCATAAGTATCCAGCAAGCCGTATCTTCTCCCAAAAATTTATAATCCTGAATAAAATATAGTTATTCTTATAATAACATATATCTGCTTAACATCAAATACTTATTAAAAAAAGTGGACATAATGCATGAAATGCACTACGTCCACTTTTCATCGGATATTCCAACTTTCTATTTTTTAAAATATATAAATGGTCTGCGATTCCATCACCATCAAAATCCACATCACTGCTCTGGGTAATGTAATTTGAATCATCAGGCAATTCAAGAGTCTCTCTTTCATCTTCAACATATTCCGCCATGCCCTGGGATGTAACAGTATGTTGGGATTCTTCAAGCCCGCTCTTTGAGGTGTTATTGCAACCGGTCATAAAGAAAAAAGATATACTTAATATAACTAAAGCAAAATACTTTATCTCAGCTTTTCCTTCCTATTGTGTCAGTTTTATAAATGGGACACCGGGGTCTGACACCTGTCCCAATGTATACCATCGATAGCATAAAACCTTGTCATCGATTACATTCTGATACATTTCAACACCGTAGGGCCTGCGGGTGGATGGTCTGTGGCTTGCTGTGTGATGGCTGCCCTTACGCACTATCTGTATTTATCGGTCAGCTCCCTGCTCAGCTTTTTGATTTTTTCAATCGCCGCATCCGACATCAGGGTAAAGTCCTCACTCTTAGCTTCACTATATAAAGCCCAATTAGCATTCTGCGATATACTTTCGTGTACCGTTGCATTGACCTCCGAATATGGAAAGAAAGGAGAGAACAAATACTCATCACGCTTATTGTATATATCCATATATGGCGTCTTAATGCAGTCATTAAGCAGAACAAGATATTCCTTACCCGGCTTCATTTCTCCCACAAAGGACATATTGATTGAGCGCATATCGAGGAAAATATGGTTAGCTACAAGTACATTAATCGTACTTCCGACAAGCTCCTGCCCGCCTCTGTACACCTTGTCAATTCTCACGCACTGTGTTGCACATGCAAAATTATATTGGAGCCCGCTCTCGCAGGTCACCTTGAATATGTATTCGTTATCATCACCGGTTTCCCTGATTTTCTTTATGGTGTTATCTAAAAGTTCGTCAGGCAGAATTCCGACACTATACTCTTCAATGATTTCCTCACTGAAATCTTCAAAATGACTTGAACTCCACAATCCATAGCCCACGCAAAGCATGAACAGTACTGTCGTAATAATAATAGTATGCGAAAATCTAATCATACCTTCGTCAGCCTCCCATCAGACATACTGTATACTACATCAGCAAGCATATCTATATCTTCACGGTTATGACTTGTGATAATAATAATTCTGTTTTCATCCTTCATATTCAATACCAGTTCTCTTATAAGGCTGACTCCGCCTTCATCAAGAGAATTAGTCGGTTCATCCAAAAGTAAAATAGATGGATTATCCATAATTGCCTGTGCAAATACAAGCCTGTGCTTCATACCCAATGAATATTTTCGAAATGGTCTTTTATCATCCGGGTCAAGTCCCACCCTGCTTATATATTCTTTTATTATTCTTATGTCCGGCTTTTTGTTAATTCCCATAAGAAATGAAAGATTATCCACAGCGGACAAATCCGGATAGAGTCCGGCATTTTCAAGCATTATTCCCAGTCCCGGCAGCATTTCAAAATCCTTATGGAGTCTTCTGCCGTCCAGCGTCACTGCTCCCGAATCTACCTTCATCAGCCCGGACAGTGCCCGGAACAGCATTGTCTTTCCCGAACCGTTTCTTCCAACCACAGCATATATCAGCCCGCTCTTGAACTCAGCAGATACATCGTCAAGCACCTTTTTTTTCTTAATTGTCTTTGAAGCTTTATCAATCTTAAGCAGCATTACCGTTCCCCCTTTTTCAATTTATCTGGTTCTCCGAATTATTTCCCATAATATCCATTTTCCGTATTGCAATTAACCATATCAGCACAGTCACAGAACATGCGACCAGCAGGTACAGCGCCGATACCCCCATATCAAAGTTCAGACCTCCGATATTAATTAATTCGTTAACTGCATCAATTGTACTGCTATGTATCTTAATGAACAGATGGCAGACCGGATTCATCCACAGCAGAAATGCATATTTTTTAAAATATTCATAACAGTCTGCATTCGTTGCTTCACCAACTGCACAATAAAAAGCTATGCATGCCATACATACAGTCTCCACAAGTGCAAAGCCTGCGCCGCTTGATATATATACAGCAATGAGGTTGATCAGCAGTGTTGTTGTCAGTGCAAACATTGTAAAGCAGAAAAGATAGAAAATAATAAAGAATATATCAGCCACCGTTGCCGCTTCAAGCTTGCCGGATAGCAGATTAAGTATAATAATCACAGCCAGATTAATACCAAGATAGACTACAATATCAAGCGCCAGCTTTGCAAATTCATGCAGAATCCACTTGCGTCTGTCGCCCATGCGTGCAAAATAATACACGGAGGCTTCACAAAAATGTCTGTAGATTTTTGTTCCGTACAGGACATGGATGAACGCAATGTTCATATAACAGAACATCAAATAGCTGCTGTTCGAAAATAAAGCCTCACCATCTCCAAATGACATTCTGAATATCATATCGGCAATGCTTACATTATCTGTCCTCAAAAAGTATACTATAAAAGCAAACACTCCCCATACTGCCGGAATAATATATCCCTGTTTTCTCACAGTATCCATCCCCCCGTTTTTTATATAGAATTCTATGTTCAGATAAGCTCGTCCTTTTTTATGTGTGCAGTCATAATACCCATGGAAAAACAGATAAGCACTACAAGTGTCATTGCATACGCCATGTAATTTTTACCACTTTCGAACAGACGTAATATCAGAAAGTAATTCGTTAAATACTCCAGCGAGAAGGTCGAGCAGATATTTAACAATATATACACCGAAATCATGGTGAATATCGCATACTTTATTTTACTGTTGGAACTCACCGCCGCATTGAATACGGCCAGTACCCCCGACACCATGCCAAACAATACTACTGCGAGCAGGAGCCATAGGAACCTGTTATTTATAAAGAGTTCTGAGAACGGATAATCATATATTTCTACCGCTGTTTTGTAGAATTCACGATTTGTCGGGTCTCCGTGTGCTGATGCCGGAAGGCATATAAAGGAGATTATAAGCTCTGCCACGAATGGAACTGTAAATATGATAAAGGTGCTGAAAAAGACTGCTGCAAACTTAGAAAAATAATAAGCGGACTTTCCCGACCTTGCCTCGATATATATCCGCATCCGGCTTCCGGTATCATTAAAAAAAGACGTAGCTGTCGGAAGTACCACTAAGACCGGATAGAATGTCATCAGAAAGAATCCGCTTTTTGACCACATAGACAGCGTGGTAATATAGGCAATATCATACATCTGCGAAATGAAGTGATGGTCAGCAGCCGTATTGACGTTGTTAATAAAATTCCACAGTACAAAAAAACACATTGCCAGCCATGTAATAACCGCACAAGGCCGCCTCAGCATTAACGACATTTCATTCCCGATGTTTCTTAATATGTTTCTCATAGTCGGTCTCCTTCACAATTCTGAGGTGTGTAGCAAAATACATAGCACACCTCAGAAAAACTTATATTCATTTCGCACATTAGAACTATATAGTAGCATCTATATGTTTAAATATCAAGCGATTTTTATAATTCAGCCCGAATTATTTATTAACTTACCCACCACATAGCCTCAGACGAAAGCCGTGTAACGGCGACATACACGAGCCTGCAAGTGGATGGTCTGTGGCTTGCTATGTGGTGGCTGTGAATAATTCAACAAAAAAAGAGAGCAACATCACATCTCTGTGCTATATACTCTCTTCTTGTGACTTATCCCGGTTATTCTATATTACTCTGACCTTCACAACGCCCTCCATGCTCTTCATCTTATCGATGACATCGGAAGAAGGAACGCTTGCAACGTCGAACATTGTGTATGCGTAGTCGCCCTTGCTCTTGCTTATCATGTTGTCGATGTTGATGCCCGCCTCACCTACTATGGTCGTAAAGCTGCTTATCATCGCAGGAATATTTTTGTGATTTATAAGTATTCTTGCCGTGCTCCTGCATACGCCCATGTCACATGCAGGATAGTTTACGGAATTTTTGATGTTTCCGTTCTCAACATAGTCCATGAGTTCGCGCACTGCCATGGCCGCACAGTTGTCCTCGGACTCCTCCGTTGATGCTCCAAGATGAGGGAATGCAACCACCTTCGGCTGTCCTGCAAGCTTGGCTGTCGGGAAGTCTGTCACATAGCGGGCAATCTTGCCTGAGGCGATACCTGACAGAATAGCGTCATCATTTACAAGCAGGTCACGCGCGAAGTTCAGGATGACAACTCCGTCCTTCATCTTCTCGACCGTGAGGCTGTTAATCATGCCCTTCGTATCATCAAGAAGAGGAACATGCACTGTTATGTAATCGCACTGCTCGAATATCTCATCCCTCGTCTTTACAAGCTTAACCTCACCTGAAAGGTTGAGCGCGTGCTCGACTGAGAGGAATGGGTCACAGCCGTACACCTCCATGCCAAGGGCGATTGCAGCATCAGCCACAAGAACGCCGATGGCACCAAGACCGATTACTCCAAGCTTCCTGCCCTTAATCTCATTTCCGGCGAAGGCTGATTTAGCCTTCTCCATTGTCTTTCCTATATTCTCATCCGTCTTGTTGTCCTCGACCCACTTCATTCCGCCTGCGAGGTCACGCGAAGCCATGAAGAGTCCGGCAAGTACAAGCTCCTTGACACCGTTTGCATTAGCTCCCGGTGTGTTAAAGACAACCACACCCTTGGCTGCACATTTGTCAAGAGGAATGTTGTTAGTTCCCGCACCGGCTCTTGCTATGGCAAGAAGCCCATCAGGAAGCTCCATGTCATGCATTGCAGCACTTCTGACAAGCGCCGCATCAGCCTGTGCAAAGTCATCAACTATCTCATACTTATCTGAAAAAAGCTTCATTCCCGCCTTGGAAATCTTGTTAAGACAATTAACCTTTACCATTATACATTCTCCTCCTCGAATTTTTTCATGAACTCGACAAGCTTTTCAACACCCTCAATCGGCATTGCGTTGTAGATACTTGCTCTCATACCGCCGACAGTTCTGTGTCCCTTAAGATTTACAAAGCCCGCTGCGGCTGCCTCCTTGACAAACTTGGCGTCAAGCTCCTCATTTCCCGTAACAAAAGGTACATTCATAAGAGAACGATCCTTTGGAACCACAGTCCCCTTAAAGAGCCTGCTCTGATCAAGGAAATCATAGAGAATCTTAGCCTTCTTCTCATTGCGCTCCTTCATTGCAGCTAAGCCGCCCTGCTTTTTTAACCACTTGAATACCTTTCCGCAGATGTAGATTCCGTAAGCAGGAGGTGTGTTATAAAGCGAACCATTGTCCGCATGTATCTTATATCTTAACATTGTAGGTGTACCCGGAAGCACATCCTCTGTTATAAGATCCTCTCTTATAATGACAATCACTACTCCGGCAGGTCCGATATTCTTCTGAACTCCGCCGTAGATAACGCCGTACTTTGTGACATCCACAGGCTCCGATAAGAAGCATGAGGATACATCGGCTACAAGTGTGTGTCCCTTGGTATTAGGAAGCTCCTTGAACTTGGTTCCATAGATTGTGTTGTTCTCACAGATATATACATAGTCGGCATCCTCAGGAATATCAAGGTCTGAGCAGTCCGGTATGTAGGAGAAGGTCTTATCTGCAGATGAAGCCACCTCTACAGCCTCGCCGTAGAGCTTCGCCTCCTGATATGCCTTCTTAGCCCACTGTCCTGTCACAATGTAAGCAGCCTTCTTATTCTTCATAAGATTCATAGGAATCATGGCGAACTGCTGTGAGGCTCCGCCCTGTAAAAATAGTACCTTATAGTTGTCAGGAATATCCATAAGCTCCCTGATATCTGCTTCTGCTTCCTTAATAATAGTCTCGTAAGCCTTAGATCGGTGACTCATCTCCATAACGGACATTCCCGTTCCCTTGTAGTCAAGCATCTCATCAGCGGCTTCTCTCAAGACCTCTTCCGGTAATACGGCAGGGCCGGCAGAAAAATTATAAACTCTTCCCATATCATTGCCTCCTATAGTCACCTTATATGGCGCATTGTATTTTTTACACCCTGTTTATATGACACTCATTACTCCGGTTATAATATACCGGTTATGAAATCTGTATGTTTAACATTAAAACAATATGTCAGCTTATTTCCTTGAATCAAATATTCAACCGCTGAATTGTCACAACACTTCGTGGAACATAATGTATAATGATAAAATATTCACAAGATGTTAAAGTGAATTCTAACTCATTCATATCAATAAGTCAATACTTTAATGTGGTAAAAAGCAAGCGTGTAAAACTAATTTACTATTTTTTATGGCTTTCTCCACAACTGGCATGGTCTTTTTTCTTGAAACTGGCAGTTTCAAGAAACCACTTACAATGCTATTGTATATTGAAGCGCTGAAGTACCACGATACACAAGCAATATATTTTAATTTGTATCGAAAATAAACAATAAGGAATTCATCATGATGAACAATTTATCAGGTATGAACCGTGGCAGCCAGAAGAAACTCGCAATGATAAATGATTTCTGCGGCTTCGGCAGATGCTCGCTTACGGTATCAATACCAATCGTATCCGCAATGGGCGTTCAGGCGTGTCCTGTACCCACCGCTGTTTTTTCAAATCACACAGCCTATGAGAGCTTTTATAAGCACGACATGACGCCATCACTTGACAGCTATCTCGCAGAATGGAGGAAGCTCAACCTCAGGTTCGACGCTATATTGTCGGGCTACTTATCATCACCTGAGCAGATTGGCATTACCTCTGAATTTGCAGGGAATTTTCTTTCAGAGGATGGTATCTTCATTCTCGACCCGGTGATGGGCGACAACGGCAGGCTCTACTCCGCCTACAGCCCTGACATGCTGAGGCTTATGAAAGAACTTGTAAAAAGCAGCGATATCATCACACCCAACCTGACTGAGTGCTGTTTTCTCACAGACACACCTTATGGGACTGTGAAAAAGCTCAAGGGTGCGGCACTTAATGAATGTCTCACCTCCATGGCACAAAGCCTGTCAGCCGAAATGAAAAACGGACATGGCAGTGTTGTCATATCGGGCATTGAGTCGGAGCATTATATAGGAAATTTTGTTTATGACACCTCCTCTGCAAATGATTTCGGCAATAATGCCTCTGCGAATCATAAGCTTATAAAAATGAAAAAAAGCGGTGTCTCCAGATGCGGAACCGGAGATATATTTTCAGCAATTATAGGTGCCTCTCTTGTGCGTGGCGGCAGCCTTGGAGATTCGGTATCCCTCGCAGCACATTTTATCCAAAAATGTATAATAGTAAGCGATAATTACAATATTCCGCTCACCGACGGGGTTGCATTTGAGGATGTACTGTGGATGCTCACACCACACAGTTCAGGCACAGCAGCTACACAACATAATCTTTAAAAGGAGCTTACATTATGAAAAAGAATATTAAATTAGTTCGTATCATCATCGCCGCGGTGATTTTCATTGCAGGTCTTGTACTCGGAATCAACGGATATTCAAAGAGAATGTCTGACAGTTATTCAGATGCAAAAAACATCATAAAGGCTTATAAGGAAAATGCCGACAGTGTAAGTGCCAGTGCATTAAAAACAGCCGAATCAACAATAAATTCCACCGATATGCTCTACGCAGTCGGTCTTGTGCTCGTCATAATCGGAATCGTCATCCTTATCGCAGCGGCCGCGGCACCTAAGGAGCCTAAGAATGTTCCTATCATCGTTCTCGCCGAGGCTGCTCTTCTCGCCGCACTCTGCTATGTAGGTGCCGGTTACTTAAAAATTGATATTCCTGTCGGAACAGAAAAGACCATGTTCCACCTCGGAAACGTGTTCTGCGTGCTCGCAGCACTCTTACTCGGCGGTATGTGGGGCGGTCTTGCAGGAGCAGTCGGAATGACACTCTCAGACCTTATGACAGGCTATGTGACAAGCGCACCTAAGACCTTCCTTCTCAAGCTGTGCATCGGTCTCATCGTAGGTCTTGTCGCACACAAGGTATTTAAGATTGCAAAGGAGGGCTTCCCGGTCAAGAGACTTCCTATAGCGGTTGTTGTTTCATGTATCGCAGGTATGGCATTCAATGTTGTTGCAGACCCGATTGTAGGCTATTTTTACAAGACGTATCTCCTCGGTACACCTCAGGAACTGGCAAAGGCACTCGCAAAGATTAACTCAATAACAACTCTTGTAAACGCAATCATCGCTGTTATCGTGGCTTCCGTTGTGTATCTTGCACTCCGCCCGGCTCTCAAGAAGGCAGGGCTGTTCCGCGAAATATAAGAAATATGTAGTTGTGGAAAATCAAGCTTTAAAATATAAAGATAAATAATACGATAAATGAAAAAGCGGAAATACACTGAAAAAGATTCCTTGTATTTCCGCTTTTATAACAGTTCAGAATAACCGGGCCTCTGCTCCATTGAACCAATATTCGGATATTCCATACTAATATCTATCTACTCTCAACTAATTTCAACCCACCAGCTTCATTGACTCAAGTATATCAGCCATCTCCTCCGGAGTTTCCTTATATCCATTCAACGCCCAGCTTATATATAAGTTATACAATGCTCCTGCAAAGGCATGGAGACAGTATGCTTTCTGCAGCCCATCTCCGTGTTTCCACCACGTTTTCATAATATACTTATCCACCATCGATAGAAAAATATAGTCAAATCCCCGCTTTATCACCGACTCAAGAAATTCTCTCTGAGCATAAAAATATTCAAAGCAGTGAATTATATTCTTCTTATCATAGTAGTTTCCCTGACCGTGCTTTTCTCCCATATCCTTCTTATATCTGGCGAGCACATCCCTAAAATGCTCCGAAAGAATATCCTCCTTACTGCTGTAGTTCCTGTAAAAAGTCATTCTTGAAATCCCGGCCTTCTGTGTCAGTTCCGATATAGTTATGTCATCCATCGGTTTCTCATCTAAAAGGGTCAACAGTGAATTGACAACATTCTGTTTTGTTGAATCTAACATAAAATAAAGTCACCTTCCTACAGATAAATATCTCCGTCAAGCTCCTGAAGTCCGTATAATGTCTGTCTCTTGAACTCGCTGTATCTGTGCTCCTCTATGGCAGTTCTGATTTCCTCCATGAGATGATTGTAAAAATACAGATTGTGAAGCACACACAGACGCATTCCAAGCATCTCCTTAGCCTTTAAAAGGTGTCTTATATATGCCTTGCTGTAATTCCTGCATGCCGGACAGCCGCACCCCTCCTCGATAGGCTCATTGTCAAGCTCATACCGTGCATTGAAAAGATTGATTTTCCCCTTATGTGTATAGACATGTCCATGCCTGCCGTTTCTTGACGGGTACACGCAGTCGAAGAAATCAACCCCTCTGTCAACCGCCTCAAGGATGTTCGCAGGTGTTCCGACACCCATAAGATATGTCGGCTTATTCTTAGGTAAATACGGTGTTGTCTCCTCGATGATGCGGTACATCTGCGTATGTGTCTCGCCCACTGCGAGTCCTCCAAGCGCATATCCGTCGAGTTCAAGCTCCGAAATAACCTTTGCATGTTCTATTCTGATATCGTCGAAAATTCCGCCCTGATTGATGCCAAAGAGCATCTGCTGCTTATTTATGGTATCCTCAAGACCGTTAAGACGCGCCATCTCTGCCTTACATCTTCTTAGCCATCTCGTCGTCCTGTCAACCGAATTCTGCATGTACTCTCTCGTAGCCGGGTGCGGAGGACACTCGTCAAACGCCATCGCAATAGTCGAAGCGAGGTTAGACTGTATCTGCATGCTCTCCTCAGGCCCCATGAAAATCTTTCTTCCGTCTATGTGGGAGTTAAAATACACTCCCTCCTCCTTGATTTTACGAAGGCTTGCAAGTGAAAACACCTGAAATCCACCTGAATCGGTAAGTATCGGTCTGTCCCAGTTCATAAACTTGTGCAGGCCGCCCATCTGCTTTACAACCTTGTCTCCCGGTCTCACATGAAGATGGTAGGTGTTAGATAGCTCGACCTGCGTTCCAATCTCCCTTAGGTCTGTCGTGGCAACAGCTCCCTTGATGGCAGCCGCCGTACCCACATTCATAAAAAGTGGTGTCTGCACTGTCCCGTGAACTGTGTGAAAGGTACCTCTCTTAGCCATTCCGTCCGTTGTCAATAATTCATACATATACTGTCTGTTTCCTCCAAAAAGTCATAACTATTTCATCTATTTTTATAGAAATCCACAATCCTGTCAAGTCTCGATGTCATTCCCATAAAGAGCATATCCACAAGTGTGAGTGCCGTCATCGCCTCGACAACCACCACCGCCCTTGGAACAATCATAGGGTCATGCCTGCCGTGTATGGATATATCAATCTCCTCACCCTGCCTGTTTACCGTCTGCTGCACCGCAGCAATCGACGGCGTAGGCTTAACGGCGGCTCTCAAAATAATATCTGATCCATCACTCATTCCGCCAAGAATACCGCCGGAGTGGTTGGTCGCCTTAACGACCCTGCCGTCCCGTATTCTGAACGCATCGTTGTTACCAAGCCCCGTGCTCTGTGCTGCCCTGAAGCCGTCACCTATCTCAACACCCTTGATGGCGCCGATTGACATTACTGCCTTGGCGAGGTTGGCATCAAGCTTCTCAAACACAGGCTCACCTATTCCTGTCGGCATATTCTTCACAACACACTCGATAATTCCGCCCATCGAGTTACATTCCTCAAGCTTCTTATCGGCGTATTCCTTAATTCTCTCTGCCGCCCCGGCATCGGGCATGGCAAACGGATTATTGTCCCGCTCATCAGGTGAAAAGCTGTCCCTGTCAAGTTCAATGCCGCCTATTGCGCTCGCATAGGCGAACACCTCAATACCCATCTGCCCAAGTATCTTCGCCGCAACCGCTCCTGCTGCCACTCTTCCTATAGTCTCACGCCCCGATGAACGTCCGCCTCCTCTGTAATCCCTGAAGCCATACTTCTCATCGAAGGTGTAATCGGCATGTCCCGGTCTGTAATACCCGGCAATCTCCGAATAGTCAGACGAGCGCTGTGACTCATTTCTCACAATAAGCGAAATCGGCGTTCCCGTCGTTCTTCCCTCAAAGACACCTGAGAGTATCTCTGCGCTGTCGCTCTCATTCCGCTGCGTGACATACTTAGACTGTCCCGGCTTCCTGCGGTCAAGAAATGCCTGTATATCATCCTCGCACAGTTCAAGTCCTGCCGGGCAGCCGTCGATTACAACCCCGAGTGCCTTCCCGTGGGATTCGCCCCAAGTGCTTATCCTGAATATATTTCCAAATGTTGAACCTGACATATTGTCTCCAATCTGAATAACGCAATACATAATATATATGATATCAGGGTCAAAAGGTCAGAAATCTGATGCAAGCTTGCTTGCGTGAGGATTTTTGACATTGTGACCCGCCAAAAACATGAGTAAGCAGCCATTTTTCAAAGAAAAATGTGCGAATTACGAATGTTTTTGAGAATTGCGGGAGCACGCAGTGCGGAGCAATTCGATATCATAGAGGTCAAAATACCTTTTGACCTCAACATCATATATATTATATTAACATATCAGCCCGTTAAATCAAGAGAAAACTTTATATAAGTCCCAATCTTCCCGCCTCCATAACGGCCTCCGTCTTGTTTGAAACACCGAGCTTCCTGTATGCCTGCTGAGTATGATATTTTACATTTGCAGTCGACATTCCAAGCTCATTGGCAATCCTCTCTTTTGACATTCCCCGTGCAAGCAGTTTCATAATATTTATTGAGGTCCCGCTTAATACAACCGTTTCCTTATCCTGTCTAAGATAACCGGGATAATATTTTGCCATGCGGCGTGTCTCCTCAAGCACCCTCTTAAAAAAATCAGGCTCCTGCGCCTTCATCATCATATTATCATCCTGCTCCCCCATCTCCTTTTTATGAGCTATTTCATCAAGAAGAGGCAGTATTCCATTTCCCTCCCTGCTAATTATCCTGACAAAACCATACTCCTGCGCCTTCTCAAATGCATCCTTAAACACCTTCTTCCAGCTTTCATCCCCGGTTCTGTACAAAATTACGGCCTTAAGAATCCCAACCTCCATAAAAATATAAGGCCTGTTCATAACCTGTGCGTAATATTCACATTTTGCCAGAAGATTATATGCCTTCTCATATCTTCCAAGCGATATATATACCCTTATTTTTGTCATATAATGAAAACGGTCATTTATCGAAAAAAACTGCTCCTCATCGGGAGCTGACAAAATCCATTTTGAAACCGCATCACTATCACCATTGTACAATGCACACCTTGCCAGAAATGTGTGTATATTAGACAATATCCCCTCGCACCCTTCACGCTCAGCCCTGTCATAAAATCTCTGCAGCAGCTCAACTGCCTCCGAAACCTTTCCCGTGATTATATGAAGCCATGAAAGAATCCCGTCCGCAACAAAACACATCTCTGTCCTTCCGCCTGCTTCAGCCTGCATTCTTCCCTTATTTGCAAGCACTGCCACCTCATAATTATCCCCGCCCTTTTCAAAGCTGCTCTCTGCAAGAGCCATGCTCACAAGACCCTTCCCATAATGGCCAAACATCTGCTCTAATGACTTTCCGATATCCTGTGCTGCCTCCCTGTCTTTCCTGCTCCACACACAGAAATCCTTCTCCCCGTTAATCAATGATGCCTGACTGCCGGTAAGCGAAAACTCACAAAATGAAACCTGCTTATCAGCAATAAGATTATGCGCCCTATTTACAATCTCTGCCATATCCTCCGTCCCACGGTGCGGAAGCGCTATGTCCAGATACAGCAGCCTGCTCATCGCGAGCCTTTTTTCGCTTCCCGTGTGTGTCAGTGAATAATGCGAAAGTTCTTCATACCATCTCTCGCTTTCATTGACATCGAGCATCATTGACATGAGCATGCTCATTCCGCTCATCAGCTCCGGGCTCTTTTTTATGGCATCCTCCGGCAGTTCAAGATAATATCTCTTCAACTCATAATAGTAGGCCGTATTTGCTGTCTTTCTCACATTATCTATTAGAATCGACACAATTCTCTGTGTATCCCCTACCGTCTCATACATTCTGAGCGCATCAAGCGGCTTTGAATTAAGCTGATAGTACAGCCCTGCATTCTCATACAAGGTGCGTATTTTTTCCTTTGAGCATCTTCTATAGAGCCTCCTATGCATGCTCACCTTCACTGCATCGGCAAGCTCATATACCGCCTCGCCGTTCTGCCTGCTCTCAAAGACAAAATTTCCTATCCATTTTGCCCTGTCTATAAGCACCTCGACATCATTTCTCCCCGTAATCATCTCTGCAAGCCGCACATTAAAGTTCTCTACAATGGATATCTCAAGCAGAAATTCCTGAAGTTCAATATCCCATCTGTCATACACATGATACTCAAGATAATCCCACATTCTGGAAAAGCCCTTTTGAAGCAGCGCCTGAAACCGCTCATCGGAAAGCGGCTGCCTCAGATTTTCGGCATCATCATTGACTCGCTCCTGTTCATAATAGCTGTAGGTTATCGTCCACGCGATAGGCATCCCGATACAGCTCTTTACCAGAATATCCCTCTGACTATCGGTAAACACCATTCCCGTCCTGTCCACATACTGTCCTACAGCCTCATCCTGCCATACAAGCTCCTCCTGTTCTATGCAGCAGAAAACCTCCCTGTATCTTACCGCGGTAAGCCATGGCGGAATATCGCTTCTTCCCGCTAATATGACCCATATGTCACCCTGTTCAATCAGCCTGACTATCCTCTGTTTTATGGCTTCATTTTCACCGCCTGAGACAAGCTCATGCAGATTGTCGACAACGACAATCTGCCCCTGTGCTTCCCTTCCCAAATCAAGCAGGCCCGTACAATCCCCTGCCATGTCATAGTACAGATATTTCCTTTTTCCAAGATATCTTCTTATCAGCTCGGTCTTTCCCGTTCCGGTCACGCCATATATGTAGACAGTAATTTTATCCTCATCAGCCGCCTTCATTTTTCTGTAAGCTTTATTCGATCTTATATATATAAGCTTGTCCTTATCAGCCATCAAATTCCCCCATTTTCATTCGATTGTAATAATACCTTGAAGAATATATTTAAACGTAGGTGCCGAGCTGTTATAATTCTCCTGATAACCAACAGACAAATCGTATACATCATCCGGGTCATCAACATTGACACCTATATAATCACCCTTAAATACCTCTATCCTTCCTTTCCTGAAACCGTCGATAACCTCTGCCATTTTCTCCTTCGTCCCCTCAGCCGCAATCACATCATTGAGCTTCAGCATCTCAACCCAGCCTTCGTCGAAGCCGGCTCCGATATCATTTCCTATCACCTTGCCCTTCACGGTCTTTTCTATGTTCTTTCCCTTCATAACGGCACCTACGGCGCCTACGACGTATGGCTTCCAGTTAATCTTGCAGCCTGTTATGTAGGTGGTAGGTGCAATGTCAGCCATGCTCTGATTGTAGCTTACAAGATACACAGGTGTCGAAACATCCGTCTCCTCGCAGGCGATGGCAGGGCCTGCCGTATCAGAGTGCTGTGAGATTATCACACATCCCTCATTTATTAGCTGCTTTGCATATTTTTTCTCGATTAGATAGTCGTTCCAGTTGTAGGTATACTTCACCGTCATAACCGCATCAGGTACAATTGAACGGACACCTAACAGGAACGCAGTGTAGCCCGATATGACCTCCGCATACGGATATGCTCCCACATAGCCTATCTTTGCCTGTCCGGCAGTTATCACACCCTTGTCAATGAGCTCTAAAAGCTTCATTCCCGCTGCAACCCCGGCAGTATATCTTCCCTCATAAATCGCACCCATAAAGGTGTGGTAATTTGCAAGATACGGCTCCTCATTGGCATTGTCACGGGTTGCCATGCAAAACTCAATGTCAGGATATCTCTCCGCAAACTGCTTCGTAGTCACACCAAAGTTATAGCTTGTGGAAAATATGATATCACAACCTTCATCGACAAGCTGCTGCAGGTACTCGCTCTCCGTTCCCTCAGCAACATTGTACATTGCCATTATCTGAACTTTATCCCCATATACTTTCTCAAGCTCAAGCTGTGCATCTATGAAATTCCCCGTATAGCCCGTGCTCGCATCGCCGACATAGATAAAACCGACCTTTACAACCCTGTCCCCATCATCCTCGAAAAGCCGCGTAAACAAAAATGTGCCCGCAACTGCAATGATGCAGGTTATAAAGGTTATTAAATACGCTCTTTTCATGCTCTCCCCTCCTCATCCGATGTTTTTTTCTTATACAGGCTATTTATGTCAATCTTTCCTTCATCTATAAGTCTCAGCATTATGTCAACAAGCTTAGGATCGAACTGCGTTCCACTGCCCCTTTTAAGTTCACCGATTACATAGTCAATATCCAACTGTTTTCTGTAGACTCTGTTCGCCGTCATCGCATCAAATGTATCCGCAATTCCGATTATTCGCGCGTTGAGCGGAATTTCCTCACCTTTAAGTCCATGGACATAGCCCTTTCCATCATATCTTTCATGATGGTACAGTGCGCCCTCTTCCACATGCTCTATAAGCGTAAAGCTCTTTAATATCTCTCCGCCCTTGACCACATGGGATTTCATTATATCGTATTCCTCGTCCGTGAGTCTGTCCGGCTTGTTTAATATGCTGTCAGGTATTCCGATTTTTCCGATATCGTGTAACAACGCCGCCCGCTTTAACTGCTCACGGCTCTTTTCATCAAAGCCAAGCTCCTCGGCTATGAGCACCGAATACTCGGCGACCCTCGCAGAATGTTGGCTGGTATTCACATCCTTAGCGTCCACCGTTCTCGCTATCGTGAGAACCGTCTCATTTCCCATCTCAAGCTGTGTCCTTGCCAGCTCAAGTTCCTTCTTCTGAAGATTCATCGCCTTCTGTACCTGCGTCCTGAACACAAGCCATGTAAGATATGCAACGGCGATTGCGAATACCACAACCGTATAAAAAACGAACCACCAGTGATCATAAATCTCCGCATCCTTTATCATTGTATAGGTATTCTCTACTATCACATTCTGTCCCTTACTATCCAGCACGGACAAATGAAAAGTGTATGTTCCGATCGGAAGTCCCGTATATATAACACCCGAAAGCTCGCTCTGAAGCATAACCCTCGGCTTCTCATCAAACCCTTCAAGATACACACTGACGTAAGGAACATTTATTGAATAATTGATTATCTCGGGAAAAATCTCAATCTTCTGCACGCCGCTTCCTATATGTATATCCTCCCCGTTCTCGACAATATATCTGACATTATCAAGTTCTATTGATTTCATCTGCATTCTGTATGAGCGGACAGACACCTCATAGTTGTCTAAATTCATGTACACCACACCCGTATCCGTAGACAGATAAAGATTATTTTTATCATCAATGCAATTCCACGCATTAGGTGTCAGTGCCGCATCAAGCCCCGCTCCGCTGCTTAACAGTTTATACTCAAGCTCACCATCACTAAGAAGTTCTTCCTCCCCTACCACATATATTCCCGCTGAGCTGAGAACAAAAAGTGTATTGTTGTCGGTCTGTACAATATCATAATTATTGTAATACGGAAAATTGTCAAGAATCCTTATACCCCCGGCACTCATGTAGCATAGATTATTGCTTGTCACGACATATATTCCATCTCCGGATCTATCGGCAATCATTCTGAGCACCACGCCTGAGCTCAGTCCCTCATCCGTACCGTAGTTATCAACAACCCTCCCGTCTTTTATGACATCTATTCCGTTTCCGTCCGTTCCCGCAAGCAAGGTATCTCCCTGCTCGAGCACGCATAGCACCTTGGTATTTGCCATTCCCTCATCATAACCGACCGTGCCCGACACAGCACCGTCCCTTATGAACGTAAGTCCGGAATCTCCTGCTGCCAGCATTGAACCGTCTTTGAGCTGTATTATCGTTCTGAACTTATTTCCTCCCGTGCCGCTGCCGGTGTCATATATACTTATCCGGTTATCTGCCGAAAACGTGTATATACCCTGTCCGGAGGTGCATATCCACAAACAATCCTCTGCATCCTTGTACACACATCTTATTCTCACACCGTCAAGCTCATCTGTAAGCTCATTGTAAACACATTTCCCCTGATTTTCATTGTATACAACAAGCCCACTATCGGTACCTATATAAAATAAACCGTCTCTTAATACCGTTGAGTTTACAACCTGTCCCTCCGCACCATTGTCATAGTCCAGCTTCTTAAACACCGATCTGCACATTCTCATCACGCCAAGTCTTGATGAGGTAAACCAGAGATTTCCCTGGTAGTCAAATAGCATATGGTCTATTGAACTGTTAAAGGCTCCTGTATTTATGAGCTCATAGCTGCCATTCTCGTCAAAATAAGCCACTCCGTTATCGGCACACACAAACAGTGTATTGTCATCGGTAAAATACAGAGACTTGATATTTTTTATTCCATCGCAGTACAGCTTATCGACACATTCAAGCTTCCCCTCCTGCGTCGAATATATATGTATTTCATCATCCGCGGTGGACACATACAGCATCCCCTCGATGTAAAGACAACTTGTATACTCATAACCCACATTTGGAAGCTTCATGCTGACAATCCTTCCGCCATTAAGCAGATATAGGGAGCCTTCATCCGTGACCACGGCAACATCGCCGTTCTTGTCCGCGTCCATGCACTTCGCATATGTAATATCATGAATCGTGCTCTTTACGGACATACCGCCCGCCAGGGTCACTATAGACAGCTCGCCCGTGGTTCCGACATAGTAGTCACCGTCCGTACTCTGCGTGATGCATCGCACTGCGTCAGCCGCAAGACCGTCCTTGTGTGAGATGACATTCGCAAGTGTATCATTGATGAGAATGGATACACCGTTATCGTTAGTTCCAATCCATAACCTGCCCTCCTCATCCTTATAAAGGCAGTTTACGGTCTTTACAGACTCATACTCGTCCATCCACTCAAATTCACTTCCGTTATATCTGTACAGACCGCCGTAGGTTCCAAACCACAGCACACCGTCGTTCGTCTGAGCGATATCATTCGCCGAACCGCCGGGAATGCCATTCTTCCTGCCGTACACTGTCTGTATATACCCGCTGTAATCCGTCGTCTGTGCGCCCCCATCATGATTATCATTAACCGAGCTGTATTCAGCCGCCTTAACCTCCTGCACGGCAAGACTGCCCACTAACACAACGAGCACTATCTGTGCCACATGGCGGAGGCTGTTCTTCTTAGAGCAGGCAGCCCTCTTTTTTGTAATAAATTTAATTGTGGCATAAAGTGACAGCACAGTTATAACCTTGTCCAGAAAGTCAAGGTAAAACTGACCGATACAGCAGCTAAAGAAATTATTAAACCCAATTTTTCTCATCGCCTCAATAATGCCGTCACCCCATATATTCTGAGTATATCCTCCCGAAAACCTGAAATTTATCGGAACTGAAATGAGAACTGAAATAACAGTCACCAGAAAACTCACTGAAAGAGCCCCAAAGAGACTTTTAAGATACCCCTTTTTTGCACACAGGCCTACCGATATTCCGACCATTGCACTCACAAGCGCATATATCATGCTGTCCCATGAGTTGACCATCGAATATATTATATTTCCGGTCATGCCAACCATAGTGCCGCAGACCGGTCCTAAAACATACGCTGCCAGCACCGTGCCAAATGAGTCAAGCCACAGCGGGAGCTGCAGCCACAGCGCCAGAAATCTCCCGCCACAGTTCACCGCGATACAGCCCGCCGCAAACAGCGCGGTTGTATACCACCTTTTACCCTTCATCCTCCGTTCCTCCGCTCATGTAATCTTTTTTGCACTTTTGCAGGTCCACAGGTTGTCAAAACATGCTTCGACAACCTGTTCCATACTAACACATTATATATTTTACTCCTCAAACTTCTTTTTGTGAACTACCCAAATGGTTAGGATTGCACTTTAATTATTACTACACTTTAGTTATTGCACGCAAAAAAGCCGCATCGGTTTAACCCATGCGGCTTCTTAGTATCTATATTATATCTATTGGCTTTTATTACATCCACACCTTGCCGGTTACCTTGCCATTGATGACATAGTATGCTGTATAATCCTCAGGCTTAACATAGACGTCAAGTGACTTGATGCTTGAGAGTCTGTGTCCTGCGGCAACCCATTCGTCCTTAATCTTGTTGACAATCTCGTCAACCTTGCGCTGTGTGCCGTTGAACTCAACAATGACGTTAACGCCTGCTGCCTGCTCTGCCTTAGCTGCACCGTTCTCCTTAGCAGGCTTAGCTGCTGCCTTGGATACTCTTGGCTTCTTATCTGCCTTAACTGTCTTTGCCGCATCTTCCGGATTCTTGCGAGGTCTGCCTACCCTCTTTGCAGGCTTAGCTTCCTCTGCCTTCGGCTCCTCCTTAACTTCTGCAGGCTCTGCCTTTGCCTCGACGGTCTCAGCCTTTACAGCTTCCTTAACCTCTGTTTCCTTTGTCTCAACGGTCTGAGGCTCTTCTACCTTAACTTCCGCTGCCTCTGTTGTGTTAACCTCCACAGCTTTTGTCTGAGCTTCCTTCGCCTTTGCTGCCTTCTTGGCTGCTCTTGCATTTGCCATTGTCAATTCCTCCTTCTCTTTTTTATCCTCTCTTTTTCCTTTTCCGGTGCGGACGGATAATAACAGTCCGCTGCCACTCCTGCTTATAAGCAAAACATTTAAACATCTTTGGATAAATTATCACATCTACGGACGTTTTGCAAGCAGATATCTGACCTTTTTATTTTCCACACGGATATTAACGTCCGTCTGGTTCCCGCCAAACTCACCGTCTAACACCCATGGTATCGGTTCCTCACTTGAAAATGAAATCTCTCTGCATTTAAAATGCATTACCATACTGTTGTCGTTCTGAAAAATAAAGCCACTGAACATGGTCTGGAATTCAACAGGATTTTTCGGTCCCTTTATTAGTATAACCTCAAATAAGCCGTCGTCAAGCTTAATTTCTTTTCCCGTTATTCCCTTCATGCCGCCTACTGACTTGGAGTTAGCCGCCATACCATAAATAAACTTGTCCTCAATAACCATATCGTCAATTTTTACCTTGAGCTGATATGCCTTGAGGCTCGCAAAGCTCTTCACGCTCTCGATTATGTACGCCTGATGTCCAAAAGTATTTTTAAGCTGCTGCGGTGTGGCGTATGATACCTCGGTAAACAGCCCGAAGGCTGCCACATAGTTAAACCAGCGGCCGTTAAACGAGCCGACATCGCACAGATATTCCGTGCCGTCAACAATATTCTTCACCGCATGGGTTACTGTCTTAGGTATAAGCAGACTCGATGCAAAATCGTTCGTGCTGCCGCTCGGGATATAGCCCATCGGTCTGTCCGTGCCGCTGTCTAACATACCCGCTACCGCCTCATTTAACGTGCCGTCTCCGCCGCTGCACACAATCACGTCATATTCTCTGGTATGCTTTTTCAGATAGTCATAGCAGTCCTTTGATTTCTGTGTCGGATAGACCGTCACAAGATAGCCCGCTTTTGAAAACTCATCCGTTATATCAAAAAGATGGTCCTTGACATGCGCTTTACCCGACCATGGATTAAATATAAATAGCAGCCGTTTTTTCATAGGAAAGACCTCCTTTTTATTAATTAAATAATCGTTAAATACATTACATAATTAATAACGTACCTTGTACAATCACAGAAGCTCGCCAAGCACCTTCACAACCACATCGTTTTCCTCGTCGGTCTTTACGGAAAGCCTTATGTAATTACCTCCGTTGAGTCCCTCCTTGGTTGAAAGATCCTTTATAAGAATATTATACTTGTTAAGCATGACATCCGCAAGCCTTCTCGAAGACATACCGTTCTCAAGACGGCACATGACATAATTCGCCTGCGACGGAAAAACCCTTAGTGCAGGTATATTCTCAAGCTTAGCCACATAACGGCGCCTTACATCCATGAAACGCCTCATAGCATCCTCATAATCATCCTTGTACTTCTCAATTATCTGCATGTAGTACTCAGCAAACGAATTGATGTTCCATATGGCGACGTCCTTCTTCATGGCTGCAATCATGTCCCTGTCCGCTGACGCTATTATTCCGAGCCGCAGCCCCGGAACTCCGAAGGATTTTGAGATGCTCTTTAACACGATAAGCCTTCTGTGGCTGTCTATTATATCCTGTGTCAGAAGCGTCTGCTCAGGTATATCGGCAAAGTCGACGAAGGACTCGTCAACAATTACACTCACATTCCTCTTTGACGCCCACTCCTCAAGCCTTAATATATCGTCCCGAACGATAAAATGTCCCGAAGGGTTGTCCGGATTTACAAGCACTATCGCCTGAATGTCCTTGTCCCTGTAAAAATCCATGATATCATCGACCGTATAGGTGAAATCCTCGTTGATTACCCGGAAAGGAACAAGCTGTTCCTTCTTTTTTCTGTGAGGGTACTCCTCGAAGGTAGGATATATAAGTCCTATATTTCCCGAAAAATTCTCCATGAGGGACTTGATAAGCTCCGCAGTGCCGTTTCCCACACACACCTGCTCAGGACGCAGCTCAAAGTACTTTGCCGCAAGAAGGCTGTTGACCGCCATTCCCGAAGGATATTCCCTTATGAGCGTCTCAAAATTAGCCTTCATCTCGTCCATAAAACGCTGGTTAGGAAAGAACGGATTTACAAGATAGCAGAAATCATACATTCCCTCATATCTCCAATAACCGCCGAAACGCTTCATGTAGCGCACAAGCTTCTCATCTCCCTCGGCAAATATGCTCTCGGCGATGTCGATGTCCTGAATATCGTTAATCTCATACCATTTCTCATTCTCAAGCACAATAGCCCTCAAAACCTTCTGCTCCTTAAATGCAACCACCTTGAGCGCTGACTCGTAGTGAGTCTTGTTTCCCCATGCCTGAACATAGGCTGAAAGCAGCGGCAGGTATACCTTGTTGAGATAATTTTTGGAAAGCTTGTACATACTGACAGTCTTATAATAGCTGTCCATATCCTGGAACTTAAAATTGTCCGCACCTATAAAATCATCGATATAGCCGTCACGATCAATCGTCACGATTGAGCCATCCATCCACGGCTTAGGCTTCGATACAAAAGTCAGACAATCCTCGTCTGACTCTAACATTCTGTCAACGACGGCCTTCTCATAAATGATATCCGATTCTATTACAAGCGTGTCGTCTTCCTTAAGATATTCACCGGCAAGATTGAGAGAATACAGATTGCTCGTCGAAGCGTACTCGCTGTTGTTGACGTATACAACCGGTGTTGAAAGTCCAAGTGAAGCCACATGCTCTTTCAGTCCCTCACCTTTATAGCCGGTCACGACAATTATGCGCGACAGCCCTTCGACGTCGAGTATCCTAAGTCCTCTCTCTATTATCGTCTGACCGCCCACCTTGACCATGCACTTGGTCTTTTCTCTGGTGTGCTCTTTAAGTCTTTTGCCCATTCCGGCAGCAAGTATCACAGCCTGCATTGCATGTCCTCCATAAATTTATATAAATCTTCTAATAAGGCACAATTAATCTGCGTATCCGCTCCTGACCCATGCCACCGCGTGCTCGTAATCAGCCATGGTATCTATCTCCTTGGTTCTTATGAGCTCCATCGGAAGCGGCAGAAGCGGAACCATCATATCGCAGACATGGTGGTCTCCGGGTGTGAGTCTTGCCGTCTTAACCTGTGCAAGGCCTGTCCACTCGTACTCGCCCTCATCCCTCGAAAATCCCACGCCATATATCTGTCCGTTCTGTGTGAGCGTTTTCATCAGCATCGGATCCTCCGTGCACGGTATCGCGCCGCACACGCACTCCTTGTCGGAATGAAGCACACGCATAAGGTCGTCAGGGTGAACTAACAAATCCCCGTCAAGCGATACCACAAGGTCTGCCGCATGCTTAATCGCACGCGAAAAGCTTCCGCCCGTTCCCGTATTCCTGTAATCGTGGTTAAATACAAACAAAATATCCTTGCGGTATGAATTCACAACCTCGATGACCTTCTCCATCTGGTAGCCGACTACGATGCGGATATCATCAAAATCCTTCAAGAGCTCAAGCTGCCTTATTATGAGCGGCTTTCCATCAATATCAATAAGTGCCTTTGTCGAGCCTATTCCAAGTCTCGTTCCCATTCCGGCACAGCTTATAACAATTGTCTTAGAAACTGACATAATCTATCCTCCGAATATGTTGCATGTGTCGCACACTTGAGAACTGCCGGTGCAATATCCCTCACGCCGCCAAAACCAATTCCGATTTCCGCTGCTGCAATCATCTGTGCATCATTATTGCCGTCGCCAACGGCCACGAACGGTCTGTCCTTAAAACCGTCAACAACCTCTCCCTTATCTACCACATAGTCAACGCTCACTATCTTATCATCCTTAACCGTCGCCCTTGAACAGAAGTAATGCCCGTCCATTCCAAGCTCCGACATAAGCTCCTCAATCCAGATATCCAGATTTCCCGTCACCACATAGCAGCGCTCCCTGTTTCCGCGGATAAACTCCACAAGCTGCTCATTTAAAGGAACTCCTGCAATAATGTTTCTCACCGTGCTCACCGGAATCTCTGAGAGCAGCTTCACTCTCTCAAGAAAGCTATGGTCAAACGGTATCTCGCCTGCCATGGTTTTCTCAGTCAGTTCTCTCATCTGCTGCTCTTTATTTATCTTCACCGCTATCTCAGGCAGTATCTCCGCCTTTGTGATTGTTGCATCAAGGTCGAACAAAAATACATATTCACTCAAAAAAATAACCCTCCTACCTGTCAGGCGGATATCTGCAGATGAATCTTCAATCCTCTCAAATGCATACCCGCTCATAACGCTCATAAATATGGCAATATATTTTAAATATTAACACGTTGCAGGCAAATGTGCAAGATAGCTTGAACTGTGCAGCGCACTATTTTACTATATAAAACACCCCGCAGGCACATTTTTCATGCCCGCGGGGTACAAACCGCCTTCATCCACGCAGGAAATTCAGCTTATTCCTGCTCATCATCCTCATCTACACACTCAATTTTGCTTACAGAAACCTCGTAAGCCGTTCTCTTAATCTGGGTATCCTCATCAAGCTTCTTTGTATATTCCCTGCTCTGAACACGTCCCCATATGCGGATGTGCTCACCGATTTTGAAGCCCGCAGCATATCTTGCGTTACGTCCCCACGCAATGCAAGGTATGTAGTCCGACTTGCCATATGGACGGTTGACAGCGATAAGAATATCGGCAATCTCTCTTCCGAGAGGAGTCTTTCTGTATACAGGCGGCTTGCAGATATATCCGTCAAGAAATATCTGGTTCGTGTTGGTAGCCTCCTGCGTCTCCTCCGCTACGGCAAATTCCCTTGCAAAGATGGAAAGTACAAGACGGTTGTGATTTTCCTCGTGGCGGTTATAGGAACGGAACTGCCCTGTAGCCTCGATAATCATTCCACGATAATCCTCCGTCACATCGACCAGCCTCTCAGAAACCATAAGCGGGATAATGTCCACGCTGTTGCTGAGTCGATTTACTGCGATGTCAACCATGTAAAATCCCTCCCCAAAGACCTCATGGCTGTAGGTGAAGTCTGATACTACCTCACCAATGATTGTTACCCTGTTGTTTTCAATTACTTTGTCAAGCATTCTTCTGTTTCTCCCTTCATTTTTGGCGGCACCACCACAGCAAAGTTTTTTCTCCACATCATGGTGATACTGTACGCCTGATAATATCTTTATCCCTAAATATATATGCAAAATGTGTTCAAATATTCACGAAAACATTAAAAAAATATAAAAAATTTTTAAATCTGCATAAAAAATGCTCTGTCATACCGTATTTCTACATATTATATGTGAAAAGTGGGCAAATTTCTAAATCAGCACTTGTTTTTATGAAAAAATGTGATAAACTAGTAAAGTTGAAAATTAGGTTTACGTTTTTTAGGAGCGCCGGGGGCGCAGAAATGAGGAAATTTATGAAAACAACCCGTAATGATGTCAGAAATATTGCGATTATCGCCCATGTAGACCATGGTAAGACAACATTAGTAGATGAGCTGTTAAAGCAGAGCGGAACTTTCCGCGCCAATCAGGAAGTGGCAGAGCGAGTAATGGATTCCAATGACATAGAGCGTGAAAGAGGAATCACCATTCTTTCCAAGAACACTGCCGTATATTATAAGGATACTAAGATAAATATTATTGATACTCCGGGTCATGCCGATTTCGGTGGTGAGGTTGAGCGAGTTTTAAAGATGGTCAACGGTGTTATCCTCGTTGTCGACGCCTACGAGGGTGCCATGCCGCAGACAAAGTTCGTTTTAAGAAAAGCTCTTGAGATGGACCTCGATATAATCGTGTGTGTGAACAAGATTGACCGTCCGGAAGCGCGTCCTGACGAGGTTGTCGACGAGGTATTAGAGCTTCTCATGGATCTCAACGCAAACGACAAGCAGCTTGACTGTCCGTTCATTTTTGCATCTGCCAAGGCAGGCTTTGCAAAGTACAAGCTTGAGGACGAGTCAAACGACATGACTCCTCTATTTGAGACAATTTTAAAGCATATCCCTGCCCCTGAGGGCGATCCTGATGCTGACCCGCAGATACTTATCAGCACAATCGACTACAACGAGTATGTCGGAAGAATAGGTGTAGGCAAAATCGACAATGGTACAATCAAGGTTAATCAGGAGCTTATGTTAGTCAACCATCACAACCCTGATAAGAAGATGAAGGTCAAGATTGGCAAGCTCTACGAGTTCGAGGGCCTCAACAAGAAGGAGGTCAACGAGGCTACAATCGGTGCCATCGTTGCAATATCAGGTATTGCCGAGCTTCACATCGGCGATACACTCACCTCGGTAACCAACCCTGTTGCAATTCCTTTCCAGAAGATTTCAGAGCCTACCATAGCCATGAACTTCATCGTAAATGACAGCCCTCTTGCAGGTAAGGAAGGCAAGTTCATCACCTCCCGTCATCTGCGTGACAGACTTTACCGTGAGCTTAACACCGATGTAAGCTTAAGAGTTGAAGATACGGAGACAACGGAAGCCTTCAAGGTGTCCGGACGTGGTGAGCTTCATCTTTCCGTTCTTATCGAGAACATGCGCCGTGAGGGCTATGAGTTCGCAGTAAGCAAGGCTGAGGTTCTCTACCACTTCGATGAGCGCGGCCAGAAGCTTGAGCCGATGGAGATTGCATACGTTGATGTTCCTGATGAGTTCTCCGGCACAGTTATCCAGAAGTTAAGCAACCGTAAGGGTGAGTTAAACGGCATGTCCCCTGCGAACGGCGGCTACACAAGACTTGAGTTCTCAATCCCTGCGCGTGGTCTTATCGGCTACAGAGGTGAATTCATGACTGATACCAAGGGTAATGGTATCTTAAATACAACCTTCGACGGCTATGGCCCATACAAGGGAGACATCCAGTACCGTAAGCAGGGCTCCCTCATCGCGAGCGAGGCCGGCGAGACTGTAACCTACGGTCTTTACAATGCACAGGAGAGAGGTACTCTCTTCGTTGGTCCGGGCGAGCAGGTATACGGCGGAATGATAGTCGGCCAGAACGGCAAGGCTGAGGATATCGAGGTTAACGTATGTAAGAAGAAGCAGCTCACCAACACACGTTCTTCAAGTGCTGATGAGGCTCTCCGTCTCACACCTCCTAGAGTATTAAGCCTTGAGCAGGCTCTTGAGTTCATCGACACAGACGAGCTTCTTGAGATTACACCTAAGAACCTTCGTATCCGCAAGAAGATTCTCGATGGTACGGCAAGATACCGCGCTAAGAAAAACGCATCCAACTAAATAGAACAAGCTGTTTGGGACAGGGGTCATACCCCTGTCCCAAACACATTTTTCAGGCACAGTGCTCCCCAGCCTGTTCTCTTAGAGGGTACCGGTTCGCCGGGCAGATGTCTTGCCGTTCTTATAAGGTAAGCCTTCACCTTCTCACCGTACAGATATGGGTCGTTGCGGTTTACAATCCCCCACTGCATGAGAAGCGCCGCGCTTCCGCTCACGAACGGCACCGCCATCGATGTCCCGCTCCTTACCGTGTAGCCGCCATTCACCGCCGTTGAGACAATATCCACCCCGGGCGCCACGATGTCAGGCTTGATGCTGTCGTTAATTCTCGTGTAGCCTCTCCCGGAAAAATCGGCGTAGGCGTCGGTTCTTGAATTGTAGGCACCGACAGTTATCACCTTGCCGGCCGCTGATGGAACCGTGAGTGTTGTCTCCTCCGAAGGTCTGAAAAATCTTGTATCCTCATTGAGTGCCGCACTCTCCTGAAGCCACAGATCATATCTTCCATCCACAATTCTTACCGGAGTCAGCACAATTCTCCACACACCCGGCGTGACATATCCACCGGACGGCACAAGCTCAAAATATATCTGCTGATAACGGCTGTACGGCGTCGGCTGTCCATAATATACATACACCTGCGTATTGTCAAGACTCAACCTGTCCGCCCCGTATGTTCTCAAATTTCCGCTCCGCTCCCCGGACGGTGCAATAAGCTCCACGCCATACTCATCCGAATAATTTTTCCATAATTGCAGATTAAAGCCCGGTTCATACTCTCCAACCGCAAGCTCCACATCCTCGGTCTGTCTGCCGCTAAGCATGCCTGACGCATGTATTCCGTTTCCTGCCTCATTTCCGCTGCCACAGACAATCACATTCTTCCAGACATCCGAAGCGGCGTCAAGGTAGGTCGAAAGCAGGTCGGTGCCATCGTGGGAGCCTTGATTGTTACCGAAGCTCAAGTTGATTACAACAGGCTTTCCGGCTCTCTGTGCCTCCATTATACAGTAATTGACCGCCTCCATAAGCCTTGTTGTCCGCGGAAACTGTCTCTGCTCACTGTCCCCCAGCTTGACAATGATAAGCTCACTTTCAAATGCCACCCCACGAAATGAACCTGCCATACCCTGACCGTTTCCTGCCACAATCCCGGTCACAAAGGTTCCATGTCCTGAATAGTCGCGGGATAAATTCATGCTTCTTAGTGCCGCTTCATCACCAGACAGTGCAAGATTTATAACATCACGATTGTACTCCGTACCCACAGCATAGCCCTCAGGCGGGGCATACCCTGAACTTTCAGGCGTGACCGTCTGATCCCATAATTTAAGTATCCTCGTTGAGCCGTCCGGATTTCTGAAGTCTGCGTTTTTCCAGTCAATTCCGCTGTCGATAATGGCTGCAAGCACTCCTTCTCCGCTCAGGCTGTATGGTTCGTTCCAAGCATAGTATACGCATGAGCGCTCCAATGCCTGCCGGTCTGAAAAAAACAGCCTGTGCGGCTTTTCGATATATACAACCTCAGCACAATCGGCAAATTCATTGATATGCTCCTGCGGCAGGGTAACTATGGCATATCCGCCAAGAAGCACCACCGCACCTGCTCCATACCTCTTTGCCACAGACTGTATATCGCCGGTATATTTCACAATAAGCTCCCAGGTATTACTGCCGGAATCATAGCCCGTATACAGCCCGCTATCAGCCGCCACACGCCCATACCCCATATCAAGTGCCAGATTCAGGTCATTCGCAAGCTTCTGGCTGTTTTCCTGCTCCCTGATACCATCCGCAGGCTTTCCAATACCATTGTCCATATCATAACACCCACCATTTTTCTATAATGATTATTCAAAAATCTCCTGATACATTCGCAAAAACTTTTTCTCCATTTTCTATATATTCCACCTGATAGATATAATCGGCAATAAAATACAGACATTATCAAAAACATAACCGACTTAAAAGAAGAAGCAGATTATACTACTTTCCCCCTATAAATAACATAGCATATCACGGAAATAAAAATTACCATGATATGCTATGTTTGTATTACCTATATTAGTTTACTATGATGCATGGAAGCTGATTTATGAGACAGCTTCCGGTTTTCTGAACATGTTTTGTACTGCCACCTGCCAGGGCATTATGAGACAGACTAATACGAAGGAGGTTACATGATTTTTAATTCTATCATCTTTTTTAATTTTCTTGAAATCATGTGGGACTGCTGATTTTCGGCACGCATATACATTCAAGATCCCTGTTATATAATTCAAGCAGATAGGAGCGCAGTTTCATGGCATCATCCTCAAATCCCATATTTTTGAACATAATATAGGCGCTTATGTACTCACCGATTACCTCCTCTTCACCGCAGCCCATGCTCTGAAGAACCGTCGCCCGGCAGCAGCACAGGAACGGGAGCATTCTGATTTTTCCGGTCTTTATGCATGCCTCCCGCCCTATTCTTATATATTCGTCCGCTTCTTCAAAGCGATGCTGTTCGTTGAGCCATTTTGCGAGATTGCACAGTATCATCGGGTATCTGAAGCTTTCAACCCCGATTGTGGAATATTGCTCGCGCAGAGCATCAGTGAGATTAAGCAGAAGATTAAGTGCTACGATATTCTTTTTGCTCCACCAATATGAAACAGCCATCACGTTAATGATATTAACTTCCATATCAGTCAAAAAATATCTTATTCTCTTTGATTTATCAAAATGCGGACAGGTGTACCTGATTGCTTCCTCGGTCATCGCGATAGCTGTTTCATACTGCTTGTCCTCAAAGCACGCCTTTATAGCCTTTATCCCGCACAGGAACTGTTTTCTGAACTTATTCTTGTGCATACAGTCCTCATGCTTCATCACATACTCATATGCCTGTACATATTTTCGTTGTACAATAAGTTCTTCGGCATCACGGCTTATCCTGTAAAATCTATGTTCATCCTCCGAGACAAACGACAAATAGCTGCTGCCCTCCAGCCCCAATCTGTCAAGCAGCGCCATGGCTTTTTCCATCGAAGGTGTCTGTTCGTTGTGCTCTATCCTCGATAAAGTGCTCACCGCACATATTCCAAAGCACAATTCCTCCTGTGATATCCTGTGTTTCTCACGCTCATTTTTTATAACCGAGCCCACCATATACATGATACATTTCTCCTTTTCGTATTTAGTTCGCTTTCATCCCATTTTTCCGAAAAGAAAAGCATATCAAATATTTGTACAAAAAACCATACAAGCTAGTTACAGTTTTATTTCACGACTAACAGAAACTGAATAGATTACACACTCCCTGACCTTCACGCCGCTTATCTGTTCCACTGCGTCGGCGTACAGCTTTAGCTGTTTTTCATAGCGCTTTACAAGTATATCGCGCGCATTGTCAGGCTCGACATGGTCTGTCTTATAGTCCACTATCACGAACTGCCCGTCCTCCTCGAAGCAGCAGTCAAGGATACCCTGAACCATAACTATATCCTCACAGCCGGCATACTCCTGCTTTATCATATACGCCGGAAAGCCTGTTATAAACTGTCTCTCCCGGTACATTCTCCCCGTCAGCGCTGCCTTTTTCATTCTCCTGCCAAGCTGTGTGTTCAAAAATTCCACAAAACGCTTAGGATTTACCAGACGCTCGTACTCCTCATCAATCCTGCCCGTCAATACAAGCCCATGAATGAACTCCCTGACAGACTTCACATCGGGGTTCACCTCATAGTCAAACAGCTCAAATATCTTATGGTAGGCATTTCCCCTGAGAGCTCCGCCATTCTTCTCCGGCTCGGCGCTGTCCTGCATCGCGGGCTTATGCTTTTCAAGCTGTACAAGATGTACTGTCTCTTCGTCAGCTTCCTCGATTTTCTCGTGCTTTAGCTCGGATACGGAGAATTTACCCGGAAGATGAACGGCAGCCTCATGCGCATATTCAAAATTAAAGCGCTTCCTGAATACCTCCGCGGCGGCTTCGTCCCATACAGCCGGTGAATATATCCCCTCTTTTCCTGCGGAATCATACTCAAGCCCTCCCGCAGCGCCAATTTTTCCAACAGCCCTCACCACCTCAAGCCTCAGCCTCGCCCTTGTAACCTTCTTAAAGAACACCGGGGCTGCAAGGTCAAGGTAGTTCGTTGAGCCATAGACGTAGCCGTAATCGCCGCCCGCCGTCTCAGCCCTTCTCTTCCAGCCCTCAACCGCAGCGTCGGCACTCTTTACGCTGCCGACCAGAATCAGCTTCTCGACAGCTCGGGTCAGGGCAACATAGAGCACCCTGAGCTCCTCTCCGATGGCATTGACCTTGAGGCTCTCAGCCATGGCTTTCTTGTGGAAGCTCTTCTTTCTGACGCGAAGCTTTGTGTCGACCATGTCAAGTCCGACACCGAATTTCACATGGAAGTTCACTCTCTCCGCGGCATCCCTGAGATTGTATTTCTTCTCCATGTCCGCCACAAACACTATCGGGAACTCAAGACCCTTGCTCTTATGGATACTCATTATCCTCACGACATCGTCGTTCTCTGACATGGTGTCAGCCTCTCCCATGTCCACCTCATATTTCTGTATCTTGTCTATGTATCTCAAGAAATTAAACAGACCGTGAAAGCTGGTTTTCTCATACTCGGCAGCCTTATCTACAAGCATGTCGAGGTTAGCCATTCTGCGCCTGCCGTTTTTCTTTGACGCAGCGTAGACTATATACTCCGTGCTGTATATGAGCTCCTTTATAAGCTCATGTATCGGCATATACGACGCCTTTTCCCTGTAATTATCAAGAAAGCGCAAAAAGTCCTGAAGCCTTTTTACAAGCCCCGCATCACTTTTCTCTTTGTCCTCCCCGTGTGAATAATCCACCACAGCAGAGTATAAGTCCGTGTCGGGGGAAAAATTCTTGATAAGTGCAAGCTCCTGTGCCGTGAGATAACAGAAATATGACCGCAGCGCACCCGCGAGAGCTATATCCTGTCTCGGGTTGTCGATAACCCTCAGAATATTCAATATCTCCACAATCTCTGCCGCGCTGAAATACCCATAGGCGGTGCTGCACACGGCAGGAATACCGGCATTGTTTAACACATTGGCATACTCCGGTCCGGCTACATTGGCACTCCTTAACAGTATCACAATATCCTTGTAGGCTGCCCTTCTGTACCCGCCGTTTCCTCCGTCAAGGTTTTCGTCCCATATAAGCTGCGGCTCACTTTCGGTTAGTTTCTTTATCCTTGCCGCAATCGCCTCCGCCTCAAGCTCACGCTTGCCCTTCTCCTCGTCCTGCACAGCCTCTTCGGTATCATCTGCCGCATCCTGTTCAGACTCCTGCGTTTTTAGAAGAATATCATCGACAGAACAGAGCATGAGTTCAACCGCATCGCTGTCCTCAGATATGCCTTCAGCACCGGCAAAACTCTTTCCGGGTACAAGCTGCGCGTCCGTATCATACTCAACGCCGCCCAAATCAGCATGCATTATATCGGCAAATATATCATTCACCGCATACAGCACATTCGCCCTGCTTCGAAAGTTTCTGTGCAGGCATATGAGGGCGTTCACAGCGTCCTGTTTTTCCTCGTAGGTGTTATATTTTTCGAGAAAAATTCCCGGGTCAGCCTGCCTGAAGCTGTAGATGCTCTGCTTTATGTCGCCCACCATGAATATGTTGTTTCCACGCGATACCGCCGTGAGAATGAGCTCCTGAACCATGTTGCTGTCCTGATACTCGTCGATGTATATCTCCTCATACAGAGTCTGTAACTCCTTCGCCGCGTGAGTAAATTCACCGTCCGCGCGCAGCACCCTGAGAGCAAGATGCTCCACATCAGAGAAGCTCAATATGTTGTTCCCGCTCTTTTGCTCTGCGTACCTCTGCGTGAAGGTCAGCACCAAATCTATAAATGCTTTTGCCGACGCACCCATGTACCTTATCATATCGACATTCTGCTCTGACGACCAGAAAAGCAGCTCCTCCGACATTCTCCCGACGCTCTTCTTTACCCTGTCACGCAGAGCCTTTGCGCGGTTTTTCAATTCCTCGTCCGCGTCCTTAGGTGCGTTGGCAAGCCTGTCAAACTTAAAACCAATTCTCTGCCTCAGCTCATTGTAGGTGCCGGAATTGTATGCCGCCTCAAAATATGCGAGGTCACTGTTAAACGTCGGCAGATATTTTTCTATTCCGCCCTCACCTTCAAGCTGCTCTATCATGTCCCTGTACTCGTCAATACCCGCCTTTAAAAGTTTCTTTATATGGCCGGTAACGAAGCCCACGACCTCGGAACGCTCGAACTCCTCCTCTGAACTTATGTCATACCAGCCCTTACACTCCATAAGCCATTCTTCGGGGTATGGGTGGCTCTGCGAGAAGGTGTACAGTGAGATAATCCACTCTGAGAGTCTTTTGTCGCTCTTTGCCGGAAGCTGTCCCTCGACAAACTCAAGAAAGGCTGCGTCCTTTTGCCCGTATGCCTCCTCGATGACCTCGTCGGCGACATCTGACATCATAAGCTTTAGCTCCCCCTCGTCGCCAATCCTGTAGGACGGGTCAAGGTCTATCGTGTTAAAGTAGTTCCTGAGAATGTAGTTGCAGAAACTGTCTATCGTACATATAACCGCGTTGTCGAGAAGTGCGAGCTGCTTTCTTATAAGCCTTACACGCTTCTCGTCCTTCTTTGTAAGCAGCTCCGCAGACAGCGCCGCTGCAATCCTCTCCCTCATCTGGGCCGCGGCAGCCTTCGTGAAGGTAACCACGACAATTCTGTCTATATCCACGGGATTTTCCTCGTCGAGCACCCTGCGTATAATTCTCTCGACCATGACCGCAGTTTTTCCCGAACCTGCGGCGGCGGCAACGAGAAGATTTGAATTTTTCTGTTCTATCACCCTTATCTGTTCGTCAGTCCAGCTTCTTGCCATCTTTCTCCACCCTCTCACTAAACATTTTATAACAGCCGTCATCATTGTTAAGCTTCGTCGGACGTCTGTATTTATCGCGTCCCTCCTCAAAGCCGCACACGAGCCTGTATGGACAGTAATCGCAGCTTTCAGGATAAGGATTTGGCGCAATCTCGCCCTCCGAAATATGCTCACCCAGTTCCTCAAGCTTCATCGATGCGTAGGTTCCAAGAAGCCTCAGCCTCTCCTCACTCGCAGCCGATGAAGTCTTTGAGAGCGTACCATCCTTGTTGTAGGCTACCGGAATGTAGCTTGATTTTCCCGAGGTAGTCACCTTGTCGAGAAGCGCAAGCACCCTGCTGTCACTGTTTACAATCCCCTGCGGCGTCAGCGAGGCGAGAATACCGTCGTCGGGATTTTCCCCTTCCTTATAGTCAACGACAGGGTCATCGATGTTGTAGTACATCGCCGCGCCCGGCGCGTTATCCTTCATAAGGCTGTGAAGATACACCATAAGCTGCAGGGAAAGCCCGTCATATATTTTCCCGAGGTCGAGCGTCCTCTTTCCCGACTTGTAATCTATTATCTTGACATAGCTCTTATCCTCCGTCTTAGCTAGGTCTATTCTGTCAATCTTTCCTCTTATCTTCATTCCGTTCTGCTCAAAAACGAAGCTCTTCTCAAAATTGACAGGAGTGAAGCTTCCTGCCTCCGTCTGTTTTCCGAGCGCCCACGCCGTGCGCTCTAACATGGAGTGGATTTTCTCCCGCATGTACTCATTACGCTTGCTGTCGTAGAACACCGAGTTGTTGTAGTCCGTCATGGCATACTCCACAGCCTCGCGGATATACTCCTTCCTTCTGTCTCCTACGGTCGCAAAATCGAGTTTCTCCTGTGCAAGCCTCATGGAGTATGCCTTCAACGCCTCGTGGAAAAGTGTTCCGAGGTCGGCAGCACCTATCTCGTAGAGCTTTCTCTCCTCCAGCTCAAGACCGTATTTTGCAAAATGTGCGAAGGCGCAGGAGGCAAAGGTCTCCATTCTCGAGACGCTTCCCACGAGCTTCTCCCCGTACAGAAGTCTTGCGGCGTTCTGCGTTATCCTCTGCTCGCTTACCTTCCTCAGGGCAATGTCCGCCAGCTCATTATATTTCTTCGCATAGACCGTATCGTTCTTGAGTACATGAAGCAGGGACTGCTCAGCCTCGTTAAGTTCCAGTACCTCGTTAAACCTCGAAAAAATATATCTGAAACCTTCCAGGCTGTTGTATATGAGCTGTGTCGGCTCAACCGTATCGTCCGAACCGCACAGTGCCCCCGGAAACATCCTTCTTATATCCGCTATCAGCTTTGACGGCTTTCCCTCCCTGTTCACGGTGAAGGTCAGCATGTCCGACGGCTTAGTGAGCAGAAGATAAAGATAGAAGCTCTGCATAAAAGCCTTCTGCCTCGAGGTCGGCGACAGCTCCAACTGTGCACTGCCAAGCAGCTCCCTCTCTGTCTCGGAGAACAGTCCATGATTGGTGTTTATCTTAGGAACAAGTCCCTCATTCACACCGATAAAGAAGAGTGCCGATATGTGGTCAAGTCTCGTTCTCTCCACATCTCCCACCATGACCATGTCGAGTGTCGGCGGAATTATTCCGATTTTTATCTCATTAAAGCCCGCATCGAGTACGTCCGCGAACTCCTTTATCCCCATCGTCTCATCGCCAAGAAGCTTCTTGGTCTGGGTAAAAAGTTCCATAAGTTTCTCATAGCTCTGGCTGTACTCCTTAGCCGCTGCCGCCTGATGCTCGTTCTCCATCCGCTCCCTGAGCGCATCGAGCTGTTCATATACCCTGCTCTCGTCCAGAAAGGTGTTGAGCGCATCCATATAGTCTGCAACCGTCGCGCCCTTGTCGTGAAACACCTGATAGAGCGGCTCCATAAGCCCGCACAGCCTGACCCTGACATCGTTTATCAGTTCCAAATCAAGCTCACGCTTTGACGGGTACTTCCTCCTGAACGGCTCGTTATACCGCTTATGTCCCCTTATCCCGAGTGCGAGCACATAGTTCTCGAACACGTCGACCTCAGACCTGGCAAAGGAGCACATGCAGCCCTTCAACAGCCTGAACACCGACTCATAGGAGTAGTCCTTCTCGACTATGGCAAGCGCCGCCCTTATGTACTCCACCGCCGGGTTTGCGAGAATTGACCTCTTGTTGTCCATGAACACGGGAATTTTATTCTCTTCGAATACAGTTGCAATCAGCTCCCTATAATCCTCCATGCTGCTCGCTATGACGCCTATCTGACGGTATCTCATTCCGCTGCCGACAAGTCTCTTTATACCCGCCGCCGCATACTGCACCTCGGCCCTCTTACCTATGGCTGAGTATATTCTTATATTGTCCGTGTCCTTTTCGTACACCGCCATATCGCGGTACAGATTTCTCTCCAGATGTGCCAGCTCCGGCGAACCGGCAAATCTGTACGGCACGTCTTCTCCGACCTTCTCCCTCACTACCTGAACATGGTGCTTATCCGCACACTCGCCTATCCTTCTTAGCATGTCGTAGCTCATGTTAAAAAGCCACCTGTCGCCATCCTCCGGCAGCGTCGCCGTAAAATACATGCTCTGCGCCTTGTCAAACAGCAGCTCAATAAGCCGGTACTGAACCGGGGTAAAGCCCGTGAAGCCGTCAAAGGCGAACACCGCATCCTTCAAAATGGCAGATTTGTCCACATAACTGCACAGTATCCCCGTGACCTCCTCGGTTGTTATATATTTGTCCGATATATATTCACGAAACGCCTGATAAATCAGCGAGATATCCCCAAGCTTCCTTCTAAGCCTCTCATTGTTGTTGATACCGCCATTTCTCAGCCTCTCGCATGCCTCATCGAGCATCTGCGGCGTGACCGAATACTGCAAAAGCTCCGAGATAACCGATTTTATCTCGCTTACGAAGCCCTGGCTGTCCTTCGCCCTTATAATCTTAAAGCTCTTCTTGTTCTCGTCTATGAGTTTTCTCAGTATGAGATTTTTTCCCGTGTCATCTATCGCCGTCGGAAGCTCGATTCCGAGCTCCTCGAACACTCTGTAGGCAAGTCTGTTAAAGCTTACGATATCTATATTGAACGTGCCGTGTCCCGGGCTGTTCTCGACAATATTTCTCTGCGCCTGCATCGTAAACTGCTCAGGCACCACCAGAAAAAACTTCCTATCCGGAGCAGCCTGTGACATGGCAAGCAGTGCGTCGTACAGTCTCATGGATTTTCCGCTTCCGCTGCTGCCTGTAAGAAATATAACCTTCATTTTCATTCCCCTCCTGCGTTTATAGGTAAATTTTAGCGTTATAAACCCTCAAATGCAATTACAATTTGGAATATTTCCCTCCCTGCCTCATAATATATACAAAATAGCTGTGCAAGGAGCCTACAATGAGTTCTTCCACCAAAATTGTTGTATTCAAACTGAAGGAGCTGGTTATCGCCGGTGTGCTCGCCCTGTTAGCAGTTATCCTGCTGGTGCTTTTTATCATACATATAACCTCCGGCGCCGGAAAAAAAGGCGATGACCCGGCACTTAGCACCTTCACTCCGGGAGTCTACACCGCATCGATAATGCTTTCAGGAAATACAATGGACCTTGAGGTGACTGTCGACCCGGACAACATAAAGTCGATACGCCTTGTGAACACCGCCGAGACCGTCGAGACCATGTACCCGCTTCTGTCCGCCTCAATCAAATCCCTTGAGGAGCAGGTCAGACAAAAAGGAAGCACCGACGGTATAACCTACTCCGCCGATGCTAAGTACACCTCCCTTGTCCTCATAAACGCCATCGACACGGCGCTTGATAAGGCAAGAAGGTAAATATTCAGTTCGTGTTTTAGCTGTTCTTTATCGAGCCTAAGTCCTCAAGCCACAGGGTTCTCACCGCATCACTTGGCATACGAAGGTCCCCTCTTGGCGATACTGCCACGGAGCCGACCTTCGGGCCGTCAGGCAGGCAGGAGCGCTTAAACTGCTGTGCAAAAAATCTTCTGTAGAAGGTGTCAAGCCACTTATAGACTGTGTCCCTGTCATATTCGCCCGCAAAGGCATGGCAGGCAAGGCGGTACACCTTATGAGGCATATAGCCAAATCTTAGAATATAGTACAGGAAGAAATCGTGAAGCTCATACGGTCCAACCAAATCCTCCGTTTTCTGTGAAATCTGTCCCTCTGACGGCGGCAGAAGCTCAGGACTGACCGGCGTATCGAGCACGTCCTCTAATATCTCACTGAGTGAACCGTCCCCGCAGGTGTCCGCATAATATTTTACAAGGTGTCTCACAAGTGTCTTAGGCACCGAGCAGTTGACACCGTACATCGACATATGGTCGCCGTTGTAGGTCGCCCAGCCAAGCGCAAGCTCCGACATATCGCCCGTCCCGATTACCATTCCGCCGGATTTGTTTGCAATATCCATGAGTATCTGGGTTCTCTCCCTCGCCTGACCGTTCTCGTAGGTCACATCATGGACACTCTCATCCTGTCCGATATCCCTGAAATGTATCCTCACAGCTTCCCTTATGTTCACCTCATACAGTGCCGCTCCCAATCTCTTCGTGAGCTCTACCGCATTGTTGTAGGTTCTGTCCGTCGTCCCAAAGCACGGCATCGTGACAGCGGTTATGTTCTCCCTCGATATTCCAAGGCTGTCAAATGCCCTCGCCGTTACAAGCAGCGCAAGCGTGGAGTCAAGTCCACCCGATATTCCTATGACCGCATTCTTACAGCCTGTGTGTGCAAGCCTCTTTTTAAGCCCCATCGCCTGAATCGAGAGTATCTCCTCGCAGCGCACGTCCCTGTCAGTCTTAGAGGAAGGCACAAAAGGCGTCCTCTCATAGTATCTGTCAAGCTCCAGCTCATACTCCTTAAGCCTGAAGCTTACCACCTCATATCCCGCTGCCGTCCGGACGGAGTAGGTGTTCATTCTTCTGCGCTCATTGACGAGCCTCTGTAAATCAAGGTCAGCCACCGCCGTACCGTTCTTAAAGCGTTTCGTCTCCGCGAGCACGTTTCCGTTCTCACATATTAGGTTCTGGCCGCCAAATACAAGGTCCTGTGTCGACTCGCCCTCCCCCGCATTCGCATATATATAGCCGCAGACGAGTCTCGCCGACTGTCCCGAGATGAGCGCCCTTCTGTAGATGTCCTTTCCCGTTGTCTCATCGCTCGCAGAGCAGTTGACGATGAGCGTCGCCCCTGCCTGTGCATGGTATGTGCTCGGCGGGCATGCCACCCACACGTCCTCACATAGCTCGGCAGCCACAACAAGATTTCTCACATTCTCGCAGGAAAACAACATTCTGCTTCCCAGCTTCACCCCTAGCCCTGTGTCTACGCACTCGTCCATTCCCGGTGTAAAATGCCTCAGCTCATAGAACTCCGAATAGTTCGGAATATTTTTCTTAGGCACCATTCCAAGCAGCCTTCCGTCGCACACCGCGGCAGCCACGTTATAGAGCTTTCCCTGATGCATGAACGGCATGCCGACAAACACGAGAAGCTTCATTCCTCTGCTGTGCTCCACGATATGCCTGAGACTGTCCTGCGCCGCATTTAAGAGCGCATCCTGCAAAAACAAATCACCGCAGGTGTAGCCCGTGATGCACAGCTCAGGAAATACCACAACCGAGACCTGTCTTTCATATGCTTCGTCCATAAGCTTCATAATATTCTTCTCATTGTATGTACAGTCCGCAACCCTTATATCGGGCGTAGCCGCACATACCCTAATAAAACCGTCCTTCATAACACTCCTCCATGCCGCTGCTTTAGCAGTGACCCTATTTCTTTCTTACCGCCTTCTTAAAAAGAAAGGAAGAAGTCCCCTTCTTCCCTTCCCCGACAGCAGATAAGCTGCTATCTCACTCTTGAATTATCTCCGTTGACGCTGTTTCCGTCGATGTCGTCGATTACTGTCTCAAGCTCATTAAGCCCATCGTTGATGACATCGCCAACACCTTCTATTATGTTGCCGTTCCCGTCAGTGTTGGTCTCCCTCTCGTCACGAGAATTTCCGCTCCGACCGGTTTCATTGGTCGTTCCGCTGGTTCCATTGTTGGTGCTGCCTGTCGTTGCATTGTTATTGTTTCCGGTGGTTGTCTGTCCGGTATTGCCATTACCAGTTCCCTGTTGGTTACTCCCATTGCCGAAGCAGCCGGTGAGTCCGAAAACGCCGATTACCGATATAACAGTGCATACCAGAAGTAATTTCAGCTTTTTCATAATAATCTCCTTCTCATACATTATTGATACCTGTATTCTGCCGTAAGACAAAATACAAATCTATTCATAACAGGAGCTTAGCGCTTCTGATATGCTTAGTATGTTCGGAAAAAATTATATTAAAGATGAAAATTTTACTAAAAATCATGCTGTCCTACAGGCGTTAACACTGTCAGCCGATAACCTCTTTCATGGTGTATTTTCCTGCCGGTCTGCCTGCGAGATACTTGGCTGCCTCGATTGCACCTTTGGCAAATACAGCCTTTGAGTAAGCCGTGTGCTTAAGCTCAATCACCTCATCCTCACCCGCGAATATAACCTCGTGCTCGCCGACTATTGTTCCTCCGCGGACTGCACTTATTCCAATCTCATTGTCTGTTCTCTTCTCCCTGACCTGACTGCGGTCGAACTTGTAGACATACTTGTTGTCGTTAGCCGCATTTATGGAGTCTGCGAGCGCAAGAGCCGTTCCGCTCGGTGCGTCCACCTTCAATCTGTGATGCTTCTCGACAATCTCGATATCAAAGCCCGCTGCCGAAAGAAGCGGCGACACATCTGCGAGCACTTTAAAGAGGGTATTAATTCCAAGCGACATGTTTGCGGATTTTAAAACCGCAACTTTCTTTGCGGACTCCTCGACCTTCTCAAGCTGCTCAGCAGAAAGACCTGTCGTACACAGAACAACAGGTATATTCTTCTTAACCGCATAGTCGAGAAGATTGTTCACTGCACCCGCAGCGGCAAAATCGATAATCACATCGGCGTCGATGCCGCACTCAAAAATCGAACGGTACACAGGATAAGCGTTGTGTCCGTCATCATGCGGGTCTATTCCCGCAACAATCTCTATATCATTATCGGCCGCAGCAAGCTTCGTGATCACCTGACCCATCTTTCCGTTGCAGCCGTGCATAATAGCTTTAACCATTGTATCTTCCTCCACACTGTCAGATTATAATATTCCGTAGCCCTTCATTGCCGCCCTGAGTCTCTCAACATTAGCAGGCTCCATAGGTGACAGTGGTCGTCTGAGCGGGCCGGCCTCCCAGCCTAAAAGGTTCATGGCAGTCTTAACCGGGATAGGATTTACCTCGCAGAAAAGCGCATCTATAAGCTCAATCGCCTCAAGCTGGAGCTTGGCACTCTTACCAACCTCGCCTGCAAGATATGATGCGACGATGTCATGTGTCTTCTGAGGTGCCACATTGGCAAGCACGGAGATAACTCCCTTGCCTCCGAGCGAGAGTATAGGCACTATCTGGTCGTCGTTTCCTGAGTAGAGATCAATCTCACCGTTGGTAAGTGACATAAGCTTAGCAACCTGTGAGATATTTCCGGTGGCTTCTTTGATACCTACAATATTGTCAACATCCTTGAAAATCTTCGCAGCCGTAGGTGCCAATATATTACAGCCTGTTCTGCCGGGAACATTGTACATGATTATCGGAAGGTCAACACTCGCAGCAATCTCCTTGTAGTGCTCATACAGACCGTTCTGTGTAGCCTTGTTGTAGTAAGGTGTAACCACCAAAAGACCGTCGACGCCTGCCTTCTGTGCCTCCCTTGAAAGGTAAACCGCCGTCTCCGTGCAGTTAGAACCTGTTCCCGCAATAACAGGAATTCTCTTATTTACCCTCTCGCTGCAGAAACGTATACAGTCAAGATGCTCCTCATGTGTAAGTGTTGACGCCTCGCCTGTCGTACCGCATATAATGATGGCATCTGTGTGATTTTTAATCTGGTCGTCAATAATCGCACCCAGCTTATCAAAGTTGACTGACTTATCCTCATTCATAGGTGTAATGATTGCAACTCCCGAACCTGTAAATAATGACATATTCTCCTCTTTTCCGCACTGCGTTTTTGTGTTAAATTCATGCCGCAGCGCCCACATGAACCCAGACATTAAATGTTCCTTTAAAGAAATAAAAGGACTGACGAAAAGCCAGTCCTTAAGGTTCCATTCCATGTAGCGGACTATGTATGTTCCGATACAGATAAAACTTCAAGTAGCTCTCCATCAAATCAAGTATGATGACAGTCACACGGCTATTAACCATGCGCCCAGCCGGACAGTCCACAGACCGTTCTGCCCGCTTCGGCACCGCTTCCTTTCCTCCACCCTCTGCCATGTCTGTCATGTCCGATGGAATACTGATAACCGGTGCAACCTCTACCATAAATACATTGGTATGATACCATTATATGCACTTTTAGTCAATACGTTCCGTGAGCAAAAATGTACTTTTGCCCAATTGACCGTGCAATCAGCGCTTTCTTCTCTTAGGCTCGTCCTCATTTATTCTTTTTGGGTTTCCCGAGCTTTCCTGATATCCTGCCTCATGCTCTTTGAGCTCGTCTCTGCGCCTTCTCTCTCTCTGCTCAAGCCTTCTGTTGTATCTGTTATTCTTCTTTATGGACATGGCTGCAAATACAATAAGTGCCACCATGAGCGCTATAAGAACAATAAGCACTGCTATTATCCAATCCATTGATTTTTTCTCCTTATTTCCCTTTGAAGTATCAGTTGCCGCTTCCTGTGCCTTTGTCTCCGACTTATCCGACGATGTGCTCACGGCAGTCGTATCTGTGGCTGTGGTACTTCCCGATACAGTCTGCGTGGCATCTGCTGTGGAAGCTGTCTCCTCAGTTTCCTGCGTGGCTTCCCCCTCTGCCGTCGTATCCTGAGCCTCGGTCGTCAGCTCGGTGGCGGTCTGTGTTGTCTCCTCTGCCGTATCCCGGGATTCCGTCGTCTCTGCCGCCGTAGTCATCTCCACCGTAGTTGTCTCCGCTGCTGTGGTCGTCTCAGGCTGTGTAGGTTTCGGCTCATTTTCAAAGCCGTTGCTCGTGTAAGGTGAACCTGAAACACCCTCTATGGATACCAGCTCAGGAAATGTGAATATATCGGAATATTCACCGTTTGTCTGATACAGATACTTTGAATACGTTCCTATCTCAGCCGTAGTGTCAAGCCTTATAAGAAGTGATGCCGAAAAGCCGTTATGTGTGATGCCCACATACTGCCTGCCCTCATAATACGGGTCTATATCGCCCACATTGTAGCCGGAACTCTGCTGTCTGCTCGTTCCGTCGCTGTAGATTGCCTTCACTATGATGGTACTCTTATCTATGGCCGCAATCTCATCTGAAGTTCTATACACTGTAGGATTTATTCCGGCTGACACTCCTACCTGAACAACCGGCTTCGTGGTAAACGTGCAGCTTCCGCTCGTTCCGTCCGCATATGTATAGGTGACCGTGGCAGTTCCGGCATTTACCGCCGTTATAAGACCGTCGCTTCTTACATGCGCCACATTCTCATCAGAGCTTGAAAAACTCACCCCGCCGTCCTTTGTATTCGCCGGGACAAAATATGCGCTGTAGCTTCTGTCAAGCTCAATGCTCTGTCCGTCACTTATCGTTCTCTTAGAGAGCCCGAAGTACTCGGCAACGGCAGTCGCATCCGCAACACCGACCTTCCTCTGATTTTCCGTCTCATGCATGAAATACGAATCCGAGGCGTTGGTCATAAAGCTGTGCTCCGCAATAATTGTAGGAATACCCGATTTGGTTCCTTCATCTATAACCGTATAAAAATCTTCAGACGGGTTCGTACCTGTTCTTGTCAGATAGCCGCCGCTAAAGAGCCCTAGTCCCGCAGCCTGCGCGTAGCGCGCCATATTAAGACAGAGATTCTTTGTCGGTTCCGAATAGCCGTCAACAACAGACCCATATGCCACGAAACCGCTCGTACCTGTATTTCCCGATGAATTGTTGTGTATGCTTATCACCGCATCGGCACCAACGGATTTTCCCATGTGAGCCCTTCCGGTGTTCGTGTTCCACTCGTTGTTGGCCCTCGTCACATATACTCGCACGCCCGCGTATGTCTCAAGCTCGGCTTTCATATATTTTGCGATTCCCCAGTTTAGGTCACTCTCGTTATCGCCCGTCGTAGCCGAATGTGCGCCCCCGTCGTAGCCGCCGTGCCCCGGGTCTATGACAACCACAACATCTCCGTTGCCGTCCTTTGCATAGACCGCAGCCGCATTATCCGGCACTGCCGTCGTAACCCCCATAGCAAGCCCTGCCGTAAGTATAAATGTCATTAACCTTGAACATACCCCAAAAAAGCCGCCTTTTCTCATTAATATCTGCGCCTCCTTCTGTTTCTTCTGCCCCTTCTTCTATTCCTGCTCATTCTATTCTCAAGCATGAATACCACCGTTGCAAGAACTATTACAATAACAATTCCCGCCGCCATCTTGACTATCATCATTATGTCAAACGAGCCATCGTTTTTCTTATCTTCCGCCGTCGTCTCCTCGGAACTCTGCTCCGGCTCCGTCTGTGTTACTTCCTCGCTGGTCGTCTCAGGCTCGGTAGTCTGTGTCTCGGGCTCCCTCGAGGTAACCTCAGGAATGTAATCCTCTGACTGATACACCACCCTCACGGAGCCCTTGAGTGCCCCGTAGCTTATCGGGATATCCTGAATTCCCGGCTTGCTGTAGTCCGCCTCACCTACCGAGTCAGGCTTCACCTGAATTACGGAGCCGTCACTGTAGACAATGTTCGCCGTCACATCATTTAGGTCAATCTCTGAGAATGCCTGTGCCGTCTTATAAAATGTCGGGTCAATAAATCCCGCAATCACTATCTGCTCCGGTATCCTGACCTTGATATTTACAACGCCCGTCGTTCCGTCCGCAAGTGTATAGCTGACAACAGCCGAACCGCTTCCGACCGCCTTAGCAAGACCATCGCTGTCAACCGTCACACAGCTCTCATTATTGCTTGTCCACGAAGCTTCCCCCTCGGTCTGAAGTCTGACCGAATAACCCTTGTCTAGTGTCAGCTCGCCTGCCTCTGAAACGGCAATGCTGTTTTTAGTAAGTCCGAAATACGTCGCTACAGCTTCCGCGTCAGCCTTTCCTATGGCTGCAGTCTTGTCATAGTCCACGGTTCCGTCCTCATGTGCGACATACAGCACATCTGTTGCGCTACTCAAAAAGCAGTGCTCTACGATAACCGCCGGCACGCCTGCCCTCATGCTCTCCGCCATGATGGTATGGAAATCCTCGCCGACATACTCAGTCGAGTTCCTTGTCTGTATACCGTTGTTCTTGAGTCCAAGCTGCGTAAGGTTGTTGAGGATATAATTGCCCATGTCAGCCGTTATCGTGCTGTACAATGGGAGCACCGAGGTGAGCACCATGGCTCCGTTCGCACTTATGTTGTCCTCAGCCACACTGTTATTGTGCACACTTATGAGGAAATCCGCGTCAAGCTCTGCTGCAACCATGGCTCTTCCCGTGAGTGTCACAATCGAGTCCTCCGGTCTTGTAAAGTACACCTTCACTCCGTCATACTGCTTGAGCTCGTCCATCATCGCCTCAGCGATGGCATAGTTGGCGTCCTTCTCCAGTATGCCGTTGATGCCTACCTTTCCCGGGTCGGTGCCGCCATGTCCCGGGTCAATCACGATAACAATATTTCCGTCCGCGTCCTTTGCAGCTACGTCCATTCCTGCGGCGCCTACACTGATGCACAGCGTCGCCGCTGCAACCGCCACATAAGAACATATTTTTTTAATCTGTCGTATCATTCTGCTCCTCCATGCCACCTTCCTACAGTGACTTAAATAATATTTAAAATCACACTCTGCTTTTTAAATTGCAAGAATATACTTATAGTAGAGTTTTTTTAATATATTCTTATCCGAATATATTCTCTCCCTGACTGCCGCCACATAAGCCATGACAAGCATCGTCTCATCCTCCTTCGTTCTGCCGTCGGAGAACAAAGCCCTTCCGACAGCGCTCTTTACGGCTGTCATGTCCATACCCTCAACAGGCATACCATCGATAATCTCCGTTATGTCCATGTTCAACGCCGTATCGGCATCCGTGTGTTTTACCATTCTCTCGTAGCAGGACATTATCCTCCTGATACGTTCGTCTGTATCAAAACCACAAGCCTTATTATATAACCTTACCCGCTTTTGTTCCATATATTTTTGCCTTATTACCAAAAATAATACAATTGCCGCAGGAAGAGCTATTATTCTGATAATTATAAGTAAAACATGTAAAACCGGTACAAATATGTTCGATAGAGCTCTAGCCACAGCCGCTATGTCGAAGCCTCCTCCAGTGTTGTCCTCGTCATAGACTCCCTCACCGCTTCCGTCACCCTGAATTTCTCCTGTTCCATCGCCCGGCTTTACTGAACCGTGTGAGCCGTCAGGCCGTGCATCGTCTGTCCCTTGTACCATGTCCGGGTTCCTTTCACTTGACATAACAGCCCCGGCTGTTTCATCGTAGGAATTTTCTGTCGCCATGCCGTCAACGGTAGTCCGGCTGTCCGGCTCATCGGCTGTGGAATCCTGCTCATCGATTGCCGTGGTCTCCTCATCGCCTGTCGTATCGTCAGGAGTCTTGTCCTCCGCATCAGCTATGTCCGTCCCGCCATTTTCATTGTACCTGTTCTGGGCGTTCATATATGCCGAAGCATATCCCGGCGTAGGGTCGACCGTTATCCAGCCTATCCCGTCAATGTACACCTCCACCCACGCGTGGGCATATCGGTCGGTCACGATTGCTTTATAATAATTCCAGCTCTCCCTGCCGTACTTTCCATCGCTGCCGACAACGACATCTTCCTTATAAACCGGGTCGCCTCCGTACAGGCTCTCAGGCACAACGAAACCCTCAACATATCTTGCCGGAATGCCCGCGCACCTTAAAATCATGACAGCCGCCGAGGCAAAGTGGGTACACAGCCCCCTCTTCTCCTCAAACAGAAAATATTCAACATAATCCTTCGATGCAGGAGTTACTCCCGGCGAGAGCGTGTACTCGTACCCACCGCTTCCAAGATAAGCTATCGTGTCAAGGATAAAGCGCGCCCTGCCGGATACATCGCCGATTTCATAGTCCCCGCTCTTTATATCTGGCAAAAGCTCTCTTTTTATTCTTCCCGCACAGGAGGTGTTGTCATCAAGATAGTACCTATACACGAAATCCCGGTAACGGTTGTCCTCGTCCTCAAATAGAACATCGCCGTCAACAATCAACTTGTCCAATGAAGAAAAATTTCTCCACTCATATATGCTGTACTCATGCCGCACGTTCTGTGCGCCATCTGTATCCTCCGGCAGCCTTATATTCATGTCCTTTTCCATAAGGTCCTCCACCGGTATTGCGTCTATCTGTACCGCAGACACAGGAATGTAGCTGTTCCCCCTGCACTCATACTGCAGCACTGAGATATCATAGGCGGCGCTGCCTATCCCGACCGCCCCCATATCCATAAGCGCCTCCACCGCACGGTTAGCAGCCAAAACGGGAGTCAGCCCATCAGCATATAACTCCTCAAACATGCCTGCATAGCCTGTGTACACCGATGACGGCAGTTCCTTCCAGCGCCTTTTAGTATACTGTGCCGCCTGAAAGGTCTTCAGGTACAGCGTTCCGCCCTCTTTCGGTGCCTCGACAAGCATAATCGGTGTGTCCGTGTAACTCACTGAATCGACACTGCCTATCGCTCCGGCATCGTTTTTCGTATCCTGCTGCCCGGTCTCAACGCCGTGGTCAACCAGTACCTGCTTGATATCCTGCAGCGAAAAGACCAGCCTGCCCGCAACATCATCATAAATGAGCGGTGCCCTGTAGTCCGCCTCCGTGACAAGTCTCGTCACACCGAACATAAGCACAAGTGCAGGCAATGTCACCCACAGCATCGCAAACACTCCCGCAGTTCTCGGGCGCAGCCCGTCCCTCTCCCGTGGAAGTGCGCCGAGAATTATGCAGCATACCATAAAGCACAGCACTCCGCACAGCACCGGAAGCGGCGGAACATTCTCGAGAGTCGCCGGCAGAAGATACGAAAACACCGCAGACAGCACTGCAAAAAAGGTTCCTTTGTGATTTAACAGCACCGACATATAACCCCAGCTTGACAACGCACATGCGATAAGCATGAACAGTGGCTGGTTTCCGTTCCGGAGCATCTTTTCTGTCAGATAAATATAGTAGATTCCGCCATTATAATAGTTATTTATCGACTCAATCATAAAATTGAATATATACGCGAAGCCTCCGACAATGACATCCGCCTTAAAGAACGCAAGTGCCGCGACACCCGCCAAAATAGCTGTCTTTACGACATTTCCGACGCGCCCCATAAGTCCCAGCCCTACACATATAAATGCACCTCCGGCTGCCGCGGGCACCGCCGCCCACCAGGCAAGCCGCGAGGTCGCGTATATCTGCATAAAATTCCAGGAGGTGACGATTGTTCCGAGAACCGCCACCGCAATCAGCACCGTAAGCGTGACAATATTCCTGATTATCCTCCTATTCATGCCTGCCACCTCCCGACGATACATATATCACCTCAACATCCGGCTGTGCATCCCGGCTGTACGCTCTGTCAGGCAGATACAGCACAACGGAACCTATATTATAGAGCCTGTCCGACAGAGCCGCTGCGAACACGAAAGTCCCCACAGGTATATCGCACTGCCCGCCGTCACCGCTTTCATAAACCTCAAGCATGCGTCCAAAATATTCGTCCAACATCTCCTTTGAGTCAATCGTAAATGACACTGCCGCACCATCAGCCGGAATATAACCCGTCGTTTTCCCCTTAGTCTTTATCCTCATATACATCATATTGTACATGAGCTCCAACATTCTGTCCCTCATGTCAGGGTCCGAATTGTCCGTCTCAAGAAACAGAAAGCCGTCATCATTGCCGTCGTCCGCTGCATACTCCTTGACCATGAGCCTTGACATTCTGCTGCTGAGCTTGTGATGGATATTCTTCATGCTGTCGCCGTCCCTGTACTCCCTTATCTCACTTACCTCGCTGCCCTTTGGGGCATTTTTGTCAATCTCGGTCTCCGCCTCCAACATGCTGTCTATATATTCTTTTGTGTCAACGTCAAATAAGCGTGGCAAAGCAACAACCTTCACCACGCCGGGATTTTTTATCTTAAAGCGGAAAACTCCAAAACAGTCATAGAGACATATTCTGCTTATTCTTATAGTGTAACACCCGCAATGCCTCTTTGTATCCTTCCGCGTCAGGATTGCCGAGTTCGCCGCGCCCACAGTGAACGCCTGCGGCTTCTTTAAATCCTCAAAAAGGATATCTGCCCTCGTGAGCGGAAACGGCATCTTGTTTTTCAGTCTGTATTTCAATGTATATTCCCGCGCCCGCTCCACATACACGACGTCGCGCTCAAACTCGCAGCGCACCGTCAGCCTGCACAGCACGAGCATGACCAGCGAGATAGCCGAGACCACCCAGAAAAATGCAAGTATGACAAAGCCATCGTAGGTTCTGTACAGTACACTGTAGGTCAAAGCCGCGTACAACAAAATAAAATACATCACTCTTCTAAAAATCATCTAACTCTCCCCACTCAGACCTTCCCCTTTTTGAGCCTCGGCACCGCAGTGCGCTCAAGTATCCCCGATACTACTTCCTTATCCGTGAGCCTGTCCATTTTCGCCTTTGCACTCAGCACAAGCCTGTGGCATACGACATCGGCAAACACAGCCTTCACGTCGGCAGGAACACAGTAGTCCCTATCCTCATACAACGCATGCGCCTTCGCCATGGCAGCCACGGCAAGCGTGCCTCTTGGGCTCACCCCCAGCTCAACAGCCTCATTCTCCCTCGTCGACTGTATGAGCCTCACAATATAATCGTAGATTGCATCGTGTATATATACCCTGTCAGACTGCGACTGTAATTCCAATATACGCTGTTCATCGGCGACCTCATGTACCAGCGCAAGCGGATTTCCCACAGCTCTCGCCTTTAAAATATTTATCTCCTGCTCTCTGTCAGGATATCCCATGGAAAGTCTTATCATAAATCGGTCAAGCTGGGACTCGGGAAGCTGCATCGTGCCGATGGAGCCCACCGGGTTCTGTGTCGCAATCACCGTAAACGGTCTTGGCAGATTTCTGGTCTGCCCGTCCACCGACACCCTCTTCTCCTCCATGACCTCCAATAGTGCCGCCTGCGTCTTGCTTGAAGTTCTGTTAATCTCATCCGCGAGCAGAAGATTGCACATCGCCGCACCGCTTCTGTACTCGAACTCCTGAGTCTTCGGATTGTATGCCGAAAATCCCATGATGTCCGACGGCATCACATCCGGCGTGAACTGTATTCTGTTGCAGCTACAGCCCATCGCCTTCGCAAAGCCCATCGCCATGGTTGTCTTTCCGACTCCGGGTATATCGTCTATCAGAATATGTCCTCCCGCTGTGATGGCAAGCATGACCTTTAGGATTACCTCATCCTTGCCCGTGACCACCCTTTTGACTTCCTCAAGCACCTCTTCAATTACTCCCTGCATTATCTGTCCTCTCCCTCTCATAGTAATCAATCGTCTGCCGGACGATAAACCTCTGCTGCCGCAGTCTTATTTCAATCTGCTACCCGGTAACCGACTGCATATCCACGATAACCCAGTTTCCGTCGATATTCGCGTAGTAATATCTGGAATTGGTAATATCCTGTCTGTTCTCGCCGTTTAACTTTAACACCATGTTCTTCTCAAAATACACCTCCACAGAGAACAGCTCAGGCGTATATACGATATAATTTGACACCATCTCATTTGTAAACACCGGTGTCTCGTGCGCGCTGTACATCCACATGTCGTTCTTTCTGTAATTCTCTGCAAGCTCAAGATAATAGGAGTCTGCCGGGAACATGTAAGCAATCGGAGCGACACTGTTGCTGCAGCCATCTATATCCTTCGAAAAATAGTTGGAATAGTTCTTCGCATTCTGAAGCACGGCTGCGGACAGCCCGCTGTCTATCGGCGATGTGGTGAAGGTATCTATAGTAATATTTCCATTCTCGTCAGGTGTATACATTACAAGCTCACCCTGATTGTTGTATACAGTCACCTCAGGCTCATTTAAGAGTCCTTCAGCTTTGTATTCAACAAGCTGAGGAACACTCACATACTCAGCCGCATATTTGAGCTCTTCTATCTGAGTTATATTTCCAGTGAGCTCCCTTGAGTCGAGCTTGACACCGTTTATGAATACGCTGTAGGTGTCAGGTGCCGTTATAGTCACCCCCTTGTCGCCCGTCCCGTACACTGCCTTCACGCTGTCAACATCCCAGCTCTGCTGTGTCAGAATGAACATGAGAGGCTTTGACGCCGTCTCCTTCAAGGTAATTTCTGCTATGAGGCTGTCATCTGCATACACGTTATACACCGGGTGCTTCGCGTCGTAGCTCGTCTGTACCTTCTCATATGTGATAGCTTTACCTTCCAGCCCATCGACATATCTTGTTCGGTATATTCCGGCGTCCTCAAAGCGGCTTGTACTCTGCGCGAAATCCAGGCTGTCAAGAATACTTCCGTCCCTGAACCGTTCAACATATTTTTCAACCGTGTACTCCGGCTGTGAATTCTCATATATCACAAGACATTTCTTTACATTGGCTATAATCACAACCCAGAACACCGCCATGACAGCGATAAACACCGCAAAACATACCCAGAATACCGGGAATTTTTTCTTCTTTGCCATGTCTACTCTCCTCTCTTTTCCACAACAAAGGCTGTAGGGAGCCTCCATGAGGAAGTAGAATAATATAATGTTACACTAGTCATCTCATAGGCGCCGTTATAGTACATCGCCGATGAACTTCCACCGTCGAGGTTCGCCGCATTTACCGCGCCGTACTCCTGCATTATGGAAATCAGATCCTGCGCTGTTGCGCCGAGATGCCCTGCTGCACCTCTTCCGTCGGTCACGAGCATTAGCACCGTTCCGTCGGCGCGCTGTCCTATGGCAGTACGAGGATTTGCACCGCTTCCGCTGCCTGATATCTCCCTTGATGTTCCATTTATGATAAGTTTCGTAAAATGATTATTGTCACCATCATCAATGTCCTTGAAGCTTACCGCATCTCTTATCTTATTGTCAGCGACAAACTGCTGCACCTGCACGGCGCTCATGCCTCCGATATCGGAAATCATGAGAATATTGTCCTCGGTAAAACCAATCATGACGTCGCCCGCCTGCGGAGCATTATACTGAATCACACCGTCACACACCACAAGCCCCTTCGGGATACCACCCCAGTTGCCCTCCGAGTAGTACTCACCGCCGTTAATTCCCGCGGCGAAATCACCTCTCTGCACGAGCTGCTCGAGCGTCTCTCCATACTTATTCTTGTCAAAATCCGACCAAGGATATATTGTCGAGAGTTTCACCCTTGAAGGGTCGTTTATAATGAGCATCTTCGCAAAGAACGAACGTCCCGATATCTCAACAAGCTCCATGCCGTCAATATCGAATTCGGGATTGTCGTCATTTTCACCCTGCGAAGGTATCTCTATCAGATCAGGATTTACATTCTCTTCGGTTCTTGCCATTCCGTTTCTGTCCGTTATCGCAAGTATCTCGTCCTCGCTGAAATACCATGAGGCGAGAAACTTCATCTGCCCTGTCTCAAGGATTGTCGAAACAAACAAGTCTCTGGCAGCCTCGGACGGTCCATGGCATATTGTGTACAGTGTCATGTACGCACCCGCAAAGGTGACTAAGGCAAATGCCACAATACATAACAGCACTCTGCCGATAATCTTTAGAGCCCGGTTCTCCTTCTTAGGCTTTTTATTTCCGGAATTTTCTCTTGGCGAATTTTCTTTTTTATGATTTCCGCGCTTTGGATTTTCCTTCGTCTTATTGTCCTGCATCCTCTTTGCGGCTTTGTTTTTAACTGCCGTTCTGTCCGTCTCGTCCATATTGACATCTAAAATCTCGATATCGTCCTTCATCTTTCCTCCTTAAAAACCCATCTGTGCTGAATTTGAAAGCTTATGATAAACAGCACGACATCGACAACGAGCTTTAACACAATCTCAAGGAAGGAGCCTGCCCTGCACAGTGAGCTGAGCAAAAATACCAGTCCGTAGGAAGCCGCTGTCTGGAAAACGCATAATATATAGTAGCGGACAAGTGAGCGTCCGACAGACGCCTTCGACTTGAACACCGCATTTTTGTTCATTGTATAGTTGCATATTGAGGAAACTGCCCTCGCAGCAAAAGTTGCTATAAAGAGGCGCACGCCTCTCTCCAGTTTTGCGCCAATCAGAAATACAAGCAGGCTGTATATACCGTAATCTATAAGAAACGATGTGCCCGAGCTTAACATAAATTTGAATATAATTTTGTAAATCTTTAACGAGTCCTTAATCGGGTCAAAATGCGTCGAGGCATTGTCCTCTAAGTAAACCGTCTCAATTTTTACCTCCTCCATGCCAATGTGGTTTCTCTTTATGGCAAAGAGCATCTGCGTCTCGTACTCGAAGCGCTCTCCCTCAACCTCACACATAAGCGGAAGATACTTATACGGAATTGCGCGGAGCCCCGTCTGCGTGTCTGATATCTTAATTCCGCAGAAAATCCTGAACACAAGGCTCGTGCTGACATTTCCGACCCTGCTCTTCCAAGGGACGTTCTTCTGCGTGAAATCACGACAGCCGAGTATAACCTTATCCCCGCACTCAAGCAGCTTTTCGGCGCATGCCTTTATGTCCTTGATCGTGTGCTGGTTATCCCCGTCAACCGTGATTACGCCTGCCGACCCCTTCCTGTTTTCAACAACATAAGAGAAGGCCGTTTTGAGCGCCCTTCCCTTTCCCTTGTTGACCTCGTGTGTCAGCAGTGTAACCTCCTTGTGCGAGGCAGCCTGACGGAAAGGCTCAAGATGAGCCTCATCGCTTCCGTCATTTACGAGAACTATATCCGTAAAGCCTGCACCTAACAGTCCATCCACCACCTTGTTAAGCTTGTCGTCCGGATTGAGCGATGGAAGTACTATCGTAACTTTCTTAAAATCCACATTCATATATAAATCCTGTCCTTTTATTATCTGACCGGGAGACCACTTTCTGCACTATTTTCTAAGGTGTGCAAGTCTCTCCTTAACCTGTTCCATCATCTGGGTGTACTTCGCAAGCTTATCCTTCTCCTCCTGAAGCTTTGCAGCAGGTGCCTTGCTCACGAAGCGCTCATTTGAGAGCATGCCGTTAACTCTTGCAAGCTCTCCGTTAAGTCTCTTCTCCTCATTCTCAAGACGTTCTATCTCCTTTGCAATGTCTACAAGCTCTGCAAACGGCATGTAGATTGTTCCGTTAGGTATAACAACCGATACAGCATCAGAGTCAATGCCGTCCTTGTTATCCTGGATGATAACCTCACTCGCATAGCCGAGAGAAGCGAAGAATACCTTTCCGTTCTCAAATATATTCCTGAGAGCCTCGTCCTGTGATACAACATATACCTTTGCCTTGCGGCTTGGAGCAACATTCATGGAGGTTCTCGTGTTTCTTATTCCTCTTACCGCCTCCTTGATTGTCTCGATGGCATTCTCCTCAACAGGGAAGTTAAACTCCTCCTTGTATACAGGCCAGTCGGATATCATAATTGACTTCTCCTCGTCCTGAAGGTTGCAGAAGATTTCCTCCGTGATGAACGGCATATATGGGTGCAGAAGCTTCAAGGACTCTATGAGCACCGTCTTTAAGGTGTAGAGTGCAGCAGCCTTCGTTGTGTCCTCATCGTTGTAGAGACGAGGCTTAACCATCTCGATATACCAGTCGCAGAACTCCTCCCAGATAAAGTCATAAATCTTGCCAACGGCAACACCGAGGTCAAAGTTCTCCATGTTCTCGGTAACATCCTTGGCGAGCGTGTTGAGCTTAGATAAAATCCACTTGTCGGCAGGTGTGAGCTCGTCAAGGCTTACCGCCCTGTTCTCTGCCTTGTCAAGGTTCATCATAATAAATCTTGAAGCATTCCATACCTTGTTCGCAAAGTTGCGGCTCGCCTCAACCCTCTCCCAGTAGAAACGCATATCGTTTCCAGGTGCATTTCCCGTAACAAGCGTAAGTCTTAGTGCGTCTGCACCGTACTTGTCGATAACCTCGAGCGGGTCGATACCGTTTCCGAGCGACTTGCTCATCTTGCGTCCCTGTGAGTCTCTCACAAGACCATGGATTAAAACATTCTTAAACGGTACTTCTCCCATATGCTCAAGTCCCGAGAACATCATTCTTACTACCCAGAAGAATATGATATCGTAGCCTGTTACGAGTACGTCCGTAGGATAAAAGTATTCAAGCTCAGGTGTCTTTTCAGGCCAGCCGAGTGTTGAGAACGGCCAGAGTGCTGAGGAGAACCAGGTATCGAGCGTGTCAGGGTCCTGTCTCATAGGCTTGCCGCACTTAGGACACACCGCAGACTCATCCTTGGTAACGACCATCTCGCCGCACTCATCGCAGTAGAATGCAGGTATCCTGTGTCCCCACCAGAGCTGACGTGATATACACCAGTCCTTAATTCCCTCTAACCAGTGGAAATATGTCTTATCAAAATGCTCCGGGACGAACTTGGTATCACCGTTCTTCACAGCCTCAATTGCAGGTGCCGCAAGCTCCTTCATCTTTACAAACCACTGCTTGGATACCCTAGGCTCGACGGTTGTATGGCAGCGGTAGCAGGTACCTACGTTGTGGCTGTAGTCCTCAATCTTTACAAGCGCTCCCTCTGCCTCAAGGTCCTTGACTATAGCCTCCCTTGCCTCATATCTGTCCATCCCGGCATACTTAGGATAATCGTCAACAATCTTAGCATCCTCAGTCATAACATTGATTACAGGAAGATTATGTCTTAAACCAACCTCAAAATCGTTAGGGTCGTGTGCAGGCGTAATCTTGACAACTCCGGTACCGAACTCCATCTCAACGTACTCATCGGCGATGATTGGGATTTCCCTGTGGACTATAGGAAGAACAACCGTCTTTCCTACCATATCCTTATATCTCTCATCGTTAGGATTTACCGCAACCGCCGTATCGCCGAGCATTGTCTCAGGTCTTGTGGTTGCCATCTGGATATATCCGCTTCCGTCTGCGAGAGGATATCTCAAATGCCAGAAATGTCCTGCCTGATCCTCGTACTCAACCTCAGCGTCTGAAATCGATGTAAGGCACTTCGGACACCAGTTGATTATTCTCTCGCCCTTGTATATCTGTCCCTTATTGTAGAGATTAACAAATACTTCCTTTACTGCCTTGGAACAGCCCTCGTCCATCGTGAAGCGCTCTCTGTCCCAGTCCGCCGAGGAACCTATCTTCTTTAACTGGCTCACAATTCTTCCGCCATACTCAGCCTTCCAGTCCCATGCCCGCTTTAAGAATGCGTCTCTTCCAATCTCTTCCTTAGTCACGCCCTCTTTTCTCATAGCCTCGACGATCTTTGCCTCGGTTGCTATGGAAGCGTGGTCGGTTCCCGGAACCCAGAGAGCCTCATAGCCCTGCATTCTCTTAAATCTGATGAGAATATCCTGAAGCGTGTTGTCAAGCGCATGCCCCATATGAAGCTGTCCTGTGATATTTGGAGGCGGCATGACAATCGTAAAAGGCTTCTTGTCACGATTTACCTCAGCGTGAAAATACTTATTGTCGAGCCACTTCTGATACAGACGTCCTTCAATCTCGGAAGGATTGTAGTTTTTTTCAAGTTCCTTTGCCATCTTTTCATTCTCCTTTTTATGTGTGCGGAGAGTTCTGTTTTGTCAAAATATTCCTTCAAAAACAAAACCCTCCGCAGAAAAATATCTCTGCGAAGGGCGATTATACTTACCGCGGTACCACCTTCATTGACTTATAAAAGTCCTCTCTGTCACAGCGCGAAATACCTCGTACACCATGTCTGTCCTTGTAACGGGAACAACTCCGTCATCAGCTAATCAAAAATAATATCACATGCGATAATCTTCTTTCACAGACGCTGCTCAAAAGCTACCTTCCCATAAAGCACAATCTGGAAACGCTCCCAGCCGTGAATATTATTCACTACGCTTCCTCTCTGTAGGTATGCATTATGGTACTCCTCTTCGTCATTGCATTTACATATCTTTAATATATACGTTTTTATAAGGATTTGTCAACCTCTATATTCTTTTTCTTCCTGTCCTTCATAACAAAATACATCAATATTCCAAACGCCGCTGCGAGGAGTACCATCCTCACCCACAGCTTTTCAAGAAGCTTCTGCTCCTTGTTGATTGTAAGCTTTATCGTCCGAACAGCGACAGCCCTTCCGTCCTCGCCGATTTCATCTCCTAAGAGCTCGAACCAGAAGGTGTGGCTTCCACCCTCTAGATCCTCGTATATGATGTGCTCAAGCTCACTGAGGCGCACGACGGTGTAGGCATTGTCCATGCCCGGCATTATATAACGCACATAAGGATCCTCGTTGGAGAAATTGAGAACCGAGCACATGATGTCAAGCTCCTTCGCATCCTTCGTCAGGTTGACCTCGTACTGTCCATCACCGCTGTCGATAAGCTCGACCACACGCTTATCAACACTTACACTTTGAATTCTCACCTTGAGCGCCGATATATCGAACACCTCATCTTTGTGTACATAGGAGTATATCTTTCTTCCGCAGGCCAGGTAGAGCCTGCCCTCGGAGGCCATAAAGCCATGTCCGCCGTCGGTCAGCGTCCCGAAAAAGCCTGCCTGCTCATCATACAGTTCATAGGATGCCTGCTCCTTAACCCCTCCCTTACCGAACAGGTCGTCAAGATTTATGACAAACAGTGCCTTTTTGCACACGGCATAGAGCTTGTCGTCCCTGATAAAGATATTCTTACATTCCTGCCCCGCAAGCGCCTCCGGCATACCGGAAAGCTCGACCAGCTTCCTTCCGTTATAGTAGGCTGCTCCGTTGTCCGTAGCGATAAAGAAACCTCCGTCATAGGCAGCCAGGTCGTTAACCTGCTTTGACGGCAGCCCCGAATTCTCATCGATTACTTCGACAAGGCTTCCGTCCTCAAACACATAAATGCCTGCCCCCGCACTTGCAAGAAACACTCTGCTCTGTGTCTTTTTGCCGAATACGCCGGATATGGCGGCGGTAAGCTGCGTGTTGTACAGACCGTCCGTGCCTGCATACACAGCCGTGATGTTCTCTCCATTCCAGACAGTACAGCCCTCATCTGTCAGCACATAGAGCTCACCGTCAAGCTGCATAAGGCGGTTGACCCTCGCTGCAGCTACAACCTGACCGCCGTCCTCAGCGTACACCCCCTCGCCGTACACAGCGGCATACTTCTTATCTTTATATGTGATTATGTCCGTTATTCTTCCCGCGGCAAAATTCTCCGTGAATTCATTCACGACAGCTTGCTTCGTCTGCGTGTCGAAGGCTGCCACTCCGCTGTCGGTTGCGGCATACAGTACGCCGTCCTCCTCCATAACAGAGTTAATCACATCGACATTGATATCCGTCTGCGTCAGCTCATCGGTGAAGTCCGATTTTCTGAGCAGTAAAATTCCCCTTTTTGTGGAGCTTATCCAGTAATTTCCCTGATAATCCACCATCATGTCAGAAAAGCCGCTCTCAAAATCATCGAAACGGCAGATGTGAAATTCTGCTCTGCCAAGACCGTCAATTCCGTCGGATCCGAGGATAAAATATCCTATTCCGTTTTCTGTGAGAACCCAGAGTCTCTCACCATCATAATACAGCCTGTTTATTTGATTGTAACTATCCATATTTTTATTGAGTGGAACCTCGTAAAAGCTCTTTGCCCCCGAGACTGCATCGCTCTCATCGATAACCGCGATGCGCGAGTCGGACATTCCCACGAGAAAATATCCGTCCACATACGTTACTGCCGCTCTGCCCGTGCATGGCAGCTTCACGGCTGCTGCCTCAACGGCGTCCTTCATAAACACTACATTTCCGTTCACCGTCACTGCCGCAGCAAGCTCCCTGCCCGCCGCAATCGAGGTCGCATAGTAGAACTCATCACCGATGAGCTCCGTCACTACATAGCCGCTCTTCGGGTTTATCGCGAGCATATTCTTTAACGTGCCGACATATATATATCCGTCACTGCCCTCAGCAATGCTCGTGGCATAATTCGAGGCATACCCGCTCACATCGTCAAAATGCTGGAACCTCGAGCCTAAGTTCACCGCACCGCCGTAGGTCGTGGTAGCAAACCACACTCCGCCGTCAGCGGTTTTTGTTATATCACTCACACCGTCAAAATGGTAAAATGTTCCATACTCCGTAAACTCATTGCCATCGTATGCAGCAAGTCCCCTGTCAGTTCCTATCCATACAACGCCGTCATCTGTCTGCGCTATAGAGCTGACATTGTTTGAGCGCATGCCTGCAGTCGTGTTATATATAGTCTGTCCATAGTTCTCCCAATTAATATCAGAGTCCGTCCCATCCTGCGAAATATCCTGTTCATCCCCGTATACCTTCAAACACTCCTGATTGGACACGGCTCCTGCGAACATCACACATACAGTCAACGCAAGGAGCGTACTCCTCAACCCTCTCTTCATACTCTGTCTCCTTATATCTTATAAATCGGCACAGCCATAGCTGGTCACAATCTGCATAATCTCATCTGCATACTGCGGATTCTGTTTCGCACATTCCGCAATATTTTTCTTTGCCTCGTCTACCTTCTTTATATTATACTCCATCTGTTCCCTTAGCTTCTGTCTGCGTACATTGAGGTTATGTCTCACCTCGACCATCTCCTTAGGGTTGAACAGTGCCTCAAGCTGATTCTGCCATATCTCGGCATCTCTCATTCCTATTCCGGCGAGTATTCCCGTAAGCTGATCCGTAGCCCTGCCGAGCATTCCCGTGGTACGCGCATATCTCTCACGTTCTTTTTTGTCATCTAAAAACATCTGATAGGTATTCGAAAACTCATATGCATTCTTCACCCCGTACTTGGCATACTGATACTCTATACTGTTTACCGTATTTATGTATTTTATTTTAACCTTATTCTGGAGAACTATCGCCCTGTTAAGTTTCTTCTCCGAGAGCTTGAGCGTGTACACCGCATTGCGGTTTAACACGAACATCACGACGATAAACACTGTCATAGCAAAAAGCAGCACCGTGAGTATATAGTTATCCCCATCAGGTACAATACGCTTCGTCACCGCCATATATATGAAGATGGCGACTATGATGACGACGCCTATTATGGAGATGTTCTTTACATTGCCCTGACGGTTCACACAATTGTCTATGTCCTCCCTAAGACCAAGCTTTTCCCCCTCAAGCATGCTCAGATCCTTGCGTACCATCTGGCAGTACTGCTCATCGTTCTGCATCTTCTTTAACGCCTCCGGCAGTTCGTCCTCGTGTGCGCTGTAATATGCGTACTTCGATGCCGGGAGCCTTCTCTTCTTATTCCTGCTCTCAACACGCTCGTAATCGAGGCTGAACATATCCTCTGCCGTCTCCGCGATAAGCCTCCTCGGCTCCTCCTCGAGACTGTCGAGTATCTGTATGTCGTTCAAATGCTCCGTAACAGAGGCATATTCCTTTTTCGCCTCCTCGACATAATTCGAGGACTCCACAATCTGCTCGCACTGTGTATTCACATACTGCACACGCGACACCTTGTCAAATATTTTATCGTTGACCTCGCCTTCGGCAAGGATTTCCTGCATATCCATGTCGGATATGTCGTATATGTCATAATTTTTTTTCTTCTTTTTCTTTCCAAAAAGACCCATTTCTTCCTCATTTCCGAACAGCACGCATCAGCGCGGCACGTTATCTGATATACCCAAGATATTCATTTTTCCACTTTGTGATAAGCTGTGTATTTCCACTCAGGTATGACCCTGCAGCATCGCCGTCTTTTTTTTCAGGCTCTTTTCCTAAAAGCTCCCGTGCCTTCAATGCACTATCCTTTGACTGCCCGTTTTCATTCATTTTATACGCAGCATCAAAACAGCTTTGTGCCGCATCAAATGAAAACAGTTTTGCATACGCTGTCCCCATATTATGCCATACATTTCCAAGAAATATCCTGTCCTGTTCCTTATCCGTACCGGCTGACAATATATTCTCATAGCAGGATAATGCTCTGACATACCTTCCGTTTTGAAGATAGCTGTCCGCCCTCGCCTTGAGCCTCTCAAGCGGGTTCTGCGTGTCAAGCCGCTCAAGCAGCTCCCTTATCTGCGATATCTCCTTTTCAGAGTAAAAATCCACATAGCCGAGCACGGTGAGAACCAGCTCAGACAGTTCCGCCCTTCTCTCCTTCAGGGCTCTCAGCCTCTGCGCCAGCTCGGGCTCCTTGATATTTTTCTCGATGAACACAAACAGATCCTCGCAGAAAAAATCAGTGCCCACCAGATAAATGTCATGATACAGAAAATAGCTGATTTCCTCTATCGAGTACACATTGATATCAGCTCCCTCGATGTAATACGGAACCTTAGAATATTCACTTCTGCAAAGAATAATTCCACTCATAATTGTATATCCTCTTTTATTACCTTCCCGCTGCTCTTTACGAACTCGCCAAAGCCCTTGTCCGTCACCGTCAGATGACAGCAGGTGTCATCGGTAAACTCCAGCGAAACATTAATTCTCGATGCCTTGTCCTCCCTGACAGGAAAATCCGTGAGCGGTATTTTGATAAGCTTTTTATCCCTTCTGCCGACAGGCGACAGAAAAAGCTCTATCTCCCTGCAGTCATCGACTATGAAATCATAGGAACAGCCCGCCTTGTACCAGTTCACTCCGGGGCGCACCATACGCAGTATCTTGTCAACGCCGCGGTCGCATATCTTCATCTCAATCCCTGCCGGAAGCCGTTCGTTGCAGCACACGACAAAGTCCTTGAGCAGACCGCCGACCGCCGATTCATACGCCTGATAGCAGGCGCCCTTCACATACAGGTTCTGCCCTGCAAAAGCTCTTCTCCTGTTACATACAAAATTGATGAACCTGTCACAGGAAAAATCCCCCTCAAAGCCCTCGCCGGTGAGGTACACCGTGGAAATCAGCTTCCTGTCAAACAGCTCCTTGGCTTTTTTCAGCAGAGTCTCCTCGAGCCTTTCGTTGTCGGTAGTATAACCAACCTCAGTCCTCAGGTCAAGCCTCTCCGACATGACTATCGTGCTTCCGCCGTAAGGTGCGGTCGCCATTCTGCTGTAGACAAGACCGTCTTTTCCGTAGTCGAACACCACATTGTCATTCTTCCACAGGTCCTTTTTCCGGCACAGGGCATAGTACACAAACGACTCCACATGGCTTGTGTATATCACTTTGTCCTTGGCAATTCCCATGAGTCCAACAGCCTCATCTATCACGTCGAGTATCTTTGTACAGTAGTCATCGATGGATATGCAGATTTTGTCGGGCTCCTCCTCACCGCCGAAGGCTCTCTTTGCCGACTGTAAAAGAAAGGTCAGGTATACCATAAGAAGCTGTGACGGGGCGACGCAGATATCCTCCTTCGTCACCATCGTTCCAAGTCTTGCAGCCTCCAGCAGATTGTCAAAGAGCACTCCCTCACCGAGTGCGCTGCACGAGACCGCGACCTCGCCTGCCATCCAGCCCATCGCATTTTTATATTCTCTCAGAACCACCGTCGGAACCCGCAGGTCGGCAGCCGGAGACTGAAACGGCACAGACTCAGGTTCTGACTTTGCAGCATTATAGTAACACACCTGGGAATAATCGTTTCGCAAATCAATTCCTACTATGAACATTCTAACCTCTTTTCTGCGTGACAACCTATACAATCGGTTTAAAATCCGTCCTCACAATCTCATCAAGCTCCGCGTAGGCACGCATTTTCATATTAAGCTTTTCCTGCAATGCTTCACGCATCCCTTCCCCGCTTCCGTCAGCCAGGCTTATTATGTCATTGAGCCTTCCGAACCTGTCTGACGTAGAGCCGGTTTTTCTTCCCTGAAGCACTGCAATGTCAGTCCGCTTTATGCCGTCAGGCTTTTCCTCGGTGATGTAGTATTCCATTCTCTCATCACTAAAAAGCACGAACGGTCTTGCAAATATCCCCGCATACATATCCTTCATATCCACCGCCGTGAACCCGTCAGCGCTGTGCGCCTCACCATCCATGGTATAGTGAAGCACAACCCTGTTCTCCGGATTTGCACGGTACTCGATGACCGTCTTATCCGCAATCCTGTACGGAAGTACAAAATAGCGCGACAACTGTGCGAAAAATGAGAACACATAACCCTTGCCGGCAAGCTCATACAACAGTTCCCTGGCCGTCTGTATTCTCTCAGCACTCAGGCTTTCACATACGGAATAATATTTTAACAGGGCAAGCCTGCACAGACATATCACATCACGTCCCGCAGCAAGCCACGCCTCGATATACTCGAAAACGCTGTCATTAACCTTCTCATCCCTGACAAAGTACTTATTTGCGCCGCAGGCGATATATGCCTCCACAATGCGCTCCCTCGCACCGTTGTCCTTGTAATGGTCAAATACCTTATTAAGCCCGTCCGTGTATTCCCCGGCAAAGAGCATCTGACAGATTATCCTCTCCTCGAGTTCGTATACATCGGCACCCGCCTCAAGCCCGGTACTCCATAGCTTTAACATATCCGAGGTCTGACCGTTATAGTTCAGATTCAGGAACTCCAGCAGCGCCGTGCTGTACCTGCCCTTGGAAAAAGCATAGTAGGCAAGACCCACCAGCAGGCCGTCAGGCTGTGTGCCGTCCTGTGCCTTATACTCCTCCATCATATGCTCACATAGTCTGAGTGCGCGCTTAGGGTTCAGTCCCTCGAAGCCCGTTCCTGCCAAGAGGCTGTAAGCGTCCTCATATTTTCCATATATTATAAGAATTTCTATCAGCTTTATGCGGTGCGTCTCCATAAGCCTTTCAGGCTCAAACACTCCCTCGCCCTGCTGCGAGTCGAGAAGCCTTCTTATGTCAATGCCCTCATAATTATCATAATAGTAGTCAATAACCTGCGCGACAAGCTGCTGTCTGTATTCCGCGCACAGTCTCCCATCCCTGGCAAGCCTGCCGTACATTCTTATAAGCTCGAGCGGCTTCACCTTCTGCGCCCTGCTTCTCTCGCAGAAATAAAGTGACAGCAGCAGGTTTCCCTCACAGTACGGCATGAGCTGCTTTATCATTAACTCGTTCGTGTACACACGCTCTAATCTGTACTCAACAGTGTCCTTATACAGCCTTCCGAAGCCGTCCTCAAAGCATATGCAAGGCTCCGAGGTATATATTTTTATGTAGGCACAGCCATTCTCGACAGGGTATTTTACCGTGTCAACGAGCTCCTTATGTCCAACTATCACACTCTTTATTGCAGGATTTGAAAACGACAGCTTATATGTGAACATCACATCCGCCGCACCCGCAGCGTTGGCAATGTCTATCTTGTCCTTTTTAAAGTACTGCGCGAGAACGACGCCCGTGTTCTCATCTGCAGTGCCCCTTTCAAGTTCCTCGTCAACAAACTCGTTCATTCTGACAGCATAGTTCGAATATATCTGAGGATTGTCCTCCTTATTTCTTATGATATTTGCATACAGATAGGCTCTCAGACCTCTCTCGAGCTCGCTGTTATATCCAAAATACAGAAGCACCATCTTCGGCAGCGGTGAAGTGTCGTCCCTGTCCCTGGAGGCAAGATAATACTCATAAAGTCTTGTAACCCTTATGCCTCTGTCTATTCCCCTCTCATACCACCTTATATACTTAGTTCCCTTCATGCCGTTTCTTATGAGTATGCCGCATATCGCCTCGAGCACCTCATCGTCCTCGGAAATGGCGTACATCTTCGTGAGAAGTCTGTACAGAAGCCTCTGTCTCCCGTCAAAATTGCCCGCAAGCCCTGCTGCCTGCTTTAGGAGTTTTTCCTCGAGTATTCCCTCCTTGCAGCCGTACAGCAGCACATGAATCTCAAAGTCGTTGAGCACCCGCAGCAAAAGCGGCTGCTCGTTTAATATCAGGCATGCCTCGAGAAACAGCACCGGGCTTCTCATGCCCCTGTTAAACTGCTCCTTTATCCTCAGAAGCTTAAGACTCTTGTTCTTCGACATCTCGACATCAAAATAAAGCAGTATCCACAATATTCTCCAGTCACTGCTCCCGTTCTCATATATATCCTTGACTGTCTGCGCCGTCTCAAGCGCATATGTCCTGTCGCGGTTATAAAGTGTGCTCACATACAGGTAATAGCAGTAGAGCACCTCGTCATCTGCGCGCCCCGCTGCCGCCTCGTCCCTCGCACACTCAAGATAGTACTTCGCCTCGTTCATCTTATTGTCGGTTATGAGTATCTGGCTCATCAAAAGACAGCAGTACGGATCGTCCTCGTCGTTTTTAAGAAGCTCCTCGAGTGCCGTCTTAGACGCTTCCGCCCATGCCGGTGCGTCAATCCTGTTGAGTCTGAAATTCATGTAGGTTCTCATAAGCGTGATGACACTGCGCCTTTCAAATATGCTTATGAGCCTGCTGTCATTCTCAGCGGTGTTGTCCACCCGTATCACCAGCGTCTTTTTCTCAAAAGGCGTTGAAAATACAATTCTTCCCGTATTTCTTCCGGCGTGAAGCCCCGAACTTCTAAGCCGGAAGGTATACTCAAGCTTTCCGCCGACAAAATCATCGCCCGTAAGGCTCGTCCTGTCTATGTCAATGAAATCTGCGTCAGCACTCACTCTAAGGTTCAGATGTCCCCACACGTTCTTTGAAACGACGACGCTCATACGCTGCGCGCCCTCAAAGCTCTCGATGCTTATTTCCTCCTTCTCAAGTGAAATACCCACCGCGCTCTTTTTATGAACGGCAATCAGGAACTCCTCCATGGCCGTCTTTATGTCAGAACCCTGCAGCAGCTCACTGCGGAGCCTGCAAAGGCTTAAATCTCCGTTTAAAAATATATCCGCAAAATCAGCGTCGGCAAAAATTCCAAGCGCCTCCTTCGCATTATCCCTTGCAAGGTTGGCAAACTGAAACAGATTGGATATCTCACCCGCTCCTGAGGAATATGCTCCCGCCACGACCTCGAACTCATACGGAACCTCTATCTCACCTCCACTTGTGACCGCTATGATTGATCCCTCTATTCGGTCGCCCGTCTCTATCCCCGACGCATCGACCTGATAACCGACGACGCAGTCTGATCCGATAAACTTCGATGAGTCAAGCCTTACCCTGTTGTTGGTCGAGTAAAGCAGCCCTTTTATCTCACGCCCGTACTTCTCGGATATGCATATGCTTCCGTCAGCTCCCTCGATATCCGCGCCCTTCCTCTTTGCCGAGGCTATTATCATCTCCGGCTCTATCAGCACAGACAGTGGTTCATATTCAAATGCTCCTCTTGCGTATCTGTTAATCTGCTCCTTCAAGAGTTCTCCTCCAGTCGTCTCATGTGCTCATTTATATTCTTCTCATAGCCGTTATCCGTGGGCTCATAAAATCTGCGCCCGGCAAGTGTGTCCGGCAGATACTGCTGCTTTACATAGTGCATCGGATAATCGTGCGCGTAGAGATACCCTGTGCCGTGTCCGAGCTTCGCTGCGCTCTTATAGTGCGCGTCCTGAAGATGCGGCGGAATGGCAGCCGTCTTTTCATTGGCAACCTGTGCCATCGCCTTGTCAATTCCCAGATACGAGGCATTGCTCTTAGGCGCCGTGGCTACATAGGTCACTGCCTGTGCAAGTATTATCTGTGCCTCCGGCATTCCTATGCGCTCTATCGCCTGACACGCCGACACTGCCACCACAAGAGCCTGCGGGTCGGCATTTCCCACATCCTCGCTCGCGCATATCATAATTCTTCTCGCAATAAACTTAATATCCTCGCCCGCATACAACATTCTGGCAAGATAGTAGAGCGCCGCATCGGGGTCGGAGCCTCTCATGCTCTTGATAAACGCCGATATCGTGTCGTAATGGTTGTCCCCCGTCTTATCATATCTTATAACTCTTTTCTGTATGCACTCCTCGGCAACCTCGAGAGTGATGTGGATTTTTCCGTCCTCCGAACGGCCGGTTGACATAATTCCAAGCTCGACCGCATTGAGGGCATTTCTCGCATCGCCGTTTGCGAGGTCGGCAAGAAACTCCGCCGCGTCCTCGTCTATAACCGCATCGTATGCACCCATTCCTCTCTCCTTATCGTACACCGCCGTGTGGATAAGCGAGAGTATGTCCTCCTTCTCAAGTGCCTTGAGTTCAAATATGATGGAACGCGATATAAGTGCGGAATTGACCTCAAAATATGGATTTTCCGTGGTCGCACCGATAAGTATGAGCGTGCCGTCCTCCACAAACGGCAGAAGATAGTCCTGCTGGCCCTTGTTAAAGCGATGTATCTCGTCCACAAAGAGTATCGTCTTGCGCCCGTACATACCCATATTATTCTTAGCCGCTGCGACAACGTCCTCCATGTCCTTCTTTCCCGCAACCGTGGCATTAATCTGCCTGAAATCAGCGCTCGTGGTGTTAGCGATAACCTTCGCAAGCGTCGTCTTGCCCGTTCCCGGCGGCCCGTAAAAAATAATGGAGCTCAGCTTATCCGCCTTGATGGCACGGTACAGAAGCTTATCAGACCCAATAATATGCCTCTGCCCGACCACCTCATCGAGATTTCTCGGTCTCATTCGCTGTGCAAGCGGCGAATTTTCCTTCATGGAATTTTCCCTCATATAATCAAAAAGATCCATACCACACAACTTCCTTCTGCAATAAAAATTATATCTCCAAGTGCTGCCAACCTAAGTACGGCACACATGTATTGTCAATTTATCATTATGTCCTCGACTGTTACGAAAATATATCCCCGCGCCTTCAGCTCATCGACAATCCTCAGAGCTGCGGCAACCGACGAGGAGTAGATGTCATGGAGAAGAATTATATCCCCGTCCTTAACATTCTTCACCACATGGTTCACAACAGTGTCCACATTGGTGGTATTCCAGTCCTGTGGGTCGACCGTCCAGAGCACCTTATTTAAGTTGATCATGCACTCCAGCTCATCATTGTAAGCTCCGTAGGGCGGACGTATGTACTCGACCGGCTCACCCGTTATGCTCTCTATCGCTTCACTGGTTCTGCTCACCTCATCGCATGCGGCCGAGTCGTTGAGCGTGTCGAGCTTCACATGTGAGAAGGTATGATTTCCGATTAGATGTCCGTCCTCCTTCATCTGCATGATGAGCTCCTCGTTCCCCTCTATGTGCTCCCCTAGAATGAAAAAGCTCGCCACAACACCCCTCTTTTTCAAACCGTCCAAAAGTTCCTTCGTATAGACGGCATGAGGTCCGTCATCAAAAGTAAGCGCTACTACATTCTCATAGAAAGTTGTCGACACAGCCAGCTCCCCAACACCCGCATTTTTCTCATATATGAGCACAAACAAAAATAAATCCAGGCACAGAACAATCCATATCATCAATAGCTTTTTAGACATATTCTTTTCCCTAAAATACACTTATTCGATTATATGCGCTCAGAGCCTGTACTTATAATTATTTTCTGTTCTTAGCTGATTGGTCAACACTCACATTCGCTTCATCGTCAACCGATCTGGTATCAACATAGCCCTCTATCTTATCGAGCTTCATCTTGGCAAACCTATCCTCCTTAAGCTCCGGCTCAGGAAATGCCTCCTTATTGTGCGGTATCCTAGAAGCCTTAACAGGTGCCGTCTTGTAGCTGTCCATAGCCGTCACCGTGTTGTAGCCTAAGAATTTCACACCACCCTCCGACGTCTTAATTCCGTCGACTGCCGCGTGATAGAGTATATGCCTCGGTATCGTGAGTATAAGGAAAATACCAAGCGCTATGTAGTGGAAGGGCTCGTCGAAATCTCCGACATTCACGACGAACATTGCTAAGAAGAACAGTTCCACCACATCAAAAATCATGTATCCAAAATAATTCATTCCCTGCTGCTTAGTCATATTGTCGAACGCGTTCATTCCATACAGCGCGGCAATGTTAAAAAGCAGCGAGTATCCCATCATAAGCACCATGAGTGACAGCTTATACCACAGCCTGCCGTTATAACCCGACACCGTTACCACCACCACATAGACAAGTCCGCACAACAGCAGCACCATATTGACCGCCATGGTAAGCTTACGCATATCAAATACCTTATCGTTCTGTTTATCTGCCATGTCCTATCTCCTTATAAAAAACAATCATTGTCTATTGTAACACATTTTCCGATGGTGTACAACCTAGTTCCTGCGGCCGGTTGTTCCGTCAAACTTTGACAGCCCCTGCCACCTTAACGCCGGTCCGGGAAGCTTCGGAAGCTTTTATGCCTGTAATCTGAACATATATCTTGTATTTTAAGGACAGAAAACGTACAATGGTAGGGGATTTTTAGAAAATAATACGAAAAGAAGGAGGCTTACCATGTACACTCTTCCAAAGGACCCTGTAATGCTTTTAAGCTTCGTAAATATGAAGCTGCGCGACGAATTTTCAAACCTTGACGAGCTTGCCGCCGCCTGCTCGACTACGACGCAGGAGATTAAGGACGCACTGAGAAAAATTAATTATGAGTATAATGAAGTGCAGAATCAGTTTAAGTGATGGTGTGCTGTATTTTCCCTGCCTGTACAATTCCACTATCTCTCATACAAAAAGACTGTCCCCCCAACAATTTCCACAATTGTTGGAGGACAGTCCTTTTAAATTAATATTCTAAATATGCACCCTTCATCGGACTTGCGGCATGCTCGCTGAATAATCTGAGCACACCCTTTTTGTACTTTGGCTCCCTAGGCTTCCAGTTCTTTCTTCTCTCCTTCAGCACCTTGTCTATCTCCTCCATGGACATTCTCTCTCCGTTGATGCCTACAATGTTAAGCTTTCTCTCCATAACATCAATCTCAATCAAATCCCCTTCCTCGACGAGTGCTATAGGACCGCCGTCAACAGCCTCCGGGCTGCAATGACCTATAACCGGTCCTGTTGATGCGCCTGAAAATCTTCCGTCGGTGATAAGCGCAATGCTCTTTCCAAGCTCCGCATCGCTGCTGATTGCCTCCGAGGTGTAGAACATCTCAGGCATGCCGCTTCCCTTAGGTCCCTCATACCTTATGAAAACAGCGTCACCCTTCTGTACCTTATGCTTTAAAACAGCGTCTAAGCATTCCTCCTCACTGTCAAACGGTCTCGCCCTTAAAATCGACTTAAACATCTCCTTCGGACAAGCTGTATGCTTTATTACGGCTCCCTCAGGTGCAAGGTTTCCTCTCAGGATTGCAATGCTTCCGTCTGTGCCGATTGCCTTATCATAAGGATGTATGATATCCTGTCTTGTAAGCTTTATTCCGTATCTCTTGTTAAATTCGTCAAGCCACTTCTCACATTTCTCATAAAAGCCATTGTTTTTAAGCTCGTCAAGATTTTCACCCAATGTCTTACCTGTAACCGTCATGACATCAAGATGGAGCTGCTGCTTAATCTCCTCCATGATAGCCGGAACACCGCCCGCATAGTAGAAACACTCGGCAGGCCACTTCCCGGCAGGGCGCACATCGAGAAGATATCTTGCGTTTCTGTGCAGTCTGTCAAAGGTATCACCTGTGATTTCAATTCCAAACTCATGTGCAATCGCCGGAATGTGAAGGAGACAATTGGTGCTTCCCGATATCGCGGCATGGACAAGAATAGCATTCTCAAAGCTCTCGTAGGTAACTATGTCGCTCGGCTTCATATTCTCTGACTTTGCAAGCTTCACAGCCTGTTTTCCCGCCTCCCTCGCATACTCAAGAAGGTCAGGGCTTGTCGCAGGCATAAGAGCGCTGCCCGGAAGTGCAAGCCCCAGAGCCTCAGCCATAATCTGCATGGTTGACGCAGTTCCTATAAATGAACATGCGCCGCAGCTTGGACATGCGTTACACTTTGCCCAGTCTAACTTTTCCTTGTCAATCTCGCCTCTCTCATATTTTGCGCTGTACATGCCAAGCTGCTCTAACGTAAGCAGCTCCGGTCCCGCATTCATCGTTCCACCCGGAACGACAATAGCCGGAATGTCCACTCTTGCAAGTCCCATCAGGTTTCCCGGAAGTCCCTTATCACAGCTTGAAAGATATACCCCTGCATCAAAAGGTGTCGCGTTCGCATGTATCTCAATCATGTTTGCAATCATCTCGCGGCTCGCAAGGCTGTAATTAATTCCGTCCGTTCCCTGGCTCTCACCGTCACATATATCCGTGCAGAAATATCTCGCTCCATATCCGCCTGCCTCAGCAACTCCCTTCCTCACCTCATCAACAAGAATGTTGAGATGACCGCTTCCCGGGTGGCTGTCGCCGAATGTGCTCTCTATCATAACCTGCGGCTTCTCAAGGTCTTCCTTCTTCCAGCCCGTTCCAATTCTAAGCGGATCAAGCTCCGGTGCAAGCTTACGCATTTCCTGACTCTTTAATTCCATACTGATTTCCTCCTTAAATTTTATTATGTCGCCAGGTCAAAACATACTCCATAAACTTATCGTGTATAACGTATTATATTTATGTATATCACGACTTTTGGAAGAAGCTTAGATGTTCTTAGAACTTCTTGCTTCGGACAACGGAGCTGATATGCATAAATATAATACGTTATACACTCGTACATTAAATTTGCATGTTTTGACCCCAGCGTCTTATTATTTAGGTAATTATGACACCACGAACCACACAATAGTGGCTCCCACAATTCCTACCAGACCGACAAGCGTCTCCATGACAGTCCAGGTCTTAAAATTCGTCTTTTCATCTACCTCAAACAATGACTTGGAAAGCCAGAAGCCGGAATCATTTACATGGCTGAACGCTGTTCCGCCCGATGCTATGGCTATGGTAAGTGTAGCAAGCTGAATCTGTGACAAATCTGCAACCATCGGCATTGATGCAATGATTCCTGCCGCCATGGTCATCGAAACGGTTGCCGAGCCAACCGATATTCTTACAACTGCGGCAACCAGAAATGCCACAAGCACCATAGGAAGCGGTAAAGCACCTACAAAATTTCCAAAAAGCTCTCCGATTCCGGAATTCTGAAGTATGAATCTGAGCATTCCGCCGCCGGATATCAGAAGTATTATATTTCCGCATGAATGAAGCGAGTTTGTCATAACATTTGTTATCTCTTTAACGTTGAAGCCTGCCGGAAGCCCCAAAAACAGCATTGCACAGATTGTTGACAATAAGAGTGCAATCACCGGTGTTCCAAGGAACTCCAGAATCGGCTGTACAGACTTCATAAAAGGAACAATAGATGATAATGTATTTAATATGATAAGGAATAAAGGAAGCAGTATTATGCATACTATTACCCAGAAGTCAGGTGTCTTTCCATTATTCTTTTCCTGTCCCTCCTTCTCATTTTCAAGATAGGAGCTTGGAACCGGGCAGTTAAATTTGCTGCCGGCAAACCTTCCGAAAACAGGGCCTGCCAGTATCATCGCAGGTATTCCGATTATGATTCCAAGCATAATCACATAGCTCAACTCAACATTAAGCATCTCCGCCACGAGCACCGGTCCCGGTGTTGGCGGCACAAAAGCATGTCCTATGGCAAGCCCGGCTAAAAGCGGAATTGAATAGCAGAACACGGACTTCTTTGTCTTTCTTGCTATTCCAAAAGCAACAGGAATAAGTATCAGCAGACCTGACTCGAAAAATACAGGCATTCCGACAATGAGTCCCGTAATTCCAAGTGCCCATGGTGCTTTTTTCTCTCCGAACACCCTGAGAAGTGTATCCGCGATAACCTCAACACCGCCGGATACCTGCAAAATGGCACCGAACATAGAGCCAAGACCAATAAGTATCGCTATTGTCTGTAATGTTGTCCCGACTCCCTCAGCCAAGGTATCCGTAATCATTCCGAACGGCATTCCGACTACCAATCCAATAATAAGTGCCGATGACATAATAGCGATAAACGGCTGGATTTTAGCCTTGATTATCAAAAACAACAGCACGGCAAAACCCAGTGCAGCTCCAATAATCAGCCTTTCCGGCGAAGCAGTAAACATCTCCATATCATATCCTCCTAAATCAAGATGTAAAGCGGACATTCGCAATCCGCTTTCGCTACTTGCTCATGAACGCAGTCGCTTTGCGAACTGTCAGTGGGAGCTTTTAACTCCCACTGACATAAGCATCCCCCTTACCCACCGCTTAGTGCTCTACACACTTGAAGCGGGGGATTGCTTATTCTGCGTTCAAATATCCGCATGTCAATATAATTAGTTCCAGCTTTATTAATACGGCGCCTTGTATTAACTTAAGCACAATATAGCAAGCGTGTTTTTTTCTTTCAATAAATGTGATGTATATATTTATTTTTCCCCAATATGTGCAAAAAAATGTAGTAATTTCAATGAAATCACTACATTTTTTATGCATATTTACCATATTAAATTATAAAACATCCACGATAAACATTATACGTCCGATGTATTTTTCTTCATTTTATTCCTGCTTCTCTGCTCTGTTATAAGCTCCATTATAGCCTGTCTGTTGTAGGTAAGATGCATGTTCATCGCACATTTAGCACCTACCGCATCACGCTTTTCTATACAGTTCACAATAGCCCTGTGAGTCTCTATTGTCTCGTTCATCAGCCGTCTGTAGGTTATATTGGCAAAAACAACAACAGATGTATTAATTACAGGGATAAGTCTCTCAACAACCATATTTCCGCTTATCTTGGCAATATAGCTGTGAAATTCCACATCCTTCTGAATATGGTCATGTCCTTGTGTATACAGCATTTCAACCTCATCACACAACACCTTAAGCTGTGCAACCTGTCCTGCCGTTGCATTTGCACACGCAAGTGCAGCAATATCCGGCTCAATCATCAGACGGACTTCAAAAAGGTCAAGCGCAAGCCTGTATCTGTCCTTGATGTGTGCAAAACCGAGCACATCATTCTTCATGTCGATATTGCTTATGACATACGTTCCATCTCCGCGCCTTATCTCCAGTACTCCACGGCTCACAAGACCCTTTACCGCTTCACGGATTGTGCTTCTGCCAACTCCGAATATCTGTGCAAGCTCAAATTCGTTCTCAATTTTTTCACCGATTGCAATATTATTGTCCAATATATACTGCATCAACCTGTCTTCTGTTTTCTGACCGAGAGTTTTCTGCGTCTGTACTTTTTTCCGGCTCATATATCTCCCCCTTTTTCATGTGTTTACAGCAAACTGAACGATTTACATGCCATTATATCATAAGCCGCAGTGCATCTCGAAAATCAAAGATTTTCTCGATGTCCGTGCTTTGCACTATCATCAGACAAAAATAATATGTCATTTGTGCAAGCACATTCCATATTATTTTTATCTGATGGCACTGCTCATTGCTAACGCTCATTATATCATGTACACATATTTCATTCCATAAATTTTTCAGAACAAAAAGTTTCCTATTACATAAAAAGACTGCCGGCATCAGCGATAAACCTTTCTTGAGATTTAACCGCTGATGCGACAGTCTGTTTAATACTTATTCTTCTTTTTTTACTGTGGAATTGTCCATGTCAAGGGCACTTCCCCTGATGCTTCAGGCTTATGCCACAGGCTTCTCATTTCTCGCCACAAGTCCCTCGGCGGCATCCACGTCTATGATTATCTCATCGCCCGCATCTACATTTCCCGAAAGAATAAGCTTTGCGGAGAGTGTCTCGACCGTCTTTTGAAGATATCTTCTAAGAGGTCTTGCGCCATATGCAGGGTCATAGCCGTTCTCAACAATGTAGTCCTTGGCAGCCGATGTGAGCTTAATCGTAACCTCCCTGTCAGCAAGTCTCTTGTTGAGGTCTGCAACCATGAGATCAATGATGCCTGTGATGTTGTCCTTTGTGAGAGGCTTGAACATAATTATCTCATCAAGTCTGTTTAAAAACTCAGGTCTGAAGCTTGCCCTGAGTTCACCCATTACAGCCTTCTCGCACTCCGGGCTGAAATTGCCGTTCTCGTCTATGCCGTCAAGCATGTGTACGGAACCGATATTCGAGGTGAGAATGATAATCGTGTTCTTAAAATCCACGGTACGTCCCTGTGAGTCGGTGATACGTCCGTCATCGAGCACCTGTAAAAGCACATTGAACACATCAGGGTGTGCCTTCTCAATCTCATCAAAAAGTACAACCGAGTAAGGTTTTCTTCTGACAGCCTCGGTGAGCTGACCGCCCTCCTCATAACCAACATATCCAGGAGGCGCTCCGATAAGACGGGATACGGAATATTTCTCCATGTACTCACTCATATCAAGTCTCACGATATTCTTCTCATCGTCAAACAGGCTCTCGGCGAGTGCCTTGGCAAGCTCCGTCTTACCTACACCGGTAGGTCCAAGGAAGAGGAAGGAACCGATAGGCTTCGACGGATCCTTTATGCCCGCCTTTGAACGGATGATTGCCTCTGTTACCTTTGTGACGCCCTCGTCCTGTCCGATAACCCTCTTGTGGAGTATCTCATCGAGGTGAAGTGTCTTATTTCTTTCGCTCTCATTTAACTTTGCAACAGGAATACCTGTCCAGCGGGAGATAATCTTGGCAATCTCCTCATCGGTAACGCTCTCATGCACAAGAGAGAGCTCCTTCTGCTTTACGATATTCTCCTCAGCCTCTATCTGCTTCTTGAGCTCCGGCAGACGGCCATACTGTAACTGTGCAGCCTTTTCCAGGTCATAATTTCTCTGTGCAAGCTCAATCTGGCGATTCACATCGTCTAACTCCTCACGGAGCTTGCTGATGCGGTCAACCGCTGCCTTCTCGTTGTCCCACTGAGCCTTGCCCGACGCGAACTGCTCTCTGAGTGCAGCCAGCTCCTTCTGGAGATTCTCAAGACGTTCACGGCTCAGATTATCGTCCTCCTTCTTGAGCGCTGCCTCCTCAATCTCGAGCTGCATAATCTTACGCTTCAGCTCATCGAGCTCGGCAGGCATGGAGTCAAGCTCCGTCTTAATCATTGCACATGCCTCATCTACAAGGTCAATAGCCTTATCCGGCAGAAATCTGTCGGTGATGTATCTGTTTGAAAGTGTAGCCGCTGCCACAAGCGCACCGTCCGTAATCTTAACTCCGTGATACAGCTCATAGCGCTCCTTTATACCACGAAGGATTGATATAGTATCCTCAACCGTCGGCTCATCAACCATTACCGGCTGGAAACGACGCTCAAGTGCCGCATCTTTTTCGATATATTTACGGTACTCGTCAAGCGTGGTCGCGCCGATACAATGAAGCTCACCTCTTGCCAGCATAGGCTTTAACATATTGCCCGCGTCCATCGCACCCTCGGTTTTACCTGCACCGACGATTATATGAAGCTCATCAATAAAGAGGATAATCTTACCCTCACTCTTTTTTACCTCTTCAAGCACAGCCTTTAAACGCTCCTCAAACTCACCACGGTACTTAGCACCCGCAACGAGCGCACCCATATCAAGTGAGAACACTGTCTTGTCCTTAAGTCCGTCAGGCACATCACCGCGCACGATACGCTGTGCAAGTCCCTCGACAACAGCAGTCTTACCGACACCCGGCTCACCTATCAGAACAGGGTTGTTCTTCGTCTTTCGGGAAAGGATACGAATGACATTTCTTATCTCATTATCCCTTCCTATAACCGGGTCAAGCTTCTGCTGCCTTGCCCTCTCGACAAGGTCAACACCGTACTTCTTAAGTGTGTCGTAGGTCGCCTCCGGGTTATCGCTTGTAACCTGCTGATTTCCCCTGACACTCTGAAGTGCTGTGAGGAATCTGTCTCTTGTTATGCCGTATTCCTTAAAAATCGCCTTCACCGCATTGTTAGGATATGCGATAAGTGTGAGGAAGATATGCTCAACGGACACATACTCATCACCCATCTTCTTAGCTTCATCTTCTGCCGACACAAGCACCTTGTTGAGCGACTGGCTTATCATAAGCTGAACGTCACCCGACACCTTGGTCTTCTGCTCAAGTGCTTTCCTGGCACGCTCTATAAAAGACGGAAGATGTATTTCCATCTTCTCCACGAGCTTTGCAATAAGACTATCCTCTATGGTAAGAAGGGAGTATAAAAGATGTTCCTGGTCTACTTCCTGATTACCGTATTCATAGGCAAGCTTCTCACAGTTGTTGAGAGCTTCCGCAGATTTCTGTGTAAACTTATTAATGTTCATGGTGAATACTCCTTTCGTTGTAAACATTTTAATCTATAACTGTAAAAACATCTGCAATGAGTATGTACACTGCTTACGTTTGTTATGTACATCTGCACAACTCCTTCGCATCTGTTCTAGTTGTAATATAACATCTCTTATTAGCACTGTCAATATGTGAGTGCTAATTAAATTATAAAAAAAATATAAAAATTATTGTGCCACTGTAAACAGTGCATAGAAGTACTCTTTTCGTTCCATCAGTTCATCAAAGCTTCCGCTCTCTGTTATCTGTCCGTTTTTGAGCACAAGGATTTCATCGTATCGTCTCATCTGTGACGCGTCCAAGGTATGTGTTACCACAATTCTTGTGATACCTGAAATGTCCAGAATATTATCAGAAACCTCATGTGCCGTCTTAGCGTCCAATGCAGCCGTTGCCTCATCAACCAGCAACACGGAGGATTTTCTAAGCAGGCTTCGGGCAATGGAAATACGCTGCTTTTCACCACCTGAGAGTCCATTACCGTTTTCACCGCAAAGGTACTCCTCGCCCCGTTCTGTTACGAGCTCCCTTAAATGTGCTTTATCTATAGCATTATCCAGTTCGCTCTTCGGAAACTCACGGAACATTGAAACATTGTCCTTTATCGACGCATTGAACACAAACACATTCTGCTGTATCGCTGACATCACATCGTACAATGCTTCCGGTGCAATGTCATTAAGCTCAATGCCATCAAGCAGTATACTGCCCTTGTAACCGCTGTCCGACGCCATCAATAAATTAAGTAAGGTGGATTTTCCGCTGCCACTGCCGCCAACGATGGCATAGGATTTTCCGGCTTCAAATTTTGCAGAAATGTTATGAAGGACTTCCTTTCCCTCCTCATAGCCGAAGCACACATTCTTTAATTCTATTCCTTGACTTATCTCTGAAATAGTCTGGTTTCCACAGGCTGTCGGATTTTTCTCCAATGCATCTGCCAATTTTCCCACCAATCCTAGTGCAGCCTTGCGGTTTGCAAGCAAGCCCGGAAGTACAGCCACAGGCTGGATTGTAAAATTCATAAGATTGACAAACAAAATCACAGTTCCTGCTGTAAGCCCCTTTCCGGCTGCTGCCAGATATGCACCTGCAAGAAAGACACTTAACTGTGCAAATATTCCTGTAACAGCACCAATCATGCCTACCATGACCTTAATACGCTCACGACTGAATTTTTGTTTCTCCAATGCCTGATTATTTTTCTTAAATAGCTCATAAATTTCTTTTTCCGCCTTGAAGCTCTTTACAACGGAAAATCCACTCAGACAATCGTGCAGTGCTGCCGTGAAGTTACTGTTGCAGTCTGATACCCGGACTTCAGCCGCTTCCAGCTTTCCTCCTGTCAACAGGGAAGCTATGAGGGGCAGAATCGTGACACCTATCGAAATCACTGTCAGAAGAGGAGAGGTGCAGAACATCATTATGAGTGCACCCAAAAATGTCACCAGCATGGTAATCATCGAAAGCTGCATGCCAAGATAATTGACCTCAATGCTTGTGGTATCATTAGTCAGTGCCGACACATACGCTGCCGTGCTCTCATCCCGGAAGGAAGAAATGCTCTTTCCCACAAGGATATTAAACGCATAATCCTTATACTGCTGTATGGCACGCTTAAGATAAAGCGGATGTGCTATATAATCCAGTAATTTAATACCTACACACAAAATGATAAATCCAACGATTAATTTTAACAGCGTATATAATGGCAGGGCATTTTCCGCTCCCGATGCGGCATCGACCAGCTGCTGTGTGAACCACGACAAAATGAGATTTAAGGAGCCTGTTGCAAGGGCTGCAAATATAGAAATGGAAAAAGCTAAAATATTTCCTCTGTAAAACTGTGCTATGAGCTGTTTTTTTATGCTTCTCTTTTTCATGTTATTCTAGCCCCCTCCACAAATCAGTTAACTCCTCATTTTCAAACGAAGCAATAACATTCGCAATTCCAAGCATTGCAGTTGTACCCATATCGTCGTATACTTTTGCTTTCACCTTTTCCTTGCCACATGCTCCGATAAATCTTATTGTATCTAGATCATCCTTAGAATTATCATCAAATTTAACCGCCAGCTTTTTAGCCCTAAGCAGCGATTCGTGTGCCTTATTGCTTTCTCCTGACAATAGCTGTGCACCTGAAAGACATGCGAGAAACACACATTCCATCTTATCAAAGTAGCTGACTTCTCCCTCATTTTTTAACCCGGAAATCATCTGTATTCCCCAAAGAATGATTTCCTTTGCTGCTCCATAAGCCTTCTGGTGGCAGAACAGATTAAAGTAACCGATAACTGTGCGAATCAGTGCAACAACATGCTCTAAAAGTGCGTCAGACAGATAGGGCATTGCCTTTTCAATGTATCTGTCCTCGGATGCCATGGTCATACCTATAAGGTCGTTGTATATTCCACCTGCATTATGTTTTTTCAGCATGTCGACCGCCTTATCGACAGCACCAAGGCTTAATAAAACCTCTGCAATATGTCCACATAAAATGCTTTCATTTATATTAAAATCCGTATTCTGTGAAACCAGCAGCCTGCTGTTTTCATATAATTCCAATGCCCTTTTAAGAAGCCTTTCATCCTTTTTTTCTATTCCGAATGCCCTGTATAAGGCTGCACTGTTGTATACTATGTCAAAATTATTTGGATACTTTTTAAGGCTTTTTTCCGCCTCAGCCAGACCATCCATATTTTTTTCATGGCGATACTGCTTTAACCGCTCCACACTTTTTTCCAGATGATTGTCCTTCATCTCATATCCCAAAAGTACATCCACCGATGTGTCAAAAAAGTCTGCAAGCTCCATCACCATATTCAGCTCCGGCTGCGAAAGCTTGGCTTCCCACTTATATACCGCACCTGTTGTGACACCCAACACCTCTGCGAGCTGCTCCTGTGTCAGAGAGCGCTCCTTTCGTAAAACACGAATATTTTCTGCTAACTTATTTGTCATACTGTTTACCTCCTATATGACTCTGATTATAGCAGACCACCCGCTCTACTTGAACACACCATCCATACAATTTTGAGGTAGTTTTTTATACCACCAGTATGGTTACAGCTCAAGTCTCATAGAAATGAGTTCCTGATATCCACTGATTTTGGACTTAAAGCCCTTGGGATTGCGACCATACTCAACCCTGTCAATTTACTTACCTCATTCACTGTCATCATTGCCATCTCCTCCTCTCGATAGGTATACTTTAAACTATTACGCAACGTAGGAGTCAATAACTTTTTGAAAAAAAGCACCGCGTCAATCTCTGCCGCGGTGCCTGTAAATTCAAAATGATATTCAATTTGCACATGTGCATGATAACTATTCGTCATTATTATCAATCTTTTCAAACAATTTTGCCACATTCATTGTCGGTAAAATAATAGGTTCTCTACCCGAACTGCTTGTTATCATAGAAACCAAACTCCTTAAATACGGAAACATAATGGCTATCGCATTTGTTTCCCACTTTGCCTCCCATTCCCCATTACATACAAATCTGCCAGCAATTTCAACAGTCAGTTTATATGTAGCATTAGCAATGTCGCCATCCTGTGAATAAAAAACATTAACTTCCAAATTCTCCTGAAAATCATTTGAAGAAAGCAACATATTAGATTTACTAAAATTAAAGTTGTATGCAACATTCCCCTCCGGAAATTCAAATTCAGGAGCACAGTTATAATGAATATTGACTAACCTGTATCCCAGAAACTGTATTACTGCCATATTATTTTCACTCATGCAACAAAATTCCTCCTCTCGGATACATCAAAAGACATACCTGAACGTGATGTAGCAATCGAACTAAAAGCATATGTTTTACTTGCACAATGTATTATTGACATCTGTTGAGTAGAGACATTTTTAGAACTATTTTTATTTTCATCAATCTGTCCATCTAAAATATGACTATCTGCACTGTGTTCAACAGCCTCCTGAATATTCTTCTTAACAGCCTGAATATCCATAGCATCGACATAGTTCTTAAAATCATTAAATAAACTCTTCATATCCATTAAACATCTCTCCCTTCTCTACCAACTTTATGTCTTTTATTATGGGCTTATTCGTATCAATACAAGCCATTATTACATTAGGTACATATGTTTTCGGAAACTGTCTTTCACCTTTATCAAACCTAAAACGACTTTCTTCTTCTATCATTCCAAAAAACTGCGGACACCTAATAACCGATACAGAACGTAGCTTTCTGATTGTATCAAATACCTGTGTATCTGCCACAGCAGCGTTATGATACTTATATTCTGGGTCAACTGCTAATGATTTATTCAACATAATATATCTCATTTGATGAAAATATTCCAAACTTTCAGGATTGAATAAATCTAAATACTCCTCATCTTCACATTCAACCACGCATGATAGAATCGCATATTGATTAGGATGTTTTTTCTGTTTGATATGATATTTCTCCAGTTCCCTTGCACATCTAACAGGATAAGTATTGTCTTCTCCTGCCTGACAGAAAAAATATGCTCCGACACCCATCCTTAAGCTGTCTGTATCACTTGGACGAAAATGATTTTCCTGAATAATAGATTGACCATTTTCTAATGATGTTCCATGAAAACATTTAAGCCTTATCATCTATATCTCCCTTTACTTCCAAATGAAACATACCTGACACATATCAACAAAAATACCTTATTCTTCTAAAAGAATAACATGCAGACCACCTAAAATCAACCTGCTTTTAATAGTTCTTAGTAATAAAAAAATAGCTTTATAATGCGAAAAAGCACCGCGTCAATCTCTGCCGCGGTGCCTTTAAGTTCAAAACAATATTCAATTTTTCCTTTTCAAAAGCCGGCTCTTAAAACTACTTCAATCCGCTATTCATAATGCTTTTTATGCTTTCCTGAAGTATGCTCCTCCTCGCCGTTCTCAGCAGTCAGGTTAACCTTCTGCTGTACTTTTCTCTTCTTTAACGGGTGTTTTGGATTCTTATCCATATATATCGCTTCTTTCTTTTTGTCAATGATATTCGCAATCCGCTTCGCTGCTTGCTCATATAAAATCGATGCTTCGCATCTCTCCAGAAGCTTAGCCAAGCTTCCTGCAAAAGAGCTCACCCCATCACCCAAGGGTAATGGGGTTTCTCTTTTATTTTATAAATTATTGCATCAGCCTTCAATAGCTATATACTTCTTGTTCTCAACAGCCTTGGCAGCCTTCTTCGGAACCACAAGTCTTAAAATACCATCCTCGTACTTAGCCTTGATGTCATCCTCGGTAACACCTTCGCCTACATAGAAGCTACGGCTCATCGAACCTGCATAACGCTCTCTTCTGATATACTTGCCATTCTTGTCCTGCTCGTCCTTATCAAGACCCTTTGCAGCACTTATGGTCAGGTAACCATTATCAAGCTTAGCATTGATTTCATCCTTCTTAAATCCAGGAAGGTCAATGTCTACCTCGTAGCCTGTCTCAGTCTCCTTGACATCCGTCTTCATCACATTGCCTGCATGCTTACCATACAGAGCCTTGTCAACCTCAGGGAATCCAAAGTTCATCCAATCATCATTAAATAAGTTCTCTCCAAAAATACTAGGCATTAACATAAGTCATCTCTCCTTTTCCTAAAAAACAAAACCTAAAATTATTACCTTCTGTTACTTCATTTTTGGAACCGGGATGTACGAGGAACCTCAAGGTAATTCGTAACTCCTTCTACCTTTTTTAGTTCCTTTCCTTTGTTCTGAGTACGTTATACATCTTTTTATTAGCAATGTCAAGAGGTGAGTGCTAATTAAATTATAAAAAAAATATAAACAAAATATTCTCAAGGTGCATGTCTGAATCTCCACGGAAATCCCCGTCTAAAAGCCCCTGATATCTGTTGCATCAGTCCAAACTCTTGTTTATAATGTATACGGACTGAGAAATATCGCTATAAGGTCTCATAATATCTCATTTTCTCTGTCCAACAGTTAAAACAAGCCCCTATTGGACAGAAAAATAACAAAAATCCGGCAAAATAACGGCAATTTTTCTGCCCATAACACCTCTTTTTTTGCAATATAGACAGAAAGGCAACTCTCATTTTACCTGATTTGTTTCAACTATACTACCTTATAAAGTTAGTGAACACAAAGTCCTGCTCCTTAGGCATCTTTAACCCCATCTTCATTGCAACATTCTTGCAGTTGATTAAAAATGCCATATTTTCTCCGAGAATCTGCATCATCTGCATTCCCTCAGCGTCCCTTTTAACCTCATCAGGGTTGGTTCCGTGAACCATATTCCAATACCTTGACGTGACAATCGGCATCTGCATAAGCCCAAAGTACTTATTCATTTGATCCCACGTCGCAGTTGTGCCCGCGCGCCTTGCCGATATGACTGCCGCCGCAGGTTTAAGCCTGAATCTGTTTCCGTGTCCGTTCAAATCGGCATAGAATACCCTGTCCATGAACGAGGTTACCTTTAATGTCTTCTCTCTTTCACTGTCACCATTATAAACAAAACAAGACCTCATAAGAAGTCTCGTTTTGTTATTCAGTATTAACCTTTAGGTTATAACCGCTCATTTTACTTTTTCTATCGCGTTTATCAGCCTTTTTACCTTGTCCGACGGCTCCTTAGAGCACAGTAAACCGAATGGCATTGTGTATGTCCATTCGACGGGAATTATTTTTATCAGCGGATGAATGCTCTCCCAGCTCTTTATCGCAAGCAGAACCTCATTGCTGTTCTCGCATCTGTTAAACACTTCCACATCGTAGAAATCAAAGTCAACAATATTTATATCGGGATGATTCTCTGTCAGATCATCGCGCAGCTCATCGACATAGTGGCTCCAATTTCTGTGCATCAGCATGAGACTCTCGCCCTCAAGATCGTTTAACGTAATCTTTTTCTTCTTTGCCAGCCTGTGATGAATTGACACAGCCGCGCAGAATTTCTCCCTCGATATTTCAACTCCGTTGCAGCCTCGAAGCTTCAACATCGAATCATCGAAAATTCCGGCAATCACGTCGATATTCTGCCCGAGATTTCCAAGTATTTCCCTTGCATTCTCGAGCGTGTTCTCAAACGGAACCAGTTGGAACTTCATATCAGGGTATATCTTCTGTATCTTAGGCCACAAGTCAACAAATACCTGAGGCGGTGTGAGCGGTGATATTCCTACGCGTATCACGTCATCCGATGTCTGCATTGCCTCTTTTGCCCTCTTTACCGACTCCTTGCAGTATCCTATAATATATTTTGCATCGTTGTATATTGATTTTCCCGCCTCCGTTACCACAAGTCCTCTGTGCGTCCTCGAAAACAACTGCCCACCAAGGCTTGCCTCGAGCAAATCAATCTGCTTTATGACTGCGGGCGGTGAGATAAACAGCTTATCGGCAGCCTTGCTGAAGCTCCCCGCCTCGACAACACATATAAAGGTTTCAAGCTATGGGTTGTACATAATCTGACCTCCTAAAACAAAAACGGCACCATATAAATCGGACGAAGCTTTAACATTCCATCCGAGGATACGTCTTTTTGCGAGACTAAATATCTCTCTCCCATACATTTAGAGTATTTTCTCACAAATTCATCCATTGACTCATGCTTCTTCACGGACGATGATTTCACCTCAATCGGAATAACCTTATTCTTCCTTGTGACCAAAAAGTCAATTTCATAGCTATGGGTGCTGTTCTCCTTTTTCCAAGTATGATAATACAGCTCTCTGTTCTTTGCCGCAAGCATCTGCGCAACGGCATTTTCAAACAAATATCCCAAATCTATATCAAGCTTATCACTCAACAGCTTTTTATATATGTCACTCCGCAGCCCGTCAGCATCATTGAACAACATTGTCGTAAATAAGCCCACATCCGACATGTACAGTTTAAAGCTGTCAATTTTTCTTGTCTGTGAAAGAGCTGCGCCCGGCTCGGCAACATCATAACACGGAAGCACAATTTTTGAATCAATCAAATCAAAAAGTCGCTCCTCATCCTTTCTTGTCTTTTGCTTTCCTGTCGCCGCCGTAATCACAAATCTTTTCTTTTTTAGGGCAAGCTGGCTCGGAACAGACTTATACATATCCGACAGGCGTCCTGAAGCATCTATCTTCTTTAAATCTTCCACATACAAATCTATAATTTTTCTTTTTACCTTGTCGACATAATCAAAATTTTTCTTTTCAATATAGGCTTCAACCGCCTGCGGCATTCCTCCCACAGCCATATAAAGTCTGAAATTGCGCACAAGGCTTCTGTTGGTCGCATCTCCGACGGCGATACCGCTGTCGCATATCTGCCTGATTATCTCGGGATTGCCACCGACCGCCCACAAAAACTCCTCGTAATCCATCGGATACACATTTATTTTGTGTTCCTCGGACGGAATCATAATTCCCTTTACATTCTTCTTTATGGAAATAAGCGAGCCTGTCTCAATGTAATCATATCTGCCATCCTTGACCAGATATTTAATTGCCTGTCTTGCCCTCGGATAAAGCTGTATCTCGTCAAATATAATCACCGAATTACGCTCATACAGTCTTACTCCCGTCTCCGCCTGAAGCCTTAGAAAAAATAAATCCGGCTTTGCAATATCCTTAAACACGTCAAGCAGTTCCTCTGTTACATTTGCAAAATCAATCTTTATATACGATTGATATTCCTTCTTTGCAAACTCCTCCGCAATCGTTGTCTTTCCAACACGCCTTGCACCCTCAAGCAGGCAAGCATAGCTCCCTCTGTATTCCTCTTTCCATTCCAACAGGCTGTCATAGGCTTTTCTCCTGAACATTTCACCCATCCTTTCATAAAAAGTATAATTATTTCAAGTGCTTTTAATGATAAAAGTATAGTTTTTTCAACTATATTCTATTCAAAAAGTATAATTATTTCAAGTACTAATATACCAAAAAGTATAGTTTTTTCAAGTTATTTTACCCCAAAAAGTATAATTATTTCAAGTTCTATTCCTTAACAACTAAAAAGACGCAGGATTTCCCGCGCCTTTTAACTCATCGATGAATATACATTCTCGTCATATCAGGTTTGCCGTCGCCCTGAACCATGCAGAAAAACTCCCAGCCGTATCGTTCATAGAAGCCGGTATGGTCGGTAATGAGATACACGGGGCTTATTCCCTTCGCCCTTAAATCCTCCACCGCCATATCAAGAAGCTTTCCTGCAATTCCCTGACAGCGGTACTCCTCCTCTGTGTACACTGCACAGACATTCGGCGTGAGGTCTTTTCTATCGTGAAAATCGTTCTCAATCACCCCGAGCCCGCCTATGATTTTATCCCCGTCCATGCAAAGATACCAGCCGTACTCCGTGGCATTGCCAAGATAAGCCTCCATACATTCAAGATAAGCTTCCGTCGGAACCCACCACTTGCTGTGAAACCATTCCGCGGCACGCTCCTTTAGCTGCGGTCTCTCTCTCAATGTTATATAATTATACATAGCTTCCCCCTTTCTCCAGTTAAAATTTTATACTGAAAAGAGGGCTTTGTAAATCGAGTAGGAGGCGGTGACTAACCGCCGTCCTCTCACAGCACCGTACGTACCGTTCGGTATACGGCGCTTTCAATAGTTGACGTGCACAGACTGATAGGCTGTGGCTAAATCATAAAAGCCACTGTTTATCAGTCTTTCTTTATTCAGCGCCCAAATCACAGCTTTGTTATTACTGATATACCAATACTTTCTGCGACTGTTTGCTATTGTTGCCGCATAGTGTTCTGGAATTCCCAGCTTGACTAGATTTTTATATTTCGTTCTAGGTTTCTTCCACTGTTTCCATATACACATACGTATTCTGTGATAGAGCCATCCGTTGATGTCATCTATGTTGTTCTTCATACTTGCAATTCCGTAGTAGTTAAGCCATCCCCTCGCATACACCTTGATTTTCTCAAGGCTTGGCTTGATTGACTGACATCGCTTACGGGAAGATAACTCCTTCAGTCTAGACTTAAACTTCTTCCATGACTTCGGATGAACTCGGACATAAATGCCTTTTCCGTTCCTTCCCAATGCAAAGCCAAGGAATTTAAAATTTCGGATTGCAAACACGCTGACAGTACGGCTCTTTTCTCGGTTGACTGTAAGTTTCAGTCTCTCTTCAAGATATTTTATACTGCTTTCCAAGAGTCTCTCTGATGCCCGCCTGCTCTTTGCAAGAAGCACTATGTCATCTGCATATCTTATGCATGGAACACCTCTTTTCAGGTATTCCTGGTCGAACTCATTGAGGTATACATTTGCCAGCAATGGTGATAAATTTCCACCTTGTGGTGAGCCTTCCTCTGTGTCAATGACCACTCCGTTTTCCATTACACCGCTTTTCAGATAGCGCTTTATCAACTGTACTACACGTTCATCTTTTACATTCTTTCG
>CAKRJT010000011.1 GCA_934351925.1 uncultured Lachnospiraceae bacterium
AAGGAGCTTGATGTACTTGAGAACTCCATAGACGATATGATAGAGCTTTTGAATGATGGAGGAAGATTGAGCATTATAACCTTTCATTCACTTGAGGACAGGATAGTCAAGAATGGCTTTAAGAAGAATGTTGATGTATGTACCTGCCCGCCGAATTTCCCGGTATGTGTCTGCGGGAATAAGCCGAAGGGGATTATTGTTACAAGAAAACCTATTGTACCAACTGACGAGGAACTCAAGATAAATAAGAGGGCTAAGAGCTCCAAACTGAGAGTTTTTGAGAGAAGGCGGGAGGACTAAATGGCAGATATAAGGAAAAATAAGAATTCATACAGGACAGTGTATATTAACGATAACCTCGCACGCAGGCAGGAATATGTAGAGACGACTTCGCCGAAAAGGCAGGAGGTTGTCATAGAACAGCCTGAGCACAGAACTTCACATGAGGCACATCAGAGCACGGCGCGTGGACTCAGGTCGAGCTTCGGCGTTGCGTTTACGCTGGTTATGGCGGCGGCTATGGCGGCTATTTTTATTGTGCTTGCCAGATACATATCACTTAATGTAGCTATGACGCAGAAGTCAAAGCAGGTTTCCAATCTTAGAAAAGAACTTTCGACCATAACCATGGAGAATGATAATATGGAGATGGCGATAAATTCATCCATCGATTATGATTACATATATAAGGTGGCTACGGAGGAGCTCGGAATGGTGTATGCATCGCAGAATCAGATTGTGACATACGACAGTGAGGACAGTGAGTATGTTGTCCAGTACAAGGATGTGGAGTAAATACAGTTATGAATAATGACAGAACACGGCAGCCGGAGGAAAATAAATCCGGTAAGAAGGAATATGCTTTTGTTCAGAAGATAAAAACAAGGAAATTGCGGCGGAAGATGAAGATAAAACTGCTGATAATGGCAGTTCTCGTTGTGATTGCCTTGTTTTTGCTTGTAATCGTCATGGTGAACATAAGCCGTGACAGCAAGGACAAATACTCGAAAAAGGTTTTCGATAACCTCAAGTATAAGAATACCACCATTCTTGCAAAAAGGGGTGACATAACAGACCGGACCGGAACTGTGCTTGCGTATTCACAGAAGGTCTATAACCTTATACTTGATCCTAACAGCTATTGGCAGGAAAAGACAGACAGGGAGGCGAACGTTGACCTGCTTGTGAACACGTTAGGACTGGACAGGCAGGAGCTTTTAGATACCTTTAACAGCTATCAGGATGAAAATTGTGCTTATAAGAGGATAGTAAGATATCTGACCTACGATCAGGTGACTGACTACAAGGCGGCGAAGGAGGCTGACTCTAATAAGTATACGGCATCGTGGCTTGAGGAGGAGTATATAAGAACCTATCCGTACAATTCGATGCTTGCATCGGTGTTAGGCTATGCTACGGAATCAACGGGTGTCATAGGGATAGAGAATTATTACAACTCATATCTTACCGGAACGAACGGAAGGGAGTATGGATACGTCGGAGAGGATTCTGACATTGAGACCACAATAAAACCTGCCATAAACGGCGATACTGTGGTTCTCACGATTAATAACAACATACAGAGAATAGTTGAAAATAAGATAAGGGAATTCAACGAGGCATACGGTTCGAAGCATACTTCGGTTATGATAATGGACCCGAATAACGGGCAGGTGCTTTCGATGGCGCAGTATCCGACCTTTGACCTTAACAATCCGAGTGATCTGTCAGCGTATTACACGCAGGAGGAGCTGTCTCAGATGGACAATGACCAGACTGTCGATGCGCTCTACGATGTCTGGAACAACTTCTGCGTATCGACAATATATGAGCCGGGTTCCGTATTTAAGGCATTTACCATAGCCAGCGGAATTGAGGAGGGTATCCTTGACGGCACTGAGGAATATTACTGTGATGGACATGAGGTTGTCATGGGAACGAAGATCAGTTGTGCACATCCTGAGGGACACGGCTTATTGACGGTGAGCCAGGCACTTGAGGAGTCCTGCAACGATGCTCTCATGCAGATGGCGGCAGGCATAGGAAAGGATATTTTCTATGATTATGTGAGCAGGTTTAATTTCGGGGCAAAGACGGGCGTTGATCTTCCGGCAGAGGAGTACGGTCTGGTCATCAGGAAGGATCTGGTGACGGACATTGACCTTGCAACCAACAGCTTCGGGCAGAACTTAAATGTCACGATGGTTCAGGAGATGGCGGCATTCTGTTCACTTATAAATGGCGGAAATTACTATCAGCCGCATCTTGTAAAACAGATAAAGAGTGCAGGCGGGGAGGTGCTTGTGGAGAATGACAGCCTGCTGGTAAGAAAGACAGTGTCGGAGGAGACTTCACAGATATTGAGAGGTTATTTGAAGAATGTCGTTGATTACGGAACCGGCGGCTACTTAAAGATTGCAGGCTACAGCGTAGGAGGAAAGACGGGAGCTGCCGAGAAACAGCCTCGAGATAAGCAGCACTATGTAACTTCATTTATAGGTTTTATGCCTGTTGAGGATCCACAGGTGGTGTTCTATGTAGTGCTTGATGAGGCCCAGGTTGAAGATTTTGATACCTCGAGAGCGGCTCAGGAGCTTGCAAGGGATATCATGATAGATTTGATACCATATCTTGAGATATATCCTGTGGATGAGTCCTACGAGATAAATGTCGGCGGACTTCCGACACAACCACAGCCACAGCCTGAGACGACGGTTGAATATGTGACTGACGAAAACGGTGAGACGGTGACGGACGCTGAGGGAAATCCTGAGACGGTTGAGCCGTCAACGTCTGAGGAGACCACAGAGACGACTGAGGCTGCTGCGGAGACGGCAGAAACGGAAGGTACCGTGGAAAATACTGAGACGGCAGAGGCGGAGACGGCCACTGACGGTGCAGCCGAGACCTCGGGTGAGGATGCGACGGAACAGGTAGTGATTGACACTACCGGACAATAGCAGGAAGCTTATATAATGTAATATCAAGGAAACCTTCATAATAAAATGTAGTACCGACGGCTTTCGCGGCAGATTATAGAAATTTATTATGGAGGTTTTTTTATGGAGAACCGCAGAAATATCGGCAGAATGAAGCGTAAGCTTATGCTTGGCGTGACTCTTATGACGGTGCTTGTAATACTGCTGCTTGTAAGACTTGCCGTCATCATGCTTGTTGAGTCTGAATATTACGGACAGAGGGCAAAGGAACTGCATGAGAGGGAGAGAACAATAAAGGCAGCCAGAGGCAGGATAATCTCAGGGGATGGAACGGTTCTCGCTTCAAATAAGACGGTGTGTACGATTTCGGTTGTCCACGCACAGCTTACGGATCCGGAAATGGTGATTGATGTTCTGTCGGCAGAGCTTGGCATGGACAGGGAGAAGGTCGCAAAGAGTGTGAATAAGGTGTCCTCGATGGAGCGCATCAAGACCAACGTGACAAAGGAGACCGGAGACGCGATAAGGGAATATGGGCTTGACGGCGTCAAGGTTGATGAGGACAGCAGAAGATATTATCCGTTTGGAAATCTTGCATCGAAGGTGATTGGATTTACAGGAAGCGATAATCAGGGAATTATAGGCCTTGAGGTGCGCTATGAGGAGGAACTTGCCGGAGAGGCAGGCCGGATACTCACTATGACGGATGCAGGAGGAATTGAACTTAAGGAGGAGGGCGAGAGCAGAATTGAGCCGGTAAACGGCGATGATTTGATCATAAGTCTTGATTACAATATACAGACCTATGCACAGCAGGCGGCATACAAAGCATATGAAGCCAAGCAGGCGAAGAGGGTGTCCATAATAGTTATGAACCCGCAGGACGGGAGAATATATGCTATGGTAAACGTGCCGGAGTACAATCTTAATGCGCCCTACACACTCACGGAGGAATACAGCTATATGACCGTGACGGAGAAAAAGGACGACGGTGAGAACGTGACCAGAATCATATCGAAGGATGAACTTACAGGCGAACAGAAAATGGACTTGTTAAACACCATGTGGCGCAATTTCTGTATAAATGACACTTACGAGCCGGGCTCGACCTTCAAGATGATCACAGCCACGGCGGCACTCGAGAAGGGCGTTGTGGGCTTGAATGACACCTTCTATTGTAAGGGAAGCCTTACGATAGGCGGGCGCACCATAAGATGCCATAAGACCTCGGGACATGGTTCGCAGACCTTTGCGGAAACGCTTATGAATTCCTGCAACCCTGCATTCATTACCTGGGGCAGCAGAGTCGGGGCAGAGGATTTTTTCGCATATATGAAAAAATTGGGGCTGCTTGACAGGACGGGAGTTGACCTGCCGGGAGAGGCGGGCACAATTATCCACAAACTGGAGAATGTAGGCGAGGTGGAGCTTGCGACGATGAGCTTCGGACAGTCATTCCAGATAACACCGCTGCAGCTTTTGAGGGCGGCGAGTGCCATAATAAACGGCGGAACACTTATCACCCCGCATTTTGCGGTGAGAACGGTCAATGAGGCTGGTGAGACGACAAAAGTATTCGAGTATGAAACGGTTGAGAATGTCGTATCAAAGGAGACCAGCGGGCTTATGAAGCAGCTCCTTGAGAAGGTTGTGTCCGAGGGCGGAGGAAAGCGGTGTTACATAGAAGGCTTCAGAATTGGCGGGAAAACGGCTACTTCACAGAAGCTCCCGAGAGGTTCCGGCAAATATATAGCTTCTTTTATCGGCTTTGCCCCGGCAGACGATCCACAGGTTATTGCCATGTGCATTATCGACGAACCGCAGGGAATATATTATGGCGGAACGATAGCTGCGCCGGTCATAAGGGAGGTGTTCGAGAATATACTGCCATACCTTGGCATTGAACAGGAAGTGGTTGAATTTTCCAATGATTAGGGATAATATGATGTTAATGCAAAAAAATGTATGACTATAACTCAGAAATAAATAAAGCTGAACAGGCAAAAGTATAGGAGACAGAGAGATGGATTTAGATGGAAAAAAAGTAATAGTTGTAGGTACGGGAATAAGCGGCATCGGTGCTATAAAACTTCTGTGTGAGGCAGGAGCCGTTCCGGTGTTATATGATGGCAATGATAAACTTGATAAACAGGAGATAAAATCAAAATTTTCCGAAGGAGCAGAAGCGGATATTGTTCTCGGTGAGCTTCCGGAGGAGCTTTTAAGGAGTGCCGACCTTGCAGTTATAAGTCCCGGTGTTCCGATAGACAGTCCGGTTGTTCTCAAATTTAATGAGGCAGGAGTGCCGGTATGGGGTGAGATTGAGCTTGCATATAATTATGAGAAGGGTGTGGTTGCGGCTATCACGGGTACTAACGGCAAGACTACTACTACGACACTTGTGGGCGAGATAATAAAGGCATGGGGAAAGGAGACATTTGTCGTAGGAAATATAGGCAACTCATATACAGGCGAGGTACTGAAAACGAACAGTGAGTCAGTGACCGTAGCTGAGATATCAAGCTTCCAGCTTGAGACGGTGCACGAGTTCAGGCCTAAGGTAAGTGCGATACTCAATATAACACCAGACCATCTTAACAGGCATTACACTATGGAAAACTATGCGGCAGTCAAGGAGAAAATTGCTGCCAACCAGACCAAGGCTGATTACATTGTGCTTAACTATGACGATGAAGTATTAAGAAAGTTTGGCGGTGAGACTACAGCTACACCGGTCTATTTTTCGAGAAAACAGAAAGTGAGCCACGGAACCTACCTTGAGGGTACCATGATAAAATACACGGACGGCAATGTGACCACAGATGTGATTGATGTCAGGGATATGCTTCTTTTTGGAGCACATAACCATGAAAATGTCATGGCGGCGGCAGCTATCTGCATACAGATGGGCGTTCCGGTTGACATTATCGCTGAGACGATTAGAAACTTTAAGGCGGTCGAACACCGCATCGAGTATGTCCGCACGCTTGACGGCGTAGAATATTATAATGACTCTAAGGGAACGAACCCTGATTCCACCATAAAGGCTATAGAGGCGATGCCTAAAAAGACTATACTCATAGCCGGCGGTTATGACAAGCACTCGGAGTTTGACGAGATGATAAAGAGCTTTGGCGATACGATAATTGAACTCGTACTGCTCGGCGTGACGAAGGATAAGATAGCTGCTGCGGCGAGGGCACAGGGATTTGAGAATATACGCTTTGTCGAGAGTCTGAAGGAAGCTGTCGAAGTGTGCCATGAGAATGCTAAGGAGGGACAGATAGTGCTTCTTTCGCCTGCGTGTGCGAGCTGGGATATGTTCAAGAGCTATGAGGAGCGGGGAAAATTATTCAAGCAGTATGTAAATGAATTGTAGAGCATGGAGGAATGCCGATGGCAAAGCATCGAGGAAAAACCAAATATTTTGATTATTCTTTACTGGTGATAATACTGTTCTTGGTGTGCTTTGGGCTGGTGATGGTGTACTCAACCAGTTATTACAGCGGAATGAGGCTGAAGAATCCTGATCCGGCATTCTACCTGAAGAAACAGCTCAAATCTACGGCACTGGGTATGGCGGCATTTGTTTTCTGCATATTTTTTGACTATAAATATTATTATAGGCTGGCTCCGTTCATATACGGTGGAGCCGTTTTGTCGATACTTCTCATACTCACGCCGCTCGGAGTTGAGATAAACCATGCGAGAAGATGGATAAATGTCGGGTTTGGTACTATACAGCCTGCCGAGATATGCAAGCTGGCGGTTATTATCAGTGTGTCCGCTTATATCATATATGTCGGCAAGGCGATTGATAAATGGCGGAACCTGTTCATGACCGGCATAATCACGATTATCCCGACAGGCATGATTCTTGTGATAACGAAAAACCTAAGCTCGGCGATAATCGTGTTCGGAATAGGCTTTGTCATCTATTTTGTGGCGACAAAAAGATATTGGCCGTTTGTCGTGATGGCGGCACTCGGCGCGGCGGCGGTGACTGCATTTATGCTTTATGTTCATTACTATGTCGACCCGGTGACGGCAGGAGTCGAGATTGATGAGGATACGGGATTCCGTATGATGCGCGTGCTGGCATGGAGACATCCTGAGGAGTACGCCTCGGGAAAGGGCTACCAGACCTTACAGGCATTGTATGCGCTCGGTTCGGGAGGATTCTTCGGAAAAGGACTCGGACAGAGTATACAGAAGCTGGGTTTCATACCGGAGGCACAGAACGATATGATTTTTTCGGTTGTGTGTGAGGAGCTCGGACTCTTTGGCGGAATATGCCTTATACTTCTTTTTGTGATGATGATATGGCGTTTTGTTGTTATCGCGCTTCATTCGCCGGATATGTATGGCTTTCTGCTTGTAGCCGGAGTTACGGCGCACATCGCAATACAGGTCATACTAAACATCGCGGTTGTCACGAATGTCATTCCGAACACGGGAATTACGCTTCCGTTTATCAGCTATGGAGGAACCTCGGTAATGTTTCTGCTTGCCGAGATGGGGATTGTGCTCAATGTGTCAAGACACATAAAGTACCGGCATGACTAAGGAACATGCGGAGACTTACGGGTAACGGATACCGTCCGGACGATATATTCATCTTTTGGCTGTTCCTGCATATAATAATTTGTATACCTGTAATGGGGGGATTGTATGCAGGACAACGAAAATGCTGTGGTTGTATACCCGTGCAGCAGGCTTGCAGGAGAGATAGAGCTTCAGGGCTCGAAAAATTCAGTGCTTCCGATTATGGCAGCGGCACTTTTAAAGAAAGGAATAACTGTACTTGAAAACTGCCCTGACATAGCGGATGTTCATGCAATGGCAGGACTTTTGGAACTGTGTGGATGTTGTGTGGAATATACTGACCATGTAATGAGGATTGATGCGTCAGATGCGTCAAACGGAATACTTGACAGTGAGTACAGTTCAAAGATGCGCGCGTCAATTATCCTTATGGGCGGCTGCCTTGGACGTTTTGGAAGGTTCGTGATGCCGCCGCCCGGAGGCTGTGCCATAGGAAAGCGGCCGGTGGATTTCCATGTGCATGCCATGAGAAGTCTGGGGGCACATGTTATAAGCGAGGAAGGCGGAATTGACGCCGAGGCTGGGGAAGGGCTTACAGGCTGTGATATAAGACTGCCGTTTCCAAGTGTGGGCGCGACGCAGAATATTCTGATAGCAGCCATGCGTGCCCGTGGTGCAACGAAAATATATAATGCGTCACTCGAGCCTGAGATATGGGATTTATGTAATTATCTCAGAAAACTGGGTGCGGATATAAAAGGGGAGAAAACAGGCAGCATCACGATTATTCCCCCTGACAAAATATGCAGCGATTATGTTCGTTATACCATCCCGGCGGACAGAATAGTAGCGGGAACCATTCTTGCGGCTGTGGCAGGCTGTACGGGAAATGTATATATACCGAATGTTGAGTGCGACAGGATAAAGAGCGTTATGAAGTATTTAGGAGCTCATCAGGCTTCAGCCGGCAGCGGCGTTGTGCTGAACACTGACAGAAGAAAACGGCTGGAGTGTGTGATATCCACGGGACCGTTTCCGGAATTCCCGACAGATATGCAGTCTATATTCCTATCGCTTATGGCGGTGTCCGGAAGCTTCTGCATCATGGAAGAGAATGTTTTTGATACCAGATTTAACACGGCATATGAGCTGAATAAGCTTGGAGCTGATATAAGGCTTGAGGGAAAACTTGCCTATGTATACGGGCGCAGACAGCTTTGCGGAGGAACGGTGACGGCGGGTGACCTAAGAGGGGGAGCGGCACTTGTACTTGCAGGCCTGTTTGCTGCTGAGCCTGTGACGGTCAGAGGCTTTGAGTATGTACAAAGAGGTTACGAGAACCTGCCGGAAAATCTGTGCAGGCTCGGGGCAGAGATAACAGAATGTGGTATAGTGTAAGGAGAAGGAAAGACAATGTCACATACAGGTGGAAGAAAAAGACATATACTGCTTATAATTCTGATTGTTCTTGTGCTGCTTTCAGGGCTTGCCGTGGGTGCGGTCTATGCTGCGATGACGTACTTTAAGATAACAGCCATAACCTTTGAGGGGACTGACAAATACACGGAGGAGGAACTTACCGGGTATATATTTGGAGATTACGGTACGCTGAATTCGCTGAAGCTTGGATACGATTTGAAACATGGCTTTGAAAAGACAGCGATACCTTTTATTGAAACCTATGAGATACATTTGGAGTATCCTGATAAGGTGCATGTTGTACTGTATGAGAAGAGTATAGCTGCATATATTGTGTACAAGGAAAACTATATGTATTTTGATAAGGATGGAATCGTGGTTGAGACCTCGTCGACACAGGTTGCGGATGTGCCGCTTGTGGACGGTCTTAAATTTGACAGTGTGGTGTTATATAGTCCTCTTCCGGTGAAGGATGAAGGCATTTTTGCTACGATTCTTGATTTATCACAGAATTTGCAAAAATATGACCTCGCGGTGGATAAGATACATTTCAACGATGATCTTTCCATCGTGCTCTACATAGGAAATGTCAGGGTGAATTTCGGTCAGGGGGAGCTGTTAAGCGAAAAGCTTCATGAACTCAAACAGATGGAGCCGGAGCTGGCAGGTCTGTCCGGGGTTCTTAATATGGAAAATTATTCTGAAAGTTCGGGGTTTATAACTTTTAAGAAGGATGAAAAAGGAAAATAATGTTAAAAAAATAACATAAAACCTTTTATGAAACATTTTTTAATGAAAATGTCAAAAATCTGTTGATATTTTCTTGATAAGACTATATTATAAAGGAATGAGCTATGCATTTGTATAAGGAGGGACCCGGTCGCAATGGAGATAATTAAGATTAATGATGATACAGAGACATCCGCGAAGATAATTGTTGTCGGTGTTGGCGGTGCTGGTAATAATGCCGTGAACAGGATGGTTGATGAGAATATAGGTGGCGTGGAATTCATAGGAATCAATACTGATAAGCAGGCACTTAAGCTCTGCAAGGCGCCTACGACACTTCAGATAGGAGAGAAACTTACCAAGGGGTTAGGCGCGGGAGCCAAGCCGGAGGTTGGTGAGAAGGCGGCAGAGGAGAACGTTGATGAACTCACACAGGCGTTAAAGGGTGCGGACATGGTGTTCGTAACCTGCGGTATGGGCGGTGGTACAGGTACGGGAGCAGCTCCGGTGGTTGCCAGGATTGCCAAGGATATGGGTATCCTCACCGTCGGTGTTGTGACTAAGCCGTTCAGATTCGAGGCAAAGCAGCGTATGAACAATGCAATAGGCGGAATAGAGAAGCTCAAGGAGAGTGTTGATACACTCATTGTTATTCCTAACGACAAGCTTCTTGAGATAGTTGACAGAAGGACAACCATGCCGGATGCGCTCAAGAAGGCTGATGAGGTTTTACAGCAGGCAGTTCAGGGTATAACAGACCTTATCAATGTGCCGGGGCTTATCAACCTCGATTTTGCTGATGTTCAGACAGTTATGAAGGACAAGGGTATTGCACATATAGGAATAGGTAATGCCAAGGGCGATGATAAGGCTATCGAAGCAGTTAAGCAGGCTGTAACGAGTCCGCTCCTTGAAACAACCATCGAAGGAGCTTCACATGTCATCATTAATATATCAGGTGACATCAGCCTTATTGAAGCTAATGAGGCTGCAAGCTATGTACAGGAGCTTGCCGGTGAGTCAGCTAACATCATTTTCGGTGCCATGTATGATGACACTGTGCAGGATGAGGCGACTATCACGGTTATCGCTACGGGACTTGATGCACAGCAGAAGAGTATTGATGTATCCAATGCGATGGCAGGTTTTAACTATAAGCCTCAGACTACATATTCCAAGCCTGTGAACGCGGCGCCTGTGTCGAGACCGCAGCCTTCAGCGGGAACTTCCTACAGGAGACCGATTGAGAGCAGTGTCAAGAACGAGGAGCTCAGTATTCCTACGTTTTTACAGAGAAACAAGAAATAGAAAGCTTTTTCTTCATAAGCCAATAAATGCCGGGATGATATCACGATATGATGTCATCCCGGCAATTTTTTGTCGAAAAATTCTTGTATTTTGTCTTGCCGGTTCGACATTTTTTTCATCTGACTGAATATATAATGAACAGCGTAAAATCTTCCAAGGGGAGGTGAAAATTGTACTACAAAATTTATCCGGATGTGATATTCATCGCAAATCTGCTTATCGATTATACCATATTGTCAGTGTCCTGCAGACTGTGCAAAATAACCACCACTTATGCAAAGCTTGCCGTGTCTGCGATTGTCGGGGCCGTATGGAGCGTTATCATGGCATTTGTGAGGGAAGGTAATATTCCGGCATTGTTTTGCACATACCTGTGTGTTCCGGCGGTTATGCTGTACATAGCCGGCTGCAGGGGACATGTGAGGGAATGGATATACCGGTATGCAGCATTTATGAGTGTATCGGTGATTATGGGCGGCATTATGGGGCTGCTTCGTGAGAAGAGTGCGGACACATTCGCAGCATTTGCTGCCGTTGTGCTCTTTGCACAGGCAGCATGCCCGCTCCTTAGATACCTGTCAGGGTATGTGAAGAGAAGAAATCTGCTGTACAGTGTGCGGATTGAGCTTGATGGAAGAAGCGTTGACGTCATGGGACTATATGATACGGGAAACTCGCTTGCAGACCCGTACAATGGGAAACCTGTATGTATAGTGGAGAATAAAGCGGTAAAGGATTTGCTGCCGGCCGGCGGGACAGGCAGTGGAGTGAGGCTTATACCGTACAGAAGCATTGGAAAGAGTCATGGACTTATGAAGCTTGTGACTGTTGACAGCATGATTATTGAATATGAGGGCAGGCAGCTTAGATGCAGGCACCCCGAACTGGCACTGTATGAGGGCAGACTGTCCGGCGCAGGGGATTACTCAATGATACTTAACACTGCGAGCCTCGACAAAAATAAATGATTGATAAGGAGAATACATATGTTTATAAAGGTATTTGTGCCAAACAAATTTCAGTTTAAGGCAGTTCCTACTTTTAAGAGCCTGATAAGCGCGGACCGCAATGAGGTTCACTACATAGGGGGCGCGGATGTGCTTCCACCGCCGTTAAGCGCACAGGAGGAGGCGATGGCGCTAAAGAGGCTTGGCGAGGGGGATGATGCCGAGGCGAAATCCATGCTTATTGAACACAATCTGAGACTTGTGGTATACATAGCAAAGAAATTTGACAATACGGGAGTTGGAGTTGAGGATCTTATCTCAATAGGCACAATCGGGCTTATAAAGGCGGTTAATTCTTATGATTCGGGAAAGAACATCAAGCTCGCCACATACGCGTCAAGATGTATTGAGAACGAGATACTCATGTACCTTAGAAGAAATAACAAGACCAGGCTGGAGGTCTCTATAGACGAACCTCTTAATGTGGATTGGGATGGAAATGAACTGCTGTTGTCGGATATCCTGGGAACGGACGAGGATGTGATATATAAGGATATCGAGGACGAAGTTGAGAAGAAACTCTTAAACAAGGCAATAAGCCGCCTGTCTGAGAGGGAAAGGCAGATTGTCGACCTCCGCTTCGGACTTAGCAGTGAGGATGGGACGGAGCTGACCCAGAAAGAGGTTGCGGATATGCTTGGAATTTCACAGTCTTATATATCGAGACTTGAGAAGAAGATAATAAAACGTCTCAAGAAAGAAATTGTACGTTATGAATAAAAATATCAATGATTACAATATTAGTCTTGTTATGCAAAACCGATATCAATAAGTATTTTTTACCAGTATAAAGGCAGTCATTGTGGAAATCCTTTTATCATAAAAGTTTAAGGGGGTTTTTAGGATGGCTGCCTTTAAGGTTGAAATATGCGGAGTAAATACGGCGAAGCTGCCGCTTCTTACAGCACAGGAAAAGGTAGAACTGCTTGAGAAAATTAAAAAGGGGGACAGGCAGGCTAGGGAGAAATATATTAAAGGAAATTTAAGACTTGTGCTCAGCGTGGTACAGCGTTTTTCGGGGAGCAATGAGAATATGGACGATCTGTTTCAGATAGGGTGCATAGGTCTTATTAAGGCTATAGATAATTTTGATATAAGTCAGCAGGTAAGATTTTCTACCTATGCTGTACCCATGATAATAGGCGAGATAAGAAGATATCTGCGTGACACCTCGAGCCAGATCAGGGTCAGCCGCTCCTTGAAGGACACGGCATACAAGGCGATATACGCGCGTGAGCGGCTGTCAAAGCAGAGTCTTAGGGAGCCGACGCTCAATGAAATAGCGGCTGAGATAGGTGCGAGCAGGGAGGACGTGGTTATGGCATTTGATGCGATACAGAGCCCGGTGTCCCTGTATGAGCCGGTGTATACGGACGGCGGGGACACACTTTATGTGATGGACCAGATAAGCGACAAGAAGCATCTTGAGGAAAATTGGGTGAAGGATATGGCACTTAACGATGCGGTGAACAGGCTGCCGGAGCGCGAAAAGAAAATAATTGAGCTCAGATTTTTTCAGGGAAAGACCCAGATGGAGGTGGCAAACGAGATAGGGATGAGCCAGGCACAGGTCTCAAGACTTGAAAAAAATGCATTGAGCAGCATGAGACATTATCTGGAATAGGATTTTGTTCAGCATATGTCATCAATATGTGAAGTATATGGCAGACACTTGTAAGCTGCGGCACAATATGCTATACTTTTGATAAAATGTGTGAAAGGAACGACATTGATGGTTCTTGAAAAAATAGAGTGCGGGAAATTTACTGTGGACAAGTTCTTTGATGTCCGCTATGGAAGTGAGAAATACTTTGAATATATTGGCAAGGAGGCGTACAGGGCGCTTCCGAAGCTCTTGTACAGCGACGATGTGGAACGTTTTAATGTATTTTTCGGGACGGTAAAGGAGCAGTGGAAGGGCATTACCGTGAAAATTAAGCGTGCAGATGACGTGTACCGTGATGCCTATATAAGAGTTAGAAAAAAGCCTAAGCTTGTCGGCGGTGAGCAGTTCTGGGACATGGAGTTTTATGATATTGATGCTCTTACACATGCTTATGAAACTGTAAATGAAGGCGTCAGAAAATACAGAACCCTTCTTGGAATGGTTGATATGGCATATTTCAGCTATGAGCATGGACAGGATATGGTAAGCATTAACAAGGTGGTCAACGGACAGGAGAGGGAACTGTATTCGCTGCGGCTTGAGAATTGGAGATGGGCGATAGACTCGGGACATGTGGATAAGGCTGATGAGGACATATTTTCACAGCTATGTATGGACATTGAAAGAGGAGTTCCGGAGTTTTCGGCAGAGCTTTCGACGGATCTTTATTCCATCAATGGCGAAATAAAGCCATGTCTTGTGACGGGAAACACGGTTATGAAGGACGGAGCACCCGTTATGACAATAGGGATTGTGAGAAGGCTGACTGACACGGACGGTGCTGCGGATAACAGGGCGTCATATACAGACCCGCTCACGAGACTCTACAATAAGTCATATATACAGAGCCGCGCGAAGGAGGCTGTCGAGAAAAAGGATGGCGGACACTGTGCAGTGTTCATAATGGATATAGACAATTTCAAGGAGATCAACGACAGCTTCGGGCACATGTATGGCGATGAGGTGCTCGCAAGAGTCGCGGGAGTTGTGCTTGAGGTGCTTGCTGATAATGGTATAGCCGGAAGAATTGGCGGCGATGAATTCATGGGCATAATCTACAATGTCACTGACAAGGAGACGATAAGACACGTTCTGCGATCAATAAGAAGCAGTGTTGAATACCTTTACAGCGATGTCAAGGGCGTGAGCGTGACCTGTTCAATAGGTGCGGCGAGGTTTCCGGAGAACGGCAGAACCTACGATGAGCTGTTTAACTGTGCTGACAAATGTCTCTATATAGCTAAGGAAAAAGGCAAGAACAGATACATTATATATCAGGAGGAACTACACGGCGCAATCCGGAATGAGGCGAGAGTCAAGACAGAGATAGATGATACGACCGGAGGCAGCAGCGGTAATATAGCTTTGGCAGTCAAGACTTCCATAGGTAAGCTCTACAACGATGGAAAAAGCGCGATACCGGAGGTGCTCGGGCTGCTTGCCGTGGCGGGAAGGTTTGACCGCGCCTGTGTCTACTATGGGGAGGACAGAGAACTCATCTATTCCTATGGCTTAGAGTGTGACGGGGAAGCCTTCTGGGACGCAAGTACAGCATATCATGAGCATTTTAACGGCAATGGGCTTCATGCGGCGGGCAACCTGTTCAAGGTTGAGCAGATTGACAGGACTATTTTCGAAAAATTCAGAAGCAGACATACAGGCTGCTTCATTCAGGCAATTCTCGGGGACAGGGATAATGTGTGCGGATATACCAGCTTTGAGTGCTGCACGGAGGGAAGAAGATTTTCTGAAAACCTTCTGAATGCCATAGACTTTGTGTCAAAGCTGATATATGAGGTGCTTAACCGGGAAGACAGTAAGTGATTCCTGGTTATCCATTATTATTTAAGTCACTGCAAAAGCAGTGACATGGAGGATTATGATGAAAAAAATCAGATATGCGCTGTTTGTTATGCTGGTAATGATTTCTATCAGCGGTTGCAGTGCGGGGCGTAAGAATATATCACTCAGCCCATACATAATGACGAGCATATCGGGATTGTCGGGGCGTGCGACGGCGACGGCTTATCTTGATACGGCAGGCATCTACAGTGCGCTCGCGGGCATAGATGCGGCTGAGGAGGAGAAAGCGAAGTACGATGCGTTTGTGGCATCGCTTGAACTTACCTGCGACAAGCTCGATAAGCTCGCAAACGGTGACGCGATAAATCTCACGGTAACATACGATGCCGCAGCGGCGGATGAGCTTAAAATTAATGTGAATGATTTTGTGAAAAAGGTCGACGTGACGGGGCTGGATGAAGGACAGGAGATAGATGTGTTCAAGGATTTACAGGTGGAAGTCACGGGTACGGCTCCATATGCCTTTGTTACTTACACCAATAACTCTGCAGACCCATACATTAAAAACCTGGAGTATGTTGTGGAGGGAAGGACTACGGGGCTGAAAAACGGCGATGTAATCACAATCAAATGTATGATTGACGCGAAAACGGCTGAACTCTACTATTATTATACCGATGTGACATCGATGGACTATACGGTTGAGGGGCTTGACTCCTATATATACGACAGCGCACAGCTTGATTACGACGAACTGAACGATATCGCTGCAGAGTGTGCGGCACAGGTGTATGCGGCGACCGATGACACGACGACGAGAATGTTGTACAGACTTACGGGAAACACGAATTATCTATATCAGGATAACAATGAGTGGGTCGACAGCCTCAAGCTTAATCAGGTAATTTTTATGGCAGGACATGGTGATGGAAGTTCAGAATATGAGAATATTATTCTGTATGTGTTCGAGGCGGTAGTTGCGAATAATTATTATACGGAGGACGGTTTTTTCGTGTTTGAATATACCAACGCGATACGCAGCGGAGACGGCGGATTCATGATTGGACGCAATAACCCGGAGCTGAGGTATGTATGTGGACAGGATTTTGACTCTGTTTTCAGCGAAATCATGGAGAACACAGAGGTTCAGTATAACAGTGAAATATTAGAAGGAATCAGTCTGGAGGAAAATGTACAATGATAAGTGGCGTTCGTAAGAAGATAAGGCTTGGAGATGTACTTATAAGCGAGGGAAAGATAACGCAGGAACAGCTTGATACTGCACTCAAGGAGCAGAAGGTCAAGGGAAAGCTTCTCGGCGATACACTTGTTGATTTAGGCTATGTGTCGCAGGATGATATGATAGATGTGCTCTGCCGTCATCTGAATGTGGAGTATGTGAATGTAGCGGCTGCCTCCATTGACGAGAAGGCGGTCAGGACCATCGATGAGGACAATGCCAGAAGGCTTAAGCTCATACCTTACATGTTTGACAAGAATAGGGCGAACGCAGTATGGGTTGCCATGGCTGATCCGATGGATATCATGGCAATCGACGATGTGAGTATCATCACGGGCATGGAGGTAGTCCCGGTACTTAGTAAGCTCTCGGATATACAGGCGGTTATCGACAAGTATTTCGGAAGAGAGAAGGCGATGGCTGTTGCCGAGGCGTACAAGCAGGAGCAGGCGATATATGACAACGCCAACGCTCAGGACGACGAGAAGAGGGAGGACGTTGAAAACTCACCTATCGTGCAGCTTGTGCGGAATGTAATAGAGCAGGCCGCAAGACAGAGAGCCAGCGATATTCATATTGAGCCGTTTGAGTACAGCATCCGTATCCGCTACCGTATTGATGGTACACTTAATGAAGCCATAACCTATGATAAGGCTCTTTACTCTGCGATGATAGCCCGTATTAAAATTATATCCGGAATGGACATATCGGAGAAGAGAAAGCCTCAGGACGGCCGTATAACCATTGATGTAGACCACAAGGAGTACGATATCCGAGTGTCCTGTCTGCCTACCTGCTACGGCGAGAAGGTTGTTATGAGACTTGCACTCAAGGCGGGATTTAAGCGCGAGAAGAGCAAGCTCGGACTCAAGCCTGACGATATGGTCAAGTTTGACAATATTCTCAAAAATCCACATGGCATTATCCTTGTAACAGGACCTACAGGTTCAGGTAAGTCGACCACACTGTATACGGCGCTCAGCGAACTTAACAAGATGGATGTAAACATCATAACGGTTGAGGACCCTGTCGAGGCGAATATTGATGGCATCAATCAGGTAATGGTAAATGCCAAGGCTGACCTCACATTTGCAAGTGCGCTTCGTTCCATCCTGCGACAGGACCCTGATATAATTATGATAGGTGAGATTCGAGATTCCGAGACTGCCGAGATTGCCGTTAAGGCCTCCATCACGGGACATCTTGTTGTGAGTACACTGCATACGAACAACACCGCATCGTCCGTATCACGTCTCATAGACATGGGCATCGAGCCTTATCTGTTAAGTGATTCGCTTGTGGGAATAATTGCACAGCGACTTGTAAGAAGGCTGTGTGAGTGCAGCAAGGATAACACGAGAGAGGCTTCGGATGAGGAAAAGAGGATACTTGGAGTGCCGCTCGATAAGCCCTGCACACTTCACGAACCTAAGGGCTGTAAGGTCTGCAACAACATAGGCTATTATGGAAGAATTGGTGTATATGAGATAATGCCAATAACGAAGAGGCTTAAGAGAATGATTGCCGACAAGCGCAATGCGGATGACATCATGGATGCAGCGGTCGAGGAGGGCATGCATACGCTCAGGGCATCGGCAGCAGAGTATGTACTTGACGGAACTACCACATTCTCTGAGATGATGAAGATTACATATAATGTGGATAATTAATAATATTATGAGGGGATTAGTTAGAAAGAATACATATGAAATGAGGAAACAATATGACAATAGAGGAACTTCTTATAACAGCGAAAGAAAATAAGGCATCGGATGTACATATCACGGTTGGACTTCCGCCTAAGATGCGTATAAATGGAATACTTGTGGATATGGAGTATCCTAGACTGCTCCCGGCTGATACGGAGGCGGTTATCAGCACCATGATGAATGATAAGAGATTAAAGCAGTTTGAGGAGCTTGGAGAGATTGACTTTTCATACTCCATACCGCAGATAGGACGTTACCGTGTGAATGTGTTCCACCAGAGAGGTTCAATGGCGGCATCAATCCGTCTGGTTTCCACAAAAATTCCTCTCCCTGAGGAACTTGGAATTCCGAAGTCAGTGGTTGACCTTTATCAGAGAAAAAGAGGCCTCGTTCTCGTTACGGGACCTACGGGCTCGGGTAAATCGACAACCCTTGCGTCCATCATTGACAAGATTAATTCTACGAGGGAGGTGCATGTCATCACTCTTGAGGATCCGATAGAGTACCTTCATAATCACAAGAAAGCTATGGTTAATCAGCGGGAGATAGGACTCGACACCCACTCCTACGCCAATGCACTGCGTGCCGCACTTCGTGAGGACCCGGATGTAATTCTTGTGGGAGAGATGAGAGACCTTGAGACCATCTCTACAGCCATAACCGCTGCCGAGACAGGACATCTTGTGCTGTCAACACTTCATACAATCGGTGCAGCAAGCACGATAGACCGTATCGTGGACGTGTTCCCACCGCATCAGCAGCAGCAGATAAGAGTGCAGCTTTCGATGGTGCTTGAGTCGGTTATAAGCCAGCAGCTCATACCGACAGCCGATAAAAAGAGCCGTGTGGCAGCCTTTGAGGTAATGCACAGTACGCCGGCCATAAAGAACCTTATCCGCGAGGCAAAGAGCCCGCAGATTAACTCCACGATACAGACCAGCAGGAAGCTTGGCATGCAGACCATGGACGATGCAATCTTCGACCTCTATATGAAGGGCGACATCGACAAGGAGAATGCCGTATCTTACGCGCAGGATGGTCAGATAATGGAGAAGAGAATAGATAATGCGTTTTAGTCCTGGTGGCAGGATTTAGTAAAGCCCTTCAGCTCAAGGCATGTACTTCTGCCGGTTTGTGTTATGACCGGTAATAGATGTGCATGCCGGCGCTGAAGGGCTTTATTTGTGAAAGGATTTATTATTTTTTAAACGAAAAAACGGTAAACCTGCGTTTATGATTGCTGCCTGAGTATTGTCAAAGATATTATCATGCAGTATAGTATCATTGAAACATGTTTTATTCAAAAATTCTTGTAAAATTATTTTCTGTTTTCAGAATGGCAGTTTTCTATTTGCAAAATGGAAATTGGTTCGCTATGGCGAAGTGCTGTATTTTAATCTATGCTTATAATTTCATTAAGAATATTATGTTATTTCAATTTGTAAAAACTACCGCTTAAAAGTTTAATATATATTATCAGGCGGTATTAGCTGCGACAAAAGAAAGAAAAAAAGCTATAATTACTGCCTGTATTAACAAATTTCTATCTCGGGCGGTAAAATTAACATCTTAGTACTGCAAAAATAGCTGATATACGAGAAAATATACGGCTTATCAGAACGAGAAAGTCAATCAAGCGGTAATATACAACTGAAACACAGAAAAATAGAACAGATTTTACCGCTGCTGTGTGAAAATAGCCCGGTCAGGCGGTAATTCGTTTCCGGACAACTCCACTATGTCATGAGGAGGTTTCCTCATGAGGAGGTTTCCTCATGAGGAAGTTTACTCATGAGTAAGCTTTCTTATGAGTAAGCGGACTCAATAATTTAGCTGTTTGACAAGAGTGAGCAAGCTCCAGCCGGCTCTCTTGCGCTCGTTATATCACAAACTAAGAGGAGATTTCTGATTTCAGTAGCAAAAAATACCGTATTTGTGCGGTTTGTGGCGTTTCGCAGACGCCTAAAAAAAGAATATGAGAAAGGAGCAACTGATGAAGAGGGATACATATTTGGCGCATATTATAACTCAGACGGAGTATGAGGCAGAGTATGACAAGGCGGCTAAGAAACTTTTGGCAAACAGGATTGTGCTTGCACGCATTTTAAAGGGCTGTGCGCCTGAGTTTAAGGATTGCGATATTTCGGATATAGCACAGAAATATATTGAGGGTGAGCCTGAAATCGGGCTTACCGGTGTATATATGGACGACACGAACAGCGTGAAGAGGGCAGATGCCAAGGTGCGTGAGATGAACAGTGAAGATGCATCTCAAAATGAGGGGACGGTTTACTATGATGTCCGTTTTAACGCGATAGCACCATCAACGGGAAAGAAGGAGTACATAAGGCTTATTATAAATGTTGAGGCTCAGAACCGCTTTAAGCCGCAGTATGCACTTACCAAGAGGGCAGTTTACTACTGTGGGAGGCTGATTTCAGCACAGCATGGAACCGTATTCACAAATTCGGAGTATCATAAGCTGCGTAAGGTATATTCAATCTGGATATGTGTAAATCCCGCAAAGGATTTTAGAAACACCATAACGAGGTATTCCCTTCAACCGGAGACGATAGTAGGAAATGCAGTGGAGAATAAGGAGAACTATGACCTTATAAGCATCGTTATGGTCTGTCTTGGTAGAACCGGGGAATGGGACGAGCCCGACCTGTTAAAATTTCTCGGAATACTGTTTAAGGAAGAGTTGTCAGCGGACGAGAAAAAGGATATACTGGAAAGAGAGTTTGATATACCCATGACGGAGACGTTTGAAAGTGAGGTGCGTGAAATGTGTAATTTGAGTGAAGGTGTGCTTGAGAGGGGAATACAGCGTGGAATAGAACAGGGCATAGAACAGGGCATAGAACAGGGCATAGAACAGGGGATAGAACAGGGGATAGAACAGGGGATAGAACAAGGAAGAGAACAGGGACGCGAAAGCGCGCTTGTGGAGCTCGTGAATGACGGAACTATCACGATTGAGAAGGCAGCCGAGAAAGCGCAGATGACAGTCGAGGAGTTTAAGGCGGTTATGCAGAGAGTAAGTACACAGGAAAATTAGAGAACGTGAAGCAGCCGTACAGCCAGAAAGAGTCATCAAAAAAGTCAAGCATGGCTGCTTGAATATGAAAATGTAAGACCTTTCATGGTATATGCCTTGGGAGGTCTTATTATATTTGTCAATGTGTGTATGAAATAGTCATAATTTACCATAAACAGGTAAACTAAAGCTATGGACAAAACCAATAAGAATTACTATAATAAGTTGTAAATAAATTATGTATGTAATTACATGAATGTAAAATGTAAGCGAGGTTATACATAATGGCAACATATTCGTATGAGATTGTCACAAAGGAAGGCAGGAAAAAGAAGGGAAACATCGAGGCGGACAGCTTAGATAAAGCAAGGGCAGCCTTAAAGGCTGAGGCGAGCATGGTCGTGTCCATCAAGGAGGCGTCTCTTCTCAACAAGGATATTGATATAAATATTGGAAGGAAGAAGGCTTCCGTAAGAGACCTTTCAGTGTTCTGCCGCCAGTTCAACAGTATATTAAAGGCCGGAGTAAGTGTTATCGAGGCACTCGACATGCTCTCGCAGCAGACCGAGAACAAGAAACTTGCACAGGCTATTGTGGAGACGAAGGCGAGCGTTGAGAAAGGTGAGACACTCTCAATGGCGATGCGTAAGCAGGGAGAAATGTTCCCTGAGATGCTTCTTAACATGGTAGCGGCAGGTGAGCAGTCAGGTTCGCTTGAAAAATCCCTGTCGAGAATGGCAGTGCACTTTGAAAAGGAAAATAAGCTCAAAGGACTTGTAAAGAAAGCCATGATGTACCCGATTATCCTTATTATAGTTGCTATAGTAGTTATGATTGTAATGCTTGTCGGGGTGCTTCCGGGCTTTATGCAGACCTTCGAGGACATGGATATGGATATGCCCGCATATACTCTTGCGGTTATGGGCTTCAGCGATTTTCTCATTGCCAACTGGATACCGATAGTTATTGTGATTGCAGGCATTGTGATTGGCGTGAAGATATATGCCGGCACACCTATGGGAAAAAGAGTGTTCGGTCAGCTTAAGCTCAAGGCACCGATATTCGGAAAGCTCAACACCAAGACAGCATGTTCGAGATTCGCAAGAACCATGTCGACGCTTCTTGCGGCAGGTATGTCCGTGGTCGAGGCGTTATCAATAACATCTAAAGTAATAGGAAACGTAGTGTATGAAGATACACTTTCCGATACACAGGAGAAGGTAAAAGGCGGACAGCCGCTCTCAAGACCACTCAGAACCAGCGGAATATTTCCGCCGATGATTGTACATATGGTTGGTATAGGAGAGGAAACAGGTAACCTTGAGGAGATGCTTGATAACGTAGCAGATTACTATGATGAAGAGGTTACGATGGCGACCGAGCAGATGACGGCACTCCTTGAGCCGCTCGTAATTGTGTTCCTTGCGGTTATCGTTGTCGCTATCATTGCCGCAGTGTACGCGCCGATGATGACGCTGTATAACGGAATCGGATAAGAGAAAAAATGCGATCCCGCTACATATTGAGTGCGCGGATAAAATACCGCGCACGGCAAGGTTGTGAAGAGTGGACATGTTAAGAGCATATATGAAAGTGAAGAGGGCTGTATGAAGATAAAAATTACTGATTTTGGTCCTATAAAAGAATTTGAGTTTGATTTGTCGAAGAAGCTTATTGTCACCTACGGGGATAACAATATTGGTAAGTCCTACGCTATGCAGGTGGTGTATCTGTTGCTGAAAGCATTTCAGGATTTCCCTACAGAGGAAATGACAAGCATGCTGTTACGATTCAGCAAATTTATAGATAAAATGCAAAAGGATAAAGTCCTTGAGGACATAAAATCAGATGATAATGCATTAAAACCCAAAATAAATGTTTTAAAAGAAATGTTAAATGTTGTAATGCAGAAGTTTATGACCTCATGCAGAAATACATTTGGGAATTTAGATGTAACATTGTTGAAAAAACCGCATATTTATGTTGAAGTGGATGAGTACAGGCTGGATATCGATATGGAAAAAGAGACAATGTCCTATTGTAAAGGCTCAATTAAATATGCGTGGGGAATAACGTATAATAATGATACTCCACCGGAAATGATTGAAACATATACGAAGGACGATATATTCTCAGCAGTAAAAAGAGAAATCAGCCATGTGTATTTCCTACCGGCTTCAAGGTCCGGAATCTACAGCGGCATGAGTGCATTTGGCACGATTGTGGCTGAACTTTCCAAAAGCCGTTCGGCACTTACAAGTAAGATAGAGCTTCCCGGCATATCAGAGCCCATATCTGATTATTTTATAGAATTATCAAACATATCGAATAATAGTACGGTCGATACGGCTATCGATAAAGAACTTAAGGCTTGTTATGATAAGATAGAGGAATTAATCTTAGGTGGACATGTGATATTTGACGGTAATAAAAAATCACTTATGTATGTACCGGACGATATGGATATACAGTTTTCGATGACGGAAGTGTCATCAATGGTATCTGAGGTGTCACCGATAGTTGCATTTTTAAAGTATATTGTGGCAAATAGGCAGAATGTCGGTTCGGAAAGCAGGGCGGTTCTGTTTATAGAAGAGCCCGAAGCCCACCTCCACCCGAATAATCAGGTTAAGCTCATGGAAATATTCACGGAGCTTACGAACGCGGGAATAACACTTGTGATATCATCGCACAGTAATTATGTGTTCAATAAATTGAACAATCTTGTCCTATCAGGCAAGTTAGATTATCATATATATCAGCCGATATATCTTGAGAAGGGTGCAGAGGGAAGCATTTCAAAGCCAATGCACATAGATGAGTGTGGGGCTGATGATGAGAACTTCATTGATGTAAGTGAGGCACTGTATAATGAGCGTGAGCAGATTATACAGGAGCATAATGAGGGTGCAGAATGATATCAAGGATACAGAATGAACCTAAGTTAAAAAGCTGTATAAGGTATGAGATAGAGGACGAAGGCATTGAGGTTGACGTTGACGAGAAATTGACACATTCCGAATATACCGGAGTCAAGGTCGATGACTACTACAATGGGCTGCATGACGCCACACCGCCTAAGGCGACAGATTATGTTGTCGCGGTGGACAATTCCTGCGATTCCTACAACCTGTATATTCTGGAAATGAAGAATGTCAAAGAACCAAAGTCCCTTGATATAAGAGCGATTCAGGATAAGTTTTCGACAACGATAAATGATTTTCTTTCCATCAGATTTAAGGATATATTCCTAAGCGATAAATACAAATATAAGGATATATGCCTGTACCTTGTATCGGATGCCTATGGGGTAGGAGACAGCTTCCGTTCACATGAGGAATATCGTAAATATCTTGAAAAGATAGATAAAAAAGATTCCCTAAAGGTCGACAACAATCTTGGAAGGAAGATATATAAATTCAGAAACAGGTTTTTGACGATACAATACGAGATACCGCCTAACCCTGTGATACATAAAACAACCTAATCCGGTTATCCCGGTGGGCTACCCGACCACCGCGTAACATATATGGGCATAAGCCTAAAAAATATTATCTATATTTAAAGGAGATATTTAAGCATGAAGAAGTTAAACAAGAATAATAAGGGTTTCTCTCTCGTAGAGCTCTTAGTAGTAATCGCAATTATGGTAGTATTAGTTGGTGTACTTGCACCTACACTTCTTGGAAATATTGAGAAGTCGAGAGTTGCATCTGATATTCAGGTTTTGGATTCGATTGCAGGAGCAATTCAGTCAGCGATTGGAAGCGATGAGAAGGCTTATTCTGAGGCTATGTTTATAGCTGGAGATGAAAAGACAGTTGATGATTTATATACAGGTATTAGTTATATAGATGGCTCCGAGACTAAAACAGCCACTTCTCTTAAGAGTTTAGTTACAGAGTATCTTGCAAAAAGTAAAATTGCATTTAAGGGTTCAGAGGCAAAAACTGCATATGGTACATCGACAAATTTAAAGTTTGAAATTGATGCTAATGGAACAATTACAGTAACATTGTATGAGACAGGCGCAACAGTTCTTAATGCAAAGAATGTAGATTACAAGGTAACAAGATAGTTAAATACCTATGCAGTATTACATCCCCATCTACATACTCACCTTCCTCTTCGGAATCGTGATAGGCAGCTTCCTGAATGTCTGCATTTACAGGCTGCCGCTTAAAGAGAATATTGCAACAACGGGTTCTCACTGCATGAGCTGTGGGCATGGGCTCAGATGGTACGATTTAGTGCCGCTGTTCTCATGGCTGCAGCTCGGCGGTAAGTGCCGATATTGCAAGGCAAAGATTTCAGTGCAATATCCGCTCATCGAAGCGATGAACGGAATCGGGTATGTACTGATATTCATTATCAATGACATAAATATTGACAGCATACTGTTATGTCTGTTTTTCTCAGCTCTGGTTGTGCTGTCAGTCATCGACTGGAGAACCTATGAGATACCGATAGGTGTCAATATTACCATTCTGGTGCTCGGTGTGTTAAGAAGCGCGCTCGACTACCACAATATTGTCTCACACCTTATCGGATTTTTTTGTGTCAGTGCTTTTCTGCTTCTGCTAATCCTTATAACAGGCGGCAGGGCGATGGGTGGCGGTGATATGAAGCTCATGGCAGCCGCAGGACTTTTCCTTGGATGGAGAAATGTCACGCTGGGCTTTTTCCTAGGCTGCATAATAGGCTCGATAATTCACCTGTTACTTATGAAGTTTGCCCATAAGGGCAGACAACTCGCATTCGGACCATACCTCTCAGCGGGAATGGTCATAGCAATGCTGTTCGGAGATAACCTTATAAAATGGTATCTCGGACTATTCTAATTTAAGAGAACTACATATCGCAAGATTAATAGTTCTCTTACATATCCCTGCTTACAACAGATACTCCGCATCAATGATGCAGGTAAGCGGTGATATGTAAGAGAACTATACTAGTATAGCCTTATAATCACACATAACGGGAATGTTATATCATATTCCGAAACAATCAGTTGATGTATTTTGCTACATCTTTCAAGGAGCGGGAGCATGTCCGTCAGTGACGTAGCAAAATCTATCAACGTCAGTATTAAATATAGAGTAAAAGGAGAACATCCTATGGTTTCTAAGGTCACTAAATTCATCACTATTTCAATAGGAAGCTCGGAAATCAAGCTGTCCGAGCTTGACAGCAGCAAGAAGAGCATTTCTGTTCTGTGGGCGGAGACGGTTCCTACACCGGCTAACTCTTATGATGAGGGAGAAATCGTGGACATTGAGAAGATTTCAAAGATTCTCAAGCAGACGATTTTTAAGAACCGCATCAATGCCAAGCATGTTATATTCACCGTGCATGGTCCGAAGTTTGCCAACAAGGAGATTATCATTCCGAATGTAAAGAAGGATAAGATTAAGTCGGTCGTGGATGCGAACTGTTCAGAGTATTTTCCTATTAATATTGATGAGTATGTGTTCTCGTATTCGGTACTTGAGCATTTTGTCCAGGATGGAAGAAAGCAGATGCGTCTCATGGTGGTGGCTGCACCGGAGGACATTATCGAGAGCTATTACACCTTGGCGGACAGACTTGAGATGAAGCTTGAGTGTATTGACTATGCAGGTAACTCGACACTGCAGCTTATCAAACAGCAGGTTGAGGACGCCCCGAACATTGTTATACAGGTGAATAAAGCCACGACGGTGGTTAATATATTAAAGAACGGTATTCTGCAGATGCAGAGAACCATTCCCTATGGAAAAAATGTTCTCATAAATGCCGTGATGGACGAGAAACAGATACCGGAGGATGGTGCGGAGGAGCTGGTCAAGAGTGAAAAGCTTATCCATTCAACCTTTGACGGAGATCAGGTAACGGACTCTCTAAGATACATGGTGGCTAACCTAAGCCGTGTAGTTGACTATTATACGACCAGAAATCAGGACAGTCCGCTTGACAGGGCTTATCTCATAACGGACGGCGTGGAGATAAAGGGACTTTTAGACCTGTTGAGCAATGAACTCAATCTTCCGATATTTATGATGAGTGAACTCAAGAATGTGACGGGCAGCAAGTACTATGAGATGCCGGATACACATCTTATGAATTATCTGGAGAACCTCGGTACGGTTATTGAGCCGATTAACTTCGTGTCTAAGAAGCATATTGAGACGACACAGAAGAGGGAGGTCAAGCATAACAACGCCGTGCTCATAGCGGGTTCGGTGATTATATCCGCTTTGCTTGTGGGATACCCGTTATACAATTATATGCAGGTTAAGGAACAGCGGGATATACTTGCGGCTGATATAGACAGGATTAAGAATGTTGAGCAGATTGTAAATGAGTACTATAACGCGAAGGACAAGGTGACGGACATGCTTGGATTTACGGCGTGCTCCTACAGTGACAATGACTCTGTGCTCTATATGTACAACAAGCTTGAGGAGGTTATGCCATCGGACATTTCACTGTCGAGCCTGTCTTTTAACAATGGCCAGGCTGCACTCTCGGCTACGGGCTCATCCAAGCTGTGTGTTGCGAAGTTCTTAGAGGAGCTTGAGAAGCTTGACAATGTGTATGACATACAGATTTCGGGCGTGAGCGAGTCGAAGGACGAGGAGAACAATATCACCGAGAGCTTTTCACTCACGTTTAAATTTGTGAAGGTTGAGCCGGAGACCGGGGAAGAGGCGGAGTCTGCCGTGGAAACAGACAGTACTGTTAACGGTGACACTCAGGGCAGTGCGGATAACAACGAGAAGGGGGCACAGTAGATATGAAGCTTGCAATTTCAGAACGTGACAAATTCCTATTATGTCTGATTGGCAGTCTGCTGCTGGCATTTCTGGCATATTACTTTGGTTTCCGCAATTTTAACGAAAAGACAGAGGCGCTTGAGTCGGAGATTAGTACGCTGCAGGTCAAGTATGCTGATTTGAAGGATAAGGCTGACAACGCAGAAAAGTATAAGCGGGATACGGAAAACTACAATATCCTTTTTGAGGGCGGGCTGGCGGCTTACGACTCAGGCTTTTCACAGAAGGCAACGCTTATGTTCACAACAGAGCTTGAGGCACAGCTCGGTGTCTGGGTAAAAACCGTCAGCATGCCTGATGCAGCACTTGTATATACCTTCGGAAATGTGACCTCCTCAAATCCGTCTGCGAACGGTGCGAAGGTCTATTCTACAGATATGCAGGGCTACAAAAAGACGGTCACCTATTCGTATGAATGTGATTATGATACCTTCAAGGAGCTGCTTGCATACATACTTGACTATGACACGGTATACACGATTGATACGGTTAGCTGCACCTACAACGAGGATGATGAGCTCATGAGCGGAAATATCACCATATCGCAGTACGCTGTAACGGGCTCCGACAGAGAGTACTATGAGTCTGAGATTGATTCGATTGACCTTGGTACGGAAAATCTCTTCGTATCGGAGACCAATCCGAGTCATGTGACCGAGTCTGCTGACGAGTTCGGCATTATGACCAACTACGATATTGCACTTTCGCTGAGTTCTGAGAGCTCGGATCTTAGTTCGGTCGTGCTCGGAAGAAGAGGTTACTCCTCATCACAGGTTTCAGCCAACACGAATGACAATGTGCCTGTGGTGATAAATATTGCCGGTGAGAAGGGCGAGTATACGATAAGCTATTCGGTGGGCGATGAGAGCTATCCTGATACCGATAAGGCGGCAGTTGACTTGGTATTCAATCCGGGCCGAAGCCTTGATCTCATCGTGTTCAGCAGTGAGAGGGAGTCGGACGAGGATATGGCAGGCGCAGGCGTGACTATCAACAATGAATCTGATATGACACTCAATATCAAGGTGGTCAATGATGACAGCGCCAATCCGAGATTTAACATCGAGAGCGCGAGCGGTGCTGTGAGATACTACAGATAGAATTGCGGGAGCTGTTTTACAGCGGAGCGATCCGGGGATATCCAATGAGGGGCAAAATACCTTTGACCATCATATCATAGAAGTCAAAATACATTTTGACAACATTATTATTATTATTATTATTATTGTCGCCGGTTGGCGGCGAAACGGAGATTGATATGTGGCGTAATGTGAAGCGTGAACAGAATAGTGGTTTCTCTCTAATTGAGCTGCTGATAGCGATAGCTATTCTATCCATGCTCACGGTGCCGCTTATGAACTCATTCATAATGTCGGGAAAGATTAACCGCAACAGCCGCAGGCTTCAGAATGCGACGGCTGTCGCACAGAGCGTGGCGGAGACGGCGAAGCACACGACCGACAAGGCTGCTCTTGAGGCTGCTCTTAAATCGCTTCCGGGTGTCTATGATTTTCCGGCTGATTCTAAGGCGGATGAGGACAGCCCGGTGTATACCTTCAAGCTTGACGGTGCGGACGGTGAGAAGTTCCGGGTCAATGTGAGCCTTATGCCTAAGACGGACTACGATTATAAGTCTACGGATTTCGCTGATTTGTACAATGAGGCGAGCGTCATATACAGTGAGCTCATTCTCTATGACAATAAGGTGCTGTCGCTTATAAGGTCACAGAAGATACCTTACGATGACACGAGCGTACCTTCCAAGGCACCTTCCTTGGAAAAATGGAATGTCACAAATGGCGGATGGGACAACTGCAGTGCGTCAGATGAGGACAAGGCAATCCGTGACACCTACGGAAATCTTTTTGCGGACGAGTACGCGGGCACTGCCTTAGACGGTATCAGTGCATCGGATTTCACGAATATATACTCGGGCTTTAAGAAGGAGAATATAGACAAGATTGTGGATATAGTTATCTCGCAGGCCGGCGGTGATTACAAGGTCAGCATCAACACGACCTATTCCTTTGCGTACAGTGTTGTGTACCGCGCGGAGGATTTGACGGCAGCCCCGGTGGAAGGTGCCGGGACACCGATGGCCTTTTACAGATGTTCGGGGAATCTGGTTTATAAGGCTGACGAGATAACACTCACCCTCGACAATGAGAAGCCACTGTACTTCCTGTATGCAAAGGCTGAGGGCGAGAGGCTTGCGGCGGACGGCACTACAGTTGAAAAGACAGCCGATGTAAGGCATTTTAACAGTGTGAGCTGCAATGTATCGGTCGATGCAGGGGTAAATCTTGTGAATACCGATATGAGTCCGCGAGACATGAAGCTGTATTTTGTCGAGGAGGCAGGCACAAGGCAGGAGGATAATTTCAAGATTAACATATCTAACAACAGTCTTGCCACGGCACTTGATGTATATACGACGGAGCTTTACAACACGATAGGGGCAGGGCTCTTTGTAAATAACGAGGGGAAGAAGGTTACTGTGTATTCGACAAAGGATGCGGCGAATACGGATAACCATATTGCATATAAAAAGGGCGACGAGATGACTTCCTTATATAAAATAGTGGTGAGCGTTGAGTACGACGCCGACCGCGATGGAAGCTATTCGGAACAGGTTTACACAGTATCCACTGACGACTGAGAAGAATTAAGGGCGCTGCAGGGCGGTGGCACATTACTATTTGAGTCATTGCAAAAGCGGTGGCATGGAGGATTAGTATGGATAGGAGAGGTGCGGAAAGTCTGAGGGAAAATAAGGGTTCATCACTAATCATGGCGCTGGTGGTGGTGTCCTTCATAGCAGTTATTGCGATGACGGTTATGACCATGACCTTATCCTCATACAAGGTTAAGGCGATGGAGGCGAGGTCGAAGAACGCCTTTTACAACGCGGACATGGCAGTTGATGAGATATACGCGGGGCTTGCGGCCGATGCCTACAGCGAGCTTGCCGAGTCCTACGATTATGTGGTCGGCAATCTTCTCGAGGTAGATGCAGAGTCAGTCACGATGATTGACAACACAGCGGCTAACAAGCTTCTTCGCAACACATATTTTCGCAATGCCTGCTATGCAGTCTTTGGTGAGAGCTACGGCATGAGTGACGAGAATGACATAAAGCAGAAGATAGATGCGGAGCTTACTGCCGGGAGCACACTCTCCTCGGTAAATCTCACAGAGCTGTCTGATAAGCTTAAAAGCTATCTATCAGATGTGTACAAGGACGCTTCAAGCGGAAGTGAGATAGAGGTAAGCGTGGGACAGCTCCCGCAGATTATCATGGTTGATGGCGCTATCAGCTCGGTGGTCATAAAGAATGTCACCGTGACCTACCAAAATCTCAGAACGGATTATTTTTCGCAGCTCACAACGGACTATGAGATTGTATTTCCTGAGAAGGCGAATATAAATATTGTGGACGATGACAGCGATATCCTGCTGTCCTTCCGCGACTATGCGATTGTCTCGAACAAGAATATAAATTCCATGGGAAATATAACTGTAAACGGCGGAATATACGGCTACACGGGCATAAACTGCCAGGGCTCGGATGTGTCGCCAAGCCTTCTAAGACTGACCGTAAACGGTGGAAATATCGTGACCAACGGTCTGATACAGCTTTCGCAGGGGGCGGGTCTGACTCTTAAAAACGGCAGAATATGGGCGAAAAATATCGAGCTTATCGACTCCGACCTTGTAATCGATTCAGATGCGTCGGCGTATGTTGCCGATGACCTGACGCTCACGCAGGGCTCTAAGAGTAACTCGGTCACGATAAAAGGCGATTACTACGGCTACAGCATCGAGGGGTATGGCGTGGATAGCTCCGATGCCACTCCTGCAATGAGCAGTGCAATCATCATAAACAGCAAGAAGTCGAGGCTTGATTTTTCCAATATAAGAACGCTTATACTGGGAGGCTACGGCTGGGTTGTGTATAATGAGGGCACGGCGGAGCCGGGCGATGGCTATTACAGGACGGGTGAGTCGATAGCCGTGCGCTATACACAGACGGCATACGTTCTTCCCGCCTCATGGAACGGAGTGGTGAATCCGAACTTTTTTGCAAAGAGTCTCTTGTCAACCCCGCAGGTGAAGGAAAATCAGGTGGGCGAGGGTGAGACCGAGTATTATTATAATTTTTCCAGCGGTGATGCTGCGGCAAGCTTCTACAGAGGTCTGTATGATGACGATAAGTTCGACGAGCTCTGTGCGAAAAGTAACATAACGGAGGCTGTCGATCTGGCAGAGGCGCAGGAGATAAGGTTGAAAATAAGAAGCATAATAGACGAGGCGTATGCTGATTTCCTCGATTATGACGGAACGGGAACGAAGGCAATCACGATAAATCCTAATGCCCGTGTGTATGAGAAGGGAATTGTAAGGGATAACGCTTCAAGCGTGAACGAGTACAACAGCGTCGGAGATGAACTCGTCAAGGTTCTCTATGACAATTCGAGGTGGAGACAGAGAATAATAGGAAGTCTCCTTATAGAGCTTGAGGACGACTGGATGTATAAAATAGCAGACTGGAACGGAAGCAAGCCGTATCCGACACTCAACTATGGCTCAATGCGTTTCTCCTATAAGATAAAGACGGAAGCAGAGTTAGACCACGGCGCGGTCGACAACATACTGCTCGGAAGAAGCAGGCTCGCAGAGGTAGGAAGTGCGTATTACTATGTTGAGAACGAGGACGGCAACAATGCGGAGGACTATGTCGTATATGTTCAGAATGGTGACATGAAGCTGAGCGAGGCGCTCGACAGCCGTGCACCGAGAAAGGGCATTATAATAGTTGACGGCGATGTCATTGCGAACCAGGATTTTGTGGGCTGCATCATCGCGACGGGCGATATCAAGCTTGAGGGCAGCACATATACTGCGGCGCCTGAGCTTATAGATGTGATTTTGAAGGTGCTTCCGGGAGTCAGAGGATATTTTGACGGCACGAATGTGGTTGATATAGGAAGACATCTCGGCTACAATGATGGTGCACACGCAAAGCAGCCTGACGAGAAGGAGAAGGGCAATCTTAACAGCTATGAGGCTTCGGACTGCATCAATATTGCCAACTACAGAAGAAGCGCGGCAGCGCAGACAGAGACGGAGTCTGAATAAATGCTAAGAAAAGGAGAAAAATGCCGATATGAAAAGCAGAAAATGTAGAAATGGCAGGAATGGCGGCTGCAATACAATGGCTAATGAAATGGATAAAGGTTTTTCATTGATTGAACTGCTGGTCGTCATTGCCATTATGGGTATACTTATCGGCGTTTCCTTTGCGACACTAGGGCTTATACAGGCGGGCAATATGACCAATGTGACAAAGAGCATTGCCACGGGTATTCAGGAGACGAGGCAGAAGACCATGACGCAGAATCTGTCGTATGGCTGGAGCTTCTCGGTCAATACGGATGCCGACGGCAGGGTGGGCATGACGGTCACGAAGAAAGCTGCGGCATCTGAAGCACCGGTAAATACGGTCACGGAGCTTAAAAAGTGCAGCTTATATTATACGGAGAATACGGGTGCGGAGAGGCAGATTACGGATTTTGTGATGACCTTCGACGCGTCGACCGGGGCGATAAAGAGCTTTGATTACACTATCGCTGGCGGCGGCGCCGCCACACAGACCTCGGGCACGGGAACGATAAGGGCTGAACACGGAAATAAGGAGAGCGAGCTCGTCATATTCTTCGCGACGGGTAAATATGAGGTTAAGTAGAGGAGCTGTTTATGAGGCATGTCAGAGTACATAAACTGAATAAAATCCCCGATGACAGAGGACTTACGCTTATAGAGGTGCTTATAGGCATAGCCATAATGGGTATTGTTTCATCTATGATTTCTGCCATTATGGTCGGCGGCACCAACTTTTTCAGGAGACAGAGTGCCACGATAGATTTGCAGAACGATTCACAGCTTATCACCTCCTCAATGTCAGCCGCGATACTCGAGGGAACGGATTTTACACTTGAGGAGAAAGAAATGGACGGCAGGAAGGTTGTTCTCTTTACGACCGGGACACCTGCTGCCGAGGGAGAGGATAGGGCTGCCGCGAAGCAGTATATATGGGTTGAGGAGAGCCCCTACGGCGATGCGGGCTTCCTGTATATATACGATGCGGGTGCAGCCGTGGATTACAACAGGGGAAATTGTATTTCGGAGTTAGTAAGATATTTTAATATCACTGTTGGTGTCACAGAGGCGGCGACAGATGCCTCCGGCAGCACGATATATACCTATAATAACAGCGTCAGTGAGACGAACAGGATTGAGAAAATAAGTGTCAGCTTCACGCTTGCCAATTCGAAAGATGAGCTGACACAGAACATAGAGATTAAGCCGAGAAATACGGCGGCAGGCTTTAAAAAGCTTGAGCCGGGCACATAGAAACCATCTGCACAAGTATGAAGGAAAGTGAGTTGATGTTTATGAGAAATATGAGCTATCTAAAGAAAAATGCGGGAAGGTTTATTGCGGCGGTGCTGTCGGTCGTGACGGTGGCGGCATTTATGCCGGTTCAGTACATAAATGCATATGCAGGCAATACTGCGGACAAAGCACAGTTGTCTGCGGCTCCTAAGCTTCAGACGGAAGTAAATGCCTCGGTAAGCGAAAGCGTGCAGAGGGCACTTGATGCGGGACTTAAGAATAACGCGGAAAATGACGGCGTTATAAGAGCCGTTCTTGACAATATTGAAGAGCTTCCTCAATACGGAAACGCTGATTTCACATCGCTTACAAGAGGTACGGCGGAGAGACCGTTTGTTATTTTGGAGATTGCTCCGGCGGAGGAGTGCGGAGAGCTCGGCTATCTTGTGAGCGGCTGTGAACCGCTCAGAATGGAGGATATGTTCGGCTTTGGAGAGTACACGAGACTGTCGGAGACGCTCACGACCGGAACCGTGACAGATGTGCCGGGCGGAACCTTTTTCTTTATGGATGAGCCGGAGGGAAATTCTGCCAACTATGGCTCCTACAGAGGAAGCCTTGAGAACTGGGCTTGGAGAATAAATCAGTACGGCGGAAGGTCATTCATACATAAGGGTTACTATGAGTATGTAGGCTCCGGCAACGGCTGGTTCTCCATTGATGGCGGCAGGGTGGTGAAAAAGGGTGAAAACCAGGGAGAATATATCTGGCATACCGTGAACTCCTTTGAGGCGTCCGAATACGAGGGAATAGAGTTTGACGATGACCTTGAGGACGCGGTTTCGGAGCAGGGTGCGAGAATATATACCACGAGAACAAGCTACAACTCCAAGCTGGACGGCTCTGATATGCTTATGGCGGTCGACCAGGTGGTTGAGGTCAGCGGTATGTATAAGGTATATAAGAATAAGGAAAATTTACTTAGGGATACACTCTTGCTGAGTGAGGACGAGGCTGCACAGTACTCCTGCGTGATAAAGACCATCACTGCACAGGAGCTTAACAGTACGCCGGAATGGGTTGACTATGCTGACCTTATCTACATTTATCCGGGTAATCATAACACGGAGATTGTGAGCGCATGGAAGCAGACCATAAACGGTGCGCCTGCCAACCGACTCGGGCATGTATCGACAACGACAAGCTATCCTATAAATACCTTCGAGACAAATGATATCTCGGCGGAGGCTGCCTTAAAGATATTTGACAAGGTCTCGGAGTCGGAGAACTATGCATCAATCATAATTGACAACAGACTCTTTGATTTTTCACAGCCGACGAATACATCTCTCACGGCTAAGAATAATGTGAACATAGATATATTTGACTGGAATTTCAAGGATACGGGCAAGGATTATCAGGCGACCTCGAGCAGCAACAACGTGTATAAGCTCTGTGTTATGCTTATGTCCATGAACCCTAACCTGTTTAAACAGCTTTATCTGCAGCCGGGCAGTGAGATAATTAAGATAGTTGACGGCAAGCTTGTGGACACGCTCCAGAAATCGCCTGCAAATACCTACTGGTCGGGATATACCTTCCAGCTCATGGACAGCGATTATTCGGGAAATCTGTACAGCTATTTTACTTCGTCTGAGAACTGGTTCATGTATGGAAGCTGTTCAAATCTGAGCGAGCAGAAGTATAAGACCTACGTTGACAATCATATATTCACCTTCAACGGCAACTCTTGCGTGACCATGCAGTTTGTAAATGAAAATGGCGGTATAGGCTCCGACTATATGACTCAGGACGGAAAGTACCTTTACAGTGATTTCAGGGACTACCTGGACGAGAATGCGGATAAGTTCAAGTATAATGCAGGAAAAGCCGACTCGTCCGATGCGGTCAGATACATTCTCGGCATCAGCCAGAGAAAGCCTTATTACGGCAAGGACACCACATTAAAGGTTCTAGATATTGAGCCGAGCGTGGGGCTGGACACCTCCAGCAAGCCTAACTGGACGAGAAGCGAGAATTTCATAAGACGTCTTATCCCTGATTTTCAGGGAAAGATAGAGGTCACACACATGACAACCGCGGAATACATAGGAAAGGTTGATGACATCAACAGTGATTATGACCTTGTATACATCGGACTTGATGCCGGTGGATATAATGTAAAGACTAATGCGCAGGCATTTTTCAATGATGGTTCGAGTACATGGGGAAACACAATCACTGATTACAATGATGATTCTCTTGATGGAAAGATATATTTCCACCTCGGGGATAAGATGGTGTCGACCTGCTACGATGGCGGCAGCCGTAACCGTTCTGTAAGGTTCATATATAATAATGCCGGCACAGGTGTTGTTTCAAGTGAGGAGCTGCGCTTCGCCGGAAATGATATTACGAATATCAAGAAGGATGAGCTTATCAGCTTTATCGCCTCAGGAAAGCCTGTTGTAGCAGAAAAGTATCTCTATGACCTTGAAAAGTTTTTTATAGATACAGGTTCTAATCTCTACAACCTTGTGGAAAGATATAGGAATACGGATGCTGAGATAAAAGGAATTTATCTGTATTCGGACACAAAGAGACTTCAGGATACCCTTAGAAATAAGGCAGAGGCTGTTATATTTACATCGGTTCCTGCACTCTATAATGGAACAACCGTCAGTGACACCAACCCTACGATATCCAATCCTAATTATCTTCCGGTTAACGGAGACGGAGATGCGTATATGACGTTTGAATTTACTGTTCCGGGAGAGGGTTATAATTATCGTATCTATGTGGATCAGGACAGGGACAGCAAGTTCTCTTCGGGCGAGATTGTACAGGAGGGAACTACGGCATACAATGATGGGAACAGGGGGGTAAATACATGTATCTATGAGGTCGCTTCAAGCATTGTGGGTATTGTACAATGGAAGATAGAGGTATACAGAAACGATAATGTGAATGTCAGATATACCAGGACAGGTTCTTCCGCAGCAAAGCTTCGTTCGGATACAGAGAAAAAGAAGCTCAAGGTACTTCAGATTATGCCGAAAAACGATTCGGGTCTTCTTAATCTGGAGAAGAATGATTTATTCAGGAAGAGATACTCCAATCTGAATGATTTTGATGTGACGGTCCGCACGATTACATGGTCGGATTTTGAGAAATTCTTCGCAGGAGAAGGATTTGAATTCGACTTATCGCAGGACATAAGCAGCACGAACCCGGAGACAGATGTTCTCGCGAGTGTATCGGATGAGCTTGATAAATCGGGACACGAGATTAGGTCGGAGCTTGATGGCAGAAGCATAGGAAAGCTCAGCTCCTATAATATGATTATCGTTGGATTCGGAGATACCTATGGTTCTGTTGACCTTAGTAATAACAATGGCGCTGTTGAATATCTGCAGTATTACACGAAGCTTGGAAAGAGTATTCTTTACACGCATGATATCACCTCCTTGTATAATCTGAAGCAAAATGGAAATAAGACCTTCGGCTACACAGCCAATGCCATGCTGCGTGATATTATGGGCATGAACCGGTACAAGGCGGTGAGTACAGAGCTTGCTTCGCTAGCCTCCGGGGACAGACTTAGGAATGCTATAACCGGATATCAGAACGGCTTGAGCTACGATGAGATTCCAGGCGACCAGAAGCAGGGCTTTACATATTATGCGATGAAGAGGCTCGGCTGGACTAAGAAACAGACGGACTGGAACAATCCTAATAAGACCGGAAACAGCTATAACAAGCTGCCATACAGATACATGATAACCAACCCGCAGGGAAATGCGGTTGTCAATGAGAATAGTGTGTCAAGCAGTACAGGCTTTGCGAACAACAATGATCTGACTACCACTGCAACAAAGGTAAATGAAGGCCAGATAACAACTTATCCGTATAAGATATCGGATGTTCTTCCGATTGCAGCTACGCATGGACAATGGTATCAGCTCAACATGGAGGATAAGGAGGTTACTGTATGGTATTGTTTATCAGATCCGGTTGCAAGCGGTAATGCGGGAATTGGAAGTGCAAGAAGCTCATCGTCCACAGAAAACGGTGACGGAAGTGCCCTGACCTATGGTGTGTCTCCTAATGATGCTGCCAATAACTACTATATCTACAGTAAGGGTAATGTATTCTATTCAGGTGTTGGACACTCGTGGGTATCCGGTGATATGGAGGCAAAGCTTTTTGTCAATACAATGATAGCGGCATACAGAATAAGCTATGATGCACCTACTGTTAAAATTGAGAAGGCTGATATGACATCGGGTGTCGGTGCCGGACAGTCCTCTGCTTATGACCTCAGCATTGACAAGAATAGTGCCAAGGATTATTCGGCGGATGTACCTGATGAGTATGCTGATTATGTGCGCATATATTTCAGACCTGAGGACATGAGCTTCTCTAACGATATGGACGTCCGCATTTCCTACACAAAGAAGGACGACGGCACCAAGGGCTATATTACAGAAATATGGACTGCTGAGGCTGACGCTCCGGAAGTGACGGATCCGGTCCATACTGCGGAATCTACTGATAATTATTTCTTTAAGGGGCTCAAGAACAATAAGCTCTATTATTTCTATTATGAAAAAGCAAATATAAAGTCTGTCAGCAACACCTTCATGTTCGAGGTTAACAATAACCGTTCTTCGGATATCGGACTCATATACATGAGGCTTAATCTGCAGAGCTTGTATTATCTTGATTAATAACGGGTGATATTTATAATTGTGAAAAACCTGCTGCTTCAACCTTGATTGGGGCTGCAGGTTTTTTTGACTGCGCTTGTTTATGTTTGTCCGTGTTAGTTTTGTTTTGCAGTCTGCCTGCGGAATTATACGGGGAGCGGCAGGCTGCACTGATATCGGGTTAGCCGGCAGTTTAAAATATATTCGAATGAAGTGGTTTGTTAAAATATATATTGTCATTGATGATATAATATGGTATGATAAATGCAACGTAAAGGGTCATAATTTTTAGTTCGACTTTTTATTAGTGGTTTAATACATAAGAACAATGACGAGTCCGCTATATCATATAGACAGAGTTGTGCGGGAAACGGGAGCTGTCGTGAGTAATGGCTTTGAAGAGATATATGTCAACACGAAGGTTCGAAACGATTCCGATGTCTCGGAACTTATGAGGATATTCGTCGAGGACAATGCCTACAGCAATCGATTTCCAAAGACGTCTGAGCTAAAGCGGAGATATAAAGCCGACGGAGGTGGGGATATGGCAAGTGCTATTGAACGCTTTAAACAGGAAGGGAGAGCTGAGGGAAAAATAGAGGGGAAGATTGAAGGAAAAATGGAGATATTGGCTTCATTAGTGAAGGAAGGTATTATAAGTCCAGCAGATGCTGCGAAAAAGCTCAATGTTTCAGAAGAAGAGTTTATGGGTAGGTGTCAAGAATTTTTGGTTGATGAAAAGAAAGGACAATAATACTATCATACGCGGGAATAAAAACATTCCTGCGTATGATATAAAATATATGATGTAAATACTTATATTATTGGGTATAGGCAGGGGTTAAGTCCATAATTCTTTATTTCGAATATATTGAAGTTTTGAGGTATTTTTAAAACAAATTCGAACTTTTATTTTCACGATACGGAAAACTTAAAACACATAATGCAATTATAAGCATTGGCTTATAAAGAAAAGGGGCTGCATGGGGAGAAGAGTAAGTGATGAGGTAAGAGCGTTAAATCCGATAGATGATTTGATGTTCAGAAAGATGGCAGAGGATATAGCCTTCTGCGAGGAGATTTTGAGGGTGATACTTGAGGATAACGAACTCAGGGTTATTGAGACCATACCACAGTGGACGGGAACTAATCTGCAGGGACGCTCGGTAATTCTTGATGCGAAGTGCGTCAAGTCAGATGGGAAACAGGTGAATATTGAGGTTCAGAAGGCAGATGATGATGACCACCAGCGGAGGGTGAGGTACAATGGCGCCATACTGACAACGAATGTGTCGGACCCGGGAACGAAATTTAAAAATCTTCCTGACGTATGTATTGTATTTATCTCAAATTTTGATATATTTAGAGGTAAGAGTCCGCTATATCATATAGACAGAGTTGTGCGGGAAACGGGAGCTGTCGTGAGTAATGGCTTTGAAGAGATATATGTCAACACGAAGGTTCGAAACGATTCCGATGTCTCGGAACTTATGAGGATATTCGTCGAGGACAATGCCTACAGCAGCCGCTTCCCGAAGACGTCTGAGCTAAAGCGGAGATATAAAGCCGACGGAGGTGGGGATATGGCAAGTGCTATTGAACGTTTTAAACAGGAAGGTAAGATAGAAATTTTGGCTTCATTAGTGAGGGAAGGCATCATAAGTGCCGCAGATGCCGCTAAAATGCTTAATGTTTCAGAAGAAGAGTTTATGGGACAGTATCAAAACTTTCTAACCGATGAAAATAAAAAGCAATAGTCATATACATTCAGAGTTATGTTTTAAATAGTTGTGAAAAAATAGCCCTGCTGCCTGCCGGAATATTTCAGCCCGCAGGTGGCAGGGAGCATATAATATATTAATTTCGTTTTATGTCTAATATGTCATAGTCTATATCAGACGCAATTTCAGCAGGATTACATTAGATTTAATTTGGCGAACACACCGCACTACAAAATATATAGTATATTGGCGGTTGGTTCTAACATTTATAATAATTATGGAGGAAACACATATGGTAAGTAAAGTGGGCTGTGCGATGGTCACAGCTATGGGCGCCACGCTTTTGGAGGTGGAGGCGGACGTGTCGGGAGGGCTTCCTGATATAGAGATGACGGGAAATCTAGGCAGTTCTGTTAAGGATGGCAGGGAGAGGATAAGGGTCGCCATAAAGAAGTGCGGCTATCCGTTTCCACAGGGCAGGGTTACAATCAATATTGCGCCTGCTGCGATGCGAAAGGAGGGGACGGCATTTGATCTGGCTGTCGCCTGTGCTATTTTGGAGGAGATAGGAATTATACCCGAGGATAGGCTCAAGAACATGATAGTGGTGGGAGAGCTTGGCTTGGATGGTGCGGTGATTGGTGTGAGAGGTGTTCTGCCTGTTGCTCTTGAGGCTAAGAAAAGAGGGTATGCAGGCTGTATTGTACCCGCGGATAACTATTCGGAGGCACTTATGGTGCCGGGAATTGAGATAATTTCCGTGAGACATTTATCGGACTTGGTAGATGAGCAAAGAAAAAACAGTAATGAAAGTTCCGATAAAGCTTATTTCGCACAGAGGGTCGATCATGGTTCAGACCTGAAAAAGATAAGTTTAGATTACGCAGATATACATGGGCAGGACTATGCTAAAAGAGCAATACTTACAGCGGTTGCAGGCAGGCACAACATACTGCTGATGGGACCGCCGGGGGCAGGAAAGACGATGCTTGTGTCGAGAATTCCTACAATAATGCCCGGAATGTCGGAGGCGGAGCAGCTTGAGCTGGCGTGTATCTATAGCATAGCCGGTAAGCTGGGCGACCGACAGGATATAAGTGTAAGACCGTTCAGGGCACCTCATCACTCGATTACATCTGCGGCTCTTGTCGGTGGGGGAAGATTTGTGGAACCGGGTGAGGTGTCGCTCGCGTCTAAGGGGGTGCTGTTTCTTGACGAGCTGACCCGTTTTGACACGAGGGTTATAGAGCAGCTCAGGGAACCGTTAGAGACGGGAAAGATAATGATAAACAGGGTTTCAGGGTCGTATGAGCTTACGGCGGATTTCATGCTGGCGGCCGCTATGAACCCCTGTGCCTGTGGCTTTTATCCTGACAGGAGCAGATGCAGATGTACCTCGTGGGAGGTAAACAGGCACTATGGGCGAATAAGCAGACCAATATTAGACAGAATAGATATATCTATAGCCTTACAGAGGGTGAGTTTTGATGAGCTTACAGGGAAAATGGATTTGGCTGACAAGATGAGTGATGCGGTGGCAGAGAAGAATAGAAGCCACAAAAAGGTATCAGGAAAACGGATGTGTACCGACAGTGCCGGGATGAGAGCGATGGTAGCAAGGGTATGGCAGATACAGAGGCAGAGGCTTGGGGATGGAAGATACAACAGCGGTATGACTAACGATGAGATTAAGAAATTTTGCACGTTGGACGTGGTGTCCGAAAAGCTTGTAAGGGATGCCTATGAAATATACGGCTTAAGTGCGAGGGCATATTATAAAATACTCAAGGTGGCAAGGACACTGGCAGACATTGACGGAAACGAGAAAGTGGAACAGAGACATGTTCTGGAGGCATTAAGCTACAGAGTCAAGGATAAGGGGGATGAGGAATGAGTCAGGCTATTGATGAGCGCAGGGAGAAATATGCAGAATGTCATATGAAAGAGTGGTATTGGCTTACGAATCTGCCCGGATTTGGCTATAAAAAATTGTCGGTGTTAAAAAACATGTGTGAGGATATAGGTGAGCTGTATGAGCTTGAGAAAAATATAGGATATGATAAAGCTGATGAGTTATTAAAACAACTTTTTATAGCGTCAGATATGACTTGGAGCGAAAAAGAAAAAGATGTTTTTTTTGATGGGGAACTCAGGAAAATAATAAATATGAAATATGAAAAACTTGTGAATTCAGATGTGAATATGGTGTCGATAGAGTCTGAGGAATATCCTGAAAGGCTGAGGGATATTTTTGATGCGCCGTACATACTCTATTATCGTGGGACACTCCCGGTGAACGACCGGAAGACAGCAGCGGTTGTCGGCGCGCGCGCCTGCAGCGAGTATGGCAGAAGTATGGCGAAGGACATCGGAAGACAGCTTGCAGAGTGCGGTGTGCAGGTAGTAAGCGGCTTTGCACGGGGGATTGACACTGCCTCGCATAACGGAAGTCTCAGTGTTGAGGGCGGAAGGACATTTGCGGTTTTTGGCTGCGGCATCAATCACTGCTACCCGCATGAAAACAGATTTACATATGATGAGATTATAGAAAAAGGTGGAGGAATAATTTCTGAGTATCCGCCCGACACTAAACCGCTGTCGGGATTTTTTCCTATGAGAAATCGTATTATAAGCGGACTTTCGGATATAGTTATAGTCGTGGAGGCAGGAAATAAGAGTGGCTCGCTTATCACTGCCGACCATGCCGCAGAGCAGGGCAGGACGGTCATGGCACTGCCGGGGAGGGTGACGGACAGGCTTAGTGTGGGCTGTAACGGGCTCATAAAACAGGGCGCAGCGATGGTGTCCTGCATGGATGATATTTTGTTTGAACTTGGCATGTCAGAGGCGCAAAAAAACACGCCTGATATAAATTTTTCACAAATTGAACTTGCAAAGCCCGGGAAAATGTTGTATAGTCATCTAGATTTTAACCCGCAGAGCATCGACGATTTAGTTCACAAAAGCGGAATGAAGCAGGAAGAGGTGACGGGCTGGCTTGTCAGGCTTGAACTCTCAGGAATGGTGAAACGGGTCGGCGGCTTATATGTGCGTGGGAAATAATAACTGGAGGAGTTGTCATGGCAAAATATCTTGTAATCGTTGAGTCCCCGGCAAAGGTAAAGACTATCAAGAAATTTCTTGGTTCTAATTATGAAGTGGTTGCATCACAGGGTCATGTTCGTGATTTACCTAAGAGTACGCTGGGAATAGATACGGAACATGACTTTGAACCAAAATATATAACAATAAGAGGTAAGGGAGATATACTTGCACATCTTCGCAGGGAGGTGAAGAAAGCTGACAAGGTCTATCTTGCAACCGACCCTGACCGCGAAGGAGAGGCTATTTCGTGGCACCTTGCACAGGCACTCAAGATTGACGATAAGGACATCAACAGAATCAGTTTCAATGAGATAACAAAGAATGCAGTCAAGGCATCTATCAAGGAGCCGAGAAAGCTTGATATGAACCTTGTGGACGCACAGCAGTCAAGAAGAATACTTGACCGTATGGTTGGTTACCGTATCAGCCCTGTCCTGTGGGAGAAGGTAAAGAGAGGCCTTAGCGCAGGCCGTGTCCAGTCGGTGGCGCTAAGAATTATCTGCGACCGTGAGGCTGAGATAAATGCGTTCATACCTGAGGAGTACTGGACGATAGATGGCATCTTTAAGATTAAGGGTGAGAAGAGACTTCTGACAGCCAAGTATACCGGAGATGCCAAGGGAAATTCGGCTATTCACAATGAGGCTGAGAAGAATGTTGTTCTTGCGGGAATTAAGAACGGGGCTGCGAGTGTCATTGAGGTGAAGAAGAGCGAGAGAATAAGGAAGGCTCCGCTCCCATTTACGACGAGTACACTTCAGCAGGAAGCAGCCAAGGCTCTCAATTTTTCGACACAGAAGACAATGCGTATCGCTCAGCAGCTTTATGAGGGCGTTGATATAGAGGGGCATGGAACGATAGGTATTATCACATACCTGAGAACGGATTCGACGCGGGTAGCGGCGGAGGCTGACTTATCGGCGAGAGAATATATTAAGGAGAATTACGGCGTCGATTACTATGCGCCTATGGATAATAAGAAGGAGACCGACAAGAAGATACAGGATGCACACGAGGCGATAAGACCTACGGACATCAGGCTTACACCTGCCATGGTCAAGGAGTCACTTCAGCGCGACCAGTTCCGCCTGTATCAGCTTATATGGAAGCGTTTCGTGGCAAGCCGCATGCAGCCGGCACGATACGAGACGACTACGGCGAAGATAGCAGTCGGAGAACATCATTTCTCCGCTTCCGCATCGAGACTTGCATTCGACGGCTTTATGTCCGTGTATGCGGAGGCTGATGAGGAGAAGGAGGAGAATAATTCAATGGTCGGAAACCTGAGCACCGAGAGCGTGATAACGCTTGAGGACACTGAGAGCAGGCAGCATTTTACGCAGCCGCCGGCACACTATACGGAGGCGACGCTTGTAAGAACGCTCGAGGAGCTTGGCATAGGCAGACCAAGTACCTATGCTCCTACGATAACGACTATAATCAACAGAAGATATGTTGCTAAGGAAAATAAAAATCTCTATGTAACTGAGCTTGGGGAGGCGGTTAATTCCATTATGATGAAGGCATTCCCTGTAATTGTAGACGTGAATTTTACGGCGAACATGGAATCCCTCCTCGATGGAGTCGCAGACGGAAGCATACAGTGGAAGACGGTTGTGAGCAACTTCTATCCTGACCTTGATGAGGCGGTTAAGAATGCAGAGAAGGAACTTGAGGAGGTTAAGATTGAGGACGAGGTAACAGACATTCCATGCGATGTATGCGGAAGAATGATGGTTGTCAAGTACGGACCTCACGGTAAGTTCCTCGCTTGTCCGGGATTTCCTGACTGCCGCAACACGAAGCCGTATCTCGAGAAGATAGGAGCTGCGTGCCCTAAGTGCGGCAAGGACATAGTTATCAGAAAGACTAAGAAGGGAAGAAAGTACTTTGGCTGTGAAGGTTTCCCTGACTGTGACTTTATGTCATGGCAGAAACCATCGGACAAGAAATGCCCTGAGTGCGGCGGCTATATGGTTGAAAAGGGAAATAAGCTTGTGTGCGCTGATGAACATTGCGGTTTTGTGATGGATAAAAATTAATATATTTAATTATCAAAACGGAATATTAAGAATTATAACGATTATTCAGACTATTCACAAAAAAGTGTGCAAAAACTATTGTATATTCAAAATATTTATGCTAAACTTAGCAAGTAGAATTGATATTCTATTTGCTAAGTTTTTTTGCATAGAATGAGAAAATTGATTTTGGATTTTTTATATGGAAAGGGTGGTTGCACGGATGAGCGTTCAGTTACTTGATAAGACAAGAAAAATCAATAAGCTTCTGCACAACAATAATTCGCACAAGGTGGTATTCAACGATATATGCCAGGTGCTTAGTGAGATATTGGTGTCGAATACTCTTGTTATAAGCAAGAAGGGCAAGGTATTGGGAAGCAGCCTGTGTGATGGGGTTGAGGAGATTAAGGAGTTGATTGATGATGAGGTAGGTGAGTTTATCGATCATATGCTTAATGAGCGCCTGCTAAGCGTCCTTTCCACCAAGGAGAATGTCAATCTTGAGACTCTTGGTTTTGGAAGAGGAGATGCAAGAAAGTATCAGGCAATTATAGCACCTATAGATATCGCGGGAGAGCGGCTTGGAACACTTTTTATGTACAAGTGCGACAGCCAGTATGATATAGATGACATTATTCTCTGTGAATATGGCACGACGGTTGTAGGTCTTGAGATGATGCGTTCCGTAAATGAGGAGAATGCTGAGGAGACGAGAAAAATCCACATTGTCAAGTCTGCCATCAGCACATTGTCATTCTCCGAGCTTGAGGCTATAAAGCATATCTTTGAGGAACTCGACGGCAATGAAGGTATACTTGTCGCAAGCAAGATTGCCGATAGAGTTGGCATTACACGTTCGGTTATTGTGAATGCACTGAGAAAGTTTGAGAGTGCAGGAGTTATTGAGTCAAGATCCTCCGGCATGAAGGGAACATATATAAAGGTGCTTAATGACGTTGTTTTTGATGAGCTTAAGAAGATTGACCTAAGTGAATAGAAAATATGGTGCTTACAAAATGCGCTGTTCTTTTTTGAGCAGCGCATTTTGATGTAAGTATGGCTTTAGAAAGGTCCTGTAAGTTGGATAATATATTGGTATTAGAATGGCAAAAGCATGGTAAAAAAATGAAAAATATGCAAGATATTGTAAAAAAAGCTTGTTTTTTCAGATTGATGCCGTATAATTGATAAGAAGAATGTGTTTCTATGGTTTTTGATAAACTTGTTATCATAAAGGAGAATGAAGGATGTTTGATTCAGGGGCATTTGGATATGTGAATGTACTCTCGTCGGCGGCGGACGCGGCATGGACGAGGAATGAGATTCTTAATAACAACATCGCTAATGTTGATACGCCGGGTTTTAAGAGACAGGATATGAAGTTTGAGACCCTTTTGCAGAACGAGATACAGAGACAGGGAAAGACGAGCTCAACACTCGACCAGAAGGTTGCCAACGTAGATTATAGAAGGTTGAAGCCTTATGTATACACAGACAATGCAGAGCTTTCGACAAGACTCGACGGCAACAATGTCGATATCGATGTCGAGGAGGCAGAGCTTGCATCCAATCAGCTTATGTATGATGGAATAATAGAGGGGCTTAACAGCGAGTTCGAGAGAATGAAGGCTGTTCTGTCCAAGTAATTATAAATAGGGAGGTCAGGTATGGCATTATTCAGTTCATTTAATATAGCAGCATCGGGAATGACAGCACAGAGACTGAGAATGGATGTTATTTCCGAGAACATTGCCAATGTAAAGACTACGAGAACAGATGAGGGCGGAGCTTATGTCCGCAAGAATGTGGTCCTTAATGAGAAAGGAAATAATTACGGCATCAGAACCTTCAGTGAGATTTTTGATGCTACAAGAAGCGGAGTTGGGAATGGAGTTAAGGCGACAGCGATAGTCAATGATACTGATACGCCTATGGAGTTGGTATATGACCCGTCACACCCGGACGCTGACGAGAATGGATATGTGACATATCCGAATGTCAATATTATTACGGAAATGACAGACCTTATTGATGCATCACGTTCCTTTGAGGCTAATGCGACAGCATTCGAGGCTTCAAAAAGCATGGCATCAAAGGGCTTACAGATAGGTAAGTAAATTATATCACATAGTAAAGGTGAGGGTTGTTTATGTCTACAGTTAATATTTTATCAGGTGTGTCGTCGGATTACCTTGCTAATTCCATCACTAATTCGAAAAACACCAAGACAGAGAGTTCAGGAAGCTTTGATGAATTATATCAGGCCGCGGTTAATCTTATTTCGGGAACCAACGGCTACATACAGCAGGCACAGCAGGCTGAGATTGATTATGCTATGGGAAAACTTACGAGCACACATGAACTTAGCATAATAGAGGAAAAGGCGAATATTGCACTTCAGTACACTGTTGCAGTCAAGAACGGAATTCTGGACGCATATAAGGAGATTATGCAGATTCAGGTTTAGTAAGATAATACAGAGAACTAGTGATACAGGAGAGCACATATGCCGGATATAGTAAAAAAATACCTTGATAAGATAAAGGAATTTTGGAATAAATACAATAAAAAACAGAAAACGATATTTTTCTCCTCATTAGCGGTGGTAATTATAGCACTTGTAATTCTCGGAATGGTTCTGACACAGCCGCAGACAGTTGTAGTGCGTTACTGTTCGACGGCATCTGAGGCAACCGAGGTGAGACAGCTGCTCACCGGTAATAATATATCCTGTACGGTTGGCTCGAATTTTGAGATTATAATCGACAAGAAAGATGAGATTGAGGCACAGCTTGTGCTCGGTTCGAACAATATAGCGTCGACGGGGTATTCATACAGTGATGTGCTTACGGGAAGCTTCTCACAGACGCAGGACGACAAGGACAAGCTTTATGTTGAACAGCTTCAGAAGAGATTTGAGGCGCAGCTTGCAAAGATTGACGGCATCAAGAGCGCACAGGTCACCATCAAGTTCGAGGACTCTTCCTCAATTTTTGAGGAGAACAAGGACGCACATATAACGGCTGTACTTGTGACCAGCAAGACACTTGACGAGTCCACCACAGAGGCGATTGGACTTATGCTTGCCAACAATGTCGGAAATAAGAACACGAATAATGTAGTTGTGATAGATGACAAGGGACAGCTTTTGTTTTCCGGGATTTCAGATTCTACCTTATCGGGCAATACAACGCAGTATAAGTTCATGCAGGAACAGAGAAACAATCTTGAGGTTGAGGTTAAGAAGTTAGCTCTTGCAACTCAGAATTATTCTGACGCCGAGGTTATGGTAAACCTTCAGTTTGATAACAACATAGTCACTGAGGTTGCACAGGAGTACACGATACCTACAGGCTCGGAAGAAGGACTCAGAAGCACAAGCTATGAGGTAAACAGTACCAACGGAGCTGCATCGGGTGGTACGGCAGGAACTGAGTCGAACGACAGCGATACGGGCTACGATGTTGAGCAGGGAACAGGCACCAACGGAGAGTATTCGCTCACACAGATTGACTGGCTTCAGAACAGCAAATATACAACAACAGAGAAAACGGCTGCCTCTGTTAAACTTGATGAGTCATCACTTTCGGTTATACTCACAAGGTATGAGGTCGTATCGGAGGCCGATCTTAGGACACAGGGACTGCTCGAGGATATGACATATGATGAGTACAAGCTTGCCAACAGCGCACCGGTCTCGATAACGGTTGAAGATGATCTGGCACAGCTTATAGCTAGCGGTACAGGAATTTCTGCTAATAACATCGCAATTTCCGCTAATATGAAATATGTATTTTTGGACACACCTGCAAGCAGCACACCTACATCATTTATTATTCAGATTGTGCTTGCAGTACTTATAGTAGCACTTCTCCTTTTTGTTGTATTCAGAAGTGCAAGACCTGTTACAGTCGAGGAGACGGAACCGGAGCTCTCAGTCGAGGATATGCTTGCATCTACAAGGGAGAAGCAGGCACCGCTTGAGGAGATTGATCTTCAGGATAAATCTGAGGCACGCAAGGCTATTGAGAAATTTGTGCAGGAAAATCCTGAAGCAGTTGCAATGCTTCTTAGAAACTGGCTCAACGACGACTGGAATTAAGGTCTGCTTTGAACAGCGTTAATGGAGGCGTGGAATACGCTTCGGAATGGAGACAATATGGCAAAGAAAAATGGATTAGACGGAGTCCAGAAGGCAGCGGTGTTACTCATTGCCTTAGGACCTGAGATGTCATCACAGATATTTAAGCATCTTCACGATGATGAGATTGAACAGCTTACACTTGAGATTGCCAATACCAACAGTGTATCGCCGGGGACTAAGGAGGAAGTGCTCAACGAGTTCTACGAGGTATGTCTCGCACAGCAGTACATTGCAGAGGGCGGTATCGGATATGCCAAGGATCTTCTTGAGAAGGCACTCGGTACGGACCGTGCCAAGGAGGTTATCGGCAAGCTTACAGCGAGCTTACAGGTACGTCCTTTCGAGTTCGTGCGAAAGACGGATCCGGCGCAGCTTCTCAACTTTATACAGGACGAGCACCCGCAGACTATCGCACTTATTTTATCATATCTTTCACCTGCACAGTCGTCCATGGTTATCTCGGCACTTCCGCCTGAAAAACAGGCAGACGTTGCCAAGAGAATTGCCCAGATGGATAGAACCTCACCTGATGTCATCAAGGAAGTTGAGGGCGTGTTAGAGCGCAAGCTTGCATCGCTTGTTAATCAGGATTACACCATTGTCGGTGGTGTTGATGCCATCGTCGATATCCTCAATGCGGTTGACAGAGGGACGGAGAAGCATATTGTGGAAACTCTCGAAGTCGAGGATCCGGAGCTCGCAGACGAGATCAGAAAGAAGATGTTCGTATTCGAGGATATTCTCTCGCTCGACGACAGAGCTATTCAGAGAGTGCTGCGTGATATCGAGAATAATGATATTGCCGTTGCCCTTAAGAATGCCAATGAGGAGGTTCAGAATGTTATCTTCAGGAATCTTTCAAAGCGTCTTGCTGCTATGATAAAGGAGGATATGGACTTTATGGGGCCTGTACGTCTCAAGGATGTTGAGGAGGCACAGCAGAAGATTGTCAATAATATCAGAAAGCTTGAAGATGCCGGCGAGATTGTAATAGCAAGAGGCGGAGGTGACGAGATAGTTGTCTAATCTGCTGAAATATAATAGCTTTGTAGTTAAGGATGCTGACAGCTATGTAATCGATTCTAACCAGAAGGTTATAGATAAGATTAACAGCATCAAAAAGAATATAGTGGCAACGAATGTCCTGAGTCCGAATCCTCCGGATGCAGACGGGTTTGTGAGTGGACTGAGCGCGCAGGTTGTCGAGGAAATTACGGAGGATGAGACGGCGGCGGCACAGGAAGAGATATCCGTGCAGACGCAGGAGATACTTGACAACGCCAGGCGCGAAGGTGAGGAGATAGTCGCACAGGCACACCGAGAGGCTGAACAGTTCATTAATATAATGAAGAATGAGGGCTACGAGCAGGGACTTAAGGACGGAGCTGAGGCTGTTGAGGAACAGAAGAGAAAGCTTGAGGAAGAGTACCGGGCGAAAGAACAGCAGCTTGAGAAGGAATATCAGAAGAAGGTCGCTGACATAGAACCGATGCTGGTGGACACCTTCATCAAGGTATTTTCGAATGTTACACATACTGTCGCTGAGGATAAGAAGGATATGATAATATATCTCATTAACTCTGTGATGGGAAATGCGGATGCAGGTAAAGAGTTTACCATACATGTATCACCTGATGATTATAGATTTACGATTAACAATCAGAATCTGATTACGGGAGCAATATCCAAGGAAGTGCAGATTGAGATATCAGAGGATGCTAATCTAAAGAAAAATGAATGCCTCATTGAGACTGGGTCGGGGGTATTTGACTGTAGTCTTGATGTTCAGCTCAACAACCTCATAAAGGATATTAAACTGTTGAGCTGCATGGACAACTAGGGGCAGAACTGTTTTAAGACTAATATACATCTGTTAGGAGAGATTAGGCTGTGCTTGCAGATATTAATTTGGAAAAGTATATACGATTGACGGACAAGACCTACTACAAGAAACTTGGAAGGGTTTCTAAAGTTGTTGGACTTAGTATTGAGTCAATCGGTCCTGATGCAAGGCTCAATGACCTTTGCAGGATAATTCCGAGGGATAATCCGGACAGGGTGATATACGCCGAGGTTGTAGGTTTTAAGGACAACAGAATACTTCTCATGCCATTTGAGGCGGTTGATGGAATAGCACCGGGATGTACGGTAGAGAATACAGGAAAGCCGCTGATGGTTAAGGTTGGACCGGAACTGCTTGGTAAATCACTTGATGGTCTTGGAAATCCATCTGATGGAAGCACGATACATTGCGAAGCAGAATATCCGTGTGAGGCGGCACCACCTGACCCAATGGACAGGGAGATTATATCTGAGGTGCTTCCACTCGGAGTCAAGGCTGTTGACGGTTTGATTACTGTAGGAAAAGGTCAGCGTATCGGAATATTTGCAGGAAGCGGAGTCGGGAAAAGTACACTTCTCGGTATGTTTGCCCGCAACACTAAGGCTGACATTAATGTTATAGCTCTTATAGGAGAGCGAGGCAGAGAAGTGCGTGAGTTCATTGAGAGGGATCTCGGTGAGGAGGGTATGAAGAGAAGCGTGCTTATCGTAGCGACTTCCGACAAGCCCGCACTCATCCGAAACAAAGCAGCCAAGACAGCTACTGCCATAGCGGAGTATTTCAGGGATCAGGGTAAGGATGTGCTTCTTATGATGGACTCACTCACACGTTTTTCTATGGCACAGAGAGAGATAGGACTCGCGTCGGGCGAACCTCCTGTTACGAGAGGTTATCCGCCAAGTGTGTACAGCGAACTGCCTAAGCTCCTTGAGAGAGCAGGAATGAGCAGTAAGGGCTCCATTACAGGTCTATATACAGTGCTCGTGGATGGAGACGATTTCAATGAGCCTATAACTGATACCGCGAGAAGTATTCTCGACGGTCATATAATGCTCAACCGTAAACTTGCCAACAAGAACCATTATCCTGCCATTGACGTACTTATGAGTATATCACGAGTTATGAGTCAGATAGTTGACAAGGAACATAAGGTGGTTGCAGGTAAACTTAAAAATGTCCTTGCTACCTATAATGAGGCCGAGGATCTTATAAATATAGGAGCCTATAAGAGCGGTTCTAACAAGGAAATTGACTACGCTATCGAAAAGCATGATGCAGTAAACAGATTTTTACTGCAGGGCGTCGATGATAAATATGAATTTCCGAAGGAAATAGAGCTGTTAAATGATATTTTTAAGTGAGGCATCAGATAGATGGCAAAATTTATTTACAGAATGCAGAATATTCTCGACATAAAGAACAAGCTTGAGGTTCAGGCAAGAAATTCCTATGCCGCTGCCAGAGTGAGACTCAGTCAGGAGGAAGAGAAGCTTGACAGCCTGTTTGCACAGAAAAAGGCCTATGAGGACGCATACAGACAGCAGTTGTCCGGGAATATCAATATAGTACAGATTAATATATGCAAGAACGCCATTGAGCTGTCAAAGAACATGATAAAAAAACAGCTTGTGGAAGTTAAGGTGGCTTCACTCAACCTTGAAGCCGCACAGAAGCGTTTAGGTGAGGTAATGAAGGAACGCAAGATTCAGGAAAAACTCAGGGAGAAGGCTTATGAGGAGTTTCTTCAGGAACTTAATGACCAGGAGAAAAAAGAGATTGATGAGCTTGTAAGCTTCCGCTTTGAACAGGAGGAATAGTGTGAAAAATACATCTAAGATAATAAAAAACATTGTCTAAGATGTATTACTATTTCACACAAGAAAAACGTGTTCCACACGTTTTTCATTACTATTTGTGCGGCCGCTTGGCGGCGGAATGGAGATTAGTATGGCAGACGAACTTGATGACTTATTAGATGAACAGGAGGAAGAAAAAAAATCCAATAAGCTGGTTATAATTCTTGTCACGATACTGATAGTTTTGATCTGGCTGGCGATATTCGTTCTGCTTGTTAAGCTGGATGTCGGTGGATTTGGAAGTAAGGTCTTGTATCCTGTGTTGAAGGATGTTCCGGTTATTAATAAGATACTTCCTGATGCTACGGATGAGCAGGTTGGAATTGACAGCAAATATCCTTATACAACACTTTCGGAAGCTATTGCAAGAATACAGGAGCTTGAGAATGAGAACCTCCAGCTCAACGAGGCCGTGGCTGCAAATGCACAGACGATAGCTGATCTTACTTCGGAAGTTGCAAGACTATCACCTTTTGAGGCATATCAGAAGAATTACGAAGAGTTAAAGAGACAGTTTGACGAGCAGATTGTGTTCGGAAATGAATATACAGGTAACTATGCGGCTGATCCTGACACATACATTGACTGGTACGAGAAACTCGACCCGGAGAATGCAGCCGCAATATATCAGATGGCTATAGAGAAGAGGGCAAGTACCCAGGTTATAGTTGACTTGGCTAAAACCTATTCTAAGATGAAGGCTGCACAGGCAGCACTCATTCTTGAGGAGATGACAGGAGACGAGGAGAAGGTTGCATCGATTCTCGCGAATATGTCGCAGGCGAACGCGGCATCAATTTTACAGAATATGAATTCAACGTATGCGGCTAAGATCACTCTTCTCATGTATCCGTCACCATACACGGTTGAGGAGTATCGTGAAAATCGAATACAGGAGAGCCAGGGAAAGAATCCTGTCGGAAATCCTGACGGAACACATGACGGAAGTAATGCAAGCATTAATTCGGGCACGAACAGTAATAATTTGACAAGAAATCCTGATGCGATGCCTACGGATGCGGCAAGCACAGAGGCAGCTTCGGAGACTGTTACGGCAGGGACAAACGGATAGTTATCCGCATATGTGGTTGACTATAAATAAATTATGTGGAAAGGAGGAAGAACATGACGAACACTAATGTGAAAAATGCCGGGATGGTTCAGGGAACGAAGAGCATCAGCAGTAACTACAGTTATGTGCAGAAGACCTCAGCTAAGGAAGCGGACACAGCTTTCGGAAATCTTATGCAGAATTCCCTGAATAAGATGGCTGCATTTAACCAACAGAGTAAGACAACTCAGGAGAAGATGTCGACAAGACGCTCGCAGGTTGAGTATATTGTAAGAGGAGCAAGACATACCGGAGATGGTAAGGCAGTCGATGAAAGTGTTATGGCGGGAAGTCTCAAGGCACTTACCGGCGAGGTAAAAGCAGTCGTATGTGCAGTTCTTGACATGACGGACGAGGAGCTTGAGAAGTTTCTTGCCGAGAACGGTCTGTGTGTGATGGATTTACTCTCTCAGAATAATCTTGCCGACTTAGTTGCCGAGACGCTTGCGGAAGGAGATGCGCTTAAGCTTCTCACGGATAGCAGTATCTCAGAGACATTCTCACAGCTTGGCAATGAGCTTGAGAATCTTATATCGGCTGCAGCGCAGGAGATGGGACTTAGTACTGATGAGCTGACCGCTATGCTTCAGTCAACTGATACGGTTCAGCCTTTAGCGCAGGAACTGCCGGCAGGGCAGACAGCAGTTGAGCCGGCAGACGGCAGGACAGAGGCTGTTTCAGAGAAAAATTCCGCAGAGACAGCGAAGGTTGACGATTCAGCTAACTTAGACGTAAAACTTGAGGATAAGATTACTCTCGAGTCGGATAAGAAGGAGAATTCACAGTCTGAACTGTCAGGTAATGGAAATGAGAGCATTTCAGGACAGTTTTTAAAGACTCTCATAGGAAATGTGGATAATGCCGTTAATGCTGAGAGCACCTTTAAGGGTTATACCGTCAATGCCGAAGATGTTGTAAGACAGCTTGTAGACGCGATTAAGGTCAATGTCAACGGTTCATTTTCTGAGATGGAGTTACAGCTTCAGCCGGAAAACCTTGGCAAATTAAATCTTGTCATATCTTCAAGAGATGGTATAATTACTGCACAGCTTATGGCTGAGAATGAGAATGTAAAGAATGTCATTGAGAATCAGATAGTTATGCTCAAGGATAATTTCGAGCAGCAGGGACTTAAAGTCGATGCCGTTGAGGTGACTGTACAGACACATGGATTTGAGATGGGGAAAAACCTTGAAGGAAGTGAAAAAAATTCACAGAATGAAGAAAAACACAGGAACTCAAGGAGCCTTACGCTCGAGGAGATAAATGCCATAATAGGCGATGATGAGGCTGCGGACGAGGATGTCTTAGCGGCAGAGATGATGAAGGCAATGGGTGGAAATGTCGACTATATGGTATAGCATATGAGTTATGTCATGGTGAAAACGAGAAGATATATTAAGTATAGAAAGGAGATGGGAAAATGGCAATTAGTGCATCAATTGTAGACGGAAAGATATATGCTAACACTACACCTGACAGTCTTTCACAGGATACCAAGGGTACCTCGACTATGGGCAAGGATCAGTTTTTACAGATACTTGTAGCAGAGATGCAGTATCAGGATCCGCTTGAACCTACAACCAATACGGAGTGGGTATCGCAGATGGCAACATTCTCACAGATTGAGGAATTGCAGAATATGTCTGACTCAATGACAAAGGGACAGGCGCAGAACCTTGTTGGAAAGTATGTTATCATGGCTACTACAGACAGCACCGGCGAGACAAAGTATGTGAGCGGGCAGGTTCAGACTGTTGAGATAAGGGAGGACGGCACATATCTTTCAATAAATGGCTATCTGTATGATATCAATGATCTGTATTCTGTTGTGGACGAGGATTATTACAAGAAAATTATGGGCGAGGCTGATTCAGGCTCAGACAGTTCGAGTGATAGTAAGTCGGACGATAACAGTTCTTCGAATTAAGGACGCAGCACTCTTGACACTTATTCCGTATTTTTGACGGAAGAGAGGAACGAATTATGGAAATAAAAAATAATATCTATTCCTCCATTGAGCAGGTCACGGGACAGTATCTGAATCATAAGACAAAAGAAAGCACGGATGCAGCCGCTATGCGGGGCATGTCCTTCGAGGATGTGTTAAGACAGCAGTGGCAGGTACAGGAAGATGTCGCCACGGAGGGCAGTTTAAAATTTTCAAAGCATGCAGGCGAGCGTTTAAGGCAGAGAAACATAACATTGTCCGATGAACAGATGAAGAGACTTCAGGATGGTGCCAGGAAAGCAGAAGAAAAAGGCATTAAGGAGTCACTTGTAATAATGGACAGCCTTTCATTTATCGTAAACACGGGAAACAATACGGTGATTACGGCAATGGAGCAGAGCAGTGATGCTGACAATATTTATACAAATATTGATGGAGCAGTGATAATTTAGCTGGACCGATAAGGAAGTTAAGAACTCTGAATGACAGAGGAGTTCATATCACGGCTTCTTAATCAGGAGGAACAAATACTATGATGAGAGCACTTTTCTCTGGTGTGGCAGGTCTTAAAACACACCAGACCAAGATGGATGTTATTGGTAATAACATCGCCAATGTAAATACTGTCGGATACAAGTCACAGAGCGTATCCTTCAGTGATGTTTTATATCAGACGACACAGAGCGCATCGGGACCGAATGCGGCTACCGGCAAAGGCGGTACGAATGCAATGCAGATAGGTCTTGGTTCTAAGGTCGCAGCAATGAGCACATCTGTATCAGACTCAGGTGGTTCTCAGGCAACTAACAATCCATTCGACCTTATGATAAATGGAAATTCGATGTTTATCGTAAGTGATGGAACGCAGAATTTCTTTACCAGAGCAGGCAACTTTACAACCGATGCTTCAGGAAATCTTGTTACAAGTGCAGGTTACAGCGTTATGGGCTGGCAGGCAGATAAGAATGGCAATATTCAGAGAGCCACTGTAAGCCCGTTGGCGGTTTACAGTTCAGAGAATACATATGCCAATCCTAAGCAGACAACCAACACAATAATAACAGGTAATATAAACAAGAATGATGAGAGCTTTTCTTCCACAGCAGGGGCAATCACTACTAACGTAAGTTTTTATGATAATCTTGGATACGAATATAGAGCGACATTGTCAATTACCCGTACTGATGAGTACAACTACACGATGACATGTACAGGTATGTCTTGCAATGGAACTGATATGGGACTTGATGAGACAGCACTGAGAAATGTGTTAGCTGATGCACCGCTTACATTCAGCGAGGCAGACGGAAGCCTTACGGCAGGTTCGCCGCTTACACTTAATGTGACCTCTTTGGGAGCATCATTCAGTGAGAACATCACAACAGATGTGTCACAGATTACATGCTTTGGTAAGGATACATCCCTTGTACCTAAGAAGGGAAATGCAGACGGAGCGAATGCCGGTCTTGCAGCAGGTAAGATGACATCCGTAAGTATCCAGACAGACGGTAAGATTGTTGCAGGTTATGATAATGGTGATACCAAGATACTCGGTCAGATAGTTGTTGCAACCTTCGCTAACCTGGCAGGACTTGAGAAGGCAGGTTCTAACCTGTACTCAGCGACCATGAACTCGGGTGAGTTCGACGGAATCGGTCAGGATGTAACCGCCGACGGAGGCTCCTTTGCTCCGGGTTATGTCGAGATGTCCAATGTTGATCTTGCCGGTCAGTTCACTGATATGATAACCACGCAGAGAGGTTTCCAGGCTAACTCGCGTATTATCACAGTATCCGATACACTCTTGGAGGAACTTATAAATCTCAAGAGATAATAGTATAAAGAGAATATCTAAATAAGCATAATACGCTGATTAAGATATTCTAAACTTTATACCGGAAAAACGCAAAGGACGCGTTTTTCATTCTTCATAGAATGTACATGTATGAGTACACTTAATATTAATTAACTTTTAGGAGCATACCATGAAATCGGTCACTATTATAGGAGCTAACAGTTATATAGCGCGCAATCTTATCCAGAGCATTAAAGCTGATGCGGTGGGCGTGGATTTGTATTTATATGACAGGGAGAGTGAACATAAGGACGGCCGGGATGGGTATGCTCCTGTTAATATTATGGATGAAGAGTCCGTTTCGCGGGTCAGGTTCGATGTTGATGCGGTGATATTGTTTGCCGGAAAGACGGGTACCTATGCTGGGTTTGATGAGCCTGACACATTTGTAGAGGTGAATGAGCTTGGACTTTTAAATGTCCTGAACGCCATGAGAAAAGGAATGTCCAAGGCGAAGCTTGTATTTCCCTCGACAAGACTTGTGTATAAGGGGAGCGATGAGGCACTCAGGGAGGACGCACCTAAGGAGTTTAAGACAGTGTATGCGATGAATAAGTTCGCATGTGAACAGTATCTTAAAATGTATTCCGATATGTTCGGGCTGAAGTATTGTGTGTTCAGGATATGTGTTCCATATGGAAGCCTGCTTGAAGGTGTAAGCTCATACGGTACTGCTGAGTTCTTTATAGGAAAAGCGCAAGCCGGTGAGAACATTTCATTGTATGGGAATGGGGAGGTAAGAAGAACACTGACATACATTGATGATCTTTGTCGGACAATACTGGCCGGGGCGTTATCGGACGAATGCACAAACGATGTCTATAATGTTGGAGGTGAAAGCTACAGCCTGCGTGATATGGCATATGAGGCAGCACACAGATATGGTGTCGATGTCGAATACATACCATGGCCTGATAAAGCATTAAAGATTGAGTCAGGGAGTACAGTGTTTGACAGCAGTAAATTGGACGACATTCTTGGAAATCTTAGAGGCATGACATTTAGGAAGTGGATAGGAGGGGAAGAATGATAGACCTTACGAGGTTTAATGGGACGACATTTACGGTAAACAGCGATTTGATAGAAGTTATAGAGGAAACACCTGATACGGTGGTGACACTCACAACGGGGAAAAAATTAATTGTAAAAGAAAGTAGACAACAAATAAAAAATTTAGTATTATCTTATAAGAGGAAAATTTATATTGAAAGAGAGACTTTAGAAGAAGTTTGATATACAAATAATGATGACTGGTAGGTGAGCAAAGTGGATTTAGCTACAATAATTGGCTTAGTTTTATGTTTTGGATTCACAATTTATGGAATTATTTCAGGTGATGGTTTTGGGGTTATCGGAAGCTTCATTGACCCGGGTTCCATTGCTATCACGATTGGTGGTGCGTTTAGTGCCTGTCTTACAATGAATAAGCTTCCGGATTTCGTCAAGGGACTCAAGGGCTTCGGGATTGCAATCAAGGATAAGAAGGTTGACAATGCCGAGACGATAAGGAAAATTATCGAGCTCTCCAACCTCGCAAGAAAGGAAGGTCTGTTGGCACTCGAGGAAGCGGCAGAGGGACTTGATGATGAATTTCTCAAGAAGGGAGTTCTGTTGATTGTCGATGGCACGGAGCCTGACCTGGTAAGAGCCATTCTGGAGACAGAGCTTGGCAACCTTGAGGCAAGACATAAGAAGGTATACGGCTTCTGGGAGAACTTAGCAGGTATGGGTCCTGCATGGGGAATGATCGGTACTCTTATCGGACTTATCAAGATGCTTCAGAACATGGCTGATCCGTCAGCCATCGGTCCTGCGATGGCGATAGCTCTTATAACGACATTCTATGGTTCACTTCTTGCAAACTGGCTTGCCACACCTGTGGCGATTAAGCTTCGTGCGAACAATGAAATAGAAGTAACACTCAAAGAGGTTATGATAGAAGGTCTTCTCTCGATTCAGGCAGGTGAGAACCCGAGAGTTATTGAGGAGAAGTTAAAATCATTCCTTTCGCCGGCTGAGAGAACTAAGTTCGGCAGCGATGAAGAGAACGGACAGGCAGGTGAGGCTTAATGGCAAAAAAGAAGGACGAAGCTCCTGTAAAAACCGATGGATGGAAGGACACGTTTTCTGACCTGATGAATCTGCTTTTGTGTTTCTTCGTTCTCCTGTTTGCGTCATCAACGGTTGATGCTGAGAAATTTCAGCAGATTGCACAGTCGATGGCACAGAGTTTTTCAATTCTTAACGGAGGTCAGACAGGAATAGGTGAGGGAATACTTATCGCCAGCGGTGCCAGTCAGCTTACGGAGCTCAGCCAGTATTATTCGGAACTCGGTAAGAATGAAGAGGGCGAGGCAGACACCATTACCTATGCAAAGCTGGAACTTGAGAAGGAAGAATTAAAAGAATCCACAAAAATGTCCGAAAATATTGAGCGTGAACTCGAGGCGGATAAGATTTCCTCTTCCGTTGAGGTTCAGACGACGACACATTATGTTCAGCTCACGCTCAAGGGCTCTTTGCTTTTTGACTCTGCTAAGGCAGATTTAAAACCGGAGGCAAAGGAGCTTCTCAACCAGGTTGCCCAGATACTTGCACAGTATCCGGACAATACGATACAGATACTTGGACATACGGATAATGTTCCGATAATCGGGGATCCGCTTTTTACGAGCAATGCGGTGTTGTCAACGTACCGTGCGCTTTCAGTATATGAATATCTTGTCAATGACTGCGGGCTGTCGCCGGCTAACCTGATGCATTCGGGTTTTGGTGAATATAAGCCGATAGCCGATAATTCCACGGCGGAGGGAAGAGCGCAGAACAGGCGTGTTGAAATCAGAATATACAACAGCTACAATAATTACAATGAGTAGATATAGGAGGAAAAACAATTGAAAAAGAGTCTGTTACAAATCATTACACTTACTTTGGTTGTAGTGAACCTTATACTTTCGGCACTGCTTATTTTTACATGTATGCCGGCAATAAGTAAGACCGGTAAGCTTGTGGACAAAATATGCGAGATTGTCGATCTGGATGTGAGAGGTTCATCGGATGAGCCTGAGACAGTAGACATCAAGAATCTTGAAGAGATTGCCGTAACATTCAACGGTGACTCGACAACATCACTTAATCTCAAAACAGGTGATGACGGAAAGCAGCATGTTATTGTTGTTGGTGTAAGTCTTGTTGTTGATAAATCGCATGCAGATTATAAGGCAAAGCACGACACGATCAGTTCGGCAATGAGCCAGATTGACAGTGTGATCATTGATGTTATTTCACAGTATACCATGACCCAGGCTAACTCCAATAAAGAGGAGATACGCAAAGAGGTTCTTGGCAGATTACAGCAGCTTTTTGATTCAACATTTATATATGATGTAAGCTTTACAAGTTTTATTACCCAGTAATGAATTCTAAGAGAAAGGCAGGTGGCTTTAATGAGCGAAGTCCTGTCGCAGAGCGAGATAGATAATCTGCTTAAAGCTCTCAACAGCGGTGAGCTTGATGTAGAGGAAATAAAAGATAAGGACGAAAAACAGGTCAAGAATTACGATTTTGCAAGACCAACCAAATTTTCCAAGGAACACCTTCGTACATTGGAGATAATTTTCGAACATTATAGCCGGCTTCTTTCAACCAATCTGCCTGCATATTTGAGAAAGGCAGTTCAGGTTGAGGTAGTTAATTCAGAGTCAGTTATTTATTCAGAGTTTTCCAATGCACTTTCAAATCCGGTCCTGTTAGGCGTTGTCAATATGTCACCGCTTGAAGGCACGATGGTTATGGAGATTTCCGGCAATCTGGCTTACTCGATGATTGACCGGTTGTTGGGCGGCGAGGGAGAACCGCTTGACAAGATAAGAGACTACTCGGAGATAGAGCTGGTTATTCTTGAACGCATTTTTACTATATGTGTTAATTTGCTGAGGGAGCCATGGCAGAATGTAGTGAGCATTTCGCCTAGATTGGAAAGAATTGAAACTAATTCCCAGTTTGCACAGATTATTTCACCTAGTGAAACTATTGCAATTATCACAATTAATGTTAAAATAGGTGATGTGGAAGGACTGATGAATGTCTGTCTCCCTTATGGAGTGCTTGAACCTGTTATGGACAAATTGAATACAAAATATTGGTTTTCTACCATGCAGGACAAGGACAACAAGTCATACAACGATGCTATTGAGAGCCTTATCTCAAAAGCGCAGATTCCGATTAAGGCAGTACTCGGAAACAGTTCGATATCTGTCAATGATTTTATGAATCTGCATGTAGGTGATGTGATTAAGCTTGATAGAGGCATAGATGAAGAATTAGATATTTTTGTGGGCAATATAAAGAAGTTTGCGGCTATGCCCGGTTCGGCCAATGATAATTATGCGGTTCGAATTACGCAAATACTGAAAGAAGAGGAGTGAGACAATGGACGGAATGTTATCACAAGAAGAAATTAACGCATTATTAGCCGGAGCTGATAATGGTGGTGGAGATAATAATTCTTCAGCAGCAGATTCTAAAGCCCCTGCAGATGATGAGCAGTTTCTTACAGACGAACAGAAAGATGCCATTGGAGAGATTTCTAATATCAGTATGGGTTCGGCAGCAACAACGCTTGGTATGCTGCTCAATCAGACTGTTACTATTACTACACCGAATGTATCTTATGTAAGCTGGGATGAATTGTCGGAGTCATATGACAGACCTTGTGTTTTCCTTCAGATTAAGTATGTGGAAGGTCTTGACGGCAACAATGTACTTGTACTTAAAGAAAATGATGTAAAGATAATAACAGACCTTATGATGGGTGGTCCGGGTGTTGCATCGGATGAGCCTATTACCGAACTTCACCTCAGTGCAATAGGTGAGGCTATGAACCAGATGATGGGAAGTGCTTCTACTTCCATGTCATCAATGCTCAACAAGAAGATTGATATCAGTCCGCCAATTGCGGAGGTGATTGACTTAAATGAGAGCATGAACACAAGGAAACTTCCGGATTTCCTTAAATCCAAATTCGTAAAGGTTTCGTTTAAGATGCTTATCGGAGACCTTATCGATAGTGAGATAATGCAGTTATATCCGTTTGATTTTGCAAAATCTCTCTATGAGATATTTGGAATGCATTCGGAATCAGAATCCTCAACAACAGATAATTCCGCTGCGTCGACCTCACAGCCTGCACCTGCATCTGCACCTGCACCTGCTCCACAGCCGGCAGCGCAGCCTGCGCCTGCGGCTATGAATACAGGAAATTATGGAGATATGAATGGCTATCAGCAGCCACCTATGAATCCATATGCACAGCCAATGGGAGGCTATATGCAGCCGGCGATGCCATATCCACAGCCACAGATTATGGGTGGATATCAGCCGCCCGTACAGCCTATGCCTAATGTTCAGCCTGCTTCATTTCAGCCATTTACCGGAAACGTTGGAGCAGGAGGACAGCCGGAGAACATCGGACTTATCATGGATGTACCACTCGAGGTTACTGTTGAGCTGGGACGTACCAAGAAGTCCATTAAGGAGATACTTGATTTTGCTCCCGGAACAATTGTTGAGCTTAACAAGATTGCAGGCGAACCTATAGATGTCCTTGTAAATGGTAAGTATGTTGCTAAGGGCGAGGTTGTGGTAATCGAGGAAAGCTTCGGAATAAAGATTACGGAAATTATTAAATAATAAAAAAATGTATACAAAAATGATTGCAATATAGTATAATACATGTAATTATTTTTTATGAATATTATTTACCAAGAGGAGAAATTTTATGGCAAAGAATATATTAATATGCGATGATGCAGCTTTCATGAGAATGATGATTAAGGACATTCTTACAAAGAATGGCTACAATGTGGTAGGTGAGGCAGAGAACGGTGCGAAGGCAGTAGAGAAATATAACGAGCTTAAACCGGATCTTGTACTCATGGATATTACGATGCCGGAGATGGATGGAATTCAGGCACTCAAGGCTATTAAGGCTTCTGATCCATCGGCAACGGTTATTATGTGTTCTGCTATGGGACAGCAGGCTATGGTTATTGAGTCCATTCAGTCGGGCGCAAAGGACTTTATTGTAAAGCCTTTCCAGCAGGATCGTGTATTAGAGGCAGTTAGAAAGGTAGTAGGTTAGTGTTGTACATAGCGCTTCTTACAGGGGTGAACGGCATTGCACAGCTTTTTACTGTGGCAGTGCTGTTTATCATTGTGCTTGTCATGACATACTTTACAACGCGTTTTATTGGAAATTATCAGAAAGGGCATATGTCCGGAGATAATATACAGGTTATCGACACAATGCGCCTTTCGCAGAGCAAGCTTATACAGATTGTCCGCACGGGCGATAAGTATTTTGCTATCGCGGTATGTAAGGATACGGTCACATTGTTAGGTGAGATTGATAAGAATGAGATTGTGGTACGGTCACAGGGCAATGTTACCAATGAAAAATTCGAGAATATTCTCAACCGTTTCAGGAAAAAAGAGCAGGACGATAAGCAGGAAGACAGGTAAAAAAAATGTACATTAGAAAGAACTTTAAGAAGAATGTGTTTAGATTTCTTATGCTCTTCACACTTGTTTTTATAATTCTGCTTATGAGCTCGGAAAGACCTGTATATGCAGATGAAGGGGCAAGTGTGGCCGGAACACTCGGAGGAGAGAGTCAGACATCGGAAGATAAGGATTATAATCTGCTCACAATAGGTGTTGCAGCAGGCGATGAGAATATGGCCGGCGTTCTTCAGATGCTTGGAATTCTTACGGTGATTTCGCTCGCACCGTCGATTCTCATAATGCTGACGTCCTTTACGAGAATTATAATAGTGCTGCATTTTACGAGAGCTGCGCTTAACACTCAGACGGTTCCGCCAAACCAGATAATTGTGGGATTGGCGTTGTTTTTGACTTTTTTTATCATGGCGCCGACATTAAATACGGTGTACAATGATGCGATTAAGCCGCTTGCAGCCGGAGAGATTAAGACAGAGGAAGCCCTGGAAAAGGGCATGGTTCCGATAAGAGATTTCATGCTTGGCCAGACCAACAAAAAAGATATCAAGATGTTTCTTGAGATTGCGGGAACGCAGGATGTTCATAATGAGGAAGATATTCCTACGTTGGTGCTTATCCCGAGCTTTATTGTCAGCGAGCTTAGAACCGCGTTTATAATTGGATTTTTGATATATATTCCATTTATTGTAATTGATATGGTAGTCGCGTCGACACTTATGTCCATGGGTATGATGATGCTTCCGCCGACTACAATTTCAATGCCGTTTAAGATACTTCTGTTCGTTATAGCTGATGGCTGGAATCTGGTAATCGGAAATCTTGTTAAGACTTTTTATCACTAAATAAAGGCACAGATATACTGCCTCCACTTTTGTGGGGGCTGATTTGGTATTAGAAGAAAAGGAGGACAATATGACACAACAGCAGGTAATTGATATAATGCGTGAAGCACTTTTTCTTGTAATTAAATGCTCTGCGCCGCTTCTTCTTGTATCACTGATTGTTGGATTGATAATCAGTTTGTTTCAGACAATCACATCTATTCAGGAGCAGACGCTCACTTTTGTGCCAAAGATAATAGCTGTTTTTTTAACGCTTATGCTTGTCGCAGGGTGGATTGGGAACAATCTTACTGAGTTTATGAGCAGCCTTTGGGGGTCGTTCAACGCATTGTGCGGTTTTTGATTTTTTATGTATATGTAACTATTGGAGATTAGGAGTTTATGACAATAAATGCTGATGCTTTATTTGCACAATGGGAATTGTATTTATTAATACTTGTTCGTGTGGCGAGTTTTATCTATACGGCACCTTTTTTTTCAGTGAGCAATGTACCGACGCGGACAAAACTGGGATTAGCTGTGTTTCTGTCTTATATCATAATGTGTGTGTTTCCAGAGCAGAGTTATTCATATGATGGCGTCATTGGATATGCGATTCTTGTGCTTAAGGAGTCGGTGGTCGGACTCTCTATAGGCTTTTGTGCCAATCTGTGTATGCAGGCGGTTCATTTCGCAGGACATATAATAGATGTCAATATAGGTTTGGCTATGGCTACAATGTATGATCCGGCCACGAAGATGCAGGTTAACCTGTCAGGACAGTTGTATTATTATGTAACGCTCCTGCTGATGATGGCGTCAGGCCTGCACAGATTTCTGATACAGGCGATAGTGGATACATATAAGATAATCCCTGTCGGGGCGGCGGTTGTCAGACCGTCAATGTACAATTCAGTGATTGAATTTATTGCTGATTACTTTGTAATTGGTTTTCGTATTGCACTTCCGGTTTTTATCACACTGATGTTAATGAGCTGTATACTCGGTATTATGGCTAAGATTGCACCGCAGATGAATATGTTTGCGGTAGGAATGCAGCTAAAGATACTTGTTGGACTGTTCGTTATGTATCTGACGGTGTCAATGCTCCCGTCAGTGGCAAATTTTCTTATGGAAACAATGAAGGGCAATATTGTAGATATAGTGAAAGGAATGTATGCCGGGTGACATGGTTTGAACATGACAGACAATTTGCAGAAATGACAGCTTATGGAAGAAGAATGGGACAAACTATTGCGTGTCCGGTTTTTTCATTGCAGTTTTTTGCCAAGGACGGACCAGGTGGCGAGAAAACAGAGGAGCCTACAGCCAAAAAGCTTTCCGATGCCCGTAAAGAGGGTCAGATAGCCAAAGGTAAGGATTTGACTTCATCGGTAATGCTGCTGTGCCTGTTTATGGTGCTGAAGTATACTGTTGGGAGCATGGGAGAGAAGTTTATCCGGTGCTTTCAGAAGAATTATACCCTGATTGGCGATCTGTTCGAGAGTACGCATGGAGAGTTTAACATGCAGTACACAATTAGTGTTATACAATCGGCGTCCTTAGATATGTTGATTATGCTTCTTCCGTTCTTCGCAGTGGGTGTGGTGGCAGCATTCGTCATAGAGGTTGTGCAGGTAAAATGGAAACCTACATCTAAGCCGCTGCAGCCTAAATTGAGTAAATTTAACCCGATAAATGGTGTAAAGAGAATTTTTTCGGTAAAGACACTGGTAGGGTTATTAAAACAGATTGTTATTCTTGCAGTAATCTGCATTGTTGTTTATAACAAGCTGAAAATAAGAATGTCTGATATATATAAGCTGTATGATATATCTCTTACATCTGCGATAATGCTGTTGGGAGATATTATTTTTGATATAGGCACCGTCATATGTGTCATATATGTCATAATCGGAATTGTTGATTATGTCTATGAAAAGCGTAAATTCAAAAAAGACATGATGATGACCAAGCAGGAGGTCAAGGACGAGTGGAAAAATACTGAGGGAAGTCCCGATGTAAAACAGAAGCAGCGTCAGAAGATGGCTGAAGCGTCCAGACGAAGAATGATGCAGGCTGTACCTGAGGCTGACGTTGTAATCACTAACCCGACACATTTTGCGGTCGCGCTGAAGTATGAACAGAATAAGGGAAAAGCTCCCGTGGTTGTTGCAAAGGGTGAAGATTTCCTCGCAGCTAAGATTAAGGAAATAGCGAGGGAGAATAATGTTGAGATTGTTGAGAACAAACCTCTTGCACGAATGTTGTACTATAATGTAGAATTAGATGAGGAAATTCCGCCGGAATTGTATCAGGCAGTTGCAGAAGTTCTGGCATTTGTATATAATATTAAGAATAAAAGGACATAGTTCATGTCGTGTCCTAAGCTAGTGAAAGGTGGAGAACATGAAAAAATCAGATTTGTTTGTTGGATTGTACATTCTTGCAGCCATTGTTTTCCTTATAATATCAGTTCCGAGCGTACTGCTGGATGTACTCCTTGCCTTCAATATGGCGGTTGCACTTGTTATTTTATTTATGGCTTTATTTTCAAAGGAGCCGCTTGACATGCAGGCTTTTCCAACAATCCTGCTTTTCACGACAATATTTCGTATTTCGCTCAACGTATCGTCTACGAAGCTTATATTAGGAACAGGTGATCCGGGTAATGTCGTAAGAGTATTCGGTGAGTTCGTGGGAGGAAACGACCTCGTTATAGGTATCATCGTATTCCTCATCCTTATTTTAGTACAGTTCCTTGTTATCAACAAAGGTACCGAGCGAGTTGCCGAGGTAACTGCGAGATTTACACTCGATGCCATGCCTGGTAAACAGATGGCTATTGATGCAGACTTGAATACGGGTGCCATCACAGACAAGGAGGCTATTGCCAGAAGAGAGAAAATCCAGCAGGAGTCCTCCTTCTTCGGAGCCATGGACGGTGCTACGAAGTACGTTAAGGGAGATGCCACAGCAGGTCTTATAATCACGGTCATCAACATTGTCGGTGGTGTGATCATGGGTGTTATGCGTAAGGGCATGAACATAAATGATGCGCTCAGCACATATACGATTCTTACAATCGGTGATGGACTTGTAAGCCAGATACCTTCACTTCTCATATCGCTGTCGACAGGTATAATAATCACTAAGGCTACCAAGGACAAGGATCTTTCACAGGAGCTTGTCGAGGAGCTCTTCTCGATGCCTAAGGCGTTTTTCATGGTTGGCGGGGCGATGATTTTTCTCGGAGTTGTTACTCCTCTTCCATGGTATATTTTCATACCATTTGGCATACTGTTAATAGTTTGGGGCAATATACAGAAGAGGAGACAGGCTGTCAGTTCCATTGAACAGGAGGCTGACGCCGCCGACGAAGAGGCGAACGAGATACGAAAACCGGAGAACGTCACCTCACTTTTGCAGGTTGATCCGATTGAGCTTGAGTTTGGATACGGAATTATTCCGCTTGCTGATGCCAGTCAGGGAGGTGATCTGCTTGATCGAGTCGTTATGATACGAAGGCAGATTGCGATAGAGTTAGGAACTGTTGTGCCTATCATACGACTCAGGGATAACATCCAGCTCAACCCTAACCAGTACATAATCAAGATTAAGGGAATTCAGGTGAGTGAGGGTGAGATACTCTTTGACCACTACATGGCGATGAATCCGGGATATGTTGAGGAGGAGATTACGGGTATTCCTACATTTGAGCCTTCCTTCCATCTCCCTGCAATATGGATTACCGAGGGTCAGAGGGAGCGTGCGGAGTCTCTCGGATATACGGTTGTTGACCCGCCTTCAATCATTGCCACACATTTGACGGAGGTTGTGCGTTCACATATCGCAGAGCTTCTCACAAGACAGGATACACAGAACCTTATCAACAATCTCAAGGAGAACAATCCTACTCTCGTCGAGGAGCTTGTACCTAAGCTTATGAATGTCGGTGAGATACAGAAGGTACTTCAGAACCTTCTTGAGGAGGGCATATCAATCAGGGATCTCCTCACCATTTTTGAGACTCTTGCAGACCATGCAGCTACTACGCATGACCCTGATATACTGACGGAGTATGCGAGACAGAGTCTTAAGAGGGCGATATCCAATAAGTATTTTTCGGGAAATGAGACGACAAGCGTTGTCACACTCGACCCCACTGTAGAGCAGGAGATAATGGGTGCCGTAAAGCAGACGGAGCAGGGAGCTTATCTCACACTTGCGCCGGACAGAACCCAGAAGATTGTGAATTCCGTAAAACAGGAAGTTGAAAAGCTCGAGAATATGGGTAAGTCGCCTATAATTATAACATCACCTATTGTGAGAATATACTTTAAGAAGTTGATAAACGATTATGTGAAGGATTTGACGGTTGTTTCATATAATGAGATAGAGTCAAGTGTTGAACTACAATCAGTTGGGATGGTGACTGCATAAATGATAGTTAAAAAATATACGGCAGCAACAGAGACGGATGCAGTACTCAAGGCTAAGGAAGAGCTTGGCTCGGGAGCAGTTGTGCTCAATGTCAAGACTGTAAAGCAGAGAGGGCTTGCAAGAATTTTTAAGAAAGACTTTGTAGAAATAACGGCAGCTCTTGAGGAAAAGGAAAATCAGCCACAGAGTATGACTATTGAGAACAGACAGCCTTCAAAGGATGTCCCTGATTTTGCCGCTATTAATGCATTGACGGAAGCAACAATAGAAAAAAAATTGGATACTTTGCATAACCTTCTGGCTGACCAGATAAAAAAGAACGAGGACGACAAGCTGAGGGCAGAAAACAGTATATTGCAGAAAAAGAATGATGAAGAGAGCGATGAGCTGAGGGAAAACAGCAATCTAAAGTACCTCAGAATGGTTTATAACAAGCTTATTGAATCGGAAGTCGACGAGAGACTTGCAAATGTGATAATAGAAGATATTGATTCATCTCTAAAAAAAGAAGCCAATATTGACAATATTATTTCTGCCGTTTATCAGAAGATAATACTAAAGCTGGGAGAGCCGGCTGCGATAGACACCGAAAACGGTAGAACGGTTGTATTTTTCCTTGGACCTACCGGGGTCGGGAAGACAACCACAATCGCCAAGCTCGCCTCTGAGTTTAAGATTAATAAGGGACTTTCGGTAGCCATGATAACGGCGGATACATACAGAATAGCGGCTGTAGAACAGCTTAATACCTATGCCGGCATACTTGATGTACCTGTTTCCGTTATTTTTACGCCGGAAGAACTTGTCGAAGCAATAAAGAAATATAGTGAGTATGAACTTATATTTGTTGATACTGCCGGACGGTCTCACAGGAATACGGAACAGCTTGGAGAGCTTGAGGAACTTCTCATGACAACTGAAAATGCTGGTCTGGAGGTCAATATTGATAAATTCCTTGTCCTGAGTGCTACGACAAAGTACAGAGATCTGCTCAATATTGCGGATGCATATAAGGATATTAAGGATGTGCGTCTCCTTTTTACTAAACTTGACGAGACAAATGCATATGGAAATATACTGAATATAAGAGCGCATACAGGGGCTCCTCTTTCGTATGTGACCAGCGGACAGGCTGTGCCTGAGGATATCAGTGTTGTCGATGTGCAGGAGCTTGCAAAACGTCTCCTAACCGGAGAAGTACAGGACAATCAGGATTAATTTAAGTATATACATGAAGATATTGGAGGAGAGTACATATGGACCAGGCTGAAAGATTAAGACAGATGGTACAACAACAGAACAAAGTCAGTCAGTCCGGCGGCGCTGAACCACAGAAACATGCGAGAATAATTACCGTTACCAGCGGAAAAGGCGGTGTTGGCAAGTCGAGCTGTTCAATTAACCTTGCACTTCTGTTCAGAAAACTCGGCAAAAGGGTAATTATATTTGATGCGGATTTTGGCCTTGCCAACATTGAAGTGATGTTTGGAGCCATTCCTAAGTATACTCTCGCTGACTTGATGCTAAAAGGCAAGGAGATAAATGAGATTATCTGTGAGGGTCCCGATGGTGTTATGTTTGTGTCGGGAGGTTCAGGAATAGCCAAACTTGGCGACCTTGACAAGGAGGAGGTCAGAAGACTGGTAGGAAAGTTATCGGAACTTGACAGTCTTGCCGATGTAATTATAGTTGACACCGGAGCAGGAATATCGAGCAGTGTACTGGAGTTCGTTGCAGCAAGTCCCGAGGTCATTCTTGTTGCTACACCTGAGCCTACATCGATAACTGATTCCTATGCACTGCTGAAGGCACTCAGCATGTTTGAAGGATTTGATAAGGATAGTACAAGGATTATGCTTCTTGGAAACAGAACCATAACCGCCAATGACGGCTCGAATATGTACGAAAAGCTGTCCACGGTTGTTGAGAGGTTTTTGAAGTTTAAGATAGAGTACCTTGGATGTATTCCGACGGATGAGTTCGTGGTGAAGGCGATTATGAAGCAGTCACCGGTTGTAAAGGCTTATCCGGCTGCTGCGGCAGCTAAATCATACGAACAGGTTATGAATAAGCTGACGGGAGTGAGTGAACAGGTTTCCAATACGAAGGATAAGAAGGGTATCGGGAATTTCTTTAGCAACATTCTAAGACATAATAAAAGAAACTAAATGGAGTGTGTACCATGGAGAAAATATTAGTTCCTGGCTGTAAATTAGAGCTTAATGAGATTACATCTAATAAGGAGAAAGAGACGGTTACATATCTCAGCCAGATATATGACGTTGATGGCGATGCAAACAGAGTGTCGATTGCGATGCCATATAATGAAGGACGAATGGTTGTCCTTTCGATGGGTATGCGTCTGGATGCTTTTTTTTATTCGAAAGCCAAGATGTATCACAGCAGGGTGAAAGTCGTGGACAGATATAAGACAAACAACCTTTTCGTATTGGTGGTAGAGCTTGAGAGTGCATTGAAGAAGGTACAAAGACGACAGTTTTTCAGGTATGATGTCATAATGCCTATAAAATATATGAAACTTGATAAAGAAATTGCTGAATTGTATGACAGGCTTGGCGAACTGCCCGAGTCCGTGACGAAGGGAAAGCTCATTGAAGGCCAGACTATAAATATAAGCGGCGGTGGGGTTAAGTTTGCCGGAACGAAATTCGAAAAGGGAGACAGGGTATATATTGAACTTGAATATATGCTCGGCATGGCTGCCCAGAAACTTAAAGTGACCGCTGGCATAATAGATTCTGTGAACCCACAGGGAAGAAGAGACATTTTCCACAACAGGGTGAGCTTTGAAAATGTAAAAAACGATGACAGAGAAGCACTTATCCGCTTCATTTTCGAGGAGGAGCGCAAGCGGATGCAGCTTGAAAGGAGAAATTAGCATATATGGCAAAGAAAATTTTAATTATTGATGACTCTGCACTCATGAGAAGGGTTATATCTGATATAATTAAAACAAATAAACAATATGAGGTTGCAGATTTTGCCAGGGACGGTCTTGAGGGATTTGACAGAATTGTGAGTCATCCTAAGATGTATGACGCCATCATTCTTGATATCAACATGCCGAAGATGAATGGTCTTGAACTTTTAGAGATGCTTCAGAAGAACCGTATTCAGGAAACGGTGATTGTGGTCAGCACTGTTGCAAAGGAAGGGGCTAAGGAGACAATTAAGGCGCTTGAACTTGGAGCATTTGATTTTGTCACGAAGCCTGAGAACTTTATTGAGGCAAAAGGTGAAGATTTCAAGAAGAGGATACTTGATATGCTCGAGGTTGCCACTGCAGGCAGTACCAAGGCCTCGGTTATCAGTACAATGCCTGTCACGCAGACAATCAACACAAGGGCTACATCTCTTAGAACTTTCGGTTCTGCAAGAGAGGATAGAAGTTCAGCGGTGAGCATGCCAAGAACCTCGCAGCCTGTTATGACGGTGAAAATGGGTAATCCGGCTGCATACAAAAAAGATCATGCCAACAGAGTTGTAGCTCTTGCATGTTCTACAGGAGGACCTAAGTCACTCCAGCAGGTCATCCCTTATCTTCCCAAAGAGCTTGATGCGGGAGTTGTCGTTGTACAGCATATGCCTGCGGGATTTACCAAGTCACTTGCAATGAGACTTAATGAGATAAGCAAGGTAACCGTTAAGGAAGCTGAAAATGGCGATATCATCACGAAGGGAACAGTATATATTGCTCCCGGAGGAAGACATATCCGCCTTGTAAAATCGGGCTCTGAAACGAAAGTGGCACTTTCAGATGAACCGCCGGTGGATGCATTGAGACCATGCGCGAATATCATGTATGAGTCGCTTGTCAATTCTCCATATGATGAGATAGTGTGTGTTGTTCTCACCGGAATGGGGGCAGACGGAACTAAGGGCATAAAGGCGCTGAAGGAACATAAAAAGATATATGTTATAGGACAGAATGAGGCTACAAGTATTGTTTATGGCATGCCAAGGGCAGTTGCCGAGGCAGGATTGGTAAATGAAGTGAAGCCACTAGAAGAAATCGCTGATGCGATAACAAGAAACACGGGGGTGCGATAAATGGACGTAAGCCAGTATTTAGAGATTTTTATTGATGAGACAAAGGAACATTTACAGAACCTTAATGATCTTCTTCTCGTGCTTGAGAAGGAACCAGAGGACAAAGCTACAATCAACGAGATATTCCGTGCAGCACATTCTCTCAAGGGAATGGCGGGAACAATGGGCTATAAGAGAATGCAGAACCTTACACATAACATGGAGAATGTGTTTTCGGAGATTCGCAATGACAAGATGAAGGTTACTGCCAGCCTTGTAGATACACTTTTTCAGTGTCTTGATGCACTTGAGAGCTATCTTAACAACATTCAGGAATCATCCGATGAAGGAACAGAGGACAATGAGGCTATCATTAAGCTGTTAAACGAATTCCTCGCCACAGAAGGAAATATGCCTGAGAATACACAGCAGGCTGCTGCACCTGCAGCACAGACGGCACAGGCTGCTGACAGCACTGCATCAGGCAATCCTGCAAAGTATAAGGACATACAGCTGGCGGATTTTGAGCAGCATGCTATCAATGAGGCGAAGAAGAAAGGAATGAATGCATACGGCTTTACGGTATATCTTGATCCTAACTGTATTTTGAAGGCTGCAAGAGCATTCCTTGTATTCAAAGGAATTGAGGAAGTCGGAGAGGTCATTAAATCAGACCCATCCACACAGGATATTGAGGATGAAAAGTTTGAGTTTGATTTCAGCATTTTCGTAGTTTCAAATGAGAGCTTTGATAAGGTTCTTGGTGTAATAAAGAATGTATCCGAGGTAAAAGATGTTGTAGGTGGAGAGCTTGAGGAGATTAAGGTGGAGACACCTGTTCAACAGAATGTTGCCACACCTTCGGAGACTAATAATGATAAGGAAACACAGACACCTGCTAAGGCTGAGGAAAAGAAGGCGGCACCGGCTGCAAAGACCGGAAAGGCAGTAGCCAATCGTTCAGTGCGTGTAGATATAGACAAGCTTGACACACTTATGAACCTTGTGAGTGAGCTTATTATCGCAAAGAATGGTCTTGTGTCCATCAATAATTCTACAAGCGAGAATACTGCTTCAGGAAGACAGAATTTTAATGAGCAGATTGAATACCTTGAGAGAGTTACCACATCACTTCATGAGTCTGTTATGAATGTACGAATGGTTCCTATTGAGACAGTCGTAAACAGATTCCCAAGAATGATAAGAGACTTAAGCAAGAAACTTGACAAGAAGATGGAACTGTACATGACAGGTGAGGAGACAGAACTTGATCGTACTGTCATTGATGAGATTGGTGACCCACTCATGCACCTCCTTCGTAACTCCGCAGATCATGGTCTTGAGCATGCCGATGTCCGTGCACAGAGAGGAAAGCCTGAGGTAGGTACTATATTCCTCAATGCATATCAGGATGGAAACAATGTTGTAATTGAGGTTGGCGATGACGGTAACGGTATAGATGTAGAGAAAGTCCGTAAAAAGGCTATTGAAAAGGGAACAATTACCTCTGAGCAGGCAGAGGCAATGACTGATAAAGATATTATCGATTTACTTTTCCGCCCAAGTTTCTCAACATCTGAGAAAATTACAGATGTCTCAGGAAGAGGAGTTGGTCTTGATGTTGTTAAATCCAAGATTGAAGCTCTCGGAGGAGATGTAGAAGTTAAGACAAAGCTTGGCGAGGGAAGCACATTCATAGTAAGACTTCCTCTTACACTTGCAATTATTCAGGCTCTCATGGTTAAGCTTGGCGATGAGCAGTATGCAATTTCGCTCGGCTCAATTGAGACCCTTGAGGATATTACAAAGGATGATATTAAATATGTAAATTCTAAGGAAGTTATTCATCTTAGAGACAAGGTTATACCGATTATTCGTCTTGGAAAGCTTCTTGATGTAGAGTCGTGCAGTGATGACAGTGAGAATATGACTGTCGTTATCGTGCGTAAGGGCGATAAGAGAGCAGGTATTGTTGTGGATAGTCTTATCGGTCAGATGGAGATAGTTATTAAGTCTCTTGGAAGCTATATCAATGTAAATAAGATGATCAGCGGTGCAACAATTCTTGGTGACGGTGATATCGCTCTTATCATTGATGCGAATACCCTTGTATAACAGATGGAGGTAATACAGAATGGATGCTTTAACAACAACAGCACAGTCAACAGCCAGACAGTACATTGTCATAAAGCTGGGCAGTGAGCAGTATGGTATTAATATCAACTATATTGACAATATAGTAAGAATGCAGAAGATTACGAGAGTTCCTAAAGCTCAGTCGTATTTTAAGGGCGTAATCAATCTTCGTGGAGAGATAGTACCTGTAATGAGTCTCAGACTTAAATTTGGTCTTCCGGCTGATGAGATAACGGATAAGACAAGAATTATCATCATTAAGCTTGAGCAGCAGGCAACAGTCGGGCTTATTGTGGATCAGGTTAACGAGGTGGTTACACTTGACGAGGATTCAATAGAAAAGACAACAGTAGATGCTAACAATGATATGGCAGGCTATATCAGCGCAATCGGCAAGAACAAGGGTGAGCTTATTTCTCTTCTTAACATTCAGCTTGCAATCGCTGACAAGGACGCGTCTAAGGAAGAGTAGCATATTGACTGGAAGGAGATGTCATGGCAGAGAACACACTTGATAACCTTAACGATATACAGTTTGACGTCTTAAAGGAAATCGGCAATATCGGAGCCGGTAATGCTACAACAGCGCTGGCTAAGATGATGAATATGAAGATAGACATGAATGTGCCAAGGGTTGAGCTGGTTCCGTTTACTAATTTACCTGATATATTCGGTTCTCCTGAAGAGGTGCTTGCAGGAATTTTGGTTCAGCTTGATGGCGATATAAAGGGTATGATGATGTTCCTTGTAAAAGAAGGGTCGGCTCATAATCTTGTCGACTCACTCATGGGTGGCATGGTGCAGAGTGCCAATGGTGAATTTTCAGAGATGGAGCTTTCTGCATTGAGTGAGATCGGAAACATTATTATCGGAGCTTATCTTTCAGCAATGTCTAATCTTACTAATCTCAAGATTACATCATCTGTACCATATATTTCGATTGATATGGCGGGTGCGCTGTTAAGCGTACCGGCGATTGAGTTCGGGAAGCTTGGAGATAAGGTACTCCTTATTGAGACACAGTTTGGTGAACTTGATTTTGTTAACGGATATTTTCTTATGGTACCGGAGCTTGAGTCATATGATGTGATTTTGTCGTCGCTTGGTATGTAAATTCTATACATTAGGAAGAAGATATGGGAAATATGATTAAAGTGGGAATGGCAGACCTTAATGTCTGCCGTTACCCGGATAATTTAACAACATTGGGATTAGGTTCGTGTATTGGAGCTTGTATCTATGACCCTGTGACAAAGATTATAGGGATGGTGCATTATATGCTCCCCGACAGCACTCAGATACGAAACAACCAGAATATAGCTAAATTTGGTGATACAGGTATTGCGGAGACAGTTGCGCGCATGGAGAAGATGGGCGCTTCAAGAAGCCGGATGATTGCAAAAATCGCAGGGGGTGCACAGATGTTTGCTACGTCATCAGGTTCAAGTGGTATCACAATGAAGGTTGGAGAGAAAAATGCCGAGGCTGCTAAGCTTAACTTTAAAAAGCTGGGTATAAGGATAGTTGCTGAGGATACAGGACTTAATTATGGCCGTACGATAGAGTTTTACTCAGCAGATGGCTCGTTATTGATTAAGGCAGTAGGAAAGGAACTAAAAAAAATATGATTTTTAGAAATCTCCCGGCTATTATCACCCTTGTGGCTGCGCTTGTCGCATGGGCTGTTACTTTTATATGCAGATATGAGCTCACCAAGGCGTTGATTATAATTCTGGCCGCGGCGCTTGTATTTTTTATTATAGGAGTTATTGTCCGTGCCCTTTTAAATCGTTTCCTTGGTTCAGACGGAAAGAAGGAAGATGACAGTGAAGAAGGCGGGGCGGCAGCGGACGAAGCCGATACACAGGATAATGAGTAATTGGGCTGAATAAAATAGTTCACAAAAAGAGGAAAGCAGAATGGATGATAATGGAAGGGAAAAGCTTTGGGATCAATATGCTAAAAGCAGAAATCCCGAGCTGAGAGAAAAAATTATAATAGAATATGCTCCTCTTGTTAAGCTTGTGGCGGGACGGTTGAGCATGTATCTGGGGTACAATGTTGAGTATGAGGATCTGGTCAGCTATGGAATTTTCGGATTGATAGACGCGATTGATAAATACGATTTCAATAAGAATGTGAAATTTGAGACATATGCCAGTCTTAGAATACGCGGTGCCATTTTAGACCAGATTAGAAAAATGGACTGGATACCGAGAAGCGTCAGACAGAAGCAGAAAAAAATAGACACTGCCATGTCGAAACTGGAGGCAGAATATGGAAGACCTGCTACGGATGAGGAGATGGCTGAGGAACTTGGTATATCAGTCGAAGAGTTAGATTCCTGGAATGGACAGACGAAGGTCACGAATGTTGTATCACTTGAAGACTTTATTGAACAGGGCAGCGAAATCAGGATGGATGCATCACATAATTCCCAGTTTGAACAGCCGGAGAGGGTGGTTGAGAAAGCTGAGCTTGCCAGGATGCTTGAAAAGGCGTTAGGCGAACTTACGGAAAAAGAAAAAAGCGTTGTACTTTTCTATTATTATGAAGATTTATCTCTCAAGGAGATAAGCAGGGTGCTGGAGGTTTCTGAATCAAGGGTGTCACAGCTTCATACAAAAGCGATTCAGAAGATGAAGAAACATCTGGGAGGATACATTGGGGTGCTGTCTGACCGGATATAACAAACATGGAGAATATAGTATGGTAAAAAACGGGTATTTCACAATTTCTGTTAAGCCTGACGGCACATATGTTATGCTTACGGAGCCGGAAGAAGGCGGAAGAAGGGTTACCTCTGAGGAGATAATAGATTTTCTCGATGCAAAGAGATTTGAAGATTTTAAAAAAGATGAAATAAGGGCGGAACTTAAAGCCCTGAATTCAAGATCATGTTTCAAAATAAGTGATACGGCGATGAAATCAAGCGCCGCTTTTTGTGTTTATAAAGTTGAAAATGATAAGATGAGTGCGGTTGCCATAATGTATCCACCTGTTGGCGGGGGAACCGAGATGACATTTGATGAGATGCAGGGGGATTTGTCTGCCAAGGGAATTCACTATGGTGTGGACGAGGAGGCAATGAAAGAAGTTGTTTCGAACAAGATTTACAACACGCCTTTTGTGATAGCGAAGGGCACTGAACCGGTGCAGGGAAAGGATGCAGTTATAGAATACCTTTTTAACACTAACCAGATTGCCAAGCCTAAGGTAAAAAGTGACGGAACAGTTGATTATCACGAGCTCGACCTTATAACCAAGGTTTCGGCAGGGCAGGTTGTAGCCAGGATAATTCCTGTTGTAAAAGGTATTCCCGGAAAAAATATAATGGGTGCTGAACTTCCGCCTGAGAGGGTAAATAAAAAGAATTTTAAATTCAGCAGAAATGCGTATATATCGGAGGATGGATTAAGCCTTATATCTAAGGTTAACGGACATGTTACACTTGAGGGAGATAAGATATTTATCTCGGATGTCTATGATGTGCCTGTAGATATTGATAACACGACCGGAGACATCAGCTATGAAGGAAATGTCGTGGTACACGGAAATGTCCGTGCAGGTTTTTCACTTAAAGCTTCCGGAGACATAACTATAATGGGTGTGGTTGAAGCTGCTAATGTTGAAGCAGGAGGAACGCTTACCGTTAGCCGTGGTATCCAGGGCATGAACAAGGCTGTCGTCAAGGCAGGGAAGGATGTCATAACTAAATTCGTTGAAAATGCGACGGTTGTATGTGGTGGTTCACTGGAGACGGATTCACTTCTTCATTGCAGTACATCTGCCGGAGACAAAATAACCGTAAGCGGAAAGAATGGTCTGCTCGTTGGTGGAACGGCGAGAGCCGGTGCAACAGTGTCCGCAAAGCAGATTGGAAACACAATGGGTACGGTAACCAATGTATATGTAGGTGTCGACCCGGCGCTGCGTAAGAGGGTTAAGGAGCTTTCGGCTGAGATTTCGAAAGCAAATGGCGATAAAGTAAAACTCAATCAGGTTATATCCGTACTCAGAAAGAAGATGGATATAGAAGGCAGATTAGACCCACAGAAACAGGAAATGCTTCAAAAGTCCATGAAGAATATTATTCTTTTGGAGCAGTCCATGAAGAAGATGAGAGAAGAATATGAGGCAGGCAGGGAAACTCTTTCAGAGAATCTTGATGCAAGAGTGAAGATAATGGATTGTATTTATCCGGGGACCAAGCTTTCATTTGGAGAAACGGAATTCCGGATAAAGAATAAAACAAACTATTGTCAGTATGCTAAGCAGGGAGCAGATGTTGTCATGCTTCCGCTGTGAGGGGGATGATTGTATATGAAGCCTATAGAGATGACGGGAATTGTAAATCGTACAACAGATTTTGCACAGGTGCGGCAGAATGAGGAACAGAAGCCATTTGTAGACCAGTCTGCATTTCAGACACAATTTAACAAGCAGGTGGAAAGAAATTCGGAGACTGTTGTGAAGAAGCATGATTCTGAATGGAAGAACGAGAAGTTTGATGCCAAGGAAAAGGGTAAGAATAAGTATTATGCCGGCATCAAAAAGAAGATGAAAGAAAACATAGAGGAGGATGACAAGGCAGAACCGGAGAAGCACACGACATTTGACATTCGGATCTGATGAGTCATTAGTATAATGACAGCGTTAGAGATTGTATTATTATTAATTGGAGTAATCTGTGTTGCGGTTAGTTTTATATTCTTTATTAAAGTTGACGGACAGGATAAAGCCCGCAATATCAATGTGGAGCTTTCCGATAGACAGAAGAACGACATAAAATCTCAGATTACAGCCGTTTTCAGTGAGCAGACGGATGTTCTGGCTCAGACGGTTGAGGACAGGACAAGAGATGATCTTGAGAGACTCTCCAATCAGAAAATAAAAGAGTTTGCAGAGTACTCTGATACCGTGCTCGGTGAGATTAACAAGAGCCATAACGAGGTAATGTTCCTGTATGATATGTTAAATGAGAAGAACAAGGAAGTACATAATACCATACGCGATATGCAGAAGGCTGTAAAGCAGAGCGCTGAGGCTGATGTGCCTGAAGCTGGGTCACAGAAGCCGGAAGCATATCCGCATGAGCCGGTTTTGAGTGCTGCGGGTGAACCTGACATCGACGCTGCCAAGGTGGTACTTTCAGAGGAAAATGTTTCCGGGATACAGGACAGCACAGACAGCAAAAGAGATGCCGTTCTCAGGCTTCACAAACAGGGTAAATCCGAGATTGAGATTGCCAAGACGCTTGGAATTGGAGTTGGCGAGGTTAAGCTGGTCATAGATTTATTCAAAGGTATGAAATAATATGAGACTTAAATATTTTTTGCGGGGCATTGGAATAGGGATTATCGTGACCACGATTATTCTCACAATATCCCATATTTCCAACAGAAAGATGACAGATAACGAGATTATTGACAGGGCGTTGGAACTTGGAATGAGCTTTTCGGGTACGCAGCAAGAGACGACCACGGAATCGGCTTCCGAAACCGGGAGTGATAAGACAGCCGAGTCGACTGATGATAAGACAGCCGTGGAGAATACAACTGAGGCAGCAGCTGAGACTATACAGGAGAGTACAGCCGAGGTGCCAAGTGAGGAGACGACACAGGAGCCTGTGCTTGAGCAGACCACGGCTGTGCAGACGACAGCGGCAGTCAGCACAGAGACTTTGTCAGTGGAGGTGGTTTCGTGCAGCATAGAGATTGTTCCCGGAATGAGCTCCAGAACGGTGTGTGATATGTTAAAGCAGAACGGAATAATAGAAGATGCAGCCGACTTTGACAGATATCTCGTCAACACCGGATATGATGATAAGATAAGAGCGGGTGAGATATTGGTCAATTCAGGAATGACCTATGAGGAGCTGACCTCGGTTCTGTATAAGAAATAATGACTTATCTTATGAAATTAAATTTGCAGGTTTTTACAAAGCAGTGTCTATTTGGAAAGTTATGCATTTGGAAAAAAATACTTGCAAATTTTTTTTATTTATGTTATTATCAATTTTGTGTGAAAAAACACATGTGTGGATTTCCTATGGTCCCTTGCTCGGGGTGACGGAAAGCTGAAGCACATGGAAGAATATTAAAAACCACAGGAGGTACTAAAATGAGCGTAATTTCTATGAAGCAGTTACTTGAGGCAGGTGTACATTTCGGACACCAGACAAGAAGATGGAACCCTAAGATGGCAGAGTACATCTACACAGAGAGAAACGGAATCTACATCATCGACTTACAGAAGTCCGTTACTAAGGTAGATGAGTGCTATCATGCATTAGCTGATATCGTTGCTGACGGCGGTACAGTATTATTCGTTGGTACTAAGAAGCAGGCTCAGGAGGCTGTTAAGACAGAGGCTGAGCGTTGTGGTATGTACTACATCAATGAGAGATGGTTAGGCGGTATGCTTACTAACTTCAAGACAATCCAGAGCAGAATTGCACGTCTTGTTGAGATTGAGACAATGGAGCAGGACGGAACATTCGATGTTCTTCCTAAGAAGGAAGTAGCTCAGTTGAAGAAGGAGATGGACAAGCTTCAGAAGAACCTTGGCGGTATCAAGAACATGAAGAAGCTTCCTGATGCTATCTTCGTAGTTGATCCTAAGAAGGAGAGAATTTGTATCCAGGAGGCTCATATCCTTGGAATTCCTCTTTTCGGTATCGTTGATACTAACTGTGATCCTGAAGAGTTAGATTACGTTATCCCGGGTAACGATGATGCTATCAGAGCTGTTAAGCTTATCGTTGCTAAGATGGCAGACGCTGTTATCGAGGCTAATCAGGGTGAGGCAACAGACGTTGAGTACTCTGAGGATGTTGAGAACGCAGAAGAGGCAGCAACAGAGGAATAATATTTCCGAACAATATAAGGGGCAGTCTTTGCCCCTTTAACCTTTAATATACAGTAAGCTCTGCAAAAGCAGCAGGATACTGTATGAGCAAGTAATGGAGTGGATTGCGAATATCCGCTGTTTCCTATATTAATTTGTAATTTAAATAATTGGAGGATACTAAAATGGCAGACATTACCGCAGGAATGGTAAAAGAGTTAAGAGAGATGACAGGTGCCGGCATGATGGATTGCAAGAAGGCTCTTGCAGCTACAGAAGGCGATATGGATAAGGCAGTAGAGTTCTTAAGAGAGAAGGGTCTCGCAGCAGCTACTAAGAAGGCTGGAAGAATTGCAGCAGAGGGTGTTGTTAAGACATTGCTTTCCGATGACCACAATGCAGTAGTAGTTGAGGTTAACTCTGAGACAGATTTCGTTGCCAAGAACGCTGAGTTCAACGAGTTCGTTGACGCTGTAGCAGCTCAGGCTATGAATTCTAACGCTGCTGATATGGACGCATTCATGCAGGAGACATGGGCAGCAGACCCATCACTCACAGTTGAGCAGGCTCTTTCAAGCAAGGTTGCCCGTATCGGTGAGAAGTTAAGCATCAGAAGATTTGAGAAGGTTGCAGGTGCAGATCTCGTTGTTTCTTATATCCATGGCGATGGTAAGATTGGTGTTCTTGTAGAGGCTGCTACAGATGTTGTCAACGATGACATCAAGGAAGCACTCAAGAACATAGCAATGCAGATTGCAGCTCTTCACCCACAGTATGTATGCGATTCAGAGGTTCCTGAGGAATTCAAGGAGCATGAGATAGAAATTATCAAGGCTCAGATTGCTAACGATCCTAAGGTTGCTGGCAAGCCTGAGAAGGTTATTGAGGGCATGATTCAGGGTAAGCTTAACAAGGAGCTCAAGGAAATCTGCTTAAACGATCAGGTATATGTTAAGGCTGAGGATGGCAAGCAGTCCGTATCTGCTTACCTTGCACAGGTTGGCAAGGCTAACAATGCTAAGCTTTCCGTTAAGAAGTTCGTTCGTTTCGAGAGAGGCGAGGGAATGGAGAAGAAGCAGGAGAACTTCGCAGAAGAAGTTGCTAAGCAGATGAACATGTAATCAGACTGTAGATGCAACTTCTTCTGAGAAGATTGCTAAGCAGATGAATATGTAATTTAAGATTACATTGTAGATTTTAAGAGTTCACAAACCTAGGTAATATGGGGTTGTGAACTCTTTTTGTATAATTTGCTGAACTAAGAACCAGAATAATTCACGAGTACTAATTAGTGGAAACACTAATATGGTATATATGATGAATAATTTAAGTTTGTCATTGATTGACAATTATTGGATAAAGCCAGTGGATAATGCTGAGGACTATATATGGGAAAGCGTAAATCTCTATGAGAATGTGAGAATGATTTTGCTGAGGTCGATTTTTCTCATATGTTGGTTTAGAAAATATGGTTGTATCTCTGAAAACTTTGCAAACATAGATTATGAATTTATTCCTGCTTATGATGTTACATTTATCTCAGACAAGGATAATGGTAAATCTGTGTATCAAAAGTATATAGATGCGTGTGCAGATTATGGTATTGACAGGGACACTATGCAGGAGGCTATGGACTATATGGTTCTGTCAGATTTTTATTTACGAATACTGACAGGCATTTATTGAATTTAGGTGTCTTACGGGATGTAAAAACCTTACGATTTGTTAAGCCTATTATATTTTAATGACTTGTCTATTCAAACTGTCTAGGTTATAATTGAATTTATAGACTTGAAGGAGGGGATTGTATGTCGACAGTTGGTGTTGGTGATATGGCAGATTCAATCGTTAATGCACAGATTAGAGAAAACGGTTACCTTTTTATCAATGATAAAATCAATTTCTTTACCGGAGATATGGAGGTCAATGGGGTAAAGCAGAGCTTCGTGCTCGGAATACCCGTAAAATATGAGGTGGATAAGGCTGGACGCAGATACGCGATGGCTTTAAAACGTCCTGACTCGTTGGAGACCGTGAAATTTCTCTTTGACATTTCAGATGTCACGGCTATCGAGATGTGTATTGACGGCAATGACAATGATGAGCGGTATGCGACTTATTTTTATTATGACGCTAAAGGGATTTGTCAGCACGGTGTATTCAGCGATTTGTCAGGTTATAATATTCTGGTTGAAAATGATTATGACTCAAAGGGACGAATTATAAGATATTATGAACACACAGGAAACTGGATGACACAGATATTCTATGGCGAAGAGTCTGTTCATATCCGATGCAGCCATACGGTTCATGCTGAAGAGACGCTTGTCAAGGACATACATATATATCCGGACGGGATAATTAAGGGGTTTGTGAGATTATCCGACGAAAATGTTTCGGTGGACAATTTAAAATATATTGGAACCAGAAAACACAGAATTATTCCGGGGACTAACTATGACAGCCTTGTGTGGGATATAATCCAATTCGATTTGAATGACTGGGCTATCGGATAACTAATAAAAAATAAACATAAAAGCGAGGAAAACACAATGAATATCACAATAACGGGAAATCTTGGCGGCGGAAAAAGCAGCGTATGCAGGGAACTTGAAAAATACGGATTTAAAATTATAACCGGCGGAGGGCTTTTCAGGGATATTGCTAAGGAGAAGGGCGTTTCCGTACTTGAGCTCAATGAACTAGCCAAGGCTGACCGCTCAATTGACGATTTGATTGACAAACGTACTGCAAAGATAGGAAAAGAGGAGGACAATGTCCTCTTTGATTCAAGACTGGCATGGCATTTTGCACCGGACAGCTTTAAGGTGTTTCTTTTGACGGACAGCTACGAAGCGGCACGCAGAACCTTTGCAGGCGGAGCGAGAGAGGCTGAGGAATACTCTGACATCAATGCTACAATGGCAGGTTTAAAGCAGAGAGCGGATCTTGAGAGAGCACGCTTCAAGGAGCTTTACAATATTGATTACTATAACAGAAATAATTACGACCTCATCATAGAGAGCACATACGCTTCACCGGAGCAGATTGCAAAGGAGATTATGAGAAATTTTGAGGAATATAAGGCAGAGAAGTTCCATTCAAGGCTTGAGCTCAACATAAGAACCTTCTATCCTACAAAGAAGTTTGCCGATTTTGACAAGGAGGCGTTCGAGAAAAAGTCAGCCGAACTCCGCGGTAGCGATGCGCTCTGTATGAACAGCATACCTGTGCTGGCAGGTAATAACGGATATACATATGTTCTCGAGGGAGCTGAGGATGTATACGCCGCAATCAGCACCGGAGGAGTGTTCGGCTGTGTAGATTATATACGCGCGGACGAGGCGGCTAAGGAGCTTGTGCCACAGCTTGGCAGGAGCGATATGGCTGAGTATGAGAAGCTTGCGGATTTCAAGTATCTTGTGTATCCGGATGAGCTTGGCGGTAAGCCCGGCTTCCTGCTCAACGTGTATGGAAAGTAAGAAGTAAACAATCATTAAATATAAAAGCCAAGTCTGAAAATAAATATTATGCAATTTATTTGCGCCTCCGAGTGGCATGTGTGGTGACTGACACTTGGAGGTTTTTTGTATAATAAGAAATTATGTTAAACTTCTCTATTATTGAATTTCACAAATCTATTGACACATCCACCACAAAGCACGATAATTATATTATATGCGGAAATATATACAAGACAGCATTACATTTAAAATAGCTGCAGGCAGTATTTTCGGCTGCATATCTATGAATATACATTTAAGGAGACAAAATACAATGGGTGGATTTTTCGGAGTGACATCACAGCACGATTGTGTATTTGATTTGTTTTTCGGTATTGATTATCATTCACATCTCGGAACGAGACGAGGCGGCATGGCGGTATACGGTAAGGACGGCTTCAACAGAGCCATTCACAATATCGAGAATGCACCGTTTAGGACGAAGTTCGATAAGGACGTAAACGAGATGAAGGGAATTTACGGCATCGGCTGCATTTCCGATTATGAACCACAGCCGCTTATTATCCGCTCACATCATGGAACTTATGCCATAACTACAGTTGGAAAGATTAACAATAATGATGAGCTTGTGCAGAAGCTTTTTAACGAGGGGCACACACACTTTTTTGAGATGAGCGGCGGTGAGATTAATGCGACTGAGCTGGTTGCTGCGCTCATCAACCAGAAGGACAATCTGATTGAGGGTATTAGATACGCGCAGGAGTCGATTGACGGTTCGATGTCGATTCTTCTTATGAATCAGGCGGGAATATATGCAGCGCGTGACAGATACGGACGTACACCTGTTGTGATTGGGCGCAAGGAGGATGGCTTCTGCGCTTCGTTTGAGAGCTTTGCGTATAAGAATTTAGGCTACAATGATTACAGGGAGTTAGGACCGGGTGAGATTGTGGTTATGACGGAGAAGAACTGCGTGACGCTTGCACATCCGAACAAGGAGATGAAGATATGTACATTCCTCTGGGTTTATTACGGATATCCGGCAAGCTCGTATGAGGGAATAAGCGTGGAGCAGATGCGTTATAACTGTGGTGTGAAGATGGCTATGAGGGATAACGTGAAGCCCGACATTGTGGCAGGAGTACCTGATTCGGGTACGGCACATGCTGTTGGTTATGCCAATGCATCGGGCATTCCTTTTTCAAGACCGTTTATCAAGTATACACCTACATGGCCAAGGTCATTCATGCCGACTATACAGAGTAAGAGAAATCTCATTGCCAAGATGAAGCTTCTTGCGGTAGATGATCTTATAAAGGATAAGAGCCTTCTGCTTATCGACGATTCGATTGTGCGCGGAACACAGCTTCGTGAGACAACGGAGTTTCTTTACCAGAGTGGGGCGAAAGAGGTGCATATAAGACCTGCATGTCCGCCGCTTCTCTATGGCTGTAAATATCTCAACTTCTCGCGCTCGTCATCGGAGATGGATCTGATAACTAGAAGAGTTATAGAGAGGCTCGAGAACGGCAATGTGACAGACGAAGTTCTGCGTGAGTACGCCGACCCTGAGTCCGAGAAGTACGACAGAATGGTTGAGGAGATAAGAAAAGAGCTCAACTTCACATCGCTCAGGTTCAACAGGCTTGATGATATGCTCGATGCGACGGGATTGCCGCACGAGTGTCTGTGTACATACTGCTGGGATGGCAGGGAATAATTGAGAAGGAAAAGGAAAAGTGTGAAATCGTAAAAAGCACGTTTTTCATTATTATTTAAGTCACTGCAAAAGCAGTGGAATGGAGGATTATTATGGAAAGCATGGAAGATTACAAGGATTTATATGAAGCTTCATTTAAGAAGTTCAGAGTTGGCGATATAGTGAAGGGAACCGTAATATCCGTTGACGAGAATGGAGTGGTTATTGACCTTAATTATTATGCACCCGGTTTTATTGCGGTCGACGAGTTCTCGGATAATCCGGATTTCTCAATAGAGGAGGAAGTTAAGGTTGGCGATGAGGTGACGGCAGCAGTCGTTGCGACGGATGACGGTGCCGGCAATATTGTCCTATCTAAGAAGCAGGCAAGCCATGAGACGGCTTGGGAGAAATTCCGCGAATGGAAGGCTGAGGGCAGACGCTTGAGCGTTAAGGCTGCCGAGGCTGTGAACGCAGGGGTTGTGTGCTATCTTGAAGGAATACGCGCCTTCATTCCGGCATCGAAGCTTGCACTCCACTATGTGGAAAATCCGGCAGAGTATGTTGGACAGACGGTCGATGCCGTTGTCATAACAGTCGATGAGGAGAATGAGAAGCTTGTGCTGTCATGCCGTGAAATTCTCCAGGAGAAGCTTGATGAGCAGAGGAGTGAACAGGTAAAGAGACTTGCCGTCGGTTCTATAGTGAACGGAAAGGTTGAGAGCCTCAAGGATTATGGCGCATTTGTTGATATAGGCGATGGTGTGAGCGGACTTGTCCATATTTCGCAGATTCCTTATCCTAAAAAGCTTGTGCATCCTAAGTATGCGCTTAAGGAGGGGCAGGAGGTAACTGTCAAGATAACGAAGATTGAGAACGGCAAGGTCAGCCTTTCGATGAAGGACGTCAACGAGGCGATTGACAAGGAAGTTGACGAGGAGCCTGTCGAGTATGTAAGCAATGAGACTGTGGGCACCGGCATGGGGGATTTATTTAAGAAGCTGGGCTTTTAACAAATGAAGGTGATTATATATGGATTACTCCGGAGCGATAATAAAAGAATATGATGAGATGGCAGACAGACGTGTGGCTGCAGTTTGCAGGATAAACGTGGCGTTTATGATTATTGTAGGTCTGCTGAATGTGCTTGGAATATTTATTATTGAGATGAAGATGCTCATGTTCGTCGTGGGTGCTTCAATAATAATATATATGCTTCCCACGCTTTTATATAATGTACTGGGGATTCATAAGGGATGTGTGAGATACATAATTCTTTTCCTGCTGGTAGTGCTGGCCGGTCTGGAATACGCTGTGTTGTCGTACCATGTTATACTCATGTTGTCATTTCCCCTTGTCATTGCATGCCTTTACAGCAGGAACAGATATGTCATTTATGTGTCGGTGCTCACTGTACCTATGCTTGTCGTGTCGCATCTGGCTGCCTTTGCACTGAAGGTTGTGCCGGACGAGCCGCTTGTGACTTTGAAGGGGGTTATTTTGTATGGAATCCTGCCAAGACTTCTTGAAATGTTCGCCTTTATTGTGGCAGCGTATTTCATAGCTGACAGGATGCAGGCTCTTGTCGGAAGGGTTCTGTTAAAAAACAAGGAGTTGTATGCTGACCAGGAAAATACCCTTACGTCATTGTCGGAGATTATCGAGTCACAGTCGGAGCATACGGGAACGCATGTAAAGAGGGTTGCGCTATACACGGATATAATATGCCGCGGACTCGGAATTTCGGAGGAGGAGAGCTGGAAGATTTCACAGGCATCTAAGATGCACGATGTCGGAAAGATTATCGTTCCGCTTGAAATTCTTGAGAAGGCGGGAAAACTTACGCCCGAGGAGTTCGAGATTGTCAAAAAGCATACCGACTATGGAAAGAAAATGCTCGAAAATTCTCCGGGTGAGCTTATGCAGCTCGGTGCAGTCATAGCTTACGAGCACCATGAGAGGTGGGACGGAACCGGCTATCATGGTCTGAAAGGGGAGGAGATTCACCCGGCGGCAAGATGTGTTGCCCTCGCTGACGTGTTCGATGCCCTGGTATCAAAAAGACCATATAAAGAAGCATGGTCTTATGAGAAAGTGAGGGAGGAAATTAAATCACAGCGCGGGAAGCAGTTTGCACCCGAGGTCGTCGATGTGTTCCTGCGGGAGTTTGATAAATTCAGGGAAGTCTGCGAGTCTGCGGAGAATATGTGATGATAATGAATCTTTTATAGTATAATTATAATCGACGAACTAAAAGCATAAAAACACCATTCTGATGAATTATTACATAGGCTTAGATGTAATATTCATCGGAATGGTGTTTTTGTTGTGGCTGTAAGCCTGCGTCAGACAGTTGTTGAATTACTTCTCAACAGTGTCGAGCTTGAAACCGAAGTATCTTACGGCGTTGTTGTAGGAGATGTCTCTTACCATGCCGCCGAGAGTCTTCATATCGGCAGGATACTCACCGTTCTCAACCCACTTGCCGAGAAGTTCGCACATGATTCTTCTGAAATATTCGTGTCTCGTATAAGATAAGAAACTTCTGGAGTCTGTGAGCATACCGATGAAGTTGCCGAGAAGTCCTAAGTTGGCGAGTGATGTCATCTGGTCTGTCATACCTACCTTGTGGTCATTGAACCACCATGCAGAACCCTGCTGAATCTTGCCGACAGCGGTTGAATCCTGGAAGCAGCCGAGTACTGTTCCGATAGCAGCGTTGTCAATAGGATTGAGAGAGTAGATGATGGTCTTTGGAAGCTCGTCTGTTGCGTTCATGCTGTTAAGGAAATCAGCCATCTCAGCGGAAGAGCTGTATGTATTGATGCAGTCATAGCCTGTATCAGGTCCGAGCTGGTTGTAACGGAATACGTTGTTATCTCTCTTAGCACCGTAGTGGAGCTGCATAGCCCATCCGAGCTTGTTGTACTCCTTGCCTACGAATGTCATGAATGCTGTCTTGAACTTGAGCTCTTCTTCCTTCGTGAGAGTAGCACCGCCAAGTCTCTTAGCAAATATAGCCTCAATCTCCTCTGCTGTAGCAGGCTTGTACATAACATACTCAAGAGCATGGTCAGAAGCGCGGCAGCCCATTGAATCAAAGAATGCCATTCTTTTTACAAGAGCTTCCTTAAGTCCTTCGAAGCTCTTAATCTCTACGCCGCTGACTTCGGAAAGCTTAGCAAGGTAGTCTGTGTAGTCAGGCTTCTCAATGTTCATAGCCTTGTCAGGTCTCCATGCAGGAAGTACCTGTACATCAAATGTAGGGTCTGCGGCAATCTGCTTGTGGTACTCAAGTGAGTCAACAGGATCGTCGGTTGTACAGATAAGTGTAACACCGGACTTCTTGATGATGTTGCGGACTGTCATGGAATCCTCGGCAAGCTTCGCGTTACAGATGTTCCATACTTCCTCGGCTGTATCGCCGTTTAAAACACCATGGTAGTCAAAGTATCTCTGAAGCTCAAGATGGCTCCAGTGATAGAGTGGGTTGCCGATGGCTTTGGTAAGTGTCTCAGCCCACTTCTGGAATTTCTCTCTGTCAGATGCACCGCCTGTTATATAGTACTCGTCAACACCGTTAGAACGCATCTGTCTCCACTTATAGTGGTCGCCGCCGAGCCATACCTGAGTGATGTTCTCGAACTTGCGGTCCTCTGCGATTTCCTTAGGGTTGATGTGGCAGTGATAGTCTAATATAGGCATATTCTCTGCGTAATCATGGAATAATGTCTTTGCTGTGTCTGTGGAAAGTAAGAAATCCTTGTCCATAAACTGTTTCATAGTCTTTAACCTCCTGATTGTGGTATTGCCTGCAATATATGCAGATTAATGTACCTGATTGTTGATACATTTAAAACTTGGTTGTGCCGCGCTTTACTATGTCGGCTGTTATGTTGGTCTTGCATGGTACATTGCTTCCGTTGAACACACCCATGAGAGTGTTGACGGTCGTGATGCAGAGTGCCTCTACCTTACTGTCGATGGATGTGAGCTCAGGATCTGTACAGCTTGCAACGATTGTGTTGTTATAGCCGACGATGCTCAGATCATCAGGAACCTTCATGTCGTGTGCGTGTGCGAACTTGAGTGCACCAACGGCGAGCGAATCGTCCGAGGTGACAACGGCACCGAAACGGAGTCCGCGGTCATAGAGCTGGGTCAGATAATCTCTCGCGTTTGCGATATTCTTGTTGCAAAGATGAAGAAGCTCATTATTAATAGGTATATTATGAACAAAATGTGCTTTTTTAAAGCCTGCAAGCTTGCACTGACCGGAGAGGGAAGTGCTTGTATACAGATATACAATGTTGCGGCAGCCATTCTTTATAAGAGAGTCTGTAACCTCGTAGACGGCATTCTCATCATCACAGAGCGTTCCATATATGTTAGGAGCGTCAAGATATCCGTTGACTAACATAATAGGAAGCTTCGCTGCCGCGTCTATAATATATTTGTTCTCGGCAGCCTTTGTCTCAAGAAATTTCGAACCAACAAGTATAACAGCATCAACGCGCTTGGAGAGAAGAAGCTCCAAATAGTCCTTCTTGGTGGAGAGTTCATTGCCCGTACAGCATAAAATCGCATCGTAGCCGTTCGCGCGCAGCTCTCTCTCAAGGTAGTAGACAGCGTTGGCAAGATATACATCGGAGGAATCCGTACACATGATGCCTATGGTTTTCATGGTGTTAAGACCAAGACCTCGGGCAAATACATTCGGTGTATAACCGATTTCCTTCATAACCGAGAGTACCTTCTGTTTCGTCTTTTCGCTGACATTGTTGTTGCCGTTGATGACGCGTGATACAGTTGCAATGGATACTCCGGCTTTTTTGGAAACATCATAAATATTCATGCGCCTAAATTCCTTTCTGAATAATGTAAGTACTTACATACTTATGAGGCTATTATACAATGGCATTTTTTCAAAAACAAGTGTATTATGGAAAAAAGTAATATTTTTTTAAAAAATCTCATTGACTTATTGGTGATTTCACCATATAATCAAAGCATGAAAGCGCTTACATTTTTTAGAACGGAATGTAAGAAAATGTAAGAAGAGTGATTTTACACCGTTTGAATCGGCATGTTTATGGATGGAGCGCTGCGTAACTGATAACAATTTATTATATCTAAGGAGAATTGTGATGGAGAGATTAAACAAGAAGATTTCAAAGGCAGTTGACAGACCGGTCAAGGTCTTACAGTTTGGTGAAGGTAACTTCCTTCGCGCATTTGTTGACTATATGTTTGATGTTGTTAATGAGAAGACGGATTTTAACGGTGGTGTTGTAATCGTTAAGCCTATCGAGTTCGGTAATCTTGACAGATTTCATGATCAGGAATGCCAGTACACACTTCAGTTAAGGGGTATTGTTGACGGCGAGCCTAAGAAGGAGACTAGAATCATCACAACAGTTACGGATGCTGTTGCTGCAATAGAGGACTATGACAAGTATGACGCTTATGCCAAGCTTGATACATTAAGATTTGTAGTTTCCAACACAACCGAGGCGGGTATTGTATTCGACGAGACAGATGAATTTGCAGCTAAGCCGCCTAAGACATTCCCGGGTAAGCTTACCAAGCTCTTATATGAGAGATATAAGCATTTCAACGGAGCACAGGATAAGGGTCTTATCATGATTCCATGTGAGCTTATAGCTGACAATGGTATTGAGCTTAAGAAGTGCATCGTTAAATTTATCGAGCTCTGGAACTTAGGCGAGGATTTCAAGAACTGGGTTGACACGGCATGTTCATTCTGCCCGACGCTTGTTGACAGAATCGTTCCGGGTTATCCTAGAGACGAGGCAGAGGCTCTCTGCAAGGAGTTCGGTTATGAGGATCAGCTCATCGATACAGCCGAGATTTTCGGACTTTGGGTAATCGAGGGCGACAAGAACCTTCCGCTTGAGCAGCTCAAGAAGGAGCTTCCATTTGATAAGGCAGGTCTTCCTGTAGTATTTACAGAGGATCATCACCCATATAAGGAGAGAAAGGTGCGTATCCTCAATGGTGCCCATACATCATTCGTACTTGCATCATATCTTGCAGGCAATGACCTTGTTAAGCAGTCTATGGATGATGCTGTTATCCGTGAGTACATGGAGGAGACTCTCGCAGACGAGATTATCCCTACACTTTCACTTCCGGCAGAGGAGTGCAAGGAGTTCGCTGATGCAGTTACGGCAAGATTCCAGAACCCATACATCAAGCATAAGCTTTTAGACATTTCACTTAACTCAGTTTCTAAGTGGGAGGCAAGATGTATGCCTTCATTCTTAGGCTATGTTAAGAAGTTCAACAAGCTTCCTAAGTACCTTACATTCTCAATCGCAGCGCTTATGTGCTTTTACTCAACACAGAAGGAGGGCGAGGTTAACGGAGGAAGATGCCTTATCGGCACAAGAGGCAATGATGAGTACGCTATCCGTGATGATCAGGCTGTACTTGATTTCTTCCTTGCTAATTCAGCCAAGCCTGCCAAGGAGTTCGCACAGGCATACCTTAGCAATACCAAGTTCTTCGGCGGTGAGGACTTATCTAAGATTGATGGTCTTGTTGACACTGTTGCAGGCTATATCGATGATGTACGCAGCAGAGGCATGAGAGCTGTTGTAGATGACCTTGTAAAATAATTTCGGAGGTAATCCATGCAGGATTTTATTAAAATTAACAAAGATGATAACGTAGCTGTTGCACTTAAGCCTATTGCCAAGGCCACAACAGTTGACGTAGCAGGCAGCAGTGTGAAAATGCTTGAGGATATTCCTCAGGGACATAAGTTTGCCATAAAGCCGATTAAGAAGGGTGATGCTGTTATTAAGTACGGCTTCAGAATCGGTTACGCACAGGCTGACGTTGAGGTTGGCGGATGGATTCATACACATAACCTCAAGACTGCTCTCGGTGAGCTCCTTGATTATACCTACAATCCTGAGGGGCACAAGGATGTTGAGCCTACAGAGGAGGCTTATTTTGAGGGCTACATGAGAGAGAACGGCAAGGTCGGTGTCCGCAACGAGGTGTGGATTATCCCTACCGTAGGCTGCGTAAATTCGATAGCCAGAGCCATCGAGGCAACCGCGAGACTTAACAAGCCTGAGGGAGTTGACGAGGTTGTCGCATTCACACATCCATACGGCTGTTCACAGACTACTGAGGATCAGGAGAACACCAGAACAGTTCTCGCGGATCTCATCAATCACCCTAATGCTGGAGCAGTGCTTGTGCTCGGTCTCGGTTGCGAGAACAGCCGTATCGAGGTTCTTAAGAACTACATCGGTGAGGTAAATCCTGACAGAGTGAAGTTCTTACAGGTTCAGGACGTTGAAGACGAGCAGGAAGCGGCTGCTGAGATTATGGAAGAACTTATGAATTATGCGGCTGCATTCAAGCGCGAGAAGGTAAGCGCCAAGGAGCTTGTAATCGGTATGAAGTGTGGTGGTTCAGACGGACTTTCGGGAATCACGGCTAACCCTACGGTGGGTCTTTTCTCAGATATGCTTGTATCTAAGGGAGGAACCACTATCCTCACAGAGGTTCCGGAGATGTTCGGAGCAGAGACGATTCTTATGGACAGATGCGCCAACAGAGAGCTTTTTGATAAGACAGTCTGCCTTATCAATGACTTTAAGGAGTATTTCATAAAGAACGGTCAGGAAATATACGAGAATCCGTCGCCGGGAAACAAGGACGGCGGTATAACCACTCTTGAGGACAAGTCGCTCGGATGCACACAGAAGTCGGGTTCCTCACTTGTCAAGGGCGTTCTCGCTTACGGCGAGAGAGTTCAGAATAAGGGACTCAACCTTCTCAGTGCACCGGGGAATGATCTTGTTGCTTCAACTGCATGTGCTGCGGCAGGAGCACAGATTGTTCTGTTCACAACTGGACGCGGTACTCCTTTTGCATCACCTGTACCTACTGTAAAGATTGCCACCAATTCAAGACTTGCGGGCAGGAAGGGCAACTGGATTGATTTTAATGCAGGACGTCTTGTGACAGATGATGTTCCTATGGAACAGCTTGCTGAGGAGTTATTCCGGCTTGTGCTTGATGTCGCATCGGGAAGAAAGGTTAAGGCTGAGATTGCCGGCTTCCATGATCTTGCAATCTTCAAGCAGGGTGTAACACTTTAAGCCAATGCTCCGGTCTGACATTATATGCACATATAACAAAGAAAAATTGTGATTTGTATTTATAAGAAAACTTGACAAAAAAAGAGCGCCTTCTTATAATCAAATCAGATATGGAATACAGTTTATGTATTTTATTTATGAAAATTAACCATGAGCGTGTCAGTGCTGCATACATGCTCATGGCAATACATAAGGCAGCACAGAAATGAGGAAAAAATGAACGCAGTATTAGAAGAGATTAGTAAGATTGGTATTGTTCCTGTTATCGCGCTTGATGATGCTAAGGATGCAGAGCCTCTTGCAAAGGCACTTGTTGAGGGTGGCATCCCATGTGCAGAGGTTACATTCCGTACAGCATGCGCTGCAGATGTTATTAAGATTATGACAACTAAGTACCCTGAGCTTTTAGTAGGTGCAGGTACTGTTCTCACTACAGAGCAGGTTGACAGAGCAGTTGAGGCAGGCGCTAAGTTCATCGTAAGCCCTGGTCTTAATCCTAAGGTTGTTAAGTACTGTGTTGATAAGGGAATCCCTGTAACACCTGGTACATCCAACCCAAGTGATGTTGAGCAGGCTATCGAGCTTGGACTTGAGGTAGTTAAGTTCTTCCCTGCAGAGCAGGCAGGCGGTCTTGCAATGATTAAGGCTATGTCAGCTCCATATGTTAACATGAAGTTCATGCCTACAGGCGGTATCAACGCAGATAACCTTACATCATACCTTGATTTCAAGAAGATTATTGCTTGCGGTGGTTCATGGATGGTTAAGAAGGATCTCGTTGCAGCAGGTAAGTTCGATGAGATTACTAAGCTTACAAGACAGGCTGTTGAGAAGATGCTTGGCTTCGAGGTTAGACATGTAGGTGTTAATCTTGCAAGCGAGGCAGAGGCAGAGGAGCTTGCTGACAAGTTCAGCGATATGTTCGGATTTGAGAAGAAGGTTGGAAACAGCTCAATTTTCTCAGGTACAGGCTTCGAGCTTATGAAGAACGGCGGACGTGGAACGCACGGTCATATCGCTATCGCTACTAACTATATCGAGAGAGCTATCTATCATCTTGAGAGAAGAGGCTTCAAGTTCGATAAGGATTCAGCAGTGGTTAAGGACGGCAAGCTTAAGGCTATCTACTTCGAGGGCGAGTTCGGCGGATTTGGCGTACATCTTGTACAGAAGTAATT
>CAKRJT010000012.1 GCA_934351925.1 uncultured Lachnospiraceae bacterium
CTGTTTTTGCACTTTTCCTCACACTTTTTCTCCCTCATAAGGGCATAGAAATCAAAAATCTCTGTTTTTGCACTTTTCCTCACACTTTTTCTCCCTCATAAGGGCATAGAAATCAAAAATCTCTGTTTTTGCACTTTTTCTCACACTTTTCCTCCATCATAAGGGTATAGAAATCAAAAATCTCTGTTTTTTGCACTTGTGTCTCTCATTATCCTCTCCTATATTGCAGCCCCCGCGCTAATAAACACAGATATATAAACATAAGTTTAAATATACAAAATATAAAAATCAGTGCCATTCAAATATAACCCACTCTATGATAAAGAAAATATCCCGGCAAGCCATTCATATTATCCAAATCACTCTGATATATGAAATCTGCCGGGATATTTTCATCCTGTTATTTTTTGAATTTTTTGTTCCACTATTTTTTGTTCCACTATTTTTTTTGTTCCATTAATTTTTATTCCATCAGCGTTTCACATCATTAATCTTTTTCGTAATTAATCTCTTATGCCATCAGCCTGCCGTGCACGAAACGCCTACTCCTCCTGGTTCTTCGCATTACGGTACTGAAGCGGGGTCATGGAATATTCTTTTTTGAAGAGTCTGTTGAAGTGCTCTACATTCTCGTACCCCACGCTGGCCGCAATGGTCTCGACATTCTGGTTGGACTCACGAAGGAGAACCTTCGCCTTCTTCATGCGCGCCTTCTTGACTGCGTCCTGGAAGGTCATTCCTGACTTCTCCTTGATGTACTTGGAAAGGTACGGCTTGGAGAGGTTGAAGTTCTCGGCAAGCTCGTCGAGAGTCACATCAGTGTAGTGGTTCTGAATAAAGTTGAGGATATCGACGATGCGCTCCTCTCTGCCCTCCTTCACGTTAGCGTCCTTGGCAAGCTTGTTGACTGCTGCCACAAGTGCTGCTATGGAAGCCTTGATGATATCCTCGTCAAGACCTACGCCCCAATACATCTTATCCTTGCACAGAACACCGACGTAGGAGGCAGCCTTTGAGGACGAGCCCTTGGATATAGCGTGTTCCTCGTAGACAGCGAGCTCGTAGCTTATGCCAAAGTACATCTTAAGGGCATTGCTCACCGCGTCAAGACGACCGTTCCCGCCTGTCTCGACTATGCGCTTCTCCTTGCCCTGCTGTATGGTTACGGTCGCCCATATTCCGTCCTCCTGCTTGAAGTGACACTCAGGAACCGCGAACACGTCCGTCTGGCCGATATAGTTATCCTCAAAAATCTGATATACAACCGAAGGAGTGAGCTCCTTATGCTTGCGGTCCGAAACGCCCTTAACGAGGTAGCCTACCTCCTCCTTCATCTTATCAGGAATGGAGATACCGAAATTCTGCTTGAGAATATAAGATACTCCGCCCTTGCCCGACTGACTGTTGATACGAATGACATCTGACTCGTACTCTCTGCCAACGTCCATCGGGTCTATAGGCAGATACGGAACAGTCCACTTGCCGCCCGACTTGCCCTTCTCCCACCAGTCCATACCCTTGGAGATAGCATCCTGATGTGAGCCTGAAAACGCAGTAAACACAAGGTCGCCCGCATAAGGTGAACGCTCGTATACGCGCATTCCCGTGTACTGCTCATACTTCTTTCTTATATCCATTATATTGGAAAAATCCAGTCCCGGCTCAACTCCCATTGAAACCATGTTCATCGCAAGCGTCACAATATCCACATTGCCTGTACGCTCTCCGTTTCCAAAGAGTGTTCCCTCAACTCTGTCCGCTCCGGCAAGCACTCCAAGCTCGGCATCTGAGATACCGCAGCCGCGATCATTGTGAGGATGAACGCTGAGCACCACATTCTCACGGTACTTCATGTTGCGGCTGAGATACTCAATCTGTGAAGCGAACACATGCGGCATGGCAATCTGCACTGTCGTAGGAATGTTGATTATAGCCTTATTATCTGCAGACGGCTCCCACACATCAAGAACCGCATTGCACACCTCGAGTGCATACTCGACTTCCGTTCCCGGGAAGCTCTCCGGCGAGTACTCGAAGGTAAAATTGCCGTCCGTCTCGGCAGCAAGCTTCTTTAAAAGCTGTGCTCCGTCAATGGCAAGCTTCTTTACCTCCTCCTTGCTCTTTTTAAACACCTGCTCACGCTGTGCAACAGATGTTGAATTGTACAGATGAATGATGGCATGCGGCGCACCCTTTACAGCCTCAAAGGTTTTCCTGATGATGTGCTCTCTGGCCTGTGTGAGCACCTGAACCGTCACGTCCTCAGGTATCATGTTGCGCTCAATAAGTGCACGCATGAAATTGTACTCCGTATCCGACGCAGCCGGAAACCCTACCTCAATCTCCTTAAATCCGATATCCACAAGCATCTTAAAGAAATCAAGCTTCTCCTCAAGGCTCATCGGCTCAATGAGTGCCTGGTTTCCGTCTCTTAGGTCAACGCTGCACCATATCGGTGCCTTATCTATGTAATCCTTCTTTACCCAGTCGTAGCTCATCTGTGGCGGCAAAAAATACGCTCTCTGATATTTCTCTGTGTTCATGCTGAATACCTCCATATTTCTACACACTATTATTGAAGCCATTTTGCCATCATAAAAATAATTATTATAATATCATGGTCAAAAGGTCAAAAAGTCGTTCGTGCCTGCACGATTAGGCTTTTGCAGTGACTCAAATAGTAATGAAAAACGTGCTTTTTACGTCTTTTCACACTATGACCTCGTAAATAATGTTTTCAACTTATGCAGATATCTTAACATGCCTATTATGCATTTACAATGTACAAATTTAATCAATATCATTGATGTTTTTTAGCATTATTGCCATATTTTTTGTAAAATACATACGAGTAATATGTCACAAGCACAGTCATCGCAATAATAAGTACAAGCATTATGATGGTCGATGCAAATCCTTTAACAATTATTGTTTCTATTATCGTAAGCAGACCGCATATCATTATCAGCCGCCCTCCAAACCTGTTTGACATCTCCCATGTAGTATCATTATCCATGCTCCAGGTAGTTCTCACTCCTATCACTCCATTCCGCTTACATTTAGGAACGATGTTACCGATAATAATCAAAACCAGTCCAAGACAGCAGTTTTCTATCACATTGATATCCACAGGCATGCGCTCCTGCCCGTCCGATGCATTTATATCCATAATAAGAAAAACAAATTGCATAATAGTGAACATTATTGATGTCACTATCGCAGTTATCCCAAGCACGCCAAGATTATTTTCCGCCTCGACACGCACCTTCTCATCCTCCGCCCGGTCAGCTCTTTTTCCGAATATATTCATAAGAATAATCCAGAATATGTTAAATATCGCTATTATGACCGGAAAAATATAATTCTCATTTTTTGAACCATAACGGTCAATTTCTCCCTGAAAATTGTAATGCATTGGCACGCTTTCCGGCATGAACTGTACACATACCGCCGTTATGATAAATGCCGTTGCCGTCAATACAATAAGCCACGAGTAATACCTTCCACACTTTTTCATTTCAATATCCCCCATTCTACAAATTTAATAAAAAATATTATATTTTCTTCACGGCACTATGACTCACATCACCGTTCTTACACCCCTGCATACTGCAAGCACTGCTTGCAGTACTGCCACTAACAGACGGTTTGAAAGCATCGCTTTCAAACATGTTGTCCGTAAAGCTCTTAAACCACATAACAATCTCATCGAGTACCGTCATGTTCAGGGAATAATATACAAAATTCTTCTCCTTGTACTCTATTATCAGTCCTGACTCCCTGAGCAGTCTCAAATGATATGAAAGCGCTGCCGGAGATATTTCAAGTATCCTGGCAAGCTCCCCCGCAGACTTTCTGCCTTCCTTGAGCAGTTCCAAAATACGTCTGCGTACAGGCTCAGATAACACCTTAAAGCTTTCCGCTATTGCCATACCTGCACCGTCCCTTCCAATAAAATGATATTCAGATATTTAAAAAAATCTTTAAATAGATTATATCATGCCGGCATTATGAGCACAACAGATATTTAAAAATAATTTTAAATAGTTTTTGTGTTTAAATTCAAATATATCAATGATATAATAAAATTACGTTTTTCGTTACCGTTTGTGCAGCTTAATCCGGCATTTGATTATTTTAAAAAATATCTGTGCCTTTGTATATTGGGACTTCGTTAACGCGCATAGATTATGTGCTATGAAGGAAAATAGTGTTAAACCTTAATACATGCAATTTGTTTCTGAGCGAAAACAAATTGCTTTGATGGCAGATGAGAAATCATCTCCTCACGATAAATCGCCCGGAAATGAGGATCATTATGAATAAGTTTGAAAATGAAACTTTCAAACAACTTATTGGTGGCAGTACTGCAAGCTATGCTTGCAGTATGCAGGGGTATAAAAATGAAAAGCTGAGATTTTTTATCTATACAGCTTTTGGCACGGCACTTCTTGTTCTGATGTGTCTGACAGTATATATTTATGTCCGCTTTGATACCGACACTTTTTCTGCCAGGCCTGCCGGCTCCTACGTCACGCTTCAGCCCGGTTCATTTGAGACCATTGAAGATGCTTCAACTCCAATCGGCATATATAACGAACTCACACTGTCACTTCCCGCCATTCCTAAAAGTGGTTCAAACCTTATCTTTTACATCAAGCATGAGGAAGTGAAAGTATATGTGGGTTCAGAACTTGTGTATTCCCTCTCGCCCGACGACAGCTCATTTATAAAAACCACCGGGTCTAACTGGTGTATTATACCCATTTATTCCGAGGATGCCGAAGAAACAGTGCGAGTCGTACTTACGCCTCTCTACAGCAGCATGGCGGATACCCTCCCAACATTTTACTTTGGCTCACAATTTAAGATATATGAGCATCTGCTTGCACCTAATATTGTAATATATTTTATCTGCCTGCTTGCTGTACTATGCGGCTTGTTTTTTATCCTATTTTCGTTAATCAACATTACCAATCCGCATATAGACAATAGTCTGCTTATGATAGGAATTTTTTCAATATTAATAGGTGTCTGGAAATTCATGGACTTAAATTACACGGCATTGATAATAAAAAATCCCCTAATCCAGTCCTACACATCGTATTTTTGCCTTCTTATGACAACAATACCTTTTATATCCTTTCTGCGGAAATCATTTACCGACTGTGATAATTTTCTGTGGAATATACCATGCCTTGCCAATATCACTGTAGCGGCCATAATAATTGTGCTTCAGCTCACCTCTGTTGTCGATATCCGGGACAACCTATGGCTTATCCATACGGTTATGCTGTCCAATATTCCTGTTGTTTTCATAATGTTTTATAGGGAAATAACAACACATGGCTGGAACCATAAACTCAGGCTCTCCTTTGCATGCGTTTTTGCATGCCTGGTCGGATTGCTTGCCGATATAATCGTATATTATACTTCAAACGGAGACTTTCCATCATTTCTTGGAATAACATGCCTTCTGTTTTATATCATTGCGCTTGGTGCATCCTCCCTCAAAGATGCCAGGGCTCTCATGACAATAGGCATCCAGGCAAAAACATTTGAGGAGATGGCATATCACGACCAACTTACCGGGCTGTTCAACCGGACCGCCTATGCAAAATACACGGGACAAGACAATTTCAAGCCGGATGGACATATTGTTGTAATGTTTGATCTGAATAATCTCAAGGCCTGCAACGACAGTTTGGGCCATGAACATGGTGACTCATATATTATCGAGAGCGCCGGTATGATTGAGAAAGCATTTGGTGCATATGGAAGCTGCTACAGAATAGGCGGCGACGAGTTCTGTGCACTCCTGCGCGGCATATCCATATCCAAGTGCGTCGACTGCATTGCCGGCTTTAAAAAGATGCTTGAAGAATATAACCTGGCTCATCCTGACAATTTTCCGCTTAACATTGCCTGCGGTTATGAAATATATGACCCTGACAAAGACTACGACATAGGAGATACGCTAAGACGCGCCGACAAGATGATGTACCTTGAAAAATTCAGCATGAAAAAGAAAAATCATGAAGCGGTCCGCTGAAAATTACATAAATAAGGTGCTTATACCCTATTTTCTTCCAATCTTTATTGAAGCTTTGCCGAAACGGCTTTGAATTTGATAAACGTTATGTTATAATACTTTATTGTACAAACTTAAATATGGAAAGAATGGATTTTAAGGAGGATTTAATTTTAATGTTAAAGAAAACAAGATTAGTGTGTACCATGGGTCCGGCATGTGATAGTGAGGAGACTCTCAGAAAAATGATGGAAAACGGCATGAATGTTGCCCGTTTCAACTTTTCACACGGAAGCTATGAAGAACACTTAGGAAGATATAACCGTGTTGTCAAGGTTCGTTCAGAGCTTGACCTCCCGGTAGCTACACTTTTTGACTCGAAAGGTCCCGAAATTCGTTTCCGTCTCTTTGAGGGTGGAAGGGTAACTGTAAATAACGGTGATTTATTCACCCTCACAACAAAGGAGCTTCTCGGAAACAGCACCATCGGTTCCATCTCCTACAAGAACCTCATCAACGATGTCAAGGCCGGCACAAGCATCCTTGTCAATGACGGTCTAATAGAGCTCAAGGTTGAAGAGATAACGGATACCGATATCGTGTGCCGGGTTATCAACGGCGGCGTGATATCAGACCGCAAGGCTATCAATGTTCCCGGAGTCCACTTGTCAATTCCTTTCCTCAGCGACGTGGATAAGAATGACTTAGAGTTCGCAATGAAGACAGGCTTCGACTTCTTCGCACTCAGCTTCGTGCGCTGTGCAGAGGACGTTCTCGAAGTACGCCGCCTCCAGAAGGAGCACGGCAACACAGCGAAGCTTATCGCCAAGATAGAAAGCCAGGAGGGCGTTGAGAACCTTGATGAGATAATTGATGCTGCCGATGGAATCATGGTTGCCCGAGGTGACATGGGTGTTGAGATACCTTTTGAGAAGGTTCCTGTTGTACAGAAGGATATGATAGGCAAGTGTCTTAGGTCAGGTAAGTTCGTAATCGTTGCAACCCAGATGCTTGAAAGCATGACACATAACCCTCGTCCTACCCGTGCCGAGGTTAACGATGTCGCCAATGCCATTTTTGACAAGACATCAGCCGTAATGCTCTCAGGAGAAAGTGCCGCAGGCGATTACCCGGTTGAAGCAGTAAAGACAATGAGCAGAATCTGCCGCGAAATCGAAAAGACCACTACAACAGGTAAGTTTGACATAACCTACAACGGCAACAACCTTGCTTCATCCATCGCATGTGCTGCCTGCTCCATCGCAAGCATAATAAATGCAGATGCCATTATCCCTGTTTCCCTAAGCGGAAGCACAATCCGTAAGGTGTCAGGTTTCCGCCCTAATATCGATATCATCGGATGCTCAACCAATGAACGCGTATGCCGTGAAACATCCCTTATGTGGGGCGTTACACCTGTGCTCATCACTGAGCAGGAGGACGGCGAGGCACTCATAAGCGAGGTAATCAACAAATGTAAGGCATCCGACCTCATTAAATCAGGTAACCGTGTTGTAATCGTTGCAGGTTTCCCACTCAGAATTGCCGGAGCCACCAACATGATACGGGTTGTGGATGTTGAATAAAAATATTTATTAAATATTATGACTTCATGGAGGACGACTGATGACTAATATATATGCTGATAATAATAAAATTTCTTTTGAACTTTTTAAGTATGTTGCTGAGCAATTTTCATCCTGCATGAACGATAATTTATACGTTTATGATATTTCAAATGATACTTACTATATCACCGAAGGAGCTACGGAGCGCTTTGCCGTTCCGGGCTCTTTCTTTAGTGATGTCATTAACCAGCACCGAAAATTCGTATATCCTGATGATTTTCCCACACTTGCAGCCGACCTTAACAGCCTTATAAATGGGGACAAAACCGAACATGACCTCAGCTACCGCTGGCTTTCAAAGGACGGCTCCCCTATATGGATAAACTGCCGCGGACGCATTATCACAGACAGCAGCGGCAGACCTTATCTGCTCATAGGCTGTATCAATGAAATAGGAAAAAAACAGGACGCAGACAATATCAGCGGGCTGCTCTCCTCCGTGACACTCAGGGAAAGACTGCGAAACTACGACCGTCTTCCGGATGGCTATGTTCTCAGGATTGGTATTGATGATTTTAAGAATGTAAATGAGGGGCTCGGGCTGAACTATGCCGACCACATTTTGAGGAACATGGCTGAATGTATCGAGTCAAATCTCGTCGAGGGGCAGAGCGTTTACCGCATTGATGGCGATGAATTCATAATCTTCGACTGCATCGGCGGTACCTTCTCCGACGCCCATGTGCTGTACCACAAGATACGTTCGGGAGTTGACAGGCATATTGAAGCTAACCGTTATCAGGCATTGTACACCATCTCTGGAGGCGTCATTGAGAATTCCTCCTTTGAGACAGCGGACTACGAATATATCCAGAAGCTCACGGAATTTGCCCTAAGCACTGCCAAGCTGCGCGGCAAAAACCAGTTATACTATTTTAACTCCGACGACTATACGGCATTCCTACGCAGGCGTATGCTCGGCACCGCACTGCGCGAATCGATTGACAACAACTTTGAGGGCTTTGAGCTCTACTACCAGCCGATTGTGTCAGTGGACAACGAGAAACTCTACGCCGCCGAGACTCTGCTTCGATACAGCCTTAAAACCGGCGAGCGCATCTCCCCGGGAGAGTTTGTCCCTATACTCGAGGAGACAGGACTCATTGTTCCTGTCGGAAAATGGATAATAAAAGGAGCCATCGCGACCTGCAAGGAATTTCAGGGCAAGCTGCCTGATTTCCATATATCAATTAACCTGTCCTATGTACAGCTCCTCAAAAGTCCTGTATTTATCGAAATACTTGAAGCTCTTGAGAGCACCGGACTGTCGCCTTCAAGCCTTATCGTCGAACTCACCGAGAGCGGACAGCTCGACAACTCGCTCTCCATCAGAAATGTATGGGATAAATTAAAGAAGCTCGGCGTCCGGCTCGCCATAGACGATTTCGGAACAGGCTACTCGAACCTCGGAAACATCAATAAGCTAAAGCCGGATATCGTAAAACTCGACCGCAGCTTCACCATCAAAGCTCTTGAGAATGAATATGACCATCAGCTCATGACTCATATCATATATATGATACACAGCATCGGGCTCAACCTCGTTGTCGAGGGAATTGAGACAAAGGACGAGCAGTCAAGGATTGCCTCCCTCGACCCCGACTTCATACAGGGCTATTACTACAGCCAGCCTTGTCCGAAGGAAGAATTTAAGAAAAAGTTTAATCTATAATAAAACTGCCCCACTTTTTTCGGGGCAGTTTTTTTGTACTTATTTATATACTTATATGTTCATCAATTTATCTGCTTATTTAAGTTTTCTGTACACCGTGACATACATGGTTATGAAGCTTGCAAGCCCGCCAATAACATTTGAAATCGGCTCTGACAGGAATACTCCCGCCACACCGAAGCCGAGCCTCGGCAGAATTATGGCAAGCGGCACTGCTATTATCGCTTTTCTCAAAAGTGAAAAGAATATCGCATGCTTCGAGTAGCCGAGCGCCGTGAAGGTCGACTGCCCCGTGAACATGAACGACATGAAAACAAAGCCGAAGAAGTAGATTTTCAGTGCCTCCGCACCGTAGGCAATCGTCTGTGCATCCTCAGTGAATATTCCCATGAGCTGCCCTGGAATGAGCAGTACGACAATCCATGCAATCGCCGTGTAGGCGATTCCGATAAATGCGGTAAATCTTATTCCGCTCTTCACCCTGTCATACTTCCTGGCACCATAATTGTACCCAAGCACAGGCTGTGAGCCGCTCGTCAGTCCACTGACCGGCAATGACATTATCTCCCTTACTGAGTTGATTACCGTCATTATTCCGACGTACAAATCCCCGCCGAAGGTCTTTAAGGTGGCGTTACACACCACCTGCACCAGGCAGTTGGTGCCCTGCATGATAAAGCCTGCCAAGCCGAGCTGCGTGATATCTCCCACCAGCCTCCAATCAGGTCTGAGGCACGATGCCTTTATGTGGTACGCTGCCTTCCCCCTGCGGCTCAACAGAAAATTCATAACCCATACCGCCGACACAGCCTGACTTATAATCGTCGCAAGCGCCGCCCCGCTGACTCCCATTTTAAATACGAATATGAATAGCGGATCCAGCATCAGATTGAGTACCGCTCCTATCAGCGTGGTCATCATTCCCATTCTCGGAAAACCCTGTGCATTGATAAAACCATTTAAGCCCGTGGCAAGCATTGTGAACGTTGTTCCAAAAAGGTATATTCTGAGATACTCATCCGCATACACATACGATGCATCACTTGCCCCGAACAGGTACAGCACAGGTCTTCGAAAAGCATAGCACAGAATAAATATGACAAATGAGCTTGCGAACAGCATCGTGAAAGTATTTCCAAGTATCCGCTCCGCCCTCTCATCATTTCCCGCCCCTCTCTCAATCGAAAACAGCGGTGCACCGCCCATCCCAAACAGAAAGGTAAACGCGGCTATCAGCGTCGTAAGCGGAAATGCAAGCCCTATCCCGGTCAGTGCCAGACTATCCGCACCCTGAAGGTGCCCTATATAAATTCTGTCCACCACGTTGTAGAGAAGCTGCACAAGCTGGGCGAGAATAAGCGGAAGCGCCTGCGCCATGATGTTGGCTGAGACCTTACCTTTCGAGAAATCCTTACCGCCCGCATGAGGCTTCTGTGACTGAATATTTGACATGATAATTACCTCATTTTCTAAGTGATGTTGAGAGAAAATATGGCAGTATGTTTCTAAGCATAATATTTATGCCGATATACATTGTTAAAGCCTTTTTCCCTCAACACTATATAATATTTCTTAATATAAATTACAGATTATTATACTTTTTCAATAAAATAAAAACAAGTATTCAGTATCTATATTTTATATATGTTGTATAATTATTTATACAATATTATACAAGTAATTGTGAACCTCAAATATAAAATTAACCACGAAAGGTCAGGTGACACCTACATGAACTCTCACAAGAAAGTCGATATGACACAGGGTCCGATAATGCGGCTGGTCATTCTCTTTGCACTTCCTATCTGTCTTGGCAACGTGTTACAGCAGTTGTACGGCACGGTTGACACACTCGTGATAGGCAATTTCTGCAGTCCGGCTTCGCTCGCCGCAGTCGGCACAAGCTCTCAGCCGGTCGAGCTGCTTCTATGTGTTTTTCTCGGGCTTGGCGCGGGTGTATCGATACTGGTGTCGCAATGTACCGGAAGCGGCGATACCGCCCAGCTCAAAAAGGTCGTATCAACCGCAACCTTCTTTCTGTATGTGTGTGGTATTCCTCTCTCATTTATCGGAATACTCATAAGTCCGTATGTACTGCGCTTTATGCAGGTTCCTGCAGATGCATGGGACTATGCGACAGCCTACATCAATATAATTTTTCTCGGAACACTCGGAAACATGGGATATAACATGAACGCCGGTATTCTGCGCGGTCTTGGCGACAGTCGTTCTTCTCTCCTGTTTCTTATTATATCCTGTATTGTAAATATTGTGCTTGACCTCGCGCTGGTCGCAGGGATTCATATGGACGTCTCCGGTGCGGCACTCGCCACGGTATGTGCCATGTACGCGTCATGGATATGCAGCATTATCTATATAAAAAAGAAATATCCTGAGCTTGACTATAGTCCTCTTCCAAAGAAACCGGACAAGGGCGTGCTGTGCGATATCGTCAGAGTCGGGCTTCCGCTCGGACTTAACAACTCGCTGTACTCCTTAGGCCATATTATGATGCAGTCGCTCATAAATGCACAGGGCACAGTCTTTATCGCGGGCTGCTCCGTCGCCGGAAAAATCACGGGAATTGCCAATGTCGCAATCACCTCCTTCTCCTCCGCCGCGACAACCTTTGCCGGACAGAACCTCGGTGCCGGAAAATACGACAGGCTTGTGCAAGGCTCCAAACGTATCCCGCTCTGCTCAGGGCTCATCACCTGCATTGCGGGCGTAACCCTCACCATCTTCTGTGAGCCCCTGCTTGCCCTGTTCAACAATGACCCCGAGGTGCTGAGAATAGCAGCAAGATACGTCCGCATCGTCCTCCCATTCACCTGGACCTACGCCGTGTTTAGCGGAATAATAAGCTTTGTCAACGGTCTCGGCGAAGTCCGCTACCCGACAATAATAAATCTGCTCATGCTGTGGGCTGTGCGTATTCCTGTCGGATATTTCATCAACAATTTTATCGACGGTGGATACATAATGGCATGCTTCCCGATAAGCTTCTGTTTCGGAATGTTCTGCATGTTCGCATTTTTCTTCACAAAAAAATGGAAGGCTATAAATAAAGCCGTGTAAGCTGACGCTTCCACGGCTTTTGCTAATACCACACCACACGGCGGCATGATTTTTCATGCCATTCTTCATGCTGCCCTGCGGCATATTCTTCACTCTATATTCTTTGCACAGATATCCTTAATGCAGCACTTGTCACAATACGGCCTGGTTCTCGCCGTGCACACTGCCCTTCCGTGCTCTACAAGCCTGTGACAGAAATCATTACCCTCCTTAGGCGGTATCAGCTTCCACAGCTCCATCTCTACCTTCTTAGGCTCCTTAATCCCGTCAACAAGCCCCATCCGGTTCACAAGTCGTATACAGTGGGTGTCGGTGACTATCGCAGGCTTGCCGAACACGTCACCCATTATGAGATTAGCACTCTTTCTGCCGACTCCCGGAAGCTCCATGAGCTTGTCAAAATCGTCCGGCACATTGCCGTCGTACTTGTCACGCAGCAGCTTCATGCACGCACTTATATCCCTCGCTTTGCTGTTTCCGAGACCGCATGGGCGCACCAGCTTCTCAATCTCCCCGACAGGTGCATCGGCAAGCGCATTTACGTCCGGAAAGTGTGCATACAGCTCCTGTACCACCACATTAACCCTCGCATCTGTGCACTGTGCAGCAAGGCGCACGCTGACAAGCAGCTTCCATGCCTCGCTGTACTCCAGTGAGCACCCTGCATCGGGATATTCTTTTTTAAGCCGGTCTATTATCTCCAGTGCAAGCTGTTTTTTTGTCATAACTCTCTCCAACAACCTATTATTTCTCAAGCTCATCGGTAAGCTCGCATATCTCGTCAATCATCGCTCCGATTGTCTTAATTGTGTCAAGAAGAGGAGCGTCGGTCGTGATATCTATGCCTGCCATGGCAGCAAGCTCAACAGGAGTCTTTGTGCCGCCCGCAGCGAGCACCTTCTTCCAATCCTCAACTGCCGGCTGACCCTCGTTCTCTATTCTCTTGCACGCCTGCGTCGCAATCGTAAGTCCCGCGCTGTAGGTATATGAATAGAGTCCCATATAGTAATGCGGCTGTCGCATCCAGGTGAGTTCGGCACCATCAGTAAGCTCTACGGCATCGCCCCAGAACTTCGTGAGCACATCCTTCATTATAGCACTCAGTGTCTCTGCCCGGACAGTCTCACCGTTCTCAACCTTGCGGTATACCTCTCTCTGGTACGCCGCCTCGAGAAGATGTGTCACAAAGTTGTGATAATAAGTATTCCCTACCATGTTTGAAAGCACCCAGCGGCGGAAACGCTTGTCGTCGCTTGTCTTTAACAGATAATGTCCAAGTAAAAGTTCGTTCATGGTCGACGGACTCTCAATAAAGTATGTCGATACACTTGTGTCAAAAATGGACTGTGCCGCATTACATGCCTTGAAATGTCCCGCATGCCCAAGCTCGTGGGCTATCGTGAACACATCTGACATTCTTCCGTTCCAACTGAGGAGGATAAACGAATTCTTTCCGTAAGGGCTCGCGCAGAAGCCGCCTGTTGACTTGCCTTGATTCTGTGCAAAGTCAAACCAGCGCTGCTCGTATGCCGCCTCAACCATCTTCACATAGTCCTCACCGAGAATTGAAAGTCCCTTGGTGACATAGTCCTTCGACTCCTCAATAGTGAGCTTAGGCGCATATTCCGTATCCACCGGAAGCTTCAGGTCAGCATAGGTCATCTTGTCAAGCTTGTGAACTCTCTGAAGGAGCTTCGCGTACTTTCTCATATGAGGTGCAAGCTTCTCCGTAATAAGGTCAATCTGTCTGTTATAAAGCGATATATCCACATGCTGATTGAAGAGAAGCGAATCAAATACATTGTCATAGCCTCTAAGGTCAGACCTTGTCTTTTCATACTGAACCTTCGCATTGTATGCTGCAGCAGTAACATTCTCATAATCATGAAGCTTCGCTGAAAATGCCGCAAATGCCGCCCTTCTCACATCTGTTCTCTCATCGTACTCATAGTCGTCCTCAAAAAGTGAATATCCAAGAGGATACTTCTTCCCATCAACTTCAAAATCAGGAAACTTCATATCTGCAAGCTTCGCTGTGTCGTATATCTCATAAGGAACATTTATCGTCTGTGAAAGCGCCGTGAGCACCCTCTCGGTCTCAGGACTTAAAAGATGCGGCTTTCCTCTGAGTACTTCCCTAAGATAATTGGCATTCTCCTTTGAGGTATTCACTGCCGCATTTATAATGTCATCTGACTGACGCACAATCTCACTCTTGATAAAGCTTAGACGGCTTAAACACTCAGAAATCTTTCTGTTCATTTTTCCTGAAAACTCCATATTATGAGTGTCATAATAATCTACAGATGTAGCAAGCTCGCAATAATTTCCTATAAGAGTTATTATCCCGTATATCTCACGGTACATATCAAGGCATGCATTAATTCTGTCTGCGCTGTCTAGTCTCCCCTTATATTCTTCCTCAACCTCTGCCGTAAGCTTCTCCATTCTGCCGGCATCTGCCATGAGCGCATCCTCATCCTTGTAAATAAGAGATAAATCCCATGTAAGTTCTTTTTTTACGTCTTTTCTGAAAAGTAATTCCTCTGCCATGCAACCGTGTCCTCCCAGTTTATTTATTTTGCTGTTTTCAGAGAGTATTGCTGCTAAGCGCAGCCTCCCTGTGATGCTCCTTTTTAACCTCATACATGCGTTCGTCCGCAAGCTCCATCATGTCTCTTACGCAGTTTATCCCGTTCTCACCATAGAACGCGCTGCCCATGCTGACCGTGAGAGCTCTTCCCTCAAGCCCGTCACATTCAATCGAACCTATCATCCTCTCAAGCTTTATGCGATAATGCCGTGCCTGTTCCCGGTCAAAGCCCCGCGATATGATTACAAACTCATCACCGCCATATCTGGCTATAAAGCTTCTTGTATTACCATATACCTTTTTGAGTGCATCCGCAACACTACAGAGTACCTTGTCACCTGTCTGATGCCCTAGGCTGTCATTTATCTCCTTAAAATAATCTATGTCCATTATGCTGTAACACAGAGACTCCCTGCCAAGGTGTTCTCTCGAAAGCGCATCAACATACTGGTCAAGTCTCCTTCGATTGTTCAACCCCGTCATGCCGTCACGGCTTACATTCTGCTGCTGTATATTAATGTATACCATCACAAGTGCTGCCGCTGTGAGCGGCCATAAAAGGTCAAGACCATACACAATACTCTGAATCACCCCTCCGATAAGAGGAAACACTCCAAACAGCACCAAAAGCCCATACTGCACTCTCATCTCACGTTCCACTGCCCTCACCATTCCGACAAGAGCCATCACACATGCCACAAAAATATATCCGGAGCCAACAATGGTACTCACAAAGTGAAGAGGTCCCCTATGATAAAAATTCTCTCCATCAATATAAAATATAAGCGGCTTGACAATGCCTGCCGCTAACATTACAAGGCAGACTATCATTGGCACTGCCTTTGGTATCAATGACGCTCCCATCTGTCCATTTTTATACCACTGCATACTGCAGGCATTGCTTGCAGTACTGCCACCACTAAATAGTTTGAAAATTTTATTTTCAGACTTTACTTTATCATATACATACAGAAACCATAAAAAGGACATATAGAGCATAAATACATAGTATGCGGTGTCAGCAATCCACAATACCATATTGGCAAGCTGCCCTTCAACACCGTTAAGACACCATCCCACCACATTAAATATCATTATGCATATTGTCAGTTTCATAATAACTTCAAGGCAGTGCCGTCTCCATGAGAACGACATATCACGTTTGAGGTTATTCATAATAACCAGCAGTGCTGCAATAGGAAATACATTCGCTTCAATATACATTGCAATGTTCACAATCCGACTTCCTCCGTTCCTTATGCATCTGCTTCTGTTGATACATATCCTTATCTGCCGACTCCAGGATAGCAGCGACCTCACAGCCGCACTCACTCCACAGCGCAATGCCTATGCTGAGTGAAAGCTTATATGGTCTGACCTTTTCGTTATTGAAGCTCTCCACACATTTCTCAATTCCTGCCCTGATATGCTCCATCTCACCCCTGCTGTCCCATTCGCCGCAGACAACAAACTCATCTCCGCCATACCTCGCAACAAAACACCCAGCCGATGCGAATTTCGTGCGTAGAATATTAGCCACATTCCAGAGCGCATCGTCTCCCAGCTTATGTCCAATAGAATCATTTATCTGCTTGAAATCATCGACATCAATCATGAACATTCCCCATCCATTCTGCCCCTGCTGCCTGCCGCGTCTCTCAAAAAATGCATCCAGCTCACGTCTGTTGTTCACTCCCGTCAGGCTGTCAGTCATAACCCTCTTATTCTGCATTGTTATATACACATACAGAACAGCAAGGGATAGACACGGTGATGAAGTCCTAAAAGCCTGGTTTATGCTCTGCAAAGTCACTCCCAAAACAGGCAATAAGCTGAAAACAATCAGATAAATATACATCGTTCTCATTTCCTTATTTGCCTCATGCAATGCACCATACAGGGCAACAACTGCACTTGCAGCGAACATCGATATGCCAAGACAGCTTATGCCAAGATAGCATACTCTCAATTCCTTTCCTGCACGTTCCAGTCCATACTGCATGAGATATTCATGTGGTATAAGCAGCACTATAAAGCATGCTATAACAGCAATGACCACAGCCGCACTTATCGCTGCCGGTGCTCTCTTATCCGCACATTCAAGTGATATCTTAAGACATACATATATAAACCATGTGGTTGTAAGAAGCACCGTGAGCAACATTCTTACGACATTGATAACCCACATTCCATTACCCTGAGCCGACAGTTGTGCACTTTCGACTCCTATAATATCTATAAGCATCAGCAGGAAGTCAAAAATAATGACAAGATCAAACACTCTTGAGCTTCCCGGCTTTCCAGCCTTGACCCGGTTGCTTATAAGAACAATCAGAACCAAAATCATCGGAAACAGATTAATGTTCATATTTTCAACCCAGGACATATTTCCCCTCCTATCTGTTGACATTTTTGTCTCTGTTTTAAATTACACATATGCAATATTATACGGTATTATGGCTAAATATACAACCAAAATATTGTATACATTGCATTTTTGCTAAATTTTATTATTTTTTTGTTAGTATCATCTAACTCTAATTGCAATTTTTATATCAATACATTATAATATGGAACTGAGGACAAAAGGTGTTATGATATCAATTGCTCCGCACCATGTGCTCCCACAATTCTCAAAAACATCAGTAATTCACACATTTAAACCTTAAACATAACGGTTGTGAAATTACATACATTTTTATTATAAGGAGAAAATATATGACAATCAGAATAGGTATTTTAGGCTACGGAAATCTCGGCCGCGGTATCGAGTGTGCCGTAAGACAGAATGATGATATGGAGCTTGCAGGCATCTTCACCAGAAGAAATCCTGAGACGGTAACTCCTGCAACGAATGTTCCTGTATACTCAGCAGATATGCTCCCTGAAATGAAGGACAAGATTGACGTTCTCATGCTCTGCGGCGGTTCAGCTACAGACCTTCCAAGGCAGACTCCTGAGTACGCAAAGCACTTCAACGTGGTAGACAGCTTCGACACACACGCCCGTATTCCTGAGCACTTTGCAAATGTTGACGCTGCCGCATCTGAGAACGGCCACATTGCGATGATTTCCGTTGGCTGGGACCCGGGTATGTTCTCACTCAACCGTCTCTACGCCAACGCAATCCTGCGCGACGGCAACGACTACACCTTCTGGGGCAAGGGCGTAAGCCAGGGTCATTCCGACGCAATCAGAAGAATACCTGGCGTGAAGGACGCAAAGCAATACACAATCCCTGTTGACTCAGCTCTCGAGGCAGTCCGCGCATGTAGGAACCCGGAGCTTACCACAAGAGAGAAGCACACCAGAGAGTGCTTTGTCGTAGCCGAGGAGGGTGCTGACAAGGCAGCCATCGAGAACGCAATCAAGACGATGCCTAACTACTTCGCAGACTACGACACCACCGTTCACTTTATCTCCGAGGAGGAGTTAAAGCGCGACCATGCCGGAATACCTCACGGCGGTTTCGTTCTCCGCACCGGAAAGACCGGCTTAAACGGCGAGCACAACCATATAATCGAGTACAGCTTAAAGCTCGACTCCAACCCGGAGTTCACCTCCTGCGTCCTCGTGGCATACGCAAGAGCAGCCTACCGCATGAACAAGCGCGGAATAAGCGGCTGCAAGACCGTATTCGACGTGGCACCAGCCGACCTTTCACCGCTGTCAGGTGAGGAGATGAGGGCACATCTACTGTAAGGAAGTAAAATAACAACAGGCTTGTCTGCGATGGATTGAATTGAAAGAATAATCCATTGCAGGCAGGCCTGTTTGTATTTTATAATATTATTTCTGTACCTCCATATTCACCGCACACAGCATGCTGTCAGGGCCCGGGGCTCCCGTAACGGCACCAATATAGTCATCGCCGAGTAGCTCATAGAAATTGCCGCTGATATTCAGGTCAGGAAGCCGTCCGATAAGCCTGCCGTTTTCCATAAGATATGCCATCTGTACAGGTGCAGCAAAATGACCTCCCGGTGTGACATCACCTCCCGAGGTCACAACAACATACACAGCCTTTCCAGGAACTAGCGCGCTTAAGGCAGGAGCAGTCGGTTCTATGTAAAACCGATTAAAGCCAAGACCCGGAACACCGTCGTAACCGGCAACTGCCGTTCCCAGGTCAGGCAGATTAAATTGAGCCGATGATTTCTTTGTGGTCAGGACTCCTGTCAAGGTTCCTTTGTCAATCAGCGTCGGACGCAGGTCAGGCGCTACGCACCCTTCATCATCAAAAAAACAAACTCCCGAGTTTGTCGCAGGATTCATATCGTTTTTGAATGAAAGCTTGTCCGAAAATGCCTTCTGTCCCAGCTTACCGCTAAGCAGCGATGCTCCTGAAACATACATCTCCGCCACAAAATGCTGCAAAAATGTGCCGAACAAATCGGCGGTATCCATCACAACAGGATATCTTCCGGAAGCAATATCGGCAGGTATATAAAACGCATCATATTCTTTTTTAAACCGCGAGAGCAGCTCATCAGCATCAAAATGATTTCCCTTGTAACTGAACACAGTGTCAAACAAATTGCCTGAGCCTCTGTTTTGTGCAAGTAAACTGATACTCACATTGCGTTCAGCACTTGTCAGATGCCGTCCCAACGAATTGCGATACTCGGTCTTCTGGTAATTCAGGCTGATTTTATTTGAAAAAGCAAACTTCGGACAGACCTCACCAAGGCGATCCAGAAAACTCTGCATTGTAGGAATAAAATCAGACACGTGAATAATTTCCTCCTCATGCAGGCTTTCCTGCTCCAGGGCTCCGTCCAGCTTGCATGGATACGGAATACCAAGTGTGAGAGCCTCCATGGCTTTTTCTGTCAATTTCTGCTCGTCCGGTGTTCCAAGACACCCGGCAATGCCGATGCATCCGTTTTCATACACGCGGACTGTGCCCGTCGTCTCCTCCTTTTCGCGGAAGCTGTCGATTTTGCCGCCGGTTACATTAAGTGTGACGGAACGACTTGTTTTAATAATAAACTCTTTTTGCATGCTAATCACCTCACTGTACATTCATTGATGAAACACGGACATAAGGCCCGCCAAAGCCAACAGGCAGATTCATCTGCTCCATCTTTCCACAGCCGCCGGTCACAAATGACAGCAGCTTCACATCGCGTGTCAGTCCGTCAATCAGGCCAAGTGTTTCAAAAACAGACCCCGTCAGCACACTTATCTGTACAGGCTGCCCAAGCCTGCCGTCAACTATCTCATAAGCAAGACTCGGTGCTATCGTAAAGGTGCTCATGCCGCTTCCGTGGCTGATTGTCTTTATAAAATATCCCTTCTTTATAGGCGCAATAAGCTGGTCAAAATCCAGGTCTCCGCCCTCAATATATGTAGTAGTCATACGCACGATTGGCTCAAAGGTACAGTCGATTGCGCGGGCATTGCCTGTCAGAGCTTCGTCAAGTGCTGCTGCGGTCTGGGCGCTGTGCAGCCTTCCAGCCAATACTCCGTCCTTAATCAGATAATTCTTGCGGGCGCGTGTGCCCTCATCATCATACGGTACATAACCACATCCCGGAACCAATCCGCTCTCGGCAATGGACAAAATAGGCGAACCCACTTTTTTCCCTAGCTGCCATTCATCGCGCATGGTTTCATCGGAGAGCATGAAATCCGATTCAGACTTATGTCCGAAGGACTCATGTGCAAACACGCCTGCCGCCTCCGGAGAAAGAACCACAGGATACCTGCCCGAAACCACAGGAACGGAATTACGCATGAACGCTGTCTGCTCTGTCATTGAGCTACGAATTTCATCGTCCAATCCCTTCAATTCGTCAAAATGTGTACAGCCCTTCTGCCAGTGCCCGGAAAATTTCTTTTCTCCTTCTGTCATATCGCAGTAAAAGGATAATCCGCAGGTCTGATAATCATATGTGATATCCGCACCAAGGCTTGACTGAAAATGGAACAGACTGTTGCGGTCAAGGTATGTGCCCTGCGGCATTGAGACACAGCTATCCTCGGACAGCAATGGCAGATACGACAACAAAAGATTCTGTTTTTCCTTCGCCGGAATATCCCTCACGGAGCAGTCCGCAAAACACATCAGCGTATCCTTGTTGCGCTCAAAAAGGCGTACAACCTGGTCATCCAAAATCTGAGCATTCGGCGTGGCAGCATCATAGAGACCGTCCAGCGTTTTCTGTAAATTCTCCAAATCCGTCACCGATGCATAATACCACATCCTGCCGTCATACACCCTCAAAAATGCCCTGCACTCCACACGCGTTCTCATTTCCTCAAGAATGCCCGCTTTGTACGAAATCGTGGTATGGCTGCGATCTTCGGTACGCACGTCGGCATAAAAGCCGTCCCTGAATTTTATCATAACATGGTTCCTCCTTATGGCTGTATTTTGTTTTCGCACCACCATTCTATACCAATCCCAAAATTTATACAAGCAAATTTATTTTACAAACTAATTTGTTTTATAAAGTTATTTGTTTAACAGTTTTTTCAAGAGAAGCTTCAGCTCCTCCTCCGGAAGAAATGGATATATGTCATCAAGATTTACGTCATATTTATCATTCACGCAGCCCTCAATCAGCTTGTGAAAGCCCTCGTCCGACACATACGGCAGATATTCCGATATATCCTTTCCCATTTCAACAGCCCTGAAGAACAGCTCGTCTACATCATCAATATATGTGAGTATATCATGTACCGTAACCCCCTCAAACTCTCCGTCCGGACTCTCCGCAATTTTTTCATATATCTCCATGAGCTCCTCATCTTCCAAAAACGGAAGCATCTTTTTTAAATTAATCTTCATAATCAAATCCTCCTCTTCTAACCAACTGCTGTTCCGCAACAGTCAGCTTGACAAACAAATCGTGACCAACCTTACACTGCCTGTTCTTCATGCTCTGCAGAACCCTCATTCTCTCGTCGGGCGACAACTGATAAAACACCCTGTCGACAGCTATTGGAAACTGTCCTGTTGTCATAAGCTTGAGCACATATTCCCTGCTCCTGTCGGCAAAGATATTATCTGGGTCGATATCACCGTTGTCGTTGTCATTTATGCACAGCAGTTCATCAACACCTATCTGAAGAAGCCCCGACAGCTCCACCAGACTGTCGAGCGACGGCGCCCTTGTTCCCATCTCCCAGCTTGACACTGCCTGCCTTGACACATAGAGTCTCTGCGCGAGCATCTCCTGCGTCATGCCCATTGCACTCCGGCATAACAGGATTTTCTTCCCGATTTTCACTAAATCAAGCATCTGTGTTCCTCCTTTCAACAGTGATTATACAATATATGTGCCTGACGGTCACGCAACTGAATGTGGCGAGGCACCTCCCGTTAAAAATCATGAAAATAGCCTCTCTCAGCAAAAATTTCGCTGCAAGAGGCTATCATGCATTTATTTAAAAAATTTTGTGCTTCAAATGTACTTCCGCTCACGAGGCATTATAAGTATAGCATAGGAATCCCCACGACTACAGGCCTTGAATGCTGCTGATATAATCGTCAATATCCTGCACAATGCAATGATCTCCCATTGTGTGCAGCGATTCAAAATACTTTGTGATATATCCATAAACGCCATACTCATCGAAAATCTTTGCCACATCTGCACCGGAAAGTCCCTTAAAGTGGCGATATCTCTCCATGCAGTAAATCAAGAAATTTGATTCTTTGCTCATCTCTCACGCCTCCTCCGGGTAATCATAAGAGCCTGTCAGGAGTTCGTCCTGATACATGGTATACAACGTCATCGGGCTGTAATGCCACAGCTTTGATTTTTCATCTGAAAGTTCCTGATAGAGCTTGGATTGATAAAATCGAGAAATCGCTTTCTCATCATCTACGTTGCTGTTCTTAGTGATCTGCTCAATGATGGGCGGCACAATAATCGCAAGCATTGCGCTGAACTGATCTTCATTCATACCAACTCTCTCCCTTCAAAGCCATAGATCAAATCATGCTGTTTCCCCTGATACATTCCCTGACGATTTGCAGCCACAAAATCCAACCACGCTTCGTCCGGACTGTCAAAATGCAGCAAACTGCACTCCTTGAACGCCACCGTTTCCTCTATGGAATAGATATTCAACGTGGCAGCTCCAGCTTTGCGGCGGTCTGTAACCTTTTGCGCGAAGTTTATCGCCTGATTACGGTTTGTGGTGGTATAAAATCCAAACCCAAAGTCCAGATAGCGATTTTGCCGGATAAGTTTCGCATGTTCTACGGTAACATTACTTCCGTGGTACAAAATCATTACAAATGCCCTCCTGTTCCGCTTCGTTATCTCCATTCCCGCAGCAAGTTATACTCATTTATATTTTACTCCAATGAACAAACAAACTCAATCGAATATTCTGTCAAATTGTGAGCGACCTTCTCAGAATCGGTGAAGTCTTCTACGCCACTCAAAATCAATGCTCCTCCTTAATCTTCCAAAACAAAACCCCCGGAAAGCCAAAGTTCTCCGAGGGTATAAAGTACATATTCTGTTTTCTCTTTCGAGATACGATTATCTCTTTGAGAACTGTGGAGCACGACGAGCTGCCTTTAAGCCGTACTTCTTTCTCTCCTTCATTCTTGGGTCTCTTGTTAAGAATCCGCTCTTCTTGAGTACCGGACGGAAATCTGCGTCAGCCTTGCAAAGTGCTCTTGCAATGCCGTGACGGATAGCACCAGCCTGACCTGTTGTACCACCACCGTGTACGTTAACGAGAACATCATACTTGTCAGCAGTCTCTGTTGCTACGAGTGGCTGACGAACGATGAGCTTGAGGGTCTCAAGACCGAAGTACTCGTCGATGCTTCTCTTGTTTACTGTGATATCGCCCTTACCAGGCATAATGTATACTCTTGCGATGCTGCTCTTTCTTCTACCTGTACCATAGAATTTTGCGCTTGTTGCCTTAGCCATTGTATTTTCCTCCTTCTTGTTCCCTTAATTAAAATGTCAATGTCTCAGGCTTCTGAGCTGCGTGATCATGCTCAGGTCCTGCATATACATGAAGCTTTGTGTACATTGTTCTTCCTAAAGGTCCCTTTGGAAGCATACCCTTAACTGCTAACTCAACAGCTCTCTCAGGCTTCTTAGCCATAAGCTCTCTGAGTGTTGTCTCCTTCATACCGCCAACATAGTCGGAATGATTGAAGTAAATCTTCTGGTCTAACTTCTTGCCTGTAACCTTAACCTTGTCAGCGTTAACGATGATTACATAATCACCTGTGTCAAGGCTTGGTGTAAATGTAGGCTTATTCTTGCCTCTAAGTACTGCTGCAACATTAGCTGCGAGACGGCCTAATGTATATCCTGTAGCGTCAACTACATACCATTTTCTTTCAATTGTTGATGGACTAGCCATAAATGTGTTCATTGGTCAACCTCCTTGAAATTTTCAAAAGCGTAAATTATTCAAAAACATATAGGATATCATCGGCGATAAGACCGATAATGTGCCGTATAATCGGCGAAAGTATATAGTAAAATGTCGTACCGGGGCTTTGGCTAAACATTTACTTTCGTACTGTCACAGTTTTACATTATATAATAGGTTGTCTGCGATGTCAACGTCTTTTTAGCTTTTTTATGAACATTTTTGCGGAATTATCCACAATTCTGCCCCGCGCCACTGTGCTTATCCACCGAAACCCTGCTGCCCGATGCTTTTCCCGTTTTCTGCTGATTTTCACATCAGTCTGAGCAGCACCATATAGCACACCGTCCCGCCCAGTATGCTTATCAGCGTATTATGCTTCCATTTATATGTGAGCGCCACGACCGCCGCCGCAATAACTGCCGGAACGCCCTCGCTCACAGGCTCCTTTATAATCCCCTTAAAGCAGTACACGATAAGCACCGCCATTATCGCCGACGGCAAAAGCTTTCCGAGGGCTGCCACCCTGTCCGGCAGCTTATTTTTTCTGTTAAAAATCACAAACGGCAGTGCTCTCACAGCAATTGTGATTACCGCGGAGAGCAAAATCGCACCCAGAATATACTTAATTCCCATTGCCGCCCTCCTTATCCTTCACGTTTTTTTCTGTTTCTTCATTTATAATGTGTGCTTTTTCATTCACATCATTTTTTGTCCCTGTAAAAATAAGTATCGCGGACACGATTATGAGCGCTGGCAGCATAAATGCCGACTCCCCGAATGTCAACAGACAGATGACCGCCACGATGATGCCGCACACCGCGGGAAAATGCTTTTGGGTTTTCTCCCACTGGTCAATAAAAATTATGATAAACAGCGCCGTCATGCAGAAATCAATCCCTTTAAGCTCGAACGGTATGAGTTGTCCAACGACACCGCCCGTCACGGCTCCGACCATCCAGCTCACCCTCGCAATCAGCGCGACAAAGAACATCTCGTCATAGCGCTCTTTTCCCTCGCCCCTGATTGAACAGTTTACGGCATATGTCTCGTCGGTCATGGTATGAATCATGTACGGCATTTTCCGCCCCATCTTCTTAAAGTCCTCAACAAATGTAATCGAGTAAAACATCTGCCTGCTGTTCATCAGCAGCGCCGTAACCGCTATTGTCAGATACGACGCTCCGCTGCTAAGAAAAGTTATGAGAACGAACTGAAATGCGCCCGTGTACACCGTCAGGCTGGTAAAAAGCGAATAATACCATGCAAATCCCGCCTCCTGCATCATCATGCCGTATGCCATGCTCACAAAAAAATAGCTGCACATTATCGGTATAGCTTTGATAATTGCAGCTTTAAAAACCTTATTTTCTTTTAAACGTGAAATGATCTTCATAGTCTATATCCTACCATTTTACTCGAGATTATTTTTTCACATTATTCCACGTTTTTACCAGACTGTCAAGTGTCCATGCGGCATTTGCGGGGCTGGTCGACGGAAGCTTCACCGCCTCACGTCCGGTGAGCGGATAACAGTAGCGCATGTAGAGCTCGTGCGCCTTGCCTCCGTTTACATATATATTTTCTATGGGCGCACTCTGAAGTATCACACTTATATCATTCGGCACAACATTTTTTATCGAGCTGTCACTTGAGCCGGCTATGTCGCATCTTGCAATCACGTCCCACAGGGCTATGTGGTTGGCATGAAGAAACTCCTTCTTTTCCTCTATGGAAAATGTATCTATCGGATATACTTTTTTACCTTTTTGCATACCTGATACTTTATCACCGAGTTTTTCAGATACAGAGCCATCACCCTGCATATTTCCGCCGCAAAATTCCTTCACTTCATTTTTTCCTGTGCCTGACTCACCAAAAATTTCCCACAGCACCCGCCAGAATCTGTTCTGTGGGTGCCCGTAATAAAAATTATTCTCCCTCGATTTGACCGACGGCAGGGAGCCGAGAATAAGTATCCGGCTCTCACTGTCGTAAACCGGTTCAAAGGTATGTTCTATCGTGCGATACTCCATGTGCGTTCCTTCCCTTATAGCATCAAAGCGCCAATTCTCCGTTCACATAGAGATGATACCCATTCGCGGTAACATTTGTCAAGTCTCCCGCAAAGCTTGTCACATAGCTGTCTGCCGTGAGTGTCCAGGTCGAAGTGTCATCAAGTGTCACTTTAACCGTTCCGCCCTCACCGTCAGGATTTATTGCACCTGTAAATGTGCTGTTGTCAGTCATTGAAAGCTCAAGTGAGGATATGCTGTCCACAAGGATATTTTCCTCTAGCTTCTGCTGCTGGGCATTTAAAATCACATCGTCGCCGTCCGAGGTGTATGTCGCCGTGCTTATCGTCGTGTCCTCCGTTATGGTGTTCGCCGCAGTTCCGTTGGTTACCTCACTGCTGCCACCGAAGCCGCCATTTCCACCCGGCATGCCACTTGGGGCATCTCCGTCGGGCTTGTCACCACTTGGCATTTCACCGCTCGGTGCTTCTCCGTCCGGTTTGTCTCCGCTTGGCGCTTCTCCACTCGGTGCTTCTCCGTTTGAATTATCTCCGCTCGGTGCTTCTCCGTCCGGCTTATCTCCGCTTGGCGCTTCTACGTTTGGCATATCTCCCGGCGCCGCGATGTTGAGTGTTCCCACGTCCACCATCACCTTGTTTCCGTCAATCGCGGTAACCGAACCGTACTGTGCATCTGCCTCCTGTCCGCGGTCCTAGCTCTCCGTATTTTAATTTATTTGTTTTCGCTTTCTATGTGACCTAATATACCGAAGTTCTGTATTCAAAATTTGCGAAGTCTGTTAAAAAAATGTGAAACCCACACATTGCAAACACGCAAGATTTTCGATATATTAGAGATTAATATATGTTTTGACCCCAAAAGCATACAAGCAATCACACTCAAAAGGAGCCCCTCCATGGATTTAAAACACTACACCCACAAGCTTATATATGAAGGAAAGGATCTCCCCCTCCCGGACAGCTTTGCACGCTTTAAGATTGTCTGCCCGGAATATGCACCGCACGAGATAGAGGTTAAGCCTTATCCGCTGCCTGCAGCTGAGCACATTTTCGCGCTCATATGGGACATAAATCCGCAGCATGTCGTGTCCGCGACCATTCTTCCATCGGAGACACATTTTCTCTATTCAAAGGAATTTACGCCGGGAATAAGGACGCAGATGCACTCGCACGAGTATCTTGAGCTGTTCTACATAATCGACGGGGAGTACCGGCAGAAAATTCTCGGGAACGAGTATGTTTTCCACAAGGGTGAGCTCTGCCTCATAGACCGCAACTGCCAGCATCAGGAAATTCTCGGAGAAAATCCGGCTACAATACTTTTTCTGGGAATAACCAATATAATGTTTGACGATGTGATGGAACGAAAAGTGACCACAGAGCGAATTTCTTCCTTTTTAAAGACGGCGCTGCTCAAGCAGAAATCGCTGCAGCAGTACCTTCACTTCCGCCCGCTTCCATCCCCCACTGCGGCGGACGCGGATAGGCGCCCATACAATGCCGCCCATACAAATGATAGGCGCGGTGAGAACGTCGCACTGATTGAGGAGACCTTAATGCAGCTTCTGTCAGAGCTTGAACGCCATGACGAGGCCTCGCCGTATATCTGTCAGGGGCTTTTACTCAGAATTTTTCACATTCTGAGCACGCAGTATGACTTTTCAATATCCCAAAAGCTGCGCCGCGAGATGAACTGGATTTTGTTCGAGGAAATCACAGCTTACATAAATGATAACCTCGCTAACATATCGCTTGCCGCGCTGACGGATGAATTTCATTTTCAGGAGGATTATTTTAACAGACTGCTCAAGTCACAGGCCGGGCTGACCTACACGGAATATCTCCAGCAGTGCAGGTTAAAGAGAGCTGAGGAGCTTCTGCTTTCCACAAGCTACAGCATAGACCATGTGATGGAGCTCATCGGATACCACAACAAGGGATATTTTTACAAAATATTCTTGGAGCGGTACAAGCTGACGCCGGCACAATACCGCGCAAAGAACAAAAATCAATCCCCGCGTTAGCAGACTATAACCATGGAATTTCAATGAAATTTTTTCCCTATTTGCCCCCTTAATTCTCTTATACAAAAAAGCTATGCCCCGTGATACTTCCCCTTCTTACCAGCCTAAACCGGTAAGGAGAGTCCATATCACATGGACATAGCTTTTATTATCTTCTTATTATCCTAAAAATCTCTTAAACTCGAGACCTATCTTATAAATCCCATTTCCAGTCTCTTACCTCAGGTAAGTCAAGGCCGTACTCGTGAATGTACTGCTTATGCTCAACAAGCTTGTCGTTCATCTGCTGTACGAGGTATGAGCCTCTGTTTCCGAGCTGTGGAAGGAAGCGGATTGCATTCTTTACAAGGTTGAAACGGTCAATCTCGTTCTGGACTCTCATATCGAAAGGAGTCGTGATTGTACCCTCCTCCTGATAGCCGTAAACGTGAAGGTTGCGGTTATTTCTGCGGTATGTGAGCTCATGGATAAGTGTATGGTAACCGTGGAAAGCAAATATAATCGGCTTATCCTTTGTGAATAATGCGTCGTACTCTGCGTCCGTAAGACCGTGTGGGTGCTTTGTGCTCGGCTCGAGCTTCATAAGGTCGACTACGTTTACAACACGGATCTTGAGCTCAGGAAGAGCCTTTCTCAAAATCGTGACTGCGGCAAGTGTCTCAAGTGTAGGTGTGTCGCCGCAGCAAGCCATAACGATGTCAGGCTCCTGACCCTGGTCGTTGCTTGCCCACTCCCAGATACCGATACCCTGTGTACAGTGCTTTACAGCCTGCTCCATGGTGAGCCACTGCTGCCTTGGGTGCTTCGAGGTTACAAGCACGTTCACATAATCACGGCTTCTGATACAGTGGTCAAAGCATGAAAGAAGGCAGTTCGTGTCAGGTGGCAGATAGAGACGTACAACGTCCGACTTCTTGTTGGCGATATGGTCAAGGAAGCCCGGATCCTGATGTGTAAATCCGTTGTGATCCTGCTGCCATACATTCGACGAAAGGATAAGGTTAAGCGATGCAATGGACTGTCTCCAAGGAAGCTGGTTGCATACCTTTAACCACTTTGCGTGCTGTGCACACATTGAGTCCACGACTCTTATGAATGCCTCGTAGCTTGCGAAAAATCCGTGACGGCCTGTGAGGAGGTATCCCTCTAACCAGCCCTCGCACATATGCTCTGAGAGCATTGAATCCATTACACGTCCGTCTGTTGCGAGGAACTCATCGGACTCAAGCTTCTCGTTGTTCCAGTCACGGTTAGTTACCTCGAATACCTTTCCGAGACGGTTGGACATAGTCTCATCAGGTCCGAATATACGGAAGTTCTTCGACTCCTCGTTGAGCTTGAAGATATCCCTTACAAATCCTCCGAGCTCTATCATATCCTGTGCCTCGACAGCGCCGGGCTTAGGTACATCTATGCCGTACTTTCTGAAATCAGGAAGTCTTAAATCCTTCAAAAGCTTACCGCCGTTTGCATGCGGGTTGGAGCCTATTCTTCTGTCACCTGTAGGTGCGAGAGCCTTGAGTTCAGGAATAAGCCTGCCGTTCTCATCGAAAAGCTCCTCAGGGTGATAGCTTAACAGCCAGTTCTTTAAGAGCTCGAGATGCTCAGGCTTCTCCATAGAGATAGGAACCTGATGCGCTCTGAAGGAGCCCTCAATCTGTTTTCCGTCAACCTCCTTAGGACCTGTCCAGCCCTTAGGTGTGCGAAGAACTATCATAGGCCACTTATGTCTTGTGGTGTCCCCGTCCTCCCTTGCAGCCTTCTGGATTGCCTTGATCTCGTCCATGCAGGCATCGAGAGTCTCAGCCATCTTGCGGTGCATTGTCATAGGGTCATCGCCCTCAACAAAATACGGCTTCCAGCCGCAGCCATCGAAGAAGTGCTCAAGCTCCTCATGTGAGATGCGGGCAAGAACGGTAGGATTGCTTATCTTATATCCGTTTAAGTGAAGGATAGGAAGAACCGCACCGTCATTCTTGGCATTTAAGAACTTGTTGCACTGCCATGATGTGGCGAGAGGACCTGTCTCAGCCTCACCATCTCCGACAATACAAGCAACCACGAGGTCAGGATTGTCAAATACCGCTCCGAAGGAGTGCGCGAGTGAGTAACCGAGCTCACCGCCTTCATTGATGGAACCCGGAGTCTCAGGAGCAACATGGCTTGAGATACCGCCCGGGAATGAGAACTGCTTGCACAGCTTCTTAAGTCCATCCATATCCTCGCCGATGTTCGGATATACCTCGCTGTAGGTTCCCTCAAGATATGTATTGGCAACGAAGAAGTTGCCGCCATGACCCGGACCTGAAATCAAAATCATATCCTGATCATATTTCTTTATAACACGGTTCAAATGTACATATACAAAATTCTGTCCCGGAACTGTTCCCCAGTGACCTACAATTTTCTTCTTGATGTGATCCATGGTAAGCGGCTCACGAAGCAGCGGATTATCAAGCAGATATAACTGGGCTGCGCCAAGATAGTTGGCTGCACGCCAGTAAGCGTCCATCTTCTTAAGATATTCATCTGTGAGAGGCTGCTTTTCAACAATGTTCATTTCTGACATATTTCTCTCCATTCAGCAGGTTGTCCTGCGTATATCATATTATCTGAGACAGTACCAATCACGATTCCCCAATACATGCTTACAAATACGCACTTCCCAGACATTGTTATATTTTAGACAATCCCCGATAAAACCGCAATTTCCAATCGCTGTCAAATAATTGTAAAGTTACCTGTGGCTACTTAAAACTGCCATAACCCAATTTCCTATTATATTTTGACGCCCTAGACCTATTATACAAAAAAGGCGTGCACAGACCATAAAATCTGCACACGCCAAATTTATTCTGTTATATATGAGAATTTTTATGCCATCCCCGAAAGGCACCGTACCATGCGTGCCCCACGCCGGGCTGTCACTGCTTCACATTGAAAGCCTTAATTCCCGGATAAACGGCTGCCGCTCCGAGTTCCTCCTCAATTCTGAGAAGCTGGTTATACTTTGCAACACGCTCCGAACGGCTAGGTGCTCCGGTCTTAATCTGGCAGGTGTTGAGTGCAACCGCAAGGTCAGCTATTGTCGTGTCAGCCGTCTCCCCTGAACGATGTGAGGATATGGCTGTGTAGCCTGCCTTGTGAGCCATCTTGATTGCCTCGAGTGTCTCGGACACGGAACCAATCTGATTAAGCTTTATTAAAATTGCATTTCCTGCGCCGAGCCCGATGCCCTTTGCAAGTCTCTCAGTGTTGGTTACGAATAGGTCATCTCCGACGAGCTGTACCTTATCGCCAAGTCTCTTGGTGAGCTTCTGCCAGCCTTCCCAGTCCTCCTCGTCGAGTCCGTCCTCAATTGAGATTATAGGATACTTCTCACATAGCTTAACCCAGTGCTCAATGAGCTCCTCGGCAGTGTACTCTGTTCCCGCCTTAGGAAGCTTGTAAAAACCCCTGCCCTTCTCGCTCTTCCACTCCGATGAAGCAGCATCCATAGCTATCTTAAAATCGCGTCCAGGCTCATAGCCTGCCTTCTTTACTGCCTCAAGTATAGTCTCGATAGCCTCCTCATCTGACTTGAGTGCAGGTGCAAAGCCTCCCTCATCACCTACGGAGGTCGCAAGTCCTCTCTCCTTCAATATGGAAGCAAGTGCGTGGAATACCTCGGCGCACCATCTTAAACACTCCTTAAATGAAGAAGCTCCGACAGGCATAATCATAAATTCCTGAACATCGAGTCCTGAGGAAAGTGCATGGCAGCCTCCGTTCACAATGTTCATCATAGGAACCGGAAGCCTGTTTCCGGATATTCCGCCAAGGAAACGATAGAGCGGAATGTCGAGCGATACGGAAGCTGCTCTTGCCGCCGCAATCGAAACCGCGAGAATGGCATTAGCGCCAAGCTTTGACTTATCCTTGGTTCCATCAGCCTCTATCATGGCTCTGTCAACCGCATATATATCCGATGCGTCAAGTCCCATTACAGCATCGTTGATAATCGTATTGATATTTTCAACAGCCTTTAACACTCCTTTGCCGAGGTATCTTGACTTATCCCCGTCGCGCAGCTCAAGTGCCTCGAACTCACCCGTGGACGCACCGCTTGGCGCCGTTCCTCTTCCGACTGTTCCGTCTGCAAGATATACCTCCGCTTCAACGGTAGGATTTCCTCTGGAGTCTAATATTTCCCTTCCGATAACCTTCTCAATCTCAAGATAATTCATTGACATAATCTCCCTTCCGCTGCTTCATGGCAGCGCAGCAATTACCTCTCCGGAAGGGCCAGACAAACCCTTCCGAAAGAAGTTCCACATGATTATTCACAAGTTAGTATTATCTAACCAAAGTTATAGTATACTATCTCGCTGTAATTGTCAAGAATTAACCCTGTCTTTTTTCAAAAATTATCCAAGCCATTTTTTCAAAATCTCGGTCAGTCTCTCGAACTCCAACGGCTTCGCTATATGTTCATTCATTCCGGCAGAATACGCCGCCTCCACGTCCTCGGTGAAAGCATTCGCCGTCATCGCTATTATCGGTATGCTTTGCGCGTCCTCACGGTCAAGCGCCCTGATTTTGCGTGCAGCCTCATAACCGTTCATCACGGGAAGCTGGATATCCATAAAGATAAGCCCGTAATAGCCTGCCTCATGCTGCATGAAGCGTTCAAGCGCCACCCTGCCATTCTCCGCAAGCTCCACCTTCACGCCGGTTATTCCGATAAGTTCTGCTGCCACCTCGGCATTTCTCTCATTGTCCTCAACAAGCAGAATATTTTTACCTTCATATATTCTGTAATTGTTCTCATACAGTGTATTATTGCCATCTTGCAGCTTATTAATCTTCTTAGGCTGATAAATCCCCTCCGCCAGCTTTAGAAAAACCGTGACAGTAAACTTAGAGCCCTTGTTGACCTCGCTCTCGACCTGTATCGAGCCGTCCATCATCTCCACAATGCTCTGCGCTATCGACAGTCCAAGACCTGTCCCTTCGATTTTATTTATTCTGGTATCCTCAGCTCTCGAAAACGGCTCGAAAATATACTCCATATATTCCGGTGTCATGCCAATGCCGTTATCCTCAAAAACCATCTCATAACAGCCGAGTATAGGAGTCCTCGAAGGCTTCTCGCTGAGTCCCACCTTTATTTTACCATGCTCAGGTGTATATTTTACGGCATTTCCGAGAAGGTTTACAAACACCTGCTGTATACGCTGTGAATCGCCGACGACTGCTCTATGTGTAAGCGGCCCAATATCAAGCTCCAGCTCGTGGTGTTTTTCATCTATCACCGCCTTTGACATATCCAGAAGATTATGTGTCAACTCCACTATGTCGAACTGCTCCTGCGTCAATTCAAAGCTTCCGGCTTCAATTTTGCTCATATCCAGCACTTCATTTAAGAGTCCCAGAAGATGTGTGCTCGACATCTCAATCTTTCTGAGGCAGTCTGATACCTTCTCATTGTCGTCAATATGCATCCGTGCTATCGTCGTCATGCCCATAATAGCATTCATTGGCGTTCGTATGTCATGGCTCATCCGCGAAAGGAAATCTGATTTTGCCTCATTCGCCTGCTTAGCCGCTTCATATGCTTTTACAAGTGAATTTTTTTTCTTATATTCGTCCTCCCTAAGCTCCGTAACGTCCTTTATGGTGCACATCGCTGTTATATCACCCGCACTGCTTTCCCTGACCATAAGGATTGTCTGCCGCAGTATTCTTATAGTATCATTCCCACCCAGCTTTGACTGAAATTCGTGAACAATCTCGGGTCTGCCGTTTAAAAAGGATTCCATCAGTTTCTCACGATTATATATTTTTTTAAAATTTTCTCTTTCCTGCTCGACAACCATATTTTCTGCCCAGATACATGAGAAGGCATCAAACCTGCATGGCGCAGAAAGACCTACCTCCCTTAGTAAAGGTATCTTAACTCCGTCAACTGTCTCATATATCTCATCCGCAATGCAGTTTGCCGTAAGATTGACATAGTAAACCGTTGAAGCCCCTGATGTCATCGCATGCCTGTACTGTTCCTCACTTATAAGATTCTTTCTAAGCTGCTCATTGGCACGCTCAAGTCTTTCCTTTGCATCAATTTCCGTCTTTCTGCGCGCATCTATGACTGACAGCAGCAGAACTACCACCAGTTCATCGTCGCTGTCGGTTATGGCATGCGCCTTGATTTCTGTCCAATGACAGCCATCCGAAAACCTCTGCGGTATCTCAAGCACTATAGGCTCTCCACTCCCGCGGAAATGCTGCTTCACCGCATCGGCTTCAAAATATTTTTCAAACTTCCCGCGATATTCAAACAGCACCCTGTTGTATACATATTCATATATATTCTTGTATTTTGTCCGCCTTGGAAGAGCTGCCTCAACAGCTCCATTTGCAAACAATTCACAGATATCTCTTGTCAGATCCGCATACACAATGCACAGATATGAATTGCTCATGGCAGCAAAGATTGCGTTCTTCTCCTTCTCCATGAGCTTTTCCCTCTGAATATCTGCTTCTACATTTTTTGCACTCATATATACACAGTTTACATTCCCATCCTTGTCAGCCAAAGGTGTAAGAATGACCTTGAGTGACTCCGGCAGCCCCGAAGCTCCACATATATGCACATTGAATTCCGTTTCCTGTTTAAGCCTGACAAGATTATGTGGATCCATCTGCCATGAAAAAAAGCAGTAATCCTGACTATATATATAATCCTCTGCTATTTTTCTCATAAAGCTGTCATAATTATACTGCTGCCCAATCAGCTCCTTTCTCTCACGCATGTGCATGATTATAACCAATCCGCAAACAAGATCAATCTCCAGACAAATATCCATAAATCCCATCATATTGTGGAAAAGCACACGGTTATACTTATATTTGTGGATATCATACTCGGCATCGGAGCAGCCATAGCTGTTCCTTCCTCCTCCAACCTCACGTTCATCATTCATACTCTATCACCTTAAGAGTAAGCCCCTTTGCAGGTGCTGTAGGACCTGCTCCCTTTCTGTCCCTCTTGTCAATTATATTTTCTACTTCCTGCGGCTTCATCCGGCCTCTGCCCACCATAACAAGCGTTCCGGCTATAATTCTGACCATATTATACAAAAAGCCGTTCCCCTGTATGGTTATCGTGACGACATCATCTCTTCGGTCGAGCTCCAGCGAATACACAGTTCTCACTGTATCCTTGACCTGACTACCGGATGCCATGAAACACACAAAGTCATGTTCCCCCACAATATACCCTGCTGCCTCCCTCATCGCCTCCACATCAAGCTGTCCCCGGTAAAAATATGTGTTCCTGCGCCTGTTAGGGTCTGGCAGCGGCGTGTTCAGTATCCTGTACTGGTAGGTCTTTCTGCAGTCACAGTGCCTTGGGTGGAAATCCGCCTCCACCTGCTTGGATTCCACGACAACGACGTCCTCTGGAAGCAGATTGTTGAGTGCATACTTTATCTTATCCGCCGGAATGGTCGTATCGCAGTCGAACACCGCGACATTTCCCTCGGCATGAACCCCCGCGTCGGTGCGGCTCGCCCCTATCATGGGGACATCCTCTCCAATAAGCTTGTTGAGGGCGCTCTTTAGAGTGCCCTCAACAGTCCTGAGTCCGGGCTGTATCTGCCAGCCACAGTATTCTGTTCCGTCATAAGCTACACGAAGCATATAACGCATATAATTCTCCATTCCGCAGACAGTCTTTCACAAGCTGCTCTTTCAGACTCATAAAAGCCCTGCTAATTAAAATCCACAACCACAGCACTTATCTTCCAAGCGCCTTTTCAAGCTCCCTAATCACAATCTTCAGCGCTTTTATCCTCGCATAATACTTATTATTCGACTCTAAGATATACCAAGGTGCAAAGTCGGTGCTGGTTTTCTGTATCATCTCATCAACCGCGTCCTCGTACAAATCCCACTTTTCGCGGTTGCGCCAATCCTCGTCGGTAATCTTCCAGCGCTTCTCAGGGGTGTTCTCCCTGTCCCTGAAACGCTCAAGCTGGGTATCCTTGTCAATCTGTACCCAGAACTTTATAATGACTGCACCCCAGTCTTTTAACTCACGCTCAAACTCATTTATCTCATTGTAGGCGCGCTGCCAGTCGTTCTTGCTGCAAAAGCCCTCAAGTCTCTCGACCATGACCCTCCCGTACCATGTCCTGTCAAAGATAGCTATATGCCCGGTCTTAGGCAGTCTCGTCCAGAAACGCCACAGATAGTGTCTCGACTTCTCGTGCGGCTCAGGACTCGCTATAGGGTGCACATCATATCCTCTCGGGTCGAGCGCCCCGGCAATTCTCTTTATGTTTCCGCCCTTGCCCGCTGCGTCCCAGCCCTCATATGCTATGACAACAGGTATCTTTTTGCGGTAGAGTTCATTGTGAAGCTTAGCAAGCTTCTTCTGACACTTTGCAAGCTCCCTGCGGTACTCATTTATATCCATCTCCTTGTCGAGCACGATCTCCGACAGCAGAGGCATACTCTTAAGCTTGAACGTGTTCTCAGGTATAACCGCCTCCTGTGCTCCCGCCTCAAGTCTCTCGTCAATCTCCTCAAGCATAATCGACATAAGCTCGAGCTGCGCCCATTTCTGGTGCTTGGCATCTATGATATGCCAAGGCGTTCTGCTCTCCTGCGAGCACTGCATGAACTCGTCATACTGCTTAAAGCACTTCTCATAGTTCTTGTTCTGCCACTTATCCTTATCGGTCACTCTCCAGCTCGTGTTCTTGTCCTCGAGAAGCACGTCCATGCGCTTTCTCTGTTCCTTCTTGCTTATATGGAAAAAGAATTTGAGCAGAAGATAGCCGTTGTCAACAAGCTGTCTCTCAAAGCACTCCACGGAGCGGCAGCCTCTCTTGTACTCTTCCCGGGATATTTCTTCCTTTAAAAATGCTGTATTGAGCTCGTCCATCCAGCTTCCCTCTAAGAACATGAGCTTGCCTGCCTCAGGTATCTGTGAAAAATACTTGTACATGAACGGTCGTCGAAGCTCATCCTCCGATGGTCTGTCCATTGTTCTCACATCAAAAAACCGTGGGTCGAGCTCCTTTATAACCTTTCCAAGCACACTTCCCTTGCCAGCCGCGTCCCAGCCTTCCAAAACGACCATCACGGGAATCTTTTTCTCCTTAACCTGTATCTGTATCTCACTTAATCTCTTTCTGACTGCCTCAATACCCTCATTTATCTCAGCATCATCAGGTCTTTCCGGTTTAATCCACTTATCAAGCATATTCACCCTCCGTTCTGCCACTACAGGCTCCCCGACGCTGTCACATGGTAATCAGCCGGACTCTCCGCGTTACAAGACAGCATAGGCATTTCCGATTGTTGTTACATGCATATTTTACCACACAGACGGTCTAAACAAAACATATTTTTAATGTAATCATAACTCCCAGATATGCAATTATCACTGCATACGCTGCAGCATCCGCCTTCCTATACTTGAGCGGCTTCATCTTCGTTCTCCCCTCGCCGCCTCTGTAACACTTCGCCTCCATGGCTGTCGCTAAATCGTAAGCACGCCTTATCGCCGATATGAATAACGGGACAAGAAGCGGAACCATTGCCTTCGCCTTCTTGACAATTCCACCCGTCTCGAAATCGGCTCCTCTCGCCTGCTGTGCCTTCATAATCTTGTCCGTCTCATCAATGAGAATAGGTATAAATCTGAGCGCTATCGACATCATCATGGATATCTCATGTACAGGTACTCTTATGACCTTCAAAAAACCAAGACTCTTCTCGAGACCGTCCGTAAGGTCATTCGGTGTGGTTGTCAGGGTCATAAGAGATGAGCCCATAATGAGAAATACCAGCCTCACCGCCATCGCCGTCGCTATATATATTCCCTCTTTTGTTATCTTTATCTTCCATATCTGAAAGATAACCTCGCCGTCCGTCAGGAAAATATTAAATATAACGCTGAACAGAAGCAGCATGAAAACCGCCTTTAGTCCCCTTAAAATAAACTTTACCGGAACCTTGGACATTCTGATACATGCAAACAGGAATAACCCTGCTGTGGCATATATAAGAATATGCTGCCCCAAAAACAGCGATATAATGTATATAAGTGTCCAGAACAGCTTAACTCTCGGGTCAAGCTTATGAATAGCTGAGTTTGACGGATAGTACTGTCCTATTGTTATGTCCCTTAACATTTAATAACCTCCAAGTGCCTTCTTTACGGTGGCGGCTGCCTCCTCCATCGTGATTGCGTCCGTATCTACATCCAGTCCCTTTTCCTTCAGAGCGTTCAGTATATATGTGAGCTGCGGCGCTGCAAGTCCCATACCCTCAAGCTCCTTATAGTTCCTGAACACTTTTTTCGGCGTGTCATCATACATAACCTTTCCATGGTCAAGCACAATCAGTCTGCCGACATACTTTGCCACGTCCTCCATGCTGTGTGACACGAGTATTACCGTGATGTTCGTCTCATCATGGAGCTTTTTTATCTGCCCTAAGATCTCGTCCCTGCCTTTAGGATCAAGTCCGGCCGTCGGCTCATCAAGAATGAGCACCTCCGGCTTCATGGCAAGCACGCCCGCAATCGCAGCCCTTCTCTTCTGTCCTCCCGACAGCTCAAACGGCGAATTATAAAACAATTCCTTCGGAAATCCCACCATCTCGAGCGCCTGAAACGCCCTTAGCTCCACTTCTTTCTTATCCAGCCCAAGATTCTTCGGTCCAAAGCATACATCAGTAAACACATCACTTTCAAACAACTGATGCTCCGGGTACTGGAATACCAGCCCCACCTTGCTCCTGAGATTTTTCATAACGAAGCCCTTATCGTAGATGTCCTGACCGTCGTAATATATGCTGCCGCTCGTCGCCCGTAAAAGTCCGTTAAGATGCTGTGTCAGTGTGGATTTACCCGAACCTGTGTGCCCGATAAGACCGATAAATTCGCCCTTGTCTATCGTCAGGCTCACACCGTCAAGCGCCTTCTTCTCGAAGCCGCTTCCCTCGCTGTATACATAATTCACCTTATCAAGTATGATTAACATGAATTTCTCCTCTATATTATGATATGAGAGCCAAACGGTATTTTGCCCCTCATTTATTTCCTCTTATTCTCATAAGCTCCTGCGTAAATTCCTGTATCGTAAGAATACCTCTCTTCATCGGTATTCCCGCCTTCTCAAGCTCAAATGCAAGCTCAGTTGTGTGAGGCACGTCAAGCCTTAATGCCTTTAGCTGCTCCACCTTTGAAAAGACCTCCCTAGGTGTTCCGCTCATCACAACCTTGCCCTCGTCCATGACAAACACCTTGTCCGCACCGATTACCTCATCCATATAGTGCGTTATAAGTATTACCGTAACATGCTCCTCCCTGTTGAGCTTGGTTATCGTCGCGAGAACCTCCTTGCGCCCGTTAGGGTCGAGCATCGCCGTAGGCTCGTCGAGCACAATGCACTTAGGCTTCATGGCTAGTATACCTGCTATGGCTACTCTCTGTTTCTGTCCTCCCGAGAGCTTATTGGGCGAATGATGACGGTATTCCGTCATTCCCACTGCCTCGAGCGAGGCATCGACACGTTCCCATATCTCCTGTGTCGGCACACCGAGGTTCTCCGGTCCGAAACCGACATCCTCCTCGACTATCGTTCCGATAATCTGATTATCCGGATTCTGAAACACCATTCCTGCCGTCTGTCGTATGTCCCACAGCTTATCAGCATCCTTCGTGTCCATTCCATCTACCCATATGCTGCCCTCAGTAGGTGAAAGAAGTGCATTTATATGCTTCGCAAATGTAGATTTTCCTGAACCATTATGCCCTAATATTGCGATAAACTGTCCCTGTTCTATATCAAGAGAAACATGGTCAACCGCTGTTTTCACGTTCTCAATATTGTCTTCGTCATCTCTTATTATATATTCAAATGTAAGGTCTTTAGCCTGTACAATATTCATGTATTTAACCTCCGCGTTAAAGCGCGCACTGTTGCAGACCTCTACATACTAAATAATCTGCAACAGCAACATCTCAATTCAGAAAAAGCGAATGCTGCGTAGCAACATTCGCTTCCTGTTCGTTTAATATAGCTTATACTAACTCGATTACTACTTCCATAGCAGCATCGCCCTTACGAGGTCCGATCTTTACGATTCTTGTATAACCACCGTTGCGGGACTCATACTTAGGAGCGATTTCATCAAATAACTTAGCAACTAAATCAACTTCCTTAGTATTCTTCTTTCTTCCTGCAGCCTCTGCAGGAACCTCTGTTACGGAGTAGAGAACCTTGTTCATCTGCTTTCTGGCATGAAGTCTTGAAGGCATATCCTTCTTAATCTTCTTCTCAACTGTATCATATACAGTCTTCTTCTTGCCATCAACAACTTCCTTAACTCTCTTGCCTTCGCTGTCCTTGCGGGCAACCTTAGCCTGAACTGTTACTTCCTCGAAGTTATCCTTCTCCTTTACAGCCATAGCGATAAGTCCCTCTGCAACCTTGCGGATTTCCTTAGCCTTAGCCTCTGTTGTAACAATCTTTCCGTTATATAATAAAGCTGTAACCTGATTTCTGATTAAAGCCTTTCTCTGGCTTGATGTTCTTCCAAGCTTTCTATACTTTGCCATTATAATTTTTCCTCTCTTTCATGGTGCATCCGGCCACGCACTTTGGACTTACTTACCGAATGTAAATTAGTTCCACATAGAGAAAATTATTAGCGTACACTTTGGATTTACCGCTAATAATTATCTATTTATGCTTTATTCTTCGGATGGATTAAGCTGAAGTCCAAGTTCCTTTAACTTAGCCAATACTTCCTCTAATGACTTACGTCCGAGGTTTCTCACCTTCATCATATCCTCTGAAGTTCTGTTACACAATTCTTCAACTGTGTTGATACCGGCTCTCTTTAAGCAGTTGTATGAACGAACCGATAACTCGAGCTCGTCAATGCTCATCTCAAGAACCTTCTCCTTCTCATCGTCTTCCTTCTCTACCATGACATCAATCTTCTTGGCATTCTCGGATAAATCGATGAATAAGCTGAGATGCTCACTGAGTACCTTTGCTGCAAGGCTGACAGCCTCGTCCGGTGCAAGAGTACCGTTAGTAAATACATCCAAGGTAAGCTTATCATAGTCAGTAATCTGACCTACACGAGTATTTTCAACCGCTAAATTAACTCTCTCAACAGGTGTGTAGATGGAGTCAATGGCAAGTGTGCCGATTGGCTGATCCTCGCTCTTATTTTTCTCTGAGCTGACATAGCCTCTGCCCTTAGTAATTGTAAGCTCCATGAAAAGCTTGCAGTCAGGACCGCCATTAAGTGTGGCAATTTTAAGGTCAGGATTAAGTATTTCAATGTCTGAGTCAACCTGAATATCAGATGCTCTTACAACACCTTCTCTTCCATCGCATTCGATGTAAGCAATCTTAGGCTCATTCGTCTCACTGTTGTTCTTGATAGCGAGCTTCTTGATGTTCATGATAATCTCAGTAACGTCTTCCTTAACACCCGGAATAGGACTGAACTCATGTAACACGCCTTCAATCTTAACCTGGCTTACTGCAGCACCCGGCAATGAAGAAAGCATAATTCTTCTAAGTGAGTTGCCCAGTGTTGTACCGTAGCCTCTTTCAAGTGGTTCAACGACAAATCTTCCATACTTCTTGTCTTCAGACATCTCTGCAATTTCAATTTTTGGTATTTTAAAATCGAACACTGAAAAGCCCCTCCTTTTGGGTTATATTATGTGTGAGGGCGTTATACGGCCTAATTATTACTTAGAGTATAACTCGACTATAAGCATCTCATCAACAGGAACATCAATAACCTCTCTTGTAGGAAGGTTCTTAACTGCACCCTTTAAATTCTCTGAGTCAGCCTCAAGCCACTCCGGAACTACTCTTCCGGCAGTTGCATCAAGGATATCCTTATATCTCTGAGAAGACTTGTTCTTTTCCTTGATTTCGATTGTATCGCCTGCCTTAACTAAGTAAGATGGGATATTTACAGCCTTACCGTTTACAAGAACATGCTTGTGATCTACGATCTGTCTGGCTTCCTTTCTTGTTCTGGCAAAACCTAATCTGAAAATAATGTTGTCAAGTCTTGACTCAAGAATAACCATGAGGTTCTCACCTGTCTGGCCATTCATCTTCTCAGCCTTCTCGAAGTAGTTACGGAAAGGCTTCTCTAATACGCCATAGATGAACTTAGCCTTCTGCTTCTCTCTGAGCTGGAGACCATACTCGCTCACCTTCTTGTTGGCTCTCTTTAACTGTCTGTTTGATTTCTTATCTATTCCTAAATAAATTGGATCTAATCCAAGTGATCTGCATCTTTTAAGAACAGGAACTCTATTAATAGCCATCTTTATTACCTCCTATTAGACTCTTCTACGCTTTGGTGGACGGCATCCATTGTGTGGAACTGGTGTAACGTCCTTAATGCTGGTAACCTCAAGACCACATGCCTGAAGAGCACGAATAGCTGCCTCACGACCTGCGCCAGGTCCCTTAACCATAACGTCTACAGTCTTTAAACCGTGTACTAAAGCTGCCTTAGTAGCAGTTTCTGCTGCCATCTGAGCTGCATAAGGAGTAGATTTCTTTGAACCTCTAAATCCTAGACCACCGGCACTAGCCCATGATAAAGCGTTACCCTCTGTATCTGTAAGTGTAACGATTGTATTGTTGAATGAAGCCTGGATATGTGCCTGTCCGCGTTCAACGTTCTTCTTAACGCGCTTCTTTGTCACTTTCTTTGTAACCTTAGCCATTTTCTAAACTAACCTCCCTTATGGGTTCCCTTACGGGTTATTTCTTCTTGTTTGCGATTGTTTTCTTAGGACCCTTGCGAGTTCTAGCGTTTGTCTTAGTCTTCTGTCCTCTAACCGGAAGACCCTTTCTGTGACGGATACCTCTGTAGCATCCAATCTCCTGTAATCTCTTAATGTTGAGAGCTATCTCTCTTCTTAAATCACCTTCAACAGGTACTTCTAATGTCTCGATTGCCTTCTGGATTCTAGCAACCTCATCGTCTGTTAAATCCTTAACTCTGGTATCAGGGCTAACTCCTGCCTCGTTAAGAAGACGATTAGAAACAACGCGGCCGATACCGTAGATATAGGTAAGACCGATCTCAACTCGTTTTTCTCTTGGTAAATCAACACCAGCGATACGTGCCATGTGCTCTTACACCTCCATTGTTGTTTAACGTTAATGTTACATTGGGTATTACTTAAATTTATTTTAAGTGACAAACAACACCCCCGGGTGGTTCATCACTGCAGCCGCAAAATTCCGAAAGAGGATGAAACAACGAATGTTACGCTGCGCGTGCCATTCTTATGTTGGTAAATCAACCCTGCTTCTGCTTATGCTTTGGGTTCTCGCAGATTACCATAATATTTCCTTTTCTCTTGATGATCTTGCATTTCTCGCAAATAGGCTTAACTGATGATCTAACCTTCATGGTAAATCCTCCTTTCCATAAATGCACGCATAACCGTTTCGAAACGACATTCTCCACAGTCACAACTATACTACTTATATATTTATATGGAAGTCCGTTGCTGCAACTCGTGGTGAACTTCCCTATAAACTAAATAACTGAAAAAAAACGTCCGTCCTATAATATAGCATAGGTCGGGTATAAATTGCAAGCTTTTTTTCAAAATTATTTATCACGCCAGATAATTCTTCCCTTTGTCAAATCATATGGGGATAACTCAATCGTTACCTTATCTCCCGGAAGAATTCTGATATAGTTCATACGAAGCTTACCACTGATATGTGCAAGCACCTGATGGCCATTCTCAAGCTCTACCTGGAACATTGCATTAGGAAGCTTCTCAACTACCTTACCTTCAATTTCAATTACATCTGACTTTGACATGTCTCCTCGCATTCTGCCGCAGCGCGGCTATATACAACCTACAGTTCTAATTAGGTAATGACAGAATTTCACATCCGTCCTTCGTTATAAGAATAGTATTCTCATAGTGTGCTGAAAGGGAATTGTCCGCTGTGACAACTGTCCAGTCGTCATCTAACCATTCAACCTCCCATGTACCCATGTTAATCATAGGCTCTACAGCAAGTGTCATCCCTGCCTGAAGCTTCATTCCACGAAATCTCTGTCTGAAATTCGGCACCTCCGGCTCCTCGTGAAGCTTGGTTCCAATTCCATGGCCGACTAAGTCTCTTACGACACCGTATCCAAACTTCTCCGCATAAGCAGCAACCGCGTTGGATATCTCGTGAAGATGTGCGCCATCCTTTGCACGCTTTATGCCCTCAAAAAATGACTGCTTTGTAACTTCTATAAGCTGTCTTGCCTCAGGGCTTATATTTCCGACTCCGTGTGTTCTCGCAGCATCGGAATGATACCCCTTGTAAATAACACCCGCATCAAGGCTTACTATATCTCCATCCTTGATGATTCTCGTCTTAGACGGAATTCCATGTACAACCTCTTCATTAACGGATACGCAGATAGAAGCCGGATATCCATTATAATTAAGAAATGAAGGTGTACAGCCATAATGTCTTATCTGCTCATATCCGTACCTGTCTATATCGTAGGTACTGATCCCGGGCTTCAGAAACTTCTCAAGATCCTCATGAACCTTTCCAAGTATTCTTCCCGCCTCACGCATTAATTCTATTTCTCTGCCGGACTTAATTGTAACTGACATATTAGCACCTTACCCTAAAATCTCAACAATTGCTTTAAAGACATCTTCCATATCAACAGTTCCGTCAACCTCTGCGAGTACGCCCTTATTCTTATAGAAATCTATAAGAGGCTGCGTCTGCTCGTGATATACATTGAGTCTGTTCTGAACTGTCTCAGGCTTATCATCATCTCTTAAAATAAGTTCTTTTCCACATCTGTCGCATATGCCCTCAACCTTTGTCGGTGCATATACAATATGATATGTAGAACCACATGACACGCATGCTCTTCTTCCTGACATTCTGTTTACAATGTTCTCATCAGGTACTTCTACATTGATTGCATAATCAATCTTCTCTCCGGCATTTGTGAGAGCCTCATCGAGAGCTTCTGCCTGTGGAATGGTTCTCGGAAATCCATCAAGCACATAACCGTTCCTGCAGTCATCTGCCTTGAAACGATCCATTATGAGAGAAAGTGTGAGCTCATCAGGAACTAAAAGACCCTTGTCCATATATTCCTTAGCTTTTCTGCCGAGCTCAGTGCCATTCTTAATGTTGGCTCTGAAGATATCACCTGTTGAGATATGCGGAATGTTGTATTTATCTGCAATCTTTTTAGCCTGTGTCCCCTTACCTGCTCCGGGAGCACCTAACATAATGATTTTCATTGGAACTGCCTCCTTAAAAAATCAACCTGACGACCTTTCGTGCGCCGGCGTACCGACTTACATCCAGCCATCAGGTTGAGTAAGAATCTGATTTAGAAGATTCTCGATGGCTTTCTTACAACCATCAATGCTTCAATCTGCCTTAATGTCTCAAGCACAACGCCAACGATAATGATGATGGATGTTCCACCAAAGGATACGTCTGCATTGAATACACCTGAGAAGAATATAGGAATAACAGATATTATAGTAAGTCCTACCGCACCGATGAAGATGATGTAATTAAGTATTCGTGTAAGATACTCTGCAGTCGGCTTACCAGGTGTAATACCACCAACGGTAGCGCCGCTCTTCTGAAGATTACGTGCAACTTCATATGGATTAAATGTAATTGATGTATAGAAATATGCAAAGAAAATAATCAATGCAATGTATACAATCAAACCAATTGAATATATCGGTGCCTTCGGATCACACCAATTGCTCTGTGATAAACCTCTTAAAATCTTTCCTCCAAATGAAGCGTAGTTCACATTGAAGAAAGAAGCAATAACAACAGGAAATGACATTAATGACTGAGCAAAAATGACAGGGATAACACCCGCTGTGTTTACCTTAAGAGGAATAGCGGTCTTCTGTCCGCCGGAACGTGTATTTCCGCTAATCTTCTGTGAGTACTGAACTGGAATGTTCTTAGTACCTGCATTGAGATATACGATGAATGCTATCATTCCGATGATTACTGCCGCGATAATCACAATCGCAATAACTGCCTTGAGTACTGACTTACCCTGAATAAACTGCTGATAGAGTGTGACAAAATCCTCAGGAATTCTGGAGATAATACTGATAACGAGGATAATGGAAATACCATTTCCAACACCCTTATCAGTAATTCTCTCACCGAGCCACATGAGGAACGCCGAACCGGCTGTGAGTGTTACCACCATAACCAGTCCCTCTAAGAACATTTCAAAGCCGTTCATTGATGCGTAGCCGCTGAAAAGACCACGTCCACCAAATCCGACTGCCATCGCAATACTCTCGATTAAAGCAAGAGCAACCGTCACATAACGTGTATACTCTGCAATCTTCTTTCTTCCATCTTCGCCTTCCTTCTGCATCTCCTCGAGTCGCGGAATTGCAATCGTGAGAAGCTGCATGATAATGGAAGATGTAATATATGGAGTGATACTAAGTGCAAATACGGACATCGTAAGGAACGAACCACCCGTAACCGCATTAAAGAAATCAAAACCATCGCCGCTCATAAGAGTATTGAAATAGGAAGTATCCACTCCCGGTATAGGGAGCAGACTTCCAAAACGTACTACGAGCAGCATTAAAAATGTAAAGAGAATTCTCATACGAATCTCTTTGACCTTCATTGCGTTGGCCAATGTCTTGAACATTAGATCACCTCGCAGGTTCCACCAAGTGCCTCAATCTTAGCCTTTGCGCCCTCGCTGAAAGCATTAGCCTTAACATTGAGCTTCTTAGTTAATTCTCCATTTCCAAGGATCTTAACGCCATCCCTAGGATTCTTAACGATTCCTGTCTCGATTAAAGTCTCAACCGAAACCTCTGCACCGTTCTCAAAACGCTCAAGTGCGCTTACGTTGATGCCAACGATCTCAAGAGTATTTCTGTTAGTGAAACCTCTCTTAGGTAATCTTCTATATAATGGCATCTGACCACCTTCGAAACCTGGTCTTGGAGCTCCTGAACGAGCCTTCTGACCCTTGTGTCCATAACCGGCAGTCTTACCATTTCCTGAACCGTGACCACGGCCTTTTCTGAAGCTATCAGTCTTAGAGCCCATAGCCGGCTGTAATGTTGATAAGTTCATCATAGCACCTCCTATCTAAAATAATTAGATTTCTTCTACCTTTACTAAATGTCTAACCTGGTTAAGCATACCTCTGACAGCAGCGTTGTCAGGTAACTCCTTAACCTTGTGCATCTTGCTAAGACCAAGTGCCTCTACAGTCTTAACATGCTTTGGAACAGCACCGATTGTAGACTTTACTAATTCTACTCTTAACATATTTGCCATTTTTGTATCCTCCCTTACTTGTAGAGCTCTTCAACGGACTTACCGCGAAGTCTTGCTACTTCTTCCGGAGTCTTTAACTGGCTTAAACCGGTAATAGTTGCAAGAACTACATTCTGCTTATTGTTTGAGCCAAGGGACTTTGTACGGATGTTCTTAATACCAGCCATCTCAAGAACGACACGGGCAGGACCGCCGGCGATAACACCAGTACCTTCCGGAGCCTTCTTTAATAATACGGATGCGCTTCCGAACTTTCCGATATAGTCATGTGGAATACTGTCATTGTTATCAACAGGAACAGTAACCATCTGCTTCATAGCAGCTTCCTTACCCTTACGGATTGCCTCAGGAATTTCGATTGACTTACCGATACCGGCACCAACATGTCCCTGGCCATCACCTACAACTACTAAAGCTGAAAATCTGAAATTACGTCCACCCTTTACAACCTTAGTTACACGCTTGATATCTACTACTTTCTCATTTAACTCTAACTGAGAAGCATCAACGATTGTATGTCTCATGTGTTTCTCCTTCCGCCTAGAACTCAAGGCCAGCTTCTCTAGCTGCCTCTGCTAATGCCTTAATTTTACCCTGATATATGAAACCGCCTCTGTCGAATACTACAGTTGTAATTCCCTTCTCGATAGCTCTCTTAGCGATAACAGTGCCAAGGTAGCTTGCTGCAGCAACATCGTTTGTGTGCTCAAGCTCTGCCTTAACAGCCTTCTCTACTGTAGAAGCTGCTACAAGAGTATTTCCAACTGTATCATCAATAATCTGAGCGTACATATGATCATTACTTCTGAATACAGCTAAACGTGGTCTTTCTGCTGTTCCGTTAAAACGGTTGCGAAGTCTTCTGTGCTTATTCTGACGAATCTCTGCTCTTGATTCTTTACTAACCATCTTTGTCTCACTCCTTTAATTATTTCTTACCAGTCTTACCAACCTTACGTCTGATAACTTCAGTATCGTACTTAATACCCTTGCCCTTGTATGGTTCTGGGGATCTCTTAGCTCTGATTTCAGCAGCGTACTGGCCAACTTTTTCTTTATCTATACCCTTAACAGTAATCTTGTTTGTTGCTGTATCAACAACAGACTCAAGACCTTCCGGATCAACCATCTCAACAGGATGTGAATATCCTAATGATAATACTAAAGTCTTTCCATTCTTCTGTGCCTTGTAACCAACACCGTTGATCTCAAGCACCTTCTCATAGCCGTTAGTAACACCTGTTACCATATTGGCGATGAGTGTTCTTGTTAAGCCATGTAATGACTTCATCTTCTTTAAATCGTTAGGTCTGGAAACTATAATCTCAGCTCCCTCAACCTTGATTTCCATCTCCGCAGGTAATACTCTCTCAAGAGTTCCCTTTGGTCCTTTAACAGTCACTTTATTATTTTCTGCTATCTCAACTGTAACACCAGCCGGAATAGCGATAGGCATTCTTCCGATACGTGACATGCCTGCACCTCCTTAAATGTATGAAGTAGTTTAACAGCTCCTGCGGTTAAACCCGGTAGCTGCGTTAAGCAGCTACACTTAATAGTTACAATCGCTCCGGGCGTGTACTAACTACCAAATAAAAGCGAGTACTTCGCCGCCGACATTAAGCTTTCTAGCTTCCTTGTCAGTCATAACACCCTGGTTTGTAGAGATAATAGCGATTCCTAAGCCGCCAAGTACTCTTGGAAGCTCATCCTTGCCTGCGTAAACACGAAGACCAGGCTTAGAAATTCTCTTAAGACCGGAAATGATCTTCTCGTTCTTATCTTTACCATATTTTAATGTAATACGAATGTTCTTAGCAGCACCATCCTCAACGAGGTCATACTTAGCAACATATCCCTCTTTTACAAGGATATCAGCGATAGCTAACTTCATCTTTGAAGCCGGCACATCAACTGTGTCATGCTTGGATGTATTCGCATTACGAATTCTTGTAAGCATATCTGCAATTGGATCTGTCATTTGATTATCCTCCTATCTAATATCACGAAAGAAGCTTACCAGCTTGCTTTCTTAACGCCAGGGATCTGTCCCTTGTATGCTAACTCACGGAAGCAAATTCTGCAGATTCCATACTTTCTTAAGTATGCGTGTGGACGTCCACAGATCTTACAACGTGTGTATTCTCTTGTAGAGAACTTCTGCTTGCGTGACTGCTTAATCTTCATAGAAGTCTTAGCCATTGAATTTCCCTCCTAAATTATTTCTTGAATGGCATGTTGAAGAGTCTTAATAATTCGCGAGCTTCTTCATCTGTCTTAGCTGTAGTTACAACGATAACATCCATACCTCTAACCTTGTCGATCTTGTCGTACTCGATCTCAGGGAAGATAATCTGCTCCTTGATACCAAGAGCATAGTTACCTCTGCCATCAAAGGAATCTGCGCTAACGCCTCTGAAGTCACGAACTCGTGGTAATGCAAGATTAACCAATCTGTCTAAGAACTCGTACATTCTCTCACCACGAAGTGTAACCTTACATCCGATAGGCATACCTTCTCTAATCTTGAAGTTTGCAACTGAGTTCTTAGCTCTTGTAAGAACTGCCTTCTGTCCTGCGATTGTCTCAAGCTCCTTAACTGCAACATCAAGGATCTTAGAGTTATCCTTAGCCTCGCCGACACCCATATTTATAACGATTTTATCGAGCTTTGGTACTTCCATAATGTTCTTGTAACCGAACTTCTTTACCATTGCATCAACGATTTCACTTGTATATAAGTCATGTAATCTACTCACCGTCACAGACCTCCTTTCTCAAATTAATCAATAACCTCTCCGGTCGATTTTGCCACACGGGACTTCTTGCCGTTCTCAAGCTTGTAGCCAATCTTAGTAGCCTTTCCCTTGTGAACATACATAACGTTAGAAACATTGATTGGAGCTTCCATACGGACAATGCCACCATTCTGGTTCTGTGCGTTAGGCTTTGTGTGCTTGGATACCATGTTGATACCCTCAACAACTACCTTGTTATTCTTAGCATCAACGGAAACAACCTTTCCCTCTTTGCCCTTATCTGTACCTGTGATTACCTGAACAGTATCACCCTTCTTAATCTTCATTGCTGACATCTTAGACACCTCCCTATAATACTTCTGGTGCTAATGAGACGATCTTCATGAACTGCTTCTCTCTTAGCTCTCTAGCCACTGGTCCAAAGATACGAGTACCCTTTGGTGTCTTATCATCTTTAATAATAACAGCAGCATTCTCATCGAATTTAATATATGAGCCGTCCTTACGACGTGCGCCCTTAACTGAACGAACAACTACGGCCTTAACAACGTCACCCTTTTTAACAACGCCGCCTGGTGTTGCATCTTTAACGCTGGCAACGATTACATCACCGATATTTGCATATCTTCTTGTTGATCCACCCATAACTCTGATGCAAAGTAATTCCTTAGCACCGGTGTTATCAGCAACCTTAAGTCTTGTCTCTTGCTGAATCATCAGGTTAATCCTCCTTATTTGATTATAAACGATATATTATTCCGGTCTGCTGATAAGCTCAACAAATCTCCATCTCTTCTCCTTAGATAAAGGTCTTGTCTCCATAACCTTTACAATATCGCCGATCTGGCACTCATTGTTCTCATCATGAGCCTTTAACTTATATGTCTTCTTCACAATCTTGTTGTAAAGAGGGTGCTTTACATGATCCTCTACTGCTACAACGATTGTCTTGTCCATCTTATTGCTTACGACCTTACCGGTACGAGTCTTTCTTAAATTTCTTTCTTCCACAACAGTTCCTCCCTTCTAGGATTACTCAGCAGCATTAACTTTTTCAGCGATGATAGTCTGAATTCTTGCGATATTCTTTCTAACATCCTTTATTCTGCTTGTGTTATCTAACTGATTAGTTGCGTTCTGGAATCTTAAATTGAAAAGTTCTTTCTTAGCAGCTACTAATTCTTCATTTAATTCTGTAGCTGATTTTACTCTTAAATCTTCTACATACTTATTAATTTTCACTGTTGTCACCGCCTTCTAAATCCGCACGAGATGCTACCTTACACTTTAACGGAAGCTTGTGCATTGCAAGACGTAATGCCTCTCTTGCCACCTCATCTGATACACCTGAGATTTCGAACATTACACGTCCTGGTTTAACTACTGCTACCCAATACTCTACATTACCTTTTCCTTTACCCATACGAACTCCAAGAGGCTTCTGAGTAAATGGATGATCAGGGAATATATTAATCCACACCTTACCGCCACGCTTGATGTAACGTGTCATGGCGATACGGGCTGCTTCAATCTGTCTTGAACTGATCCATGCCGGCTCCATTGCTACGATACCGTACTCACCCTGGAGAATCTTGTTTCCACGAGTAGCCTTACCTGCCATAGAACCACGGAACTGCTTACGATGTTTAACTCTCTTAGGTAATAACATTATGCTTCGCTCCCTTCCTTAACTGCCTTTGTTGGAAGCACATCACCCTTGTAGATCCAAACCTTAACGCCGATCTTACCGTATGTGGTGTCTGCCTCAGCAAAACCATAGTCGATATCTGCACGTAATGTCTGAAGAGGTATTGTGCCTTCTGTATAGAATTCTGAACGAGCCATATCAGCTCCACCAAGACGACCTGCACACATTGTCTTGATACCCTTAACGCCAGACTTCATTGTTCTGGACATTACAGACTTCATTGCTCTTCTGAAAGATACACGGTTCTCAAGCTGGAGTGCGATGTTCTCTGCTACAAGCTGAGCATCTCTGTCCGGTCTCTTGATTTCCTTGATATCTAATGATAACTTCTTATTTGTAAGCTTCTGAACCTCAGCTCTGAGTGCATCAACCTCAGCGCCGCCCTTGCCGATAACAACACCAGGCTTAGCTGTGTGGATGATAACCTTAACCTTGTCGGAAGCTCTCTCTATCTCAATCTTAGCGATTCCGGCGCTGTATAACTTCTTCTTAAGATACTTTCTGATGTTGTAATCTTCTACAAGATTATCAGCGAAATCAGCTTCTGCATACCACTTGGAATCCCAGTCTTTGATAACGCCGACTCTTATGCCATGAGGATTAACTTTCTGTCCCATAATGTCCTCCTTATCTCTCATTAAGCACGATAGTGATATTGCTCATTCTCTTCTCGATTCTGTAAGCTCTACCCTGTGCTCTAGGTTTAACTCTCTTCATGATTGGTGCGCTGCCTGCGTAGCACTCCTCAACATAAAGGTTCTCAGCCTTCATACCATTGTTGTTCTCAGCATTGGCAATAGCTGACTTTAATAACTTCTCTATAAGTGTGGAAGCGTATCTTGGGTTGTAAGTTACGATAGCAAGAGCTGTTGTAACGTCCTTACCTCTGATAGCATCTAATACGAAACATGCCTTCTGTACAGATACTCTTGCGTAAGATAACTTAGCAGATGGTCTTGTATCCTTAACGGCATTTCTCTCTCTCTTAATTTTGGATCTATGTCCCTTTGCCATGGATTAAACCTCCTTTCAAATTGTACGAATTAGCGAGACTTTGTCTTCTTCTCGTCTTTTCCATGTCCTCTAAAAGTTCTTGTGGCAACGAATTCGCCAAGCTTATGTCCTACCATATCCTCTGTAACGTATACAGGAACATGCTTTCTGCCATCATGAACTGCGATTGTATGTCCAACCATCTGAGGGAAAATTGTAGAACGGCGTGACCAAGTCTTGATAACTGACTTCTGTCCGGATTCGTTCATAGCAGCTACTTTCTTAAGTAAGCTCTCGTCTGCAAATGGTCCTTTTTTAAGTGAACGAGCCATTGGTTCATTACCTCCTATTATTTAAAGTTCTTACCGTCTCTTCTTCTTACGATAAGCTTGTTAGACTGCTTGTTGTTCTTTCTGGTCTTGAGACCAAGTGCCGGCTTGCCCCATGGTGTTACAGGACCCGGACGACCGATACCGGTCTTACCTTCACCACCACCGTGTGGATGGTCGTTAGGGTTCATTACGGAACCACGAACAGTTGGACGGATACCCATATGTCTCTTACGTCCAGCCTTACCTAAGTTGATGAGGCTGTGGTCACCATTGCCAAGTGTACCGATTGTGGCACGGCAGATGATAGGAACCATTCTCATTTCGCCTGATGGAAGTCTGAGTGTTGCATACTTGCCTTCCTTAGCCATGAGCTGTGCTGAGTTACCTGCTGCACGAACAAGCTGTCCGCCCTTGCCAGGATATAACTCGATGTTGTGTACCTCAGTACCTACAGGAATCTCAGAAAGTGGTAAGCAGTTACCTACTCTGACCTCTGCGCCTGCACCGTTCATAACTGTCATTCCATCTGTTAAACCAGCCGGAGCAAGGATGTATGCCTTCTCACCATCAGCGTAAGCGATAAGTGCGATGTTAGCTGTTCTGTTTGGATCGTACTCGATACCAAGAACCTTAGCCGGAATACCATCCTTATTTCTCTTAAAATCTATTACTCTATATTTCTTTCTGTTTCCACCGCCGCGGTGTCTTACAGTAATCTTACCCTGGTTGTTACGACCAGCGTTCTTCTGAAATGAAACTAATAATGACTTCTCAGGAGTGCTCTTTGTGATCTCAGAGAAATCAGAACCAGTCATGTTTCTTCTAGAAGGTGTATATGGGTTATATGATTTGATTCCCATTATATTCTCTCCTTTCGACTATCTGTCCCATGTTATCAGGCCCGGTCGGAGCCTATATTTGTTGAATCAGAACCCTGTGGTTCTATTTATTAAAGACCAGCGAAAATCTCGATATCAGCGCTGTCAGCAGTAAGCTGAACGATTGCCTTCTTCTTCTTTGCTGTCTTGCCGTATGTCATTCCTCTTCTGCGGGTCTTGCCATCGAGGTTCATTGTGTTAACGCCTGCAACCTTAGTGCCTGCGAACATCTTCTCAACAGCTTCCTTAATCTGAGTCTTGTTAGCATCAGGATGAACAAGGAATGTATACTTCTTTGCAGCCATGTCAGCCATGCTCTTCTCAGTAACAACCGGCTTTAAAATTACGTCATAATACATTAAGCTTGCCATTATGCATACACCTCCTGGATTGTTCCAACAGCTTCCTTAGAAACAACCATTGTGTCGTACTTGAGAATATCGTATACGTTGATTGTGTCAGCTGTTGCTGTCTTAACGCCCTGAATGTTTCTTGCGGAAAGAATTACATTCTTGTCGTCATCTGCTGTTACTACTAATGCCTTAGCAACCTTTAAGTTGTTAAGTACATTTACCATATTCTTTGTCTTAATCTCGTTGAAAGTAAGACCCTCAACTACGATGAACTTCTTATCCTCTACTCTTGATGTAAGAGCTGATAATAAAGCTGCTCTCTTCTCTTTCTTGTTCATCTTGAAAGAGTAATCTCTTGGCTTCGGAGCGAATACAACGCCGCCGCCCTTCCACTGTGGAGCTCTGATGGAACCCTGTCTTGCATGACCTGTTCCCTTCTGCTTCCATGGCTTTCTTCCGCCGCCGCGAACCTCTGCACGAGTCTTAGCACTCTGTGTTCCCTGACGGTTATTTGCAAGCTGGCTCACAACTGCCATGTGTACTAAGTGCTCGTTAACTTCTACACCGAATACAGCATCGTTAAGCTCGATTGTGCCAACTTCTTTGCCTTCAATATTATAAACAGATACGTTTGCCATCTGTGTGTTCCTCCTTCCTTAACAGCACTACTTCTCAAATTTTACTGTCTCTTTGATTGTCACAAGAGACTTCTTCGGTCCCGGTACAGCACCCTTAACTAAGATTAAGTTATTCTCAACATCAACCTTAACAACCTCGAGGTTCTGAATCGTGATCTTCTTATTTCCCATATGACCAGGCATTCCCTTGCCCTTGAATACTCTACCCGGAGTAGTTGCGGAGCCGTTAGAACCCTGATGTCTGTGGAACTTAGAGCCGTGTGCCATAGGTCCTCTGGACTGGCCTAATCTCTTGATTGCGCCCTGAAAGCCCTTTCCCTTGGAAATTGCTGTTGCGTCAACCTTGTCACCTGCTGCGAAGATGTCTGCCTTGATCTCGTCCTTTACGGAGTAATCAGCAGCGTTCTCAAAACGGAACTCCTTAACATACTTCTTGCTTGTAACGCCGGCCTTCTCAAAGTGACCCTTTAAAGCCTTGTTAACACCATGTCTGTTTCTGATTTCTTTCTTGCCGCTCTTGTCTTTTGCTACAACCTTTTCCTTAGCATCAACAAAACCAACCTGTACTGCTGCGTAACCGTCATTCTCAACTGTCTTAACCTGTGTTACTACACAAGGACCAGCCTGAAGAACAGTTACCGGAGTGAGAACTCCGTCTTCGTTGAAAATCTGTGTCATTCCAACCTTTGTTGCTAAAATAGCCTTCTTCATTGTTTTACCTCCTGTTTAATCTACAGCGGACCCCAATCTTCCGGGGTCATCCTAGAACAGTCAATATAAGTGGAACAAATTCGGTAAAATGTGTTGCTTCTATATTAAACCCTTCAGGACTTCTTAATTAATTCTTATTGACATTCAATTATTTCATCTTGATGTCAATGTACACACCTGCCGGCATCTCTAAACGAGATAATGCATCAACAGTCTTCTGTGATGGAGTAATGATATCGATGAGTCTCTTATGAGTTCTCTGCTCGAACTGCTCTCTGGAATCCTTGTACTTGTGAACAGCTCTAAGAATTGTAACAACTTCCTTCTTAGTAGGAAGAGGTACCGGTCCGCTCACCTGAGCCCCTGTCTTCTTAGCACTCTCGATAATCTTCTTGGCTGACTGATCAACTAACTGATGATCGTAAGCCTTAAGTGTAATTCTCATTACTTGACTTGCCATAAAAAAAGCCGCCTCCTTTTCGCACTATAAATCAGTACGACAAGTGGTGACTGTACACATACCCGCGCGTATCCTCTGCTCACTTACACACAAATGTGCATACTTTTCGTGCAGTAAAATCCTTCGCGTTCTCTGCCCTGAAGAACTCTCTTCGGCAGATTCTTAACTTGTACAGTGACTTGTCGCCAGTTTCCTAACTTGACATTCGCTCCACGGAACACCTGCAATCAATGCAGCAACCTCACGCTTCTACGCTATCAATGTCACAGCAAGTGATATATTACTATATCTCTTAGGAAAATGCAAGTACTTTTTCAAAAAAAACCAAATTATTTTCATATTCTTGTCATATGGCATGTATTTCTTACAACAGAGCCATGTGTATCATACCACAGATTAAGAGAAAAAGCAACAATATTACATATTTTTTATCAGTATCTTCCTATTATATATACCACAATATTCCATACCCTGATTTCACACTCACGAATACTGCAGCACACAGCAGCTTCCGCCGCGGAGCAATGAATAGCTTGCCACTAAATCAATCATAGTATATAATAATGTAATAAGTATTTCCACCGGAACCGCTGAAGATACATTATTACATAAATATATGTTTTACGTTCATACCGGTGCCGAGACTTTAAAACATAACACTCACTATGGAAAGGATTTATAATATGTGGATTGCAGATAGATGGAAGGATTACGAGGTTATGGACACCTCCTCCGGAGAAAAACTCGAGCGTTGGGGAGATTACACGCTCGTCCGCCCGGACCCACAGGTAATATGGAACACGCCTAAGAAAGCAAGAGGCTGGAAGAACATGAACGGACACTACCACAGAAGCAGCAAAGGCGGCGGCGAGTGGGAGTTCTTCGACCTGCCTGAACAGTGGTCGATAGACTACGAGGGCGTAGGTGGAAAGCTCACCTTCAACCTCAAGCCGTTCTCGTTTAAGCACACCGGGCTCTTCCCCGAGCAGGCTTCTAACTGGGACTGGTTCGGAAAGAAGATAAAGGATGCCGTCGCATCAGGAAGAGAAATCAAGGTTTTAAACCTCTTCGCATACACGGGTGGTGCAACTCTCGCTGCTGCCTCCGCGGGAGCCAAGGTGACGCATGTTGACGCCGCAAAGGGAATGGTGAGCTGGGCTAAGGAGAATGCCGTATCCTCAGGACTCGGGGATGCACCTATCCGCTGGCTTGTCGACGACTGCGGCAAGTTCGTTGAACGCGAGATACGACGTGGCAACAAGTACGATGGAATTATAATGGATCCTCCTTCCTACGGCAGAGGTCCTAAGGGCGAGATATGGAAGATTGAAGACTCGATATATCCATTCATACAGCAGACGGAACAGCTTCTAAGCGATGACCCTCTGTTCTTCCTCATCAACTCCTACACGACAGGACTGGCACCTTCCGTCCTCACCTACATGATATCAACTGCCATCATTCCAAATCACGGCGGAAGCGTGGAGTCGGGAGAGCTCGGGCTTCCCGTATCAGGAAACGGGCTTGTGCTTCCTTGCGGAGCGAGCGGACGTTGGAGCAGATAGCAGAAAATTTCCAACGAATTTTTATATTGTGGTGATGTTGAGGTCAAATAGGAGTATTTACGTTTTGAATGTATAACGTGTTATGGTTTATGCATATCAGCTCCACTGCTCGAAGCTAGGTGTTCTAAGGACTCTGATTTATGTTCTATAACTGCCCGCCACCGTTGCAAAATCAGCCATCCATGGCTGTTTGCAACTCAGTCAGCATCCATGCTGACTGTGGCTGGGTTATGAGCAGAGTCCTAAGAACAACTACGCTTCTCGCAAAAGTCGTGATATGCATAAACACAACATGTTATACATGGCAAAGTTTTTGCTATTTGACCTCAACATCTGGTAAGTATGGTATAAAAACATGGGGATTTAATTTATATGTGTGTTATGTGTTGTATACAAGGAAATGTACATGGCGCCACCTTAATGCCATTATGAAAAAGACCCGCGGCAGGTATCTTCGCTGATTTTACCTGTCGCGGGTTATTTTTACCTATAAGAGGGTCGGCTGTCTTTTATGACAAAACTAACCAGCTCTTATATCATTGTTTATGTTTGATTAGAAACCGAACAGCCCTTTCTTAACGTAAGGCTCTCTGCTTATTCCTGTAACAGTGTAGCCCGTGGCGTCGATAGTGGACTTAATCTGCTCGTCGGTGAGTCCTTCCTCGGCGATTATTACCGTTTCCTTCTTAGAGTGTGAGGACGATACCTTCTTGACCTTGAGTGCATTTCTTACCGCATCGTTCACATGTGCCTCGCAGTGACCGCACATCATTCCATCAACACCAACTGTAATCTTTTCCATATTTATTTTCCTCTTTCTTTTTTATTTTTCATAGCTCAAAAGCTGTGATTTTCATTCTTATACCCCTGCATACTGCAAGCATAGCTTGCAGTACTGCCACCAATAAGTTGTTTGAAAGTTTTACTTTCAAACTTATACCCCTGCATACTGCAAGCATAGCTTGCAGTACTGCCACCAATAAGTAGTTTGAAATTTTCACTTTCAGACTTAACCTTTTATACTAACGATTTTTAAACAGGTTCAGGCGCAGCGCGTTTGTCACCACGCAGAAACTCGACAGACTCATCGCCGCAGCTCCGAACATCGGATTGAGCGTCCAGCCAAAGAGCGGTATCCACACTCCTGCAGCGAGCGGTATGCCTATGATATTGTAGATAAACGCCCAGAACAGGTTCTCGTGGATATTACGCAGCGTTGCACGGCTTAAGCGGATTGCCGTCACAGCATCGCTAAGCCTGCTCTTCATGAGCACCACGTCCGCCGCATCGATTGCGATATCCGTTCCCGCACCTATGGCAAGACCGATATCTGCCGAGGTGAGCGCCGGAGCGTCGTTTATTCCGTCACCGACCATTATTACCCTGCCGCGGGACTTTAGCTTCTCCACCACTGCCGCCTTGCCGTCAGGGAGTACGCCTGCAACGACCTCATCAACACCGGCCTGTGTGCCGATAGCCTGCGCCGTCTTTTCATTGTCTCCCGTGAGCATGACGACATGGATACCCATCTTCTTTAGCTGTCCTATCGCCTCCGGGCTGTCCGGCTTGATGACATCGGCAACAGCCACCATTCCAAGCAGCCTGTCATCTTCAGCAAAGAAGAGTACCGTCTTGCCCTTAGCCGAAAAATCGTCTGCCATCTCAACCATCTGCACAAGAGCAGCCTGTGTCTGCCTGTCAGCGTTCTTTTTGAGCTCTCCTTCAATAAAAACTGCATTTCCGCCGCACAACCTGTGACCGTCAAGGGTTCCCGCAAGACCATTTCCCGGAACCGCGCTGAAATCCTCGACCGCGCCGAGCTTCTTCGCCTTCGCGAGCAGTCCCTCCTCGCTCTCAACACTGGCAAGCACAGCCTTCGCAAGCGGGTGCTCGCTTCTGCTCTCCAACGCATACGCCTTAGCAAGCAGCTCCTCACGGCTCACTCCGTCCGCCGGATACACGTCCGTTATCACAGGTGTTCCGTTGGTTATGGTTCCCGTCTTGTCAAGAACGACAACCTTCGCCTTGCCCGTCTCCTCAAGCGAAGCCGCCGTCTTGAACATTATTCCATGCTTTGCACCAACGCCGTTTCCAACCATGATGGCAACAGGTGTCGCAAGTCCAAGGGCACACGGGCAGCTAATGACAAGAACAGAAATCGCTCTTCCAAGCGCATAGCCGAATGCATGACCCGTCAAAATCCATGCGAGGAAGGTCACGGCAGCAATCCCTATTACCACAGGAACGAACACACCCGAGACCTTATCCGCAACCTTCGCAATAGGCGCCTTTGTCGCCGCAGCATCGCTTACCATCTTGATTATCTGCGACAATGTCGTGTCCTCACCGACTCTTGTCGCCTCACAGACAATATAGCCGAGCTGATTTACCGTGGCGGCAGATACCTTATCCCCCTCCGCCTTATCAACCGGAAGGCTCTCGCCCGTCAGGGCAGCCTCATTGACTGCTGTAGTTCCCTCTATTATAATACCGTCCACCGGAATACTCTCTCCGGGATGTACTACAAAATAGTCCCCCTTGTGAACCTGCTCTATCGGAATACTTACCTCCTGACCGTCTCTCTTTACAACGGCAGTCTTAGGAGCCAGCTTCATAAGTCCCTTGAGCGCGTCCGTAGTTCTTCCCTTCGAAACAGCTTCCAAAAGCTTACCCACCGTGATAAGTGTGAGTATCATCGCAGCCGATTCAAAATAGAACTCATGCATGTAGTTCATCACAGCCATGTCATCGCCCCTGAGCTGGACGCCCGTCATCGCGTAGAGCGCATATACACTGTATCCATACGACGCAGCAGCACCGAGAGCCACAAGTGTATCCATGTTCGGGGCTCCATGTGCAAAGCTCTTAAAGCCGCTTATAAAAAATTTCTGGTTGATGACCATAATCATCGTAGTCAAAAGGAGCTGTGTAAGCCCCATTGCAATGTGATTTCCCGCCATAAATGATGGCAGCTTCCAGTTCCACATCATATGTCCCATGGAAATATACATGAGCGGAAGCAACAGGATAAGCGAGGCAGCCAGCCTCTTAACCATAGCAGGTGTCTCCCTGTCCTTTAGTAAATCCTCGTCCTCCGAAACAGCACCGCTCTGCGCCTTATCAGTCTTATCCTTCTTTAACGAGGCCCCATAGCCGGACGCTTTGACAGCCTTTATAATCTCCGCGCTTGAAGCCGTACCCTCAACACCCATCGAGTTGGTGATAAGGCTTACGGAGCACGATGTCACTCCCGGCACCTTGCTCACAGCCTTCTCGACTCTTGCCTGACAGGCAGCACAACTCATACCTGTCACCTTATACTGATCCAATCTTCACATCTCCTTCCATTATCTCATAAGCTTCTGTATAACTCCGACAAGCTCGTCCACCACCTCATCATTGCCTTCGCGTATGTTCTCAGCCACACAGGTTCTGATATGATTCCCAAGCAGAACCTTATTAAAGCTATTGAGTGCTGCATTGATAGCCGCAACCTGCACAAGAACATCCGTACAATAAGCGTCCTCCTCTATCATGTGTTCTACACCCCTTACCTGTCCCTCTATGCGTTTCAGGCGGTTTAGCAAATCCTTGTACTCCTTCGGCGAACGTTCCTTATGCTTCTCACAGCAGCAACACTTATTATCCGTTTTGCCTCCGCAGGCAGGACAATTCTCCTTATTATTCTCCATCATGCCCTCCTAATGCCTTTATATACCCCCATGAGGTATCTTGGCTTTATAATATACCCTCTAAGGGTATTTTGCAAGTGCTTTTTATTAAAAAAATTCAGTCTTCATGTACAAAATACTTTTTGACCAGTCCAGTATATTATGCTATTATATTATTTTAAGGTAAATCTTTACATCTGAGAGGCTGAACAATGTACCAAGCACTTTTAGTATTTCAATATATAGCAATAATCGCATTGTTTTTTGAAGCTATATATGTTTCAAGGCAGCGCAGTTCGAGAATGCAGACTCTTTTGCTTATTGTGATGTACTCTACCATGATAAATCTTGTAGGTTATACTCTTGAAATGGAAGCAGCCACAAAAGAGCTGGCAAGCCAATCACTAAAAGTAACCTATGTAGGCAAGCCGTTCATCATATATTCGCTGTACCTTTTTGTGATGGAGTACTGCGGTGTCAGCATACCAAAAGCACGCCGCAATATTTTCTTTTTGATAAGCCTCACAATCACTATTTTGGTATTTACCAATAATTATCATGGACTTTTTTATTCATCAATAGACTTTACAAATGAGGGGCTTTTCCCTCATATGATTTTGCAGCATGGAATTCTTTATAACCTGTACACTGCTTTTCTATGCTATTATTTTCTTGGTATGATTATTGTATGCATAAGAAAATACAGAAGGCACGAGTCACCGATTATACAGAAACAGATTTTAATTCTGCTGGTATTAATTTTTTTCAGTATATTCTGTCTTGCGGCATATCTGCTTAACCTCACCGCAGGGTATGATGCAACAGCCATCGCATACATTGTTGCGGTATTCTTCTTTGAACGCCTGATGCGTAAATATGGTCTTTTTGATACACTGACACTTGCAAAGGATGAAGCAATAGATCATATGAAAAATGGTCTTATTGTAATAGATATCTACGGCAATCCTGTCTATACGAACGCCGAGGCCACGAAGGTTCTTGAATGTATCAGGAAACAGGAACACCGTGACAGACCTATAGAATATCTTGAAGTACTTGCCGCAAACAGCAGACCGCTGTTCATCAGCCAAAAACTTGCACCTGAGCTCGAGGATATCTCCGGAAATGAAAATTATGTTTATGAACTGTCACTGCGTGACATCATACATGATGATGCCAATTACGGACAGATGCTGACCATAACCGAGAACACGGATCACTATTATTACACTGCAAGGCTTAAGGAGGAGGTCTCCAAAAAGACGAAGGAAGTTATCTCCATACAGAGAGACATCATTGGAAGCTTCGCCGCCATAATCGAGGCGCGCGACGGCATAACGGGATTACACATAAAGAATACCGGAAATCTGGTAAAGGTTCTGGTCAATCTCATGAAAGAGGATGACCGCTACTGCAATATCATCACCTCCGACTATGCACAGATGGTCGCTGATGCAGCGCATCTTCACGACATAGGAAAAATAGCAATTCCTGACTGTATTCTTCAGAAGAAGGGAAAACTGACCGACGAAGAATTCGCCATAATGAAAACCCACCCGCAAGAGGGTGCCCGGATACTCGACAGCACCCTCAAAGGACTCGAAAGTGACTCCTACTACCAGATTGCACACGATATGGCGCTATATCACCATGAGCACTACGACGGCAAGGGATACCCTGCCGGAATAAGCGGCTGCTCAATACCTCTCTCGGCAAGAATAATGGCTGTGGCAGACGTGTACGATGCGCTCCGTTCGAAACGGCACTACAAGGACGGCTTCTCAAAGGAGAAGTCCGTGCAAATTATACGCGACACCATGGGAACCCAGTTCGACCCGACGATTGCCTCAATCTTTCTAGAGCACATCGATGAGATGGAAGCCGTCATCGACACGGGAACAAAAATTCAATAGTACCGCTTTATTTAAAAAGCTGACAGACGCTCCTGATGTATGTAATATCAGGTATGTCTGTCAGCTTTCAGTCTATCATTATAGTGCTAGGCTTCTATGACCTTGTAATTAAATTATGTTTAAAACACACAGCCGCTTAATTTATAGTGTAATTCCGAACTCCTCCGGCAGAAATCTCGGACACACATTCTCGGACGAGGTGATGACCGACGCAGCAAGACGGCTTCCTATCTCTACCGACTCACCGAGAGTCTTTCCGTAGGTAAGTCCGCTCGCAACCCCCGCGCAGAACGCGTCTCCGGCTCCGGTCGTATCCTTAACCCTCACGCGCTGCGGCGGGCATATTCCCTTCTCCCCGTTCATATCAGCATACACTGCACCGTTTCCGCCCATAGTGACAATCATCGCCGGTATCTTCCCGAGAGTCACGCGCTTAGAGAGTATATCCCTAAGCTCCTCCGGATTCTTACCGTCATAATTCTCCATAAATAACATTCCCGCCTCGAGCTGATTACAGATAAAGCAGTCAAAATGCTTCAGGAAGTCCCTTCTCTCGACGGCTATGCTCATATTGCTCACAACACCGTACAGCTTCTTATTATACTGCTCTGCGAGGGTGACAACCTTCTTGATAATCTCCTTATCCATATCCACTTCAACGATAACCGAGTCCGCGTTTGCAAAAATCTCATCGCCCTTCTCCTCAAGAAGCCCGAGTATAGGCATCAGATTAGGCCGCTGAGATATCGAGCCCGCAAGGTCGCCATTCTGATCAAACACTGCAAGCCAGGTTCCCATCCCTCCCGGAACTGTCATAACATAGTCCGTGTTCACCTTATGATTCTTAAGCTTCTTTACCACGTCCTCTCCGAGTGCACTGTCGTCAACAATACCCACAAAAGTCGGGCGCAGTTCGATATTGGCTATATCCTCGACAACATTTCTGCTCACACCGCCATGGATATACTCGACATGCCCCACATTTCTTCCGTCAGGTATATAAATATCCTCCGGAAATCCTTTAATATCCACAAACACTGCTCCCATAACAACTATTCCCATAATTTCTCTGTCTCCATTTCAATCCGATAAATAACAAGAGCTTACCGGAGCCAAAACAATGTATGCCCCCTCAAGCCAATAAGTTATGGGGTTATTATAAGACATGCCATGCATTTTGCAAAGCGGTATTTTATAAGACTCACATCCAGCTATATATCAAACTTGCACAGCCGGCAAATACACGCTGTTATTCACCCGTCTGCCTGCTGCGCCCTGCCGCTTACAGCACCTTGCTTCCATTCGCTGTCAGTTTAAACCGCGCCCCGAAGAATTCCGCCGCATGTCTGCACATCTGCATACGTCCCAGAAAGATATCAAAATAATCGTACATCGTGCATATACTCTCATCAATCTGAAGATTAAGCGATATCAGCTTCTTCTCCGGAGATATCTTGAGCGCAGCCTCCGTGACGGCATAATTCACGCGGTCATGTATGTCATAACTCGACTTCTCCTTGGCACGCACCCTATCCCTTCTGACATCGGTTTTATCGGCAATCACAAGCGCCGCCGATATGACGTCCACCGCACCGCCCGTCGACTCATCATGGTTCGCTATCGCAGATACCACTGTCACCCTGTCATCGAGACTCATATCCGTCTGCCTGAGCAGCTCATTCGCAAGAAGCGCTCCATACTCCGCATGCTGCTTCCTGTTGATGGAATTTCCTATATCATGCATATATCCAGCAATCCTGGCAAGCTCCGTCTCATGCTCACCGTACCCGAACTTCTCAAGAATAAGCGCCGCTCTCTCCGCCACCAGCGTACAATGTATCTGAGAATGATCCGTATACCCCAGAACCCCAAGATTATCATTCCCCTTCTTTATGTATGCATTAATCTCTTTATTTTTTCTTATCTCCTTGTATGTCATACCTGCCTCATTTCCGAACCATGAGCTGTCCACACTATAATGCAATGCCCAAGTTTCCACTTTTGTTATAAGTATAACACTGCAATGTTAAAAAATATTATCAGGATTTTGTAAAATATAGGTAAATTCTATGATTATCAGCGTTCTTCTTCCTGATTGTACTCAAATATACTTGTCAGCTCCACCTCTGCACGGTTTCTCCTTAAAAATTCTGATAAAATTCCCTTTTTTATGCACTGCCACTCTAAATGTGTTCAAATATACTCAAACACATCGAGAAATTGAAGTCCTTGCGGATGCTTCTTACTGCTTCAATGTGTATGCTTTGGCGATTGCAAGCAATACGCTACTCACAAGTTCCAATGTTGGAACAACAATGTACACTCCACAGTCGTAAATTCCTGCGATAGCCCACAGTACATACTTACGTTTGCGTTTATTATGCAACTTCGTAAGTTAAAGCATCTCTTAGATTAAGAGCAGCATTGAAATCCCTATCCTCAACATAGCCACAATCACAACGGTATATTCTATCTGAAAGCTTCAAATCTTTCTTGATAGCACCACAGCAGTGACATAATTTAGATGACGGATAAAATCTGTCTACAATTCTTAATTCAATACCATTTTCATCACATTTAGCTTTTAATTTGATTCTAAATTCATAGAACTTCTGTGACGCAACAGCTTTTGAAAGATGTTTATTCTTCATCATTCCTGCCACATTCAAATCTTCAATAGTTATATAAGATGGCTTGGTTTTCACTATCTCTGCTATTGTCTTATTGATATAATCGGTACGGATATTATCTATTCTATGATGAAGTTTTTGTACTTTAAGCTTTTGCTTTTGTATATTTTTTTGAGTGGACTCTCCTTTCTTTAAGTTCTCATATTTTCGTGAGAGACATCTTTGTTCTCTACGCAGTTTCTTTTCCAATTTTTTAACTCTTGCCGATTTATTGATATTTCTATAAGTTTTACCATTAGAAACAATCGCCAAGTCTTTCAAGCCTAGGTCAATTCCCTCACCGTTATTACTATTATTTGCAATCTTAACATCAGAAATCTCTATAAGAACTGATACATAATATCTACCTGCTTTGATGGATACTGTACCACTTCTAATTTTCCATCCGTCTTTAGTTGTCGGTATATAGCCTTTTTCCTTTATGCGTACCCAGCCTAAAGTTGGGATATTTACCCTATGCCTTTCGCATCTACAATCTTTTGGATTATTTTTAACAAAATACATCTTCACATCAGATTTATATTTCTTTTTGAAATTAGGAAACGCACTCTGATGTTTAAAAAATCTTGTAAATGCAGTATAGCCATCTTCAATAGACTTTTTTACAGCTTTTGAAGATACTTCTTTAATCCATGATTTGTCAAGATTATTTGGAATATATTCATTGTTAAGCCATATGCTAAAACTCTTGCCAGTCATAAACTTTTCACCATTATCATACAAGGTTTTATTATGAATTAGGTAGAAATTATAGACATATCGGCAAGTACCAATCGTCTTGTTAATCTTGATTTTTTGTTCATCTGTCGGATTTATCTCCGTTTTGAAGCTCTTTAGCAATTTCTTCATCTCCTTCTATTTGTTTTTTATACTTACGAAGCCCGTACAACCTGCAAGAGAAAACGTGAAGTATAGATATAATATCCTGTACAAGTTCTTCTTGTGGTGATAGTTCTTCATTATTCACCACCACTATGGTTGTATTAAACTTCATACAGAATTTTTCAAACCAATCATAGCCAAATCTGATAAATCTATCTTTATGTGTGACTATGATCGTTTTGATTTTTTGCTCCATTACTTCATCTAATAATTGATTCCACTTTTTACGGTTGTAGTTAAGACCACTTCCATAATCTTCAATACATTGGTCTACAATAATTCCTTTAGCATTACAAAACTGTCGTAAGAAAGTTACTTGGTTTTGTAAATCATCTTTTTGGTTTCTTGTCGATACTCTGGCATAAATGACTGTTTGTCTATTGTCATTTTCTGTATTTATACCCTTAAATTGAAGATACTGGTCATAAGTGTAATAACGTCTATCAGTTGGAGTACGATTTGCTTTTAGAGTTCCTTCTCTATCCCAACGCTGCAATGTTTTAACAGAAACTCCTAACAACTCAGCGAAATCTTTTGGTTTGTAATTAGTGATATTTGATGTGTTCATAACAACAACCTCCTTGAGTATATTTAAACACATTTAATCACTATTATCAATATTTTTAATTACTTAGAACTTTCTCCTCTTATCCTTATAAAGCATTCGAAACACCGTATCCTTATACCTGCGGTCAGCTTTCAAGATTATGCCCCTCTTTTTAAGATTCTTCACCGACGAAAAATCCTTTTTTCTTTTTTTACCACCGTATAACTTCTTGCCTCTTGTCATCAGCAGCTCCTCCTGTGATTGTGTGACGCAGGAATTCATTCAGTGTCTCCTGCCAGAATTAATGGAATACAAGCATAGACCTCTGAATATCCGCTATGAGACAGCCATAAGCAATATGTAATAACGCATCACAATATACCATCAGCGTTAATGCCATACGGTGTCGTCCCAGGCACATACTTTAGACAAAAGAAATATAGATTTTCAAGAAATATGCTCTAACTAAACATTATCACGATATGTCTTATATGTCAATATCATTATTGATATGTTTTGATGTCAGAACATACAAAAGACGCCCACATCGGAACATTTTCCGACATGGGCGCTTCATTCATGCCACAGCCTCTGTTGACAAAAAATCAACAAAAGCCAATATATGCATTTAAACTGAAATTAGCCGAGTAAGGAGAGAACTCCCTGTGTAGCCTGGTTAGCCTGTGCAAGCATGGACTGTCCAGCCTGAGCAAGAATGTTGTTCTTGCTGTACTCAACCATCTCCTCAGCCATATCGACATCACGGATACGTGACTCAGCGGATGTTGTATTCTCAACAACATTGTCGAGGTTGTCGATTGTGTGCTCGAGTCTGTTCTGAACAGCACCGAGAGCTGAACGCTGTGAAGATACCTTCTGAAGAGCATCAGCGATAGCGTCTACTGCGTATGTAGCAGCCTTACCTGTATCATCTGATACGTTAAGACCCTTGATGCCAAGACCTGCTGCACTCATTGACTCGATATTTACACTGATCTTGTTAGTCATATCAGCGTCAGCACCCACCTGTAAATTGAAGGAAAGCTTATCCTTAACCTCTACAGTGCCCTGTGTAATCTCGAATGTGCCATCACCATTGTTCTTAACTGTAGCTGCCTTGTCAGTACCTATTGAGCTGGCTGCCTCAAGCTCCTCAGCCATCTTAGAATAAGCATCCTGCAGTGTGATGTCATTCTTGTCATCGGAAGCCTTAGGTGCTGCATAGTACGTTTTACCACCCTTATCAGTTACATAAGCACCTTCCTTGACAAGTGCTGCAATATCATCTGCTGTATACTTAGTGCCATCTTCCTTGGTAGTTACTCCAACTGTATATGACTTATCTGTTCCATCGACGGTATCTCTTATCTTAATTGTGTCAGTATCAGCGGCAGCCTTAATCTTATCCTGAATATTCTCAACAGTTGATATACCCTTATTATCAATCTGTCCTGACTTTCCGGTATCCTTGATTGTGTATGTGTCGCCTGCCTCTGCAAGATTTGCATTTGTTACTTCAGTTCCATCTTCGTCCTTCCACTTGTCATTAGCTCCTGTATAAGTATATGTCTTTCCGCCATGTACAAGAGTATCTCCCTTTGCCCATGTAGGTGTTGCAGCAGCAGTAGCGCTCATATCAAGTGCACCACTTCCAACTAATGTTGTTGTCTTGCCATCAGCCTTAGTTGTCAGTGTGGAACCTGCCTTGAGTGTTACAGTATCAGCTTTTGTTGATGTATTGTCATCTGCAAACCAGCCATCTCCAGCTGCTGTAGCTCCGCCAGGTGTTGTCGTACTATCTGCTACATATGTATACTTCTTTCCGTCCTGAACAAGTGTATCACCTGCAGCCGGTGTATACTCTTTAATGGATGTATAGTCAGAAGTCTTAGAAGAATCTACAATGTTATATTCTACACCGCCGATTGTTACCTTGCTTCCTACAGCAAGCTTATCAGCTGTGAAGGTTGTCTTGCCATTCTCAGACTCGCCAAGCTTACCTGCAAGACCTGCATCATGAGCTGCTACAGTGTTAGTCTTGGTTGCACCGTCAGTATCACCCTTTAAGAGATATGTCTCATTGAACTTAGTTGTCTCAGCAACTCTGTCAATCTCAGTTGTGAGCTGCTCTATCTCTGCCTGAATGGCATCTCTATCATCCTGTGAATTGGTTCCGTTGGAAGCCTGAACTGCAAGCTCATTCATTCTCTGGAGCATTGAGTGAACCTCTGTGAGGGCACCTTCTGCTGTCTGTACTGCGGATACGCCGTCCTCAGCGTTAGAAGAAGCCTGGTCAAGTCCTCTTATCTGCTTTCTCATCTTCTCGGAAATTGTAAGACCTGCTGCATCATCTGCTGCACGGTTGATTCTGTAGCCTGAGGATAACTTCTCTGTTGACTTGGCCTGTGAGCCTGTTGTGATGTTTAACATTCTGTTGGCATTCATTGCCTGCATGTTGTGCTGTACTACCATATTAAATTACCTCCATGTCGTTGTTTGCAAGAATCCGTTCCTGCAAAATTTTATTTTTTTGATTTATAATAGATACGGAGAGCCTAGGATTTCTCCGCATTATTACCAATGATATCAATTACCCTTTGGTGTGGGGGTAGTTTTTCGTCTGCCCTGCTTTTCCTTTTTGATGATGTCAACAATCTCCTTCTGTGCCTCGCTCGAAAGCTTCGGCTCTGCGTAGTATGGTGAAGGCTTCTTGTCTTTTGATGCAGTGCTCCTCGCGATATTCATATCCCTCGGTGCATCTATAAGCAGATGAATGTTATTTGCTGAGCCTCCGGAAAATACCACCCGGATATTTTCTCCGATATCTATGAAGTCACCGGGATGAAGTGTGAGTTTCAGCATAAAAAACCTCCTTGTTTTCGGGCTGTAATTATGCAACATTTTGTATAAAATGTTGCATTTTTCTGAACTACCTCCATGTCGTATGTTTAATTGGAAAGGAAGATAGCTATGAGCACAACACAACCTATCAGAGATAGTCAGGATGTCAAAAGCTTCGTTGACTATTACAACAGCAAGAAACCGAACCTGCGAAACCATGCATTGATTGTATTTGGCCTGCATACTGCACTGCGCATCAGCGATATTCTCAGCCTCCGGTGGGAGGATGTCTATCAGTTTGACAACAACAGATATGTTCCTCACCTGCTTGTATATGAGAAAAAGACTGGAAAAGCCAGCATGATAGCACTGAGTCCAAAGATTTTAGATGCTCTGGATGAATATCGCATGCAAAGAAAGCCTAAGCAGGGCGAGTACATATTTTCCAAAACAACGGATTCAACCAGACCACTGTGCCGCACCCAGGCATACCGTATTGTGAAAAAAGCGGCTGCCGCTACACTTGACGAAACACATATAAGCTGTCACTCGCTCAGAAAAACATTCGGATATCATGCATGGAAAAAAGGCACGTCACCTGTACTGCTGATGGATGTATACAACCATTCATCATTTGTGATAACCAAGCGCTATCTTGGGATTGAACAGGATGACCGCGATTCATTGTTTGAAAAAATGGATTTTTAGCACCAGTCGGCAGCTTTGCTATAATTAGGAATTTACTTAAGATAAAAAAGTTATATTTTTTTGAAAACAGGGGTTAAGATTTGCAGATAACATCCGAAATATAGAGTGTAAATGGAAAATGCAACATTTTATACAAAATGTTGCATTTTTCTGTTTTTCAGCACATTTATTAATTTAACATAAACACAAGAAAAAGACAGCCCCTCTTCTGACATTCTATTGTCTGAAAGGGAACTGTCTTTTATTTTTTACTTATTCTATATTCGCAATCGTCACACTACTGTGCGTCGTCCTTCTTCTCCTCAGCCTTATCCTCAACTATCTGGATATGAACCTCACGAAGCTGCTTCTCTGTAACTGTTGCAGGTGCGCCCATCATGACATCCTGTGCGTTCTTGTTCATCGGGAACGGAATGATTTCACGGATGCTCTCCTCGCCTGCGATGAGCATTACCATACGGTCAACACCCGGCGCAATACCTGCGTGTGGCGGTGCGCCGTAGCAGAATGCGTTGTACATGGCAGGGAACTTAGCCTTAACATCATCCTCGCCAAGACCTACAAGCTTGAATGCCTTAATCATAATCTCAGGATCATGGTTACGGACTGCGCCCGATGAAAGCTCAACACCGTTACATACAAGGTCATACTGGTATGCAAGAATGTCAAGCGGATTCATTGTGTCGAGAGCCTCCGCTCCGCCCTGCGGCATTGAGAACGGATTGTGGCAGAACTCAAGCTCGCCTGACTCCTCACCAATCTCGTACATAGGGAAATCCACTATCCAGCAGAACTCATAGCATTCCTTCTTCATATATCCGTCAAAGCTGTTGCCGATAGCCTTCCTGATAACTCCGGCTGTCTTCTGTGCGGTCTTTAAATCGCCTGCTGCGAGTGCAACGAAATCACCGTTCTTAAGACCGAGTGCCTTAACTACCGCATCCTTATGCTCCTGAACGAACTTAGCGATACCGCCAACAAGCTCGCCGTTCTCATCAAGCCTGAAATAGTAAGCCTTCTGTCCGCTCACAACCTCAACATCCGCACAGAGCTTATCAATCTGCTTTCTTGTACCTGTGAAGTTCTCTGCAACCACAGCCTTAACCTTATTTCCCGCAAATGGACCGAAGCCGCAGTCTGCAAGAATGTCTGTAGCGTCCTGCACAATAAGGCTGATACGAAGATCCGGCTTATCCGAGCCGTACTTGTCCATAGCCTCAAGATAAGGTATTCTCTTGAATGGTGGTTTGGAAGCCTCATTGTAGATTCCGTATCTTGCGAAGATAGGAGGAAGAACATCCTCAAGTATCTCAAATACATCCTCCTGATTTGCAAATGCCATCTCCATATCAAGCTGATAGAACTCTCCCGGTGAACGGTCTGCTCTGGCGTCCTCATCTCTGAAGCAAGGCGCTATCTGGAAATATCTGTCAAAGCCCGATGCCATAAGCAGCTGCTTGAACTGCTGCGGTGCCTGTGGAAGTGCATAGAACTTGCCCGGATGATTTCTTGCCGGAACAAGGTAGTCTCTCGCACCCTCAGGTGATGAGCATGTAAGTATAGGAGTCGTAATCTCCATAAAATCATGTCCTATCATGGCAGCACGAAGGTCTGCAACAATCCTGCTTCTCAATATAATTCTTGACTTGACATCCGGATTACGAAGGTCAAGGTATCTGTACTTAAGTCTTACGTTCTCATCCGCATCCTTGGAATGATTAATCTGGAAAGGAAGCTCGTTGTACTGGCACTTTCCGAGAACCGTAATCTTAGAAGGAACAACCTCGATGTCTCCCGTAGGAATCTTGCTGTTCTTGGAGCTTCTCTCTCTTACTATTCCGACTATCTCTATAGTTGACTCGTAGTTAATTCCTGCCAACTGCTCCATCTGTTCTTCTGTCTCGGCGACAATCTGTGTCGTGCCGTAGAAGTCTCTCAAAATCAGGAAGCCAAGATTCTTGCTCACCTGACGGAGATTCTCGTACCAGCCGACAAGCTTAACCTCTTCGCCGACATTCTCTAGTCTTAACTGACCACAATTATGTGTACGTCCCTGCATATTTTTTTCCTCTTTGCTATAATTTTCATGGCAAAACCATTTCACACGCAAAAGCCTTGTCCGCAGGCGTTTTCGCGATGCATGATTTTGTCTGGTATCTTTCGCTATTATAGCATTACCGTGAAACGCCGTCAACCACCATGCTTTTACTATCTGAGTTGTCTGAGGGTTCCAAATTGGAAGCTGCTTTTTCGGCATATTCCTGTTCCAATTCATCCGCCAGATATACGTCACTCATGCAGTGCATATCGGATACACCGTCACAAACCAGCTTATACACCTCGGAGTGATAAAAGAATCCCAATGCTTCATCCAACGAAATTCCCTGCCGCTTTGCAAAGCACTCAATGACACGGCTGTATTTTTTCTGAAGCAAAATCGGATTTGCCATCATAGCGCCTCACTCCCTTCAAAATGTAATAACGACAATGCTTTCTCTGTGCGGAAACATATTTGCAGGTTCGGCTTTTCATAACGCAGACGGTTAATGGCTTCTGTCTTGTCAATCAATCCGTCAAAAAACAATTCCACGGTATTAAATACTTTATCATTGGCAACACCACCCACAACAAGGTCATAATCAGTCGAATCCTTCCCAGTGCGACAGTCCAAAATAAAATCCAGCCATTCCTCGGAATATGAGTCAAATTTAAGAGTTTTCAACTCAGTTTCCCTGCTCTCATCATACATATATTGGGAAATTATTCCGTCTTTGCCTCTGCGCTTAAACTTACCACACCACTTTGCAGCCTGCTCATACAGAGGCGTAACATAAAACCCACGTCCAAAGTCTACATTAGGGCGTGAATGAACCAAATCCGGCTTTGCAATCTCCAAAAATGAGCCATGATAAAGAATCATACCTCCACACCCCTTTCCCGCATCACGTCAAGGAGGTCGTCTACGATGTATTCCCGGCTTTGTGTATGCAGCACTTCATACTCCGGCACAATGTAACCATTTAAAATGTCGCTTTTTTCAGCAAACGCCTGATAAACACGCTCTGCATCCACCCCCAGCTTTGCCGCAACATTTTCAATGCAAAATACAGCAAATTCCAGCTCACCTGAATTTTTGATTTTTTCATCCGGCATCATACGCAATTCCCCCTTTACTTTATTTTAACCAATGTTACTTTTACTATCATAGCACAAAAAGTTGTACGACACAATCAGGATTGCATTTTGGGAACCCATATAATAATGTGCCTCTCGGGGCTATAATATTATTAATCAAATGTATATGATTTTAGGGAACTTTTCTTATAAAATATCTTATAAAAGTTCCCTAAAGCAGCTATGAATAATTTTAACGAAATTCAGTCTTTGCTTCAGGAAAAAGCTGCCTTACCGCACTATCCCGTCCTTTATCACCAGCACCCTGTCCGCAAAATCCGCCATCTGCCTGTCATGTGTCACCATCACAATAGTCTGCCCGAACATATCGGACGCATTGCGAAGAAGCGCTGCAACCTCGGATGAGGTCTCGGCATCGAGATTTCCCGTCGGTTCATCGGCAAGAATCACGGCAGGCTTGTTGACAAGCGCTCTCGCAAGCGACACTCTCTGCTTCTCACCTCCGGACATCTCGAACGGAAACTTGTCCCTGCAATGTTCAATGCCAAGCTTTTCCATAATCTCAATCACTTCTTCCCTGTCCTCGCGCCTTTTGTCGAGATGCACCGGAAAAACTATATTCTCGTATGCCGTGTACTCCGGGAAAAGGTTATAGTCCTGGTACACGAAGCCTATATTTCTTCTCCTGAACTCGGAGAGCTGCTTATCCGAAAGCTTCGTGCCTCCGCCGTATATGTCTGCTCCACCAATCTTTACCGTGCCCTCATCCGGAACATCGAGCGTTCCAAGTATCCTTAAGAGTGTCGATTTTCCCGAACCGCTCTTTCCGATTATCGCTGCAAATTCGCCTCTCTCAAACGCAGCACTGCAATTTCTAAGTGCCCTGACCGGGACTCTGCCCTCATAAGTCCTTGACACATTCACCGCCTCTAAAACAATATCCTTTCCCATATTAATACCAGTCCTTTCCAAAAGTCATATTTATACCCCTGCATACTGCAAGCATTGCTTGCAGTATTGCCACAAATAAGTTGTTTGAAAGTTTCACTTTCAAACTTATACCCCTGCATACTGCAAGCATCGCTTGCAGTACTGCCACCAATAAGTAGTTTGAAAGTTTTTGTTTCAAACTTTCATTCCCGAACGTCTCGCATTTTACAGTCTTCCGGCTCTGAGCTCTCTTACCGTCATCACCGTGCCCACGATTACAAATACAATGATAATCACCGCAAGAATCACAAGATTCCACTCATACGGAAGGTCTAAGAGCTGTATCGGAATCAGCTTCAGCCCCTCCTTCGCAGTCGAGTATGTGAATATCCTGCCAAGACGGTGCGATGTCAGCCAGCCACCCGTAATTGCGGCTTTTTTTATCTGATTTGCATAGACAAGGCCGTATATCACCACAAAAACAGGAATTGAAGCAAGCAGTGATATACCATCCTTTGCTGCACCGCACACCGATTGTTTTATGAGGAAGCCGTCATCCACACCCTCCTGCTTGTATTTTGCCCTCGCCTCGCGCAGCCCTGCAATATCATCCTTCAGGATTGCTATTCTTATGACAGCGAACATGAAGAACAGCGCCGCCACAAAGCATCCATACATAAAAAACTCGTGCATTATGGATTTGTATTGATTTTTCAGTTCGCCATATCTTGAGGTGTAGCTTCCGCCGTTTCTCACGGCGATTATGGACAACTGCTGCGCTATAAATTCGGCATCCCTGTAATTGTCAAATATAAATTCCGCCTGCGTATATTTAAAATTCTTCCCGTCAGCAGCCGCAATCCGCTCTCCGAGCGCTTCGGAGCCGTATATTGTGTAATATTTTCCTCCATAAGGCACGCCGTCCTCGACATTTGCCGAGGTTCCGACAGCCGCAGCCTCGACATCTATATTTCCTGACGCTGTCGGGATATGTATTACCGTCCCTGCCGTGAGCGATGAGTCCGTCTCCTCCGTGTTAAACAGCACCAGAACCTGCTCTCCGCACTCAAACTTTTTGCGGTCTGCACCATCCCACCTGATATTTTTTGCAAACGCCTCCCAGATGTCATCATAATTGCTGCAATAAATTTCCGTAAAAAGCTCCCCATACTTGTCATCGTACTGCCAATAGCCGCCATTCATTCCGTATACCTTGGTTACCTCATCGACTGCCTCCCTATAATACTCCGACTGCCCCATGCCGTTCCATGTAAGCTTATGCGTTGACACCCTCGCATTATAGTTCAGCGTGCTGACTCCCTCGACAAGCTCCATGCTCTTGAGCGCCGTTTTTGAGAAACCGCCATCCGTGTCATAGAACGAGGCGTTGGTCGACGTCACCATCCCGGTCTCTTTGTCCTCGTAATCAATCTGATAGCTGAAGTCCGAAGGCATATCGATTGTGAAATCATTCACAGAACTTTTAAAGCTTTTATAATAGGATATATCCTCGTAAATTTTGGTGAAGCTGTAGAGCACCACACTGCACACCGCAATTCCTATCACCCTCAAAAGTATCGTCCTCACCGGGTGGAGCGCGTTCTGACGCTTTGCCGCATAAGCAGGCGTTATCATTCTTCCGTTCCTGCCGCCGTGTATCTTCTTTCTCAGGCGGTTTGCCCTGCGCGCACTTATTTTTCCCTCACCCCGCACCATGCGCCTGCTCATAAGCGTGGTCTGCGAAGCCAGAACAGCCACAAGCATCGTTAAAAATACCACTCCCACAATCCTCAGCAGCAATCCGACATCAAAGACGAAAAAGTACTCTATATCCGCAGCCCTGCTCACGAAAATCACAGCCACGGCACATATCAGGTACGCCCCAAGCACGCCCGCCGCTGCCGCCGGGAGTATGGTAAACACACTCTCCCGAACCGAGAACGCCCTTATCTGTCCCTTTGATGCGCCTATGCACCTCATAAGATAATACGCGCTCTTTCTCCGCGTGTTTTCCTGAATTATTATGTATACCATCGCGCAGCAGCCAATCACCATGACGGATACTAAAACCCACACATTTGTGACCTCACTGCCCCATAGCACCGCATCATAGACCTTGGAATTGTAGTACATGGCGGCATCGCCCTCCGCAAGCGTCCTTGCAAATTCAGGATTCACATCCGCATACTCGTCCTTGAGACTGTAAAATCCAAAGTGAATCTTCTGTGCGTCGAGCGCGGCAAAATCCTCCGACGACACAATCATGCCCGGCATTCCCGAGCCCGTAGACCACAGGTCAAGATAATTGTAGAGTATACCCGTGACCACATACTGCTTTGTGTGATACTCCTGATTCATGTTTTTTTCGCGTAGCTCACTGTAATCGTAATATTTTCCGTAACATACCTCTATCCGCTGCCCGAGCTCATACGAAAGTCCAAGTCTTTCAAGCGCCCCGAGCGTTAGCGCTATCTCGCCCTCGCTCTCAGGCATCCGCCCGTCAAATATCCTCACTCGCCCAATGTCGGACATATTGTCGGGAAGTGTCCCGATATACAGCCCCATATCATTTGAAAACGCATCCCCGCCGTCATTTAAGTAAACGTGCACGCCTCCGAGCACCTCACCCGTCTTTTTTACATACGGATGCAATGCCTCAGGCGTAGTAACAAATCCCGGCTGCTCGAGTATCCAGCTCCCGCACAGCCTTATATTCCTCTGCTTTTCATACTCCTCCATCTGACTCTGATACAGCAAAAAGGCGGCAAGAAAAAAGCTCACAAGAAATACAATAGCCGATATCCTCACAAGCTCTTTTCTCCTCCGCCGTCTGCTGACACTGATTAAGTCCATATCTCATGCTCCTCTCTCATTATGCAAAATAGCTTTCCTGTCTTTATATTCAGAGCATACACCACATTTCTTACAGGACTCTTACAGCTTCACCGATTTTTATTTTTTCTTTCACATCATATATAGGAAGCATAATCCTTATCACACAGCCCGTGTCACCATCGGCACTGTGCACCACAATATCGCCCCCGTGCGCTTTTACAACCATATATGCGAGATTTAAGCCTATGCCGGTGCTGTCCTCCCTCGGGTTCTCACCCACATAGTAGCGCTCAAACAGCTTTGACATTTCTTCCTTCTTCACCCCCGGACCTTCGTCCGTTATCTCAAGGCTCACCATGTCGCTTTGGCATGCTCCCCGCAAAACCACCATGCCATACTCAAGTCCGTTGGACACGATATTATTCACAGCCTGATAAAGCCACTCCTCATCCGCATCTATCATGCACGACGGCATATTTTCAACGATAAGACCGTCATTTTCAAGCTCAAGCCGCTTCACCAACGACGCCGCATCCATCCTCCGCTTGTTAAAATGCAGCTTCCCAACACGAAGTCTGGCGGAATTTAAAAGCATCATCAAAAGCTCCTTCATGTGCTCTATGTTGTCAATGCACTTCTCCCTAAGTCTCTCGTCGTGCTCTCTGTCCCCGCCATCCATAAGCTCGAGATTTACCATCACCGCCGCGAGCGGAGTTTTAAGCTGGTGCGTGACATTCTCCATAAACACCTGAATATCCTGCTGCCTGTCCTCATAGTACTTTTCCTTTGCACAGGCATCCTCGGTGAGTCTGTTTATCGTGTGCTCATTTTCCGTATCGGTCAATTCCTGACGTTTTCTCCTAATCACCACAAGACACACAATTCCGCATAGGATAACTGCTGCCGCGCATCCGAGCACAGCAACCGCCCCATATACATTCAATCTGTTCCACAGGCTGAAGGCTTCTCCTGTGTAGCCGAGACTTTTTGCCGCCTCCACGCCCGCTGCTTTCTCATCACGTCCCGTGAACATCCCGCCGAGCAGCTCCTTTGCCGCATTTTCGTCGTACTTATACACGATTCCGACCATGTTCTGCATCTGTCCCGTGCAAAACTTCAACATAAAAAGCATGCCGCCAAGAGCCAAAGCTCCCATACAGCATGCAAGTATTATTATCGCAATATCAAAATGTCTGTACCTTCCACTCATCGTCTTTCTCCCCGCTCATTCCACCTGTAGCCGATTCCTCTGACCGTGTCTATGTACTCCGCACCGTCTATCCTGCCAAGCTTCTTTCGCAGGCGGCTTATCTCCACCGACAGCGTATTGTCATCCACGAACTCGCCGTCAATATCCCACATAAGCTCAAGGAGCCTTTCTCTTGGTATTAGAATACCGGGATTCTCCATAAAAAAGCCAAGCAGCTTAAGCTCGTTTTTCCTAAGCTCCAATTCCTCACCACACTTGTACACTCTCCCCGCCGGCTTATCATATGATAAATCTCCTGCTCTGTATATCTCACTGCTCTTATGGTATCTGTTAAGATGCGCTCCGACTCTCGCCATAAGCTCTCTCTTCCTGAACGGCTTCCCAAGGTAATCATTACCGCCCATCTCAAGTCCTCTCACAACGCTGTCCTCATCATCAAGTGCCGTCAAAAAGATAATCGGCACATCGCTTCCAAGCTCATCCCTTATATGCTCACATAGTCCGAAGCCGCTTCCATCCGGAAGCATGACATCGAGCAGGTACAAATCGGCACCGCCTCCGGCAATGCTTCTCTCAGCCTCCTGCACGCTTCCGCACGCAGTTACATCATAGCCGTCCTTTACAAGAAGCTCACACAAGCCCTCCCTTATGTCCCTCTCATCCTCAACAACAATAATCTTCCCCCTGCTCATGTGCGGTCTCCCTTCAGCGTGATAATATATTAATTATATCACAGCCACTTCATCAAATAAATACACCGCTTTGTCTGTAAACAGCCACGCACTATATCTATTGATGGATTTATTATTACATCCAGTTATTATTCTTCCTGAAGCTCCCCGCCATGATAACGCAGTCCACTCCAAGCAGTATGAGATACGTTCCTATGAGCACCGATGCCGAGAACAGTGCTATCGACGGCGAGAATATCATGAGCAATCCCAAGATAATTCCGATAATGTTGAGCACAAGCGAGAAAATGTAATACACCCTTCCCGCGCCGATTCTTACGAGCGGAAGATGTGACAGTCTCGATATGCTGTGCGCGATGAACCATATCGGTATGAGCATGACGATTATAAGCTGTCCCGCATCCGGGTACATGAGAAGCATCGCTCCGGCAAGTACACTCATTACCCCTGATACAAGTGCGAGCACAGGTCCAAAGCCCGTATATTTTTCCATCTTGACATAGAAGATGATGTCGGCAACTCCCGTCACTATTGCCATGATACCGTATATGATTGAGAAGCCCCAGAATACACCTGTCGGACAGATAAGCGTGACTATGCCGAGTATGATGAGCAGTATGCCCTCTATAAGCTCAAGCCATTTGCAGCGTGAATACTCTTTCATGCCTGCTCACCTGCCTTTCTTATAGAAGCTGTCTGCTGTTCTTTTTTCTGTTCTTTATTATCTGCGTCCTCTGAAGCTCCTGCCCGTGTAGAATTGTCGGCATTTTTCCGATTATTGAGAATCTTCATGAACTCCTCGCCGGTGATTGTCTCCTTCTCGTACAGATACATTGCAAGCTCATCAAGCTTCGCCCTGTTGTCCGCGAGAAGCTTCTTTGCCTTCTCGTGCTGGCGCTTTACAAGCTCGACAACCTTTCTGTCAATCTCCTTCTGCGTGTCTGCGGAGCAGCTAAGAGAGGTATCGCCGCCGAGATACTGGTTCGTGACGGTCTCCATCGCAACCATATCGAATTCTTCCGTCATTCCGTATCTGGTAATCATCGCACGGGCAAGCTTCGTCGCCTGCTCTATATCATTGGATGCTCCTGTGGTAATCTCGTTAAAGACAACCTCCTCCGCTGCACGTCCTCCCGTGAAGGTCGCAATCTTGTTCTCAATCTCCTTCTTGTTCATAAGGTATTTATCACCCTGCTCCACCTGCATTGTGTAGCCGAGCGCGCCTGAGGTACGCGGTATAATGGTAATCTTCTGAACCGGAGCCGAGTTAGTCTGAAGTGCAGCGACAAGAGCATGACCTATCTCATGGTATGCAACTATCTTCTTTTCCTCATCGGAGAGAACGGCGTTCTTCTTCTGATAGCCCGCTATAACGACCTCGATGCTCTCCTCAAGGTCAGCCTGGGTCACAATGGTTCTGTTGTTTCTAACGGTTCTAAGAGCTGCTTCATTTATGATATTGGCAAGCTCCGCGCCCGATGCGCCCGATGCCATTCGCGCTATCGTGTGGAAATCCACATCATCGGAGAGCTTAATCTTCCTTGCATGAACCTTGAGTATCGCCTCACGTCCCGCAAGGTCAGGAAGCTCAACAGGTACGCGCCTGTCAAAACGTCCCGGTCTGGTAAGAGCCGGGTCAAGCGACTCCGGACGGTTCGTAGCGGCAAGAATGATAACGCCGTTATTTCCCTCAAAGCCGTCCATCTCCGTGAGGAGCTGGTTTAGTGTCTGCTCACGCTCATCATTTCCTCCGAGCTGACCGTCTCTCTTCTTACCGATGGCATCAATCTCATCTATGAATACAATACAAGGAGCCTTCTCCTTTGCCTGGCTGAAAAGGTCACGAACCTTGGATGCTCCCATTCCGACGAACATCTCAACGAACTCCGAACCCGATATCGAGAAGAAAGGAACACCCGCCTCACCTGCGACAGCCTTGGCAAGCATTGTCTTACCTGTTCCCGGAGGTCCTACAAGCAGAAGTCCCTTCGGCATCGACGCACCCACATCCGTATACTTTGACGGATTGTGAAGATAATCCACTATCTCGGCAAGATTCTCCTTCGCCTCATCCTCACCTGCGACATCCGAAAAATGTATGCCCTCTGTGGACTGCACATATATCTTGGCATTGCTCTTTCCCATGCCGAAAGCCATGGAATTCTTTCCTCCGCCCATCTGCTGCATGAGCTTTCTTGACATATACTGGCCAAGAACGATGAATATTACGAGTGGCAGGATACCCGTCACGAGAAAACTGATAAGCGGCGAGGTCGTCTTTTCAATCTCCTTTGCGAAGCTCGCCCCCGCATTGTAAAGGCGCTCCGTGAGATTAGGGTCGTCCATCGCTCCCGTCTTGTAGATTGCGGTGTTATCCTTGTCGGTAAACACGATTTCCGAATTGCCGACCTCGACCTGACCTACATTCTTTTCCTCAATCATCTTCATAAATGTGCCGTAGTCAACCTCAGTGACCTGACGCTCCATGAGAATAGGGGACACAATAAGATTAAACAGAACTATAAGCAGCAGAACTATGCCGTAGTAGAATACCAACGGCCTTTTGGGTGATTTGATTTCCTTCATGCCATATCCTCCTGATGTAAAATATACTATATGCTGCGCGATGCCAATACCCTTCATGTTCTGCATCGCCAACACTGATTATAGGAATAGTATACCACCTGAACCATTAACATTCTACAGAGGAAGATTAAGGTTTTATAACTTAATTATAAAATATTTCTCCCGGCATTTACATTCACTCTTTCCAATAAATGCCAAAAGCCGATAGTGCTGCATCCTGCGATGTGCGTCCTATCGGCTCCGGTTATCCGTATTCTATTGTTGTGCTGCTTCTACGCTCTCTCACTGTCAATAAAACGTGCTATGATATCCGCCGTCTTGTCGACGCCAAGTCTGCTGTTAATACAGATATCATAATTTCTCGAGTCGCCCCACTTGCCCTGACAGTAGGTGTTATGGTAGGACTTTCTCTTCTTATCCTGCTGCTCTATAAGCTTCGCCGCCTTATCCCTTGTGGTCTGGTAGCGCTCCATTATTCTATGAATTTTGTTCTCCATATTACCGAGCACAAACACTGTTACCAGATTAGTATTGCCCTTGAGCACCTCCTCGGCACATCTTCCGACAATAACGAAGGACTTTCCCTCGTCAGCCATGCCCTTCAAATACTTAAACTGCATCCACGCAAGGTTCTCTTCAGGTGATGTGCTGAAGCCTCTCACCGACCTTGTAAAAAATGAAGCCTTGGACTTCTCGTCGTACTTGCCAAGAGCCTGTGCATCAAGGTTCTTCTGATTGGCAATATCCTCCAGGAGATTGCTGTCGTAGAGGGGAATATTGTACCTCTCAGAAAGAAGCTGTGCAACTGCATGACCACCGCTTCCAAACTCACGGCTAACCGCAATAATAAGTTGTTCACCCATATAAAAGCCTCCTACCCGGCATATAGTGTAGTTCTAAACAGATACTTATAGCTTGGGATTTATATTTATATGCATTTTCCGAAATCCTTGGATATAAATATAACTATCCAGAACCACTATTGTAAAATCTCTGCCTCTGAATAGTTATATTTTAACTTAAAATACCTTATTTTGTAAATAGTTTTATAAAAATTATTTAAAATATTCTAACAATTATCAGTACTTATATTGATAAAGTTCCATTTTCTCCAAACTGTCTTACAGATATCTCACATAGATGCTCAGCATCGATATGAGAATAACGATAACCGTTGCAGGAACAGCCACCTTGCAGTACTTGCCCCAGGTTACAGGGTAGCCCTCTCTCGAGGCGATTGATGTACCTACTACGTTAGCTGACGCACCGATAGGTGTTGCGCTTCCTCCGATATCGGTTCCCATCGCAAGAGTCCATGAAAGAACCGCCAGATCTGCACCCGTCGTAGCGGAGAGTGTCTTTATAACAGGTATCATCGTGGCTGCAAACGGGATATTGTCGATGAACGCACTCGCAATAGCCGATACCCAGATAATAATTGCTATCATTACCATTATGTTTCCGCCGCTGACTTTTCCGATGAACTGTGCAAAAATCTCAAGAATACCTGTCTGCTCAAGCCCGCCTACGACAAAGAAAAGTCCGATGAAGAACAGAAGTGTCTTATAGTCAACACCCTTCAATATCGCCTTCGCGTTCTTTCCCGATGTAGCGAGTGTTATAATCGCTATGAATGTGCCGATGAACGCAACCGTGAGTCCTGTCTGCGCGTGTGTGATGAGGAGCGCAACCGCGATAAGGAATATGACAGTGCTTATCGCAAATGCCTTCTTGTCCGTTATCGCCGACTTAGGTGAAGGCATCTTGGATATATCCACATCCGTGCCCGCCTTGCCGAGCTCCTTCCTGAAGCACAGATAAAAATATGCAACTATAACGACAAGTGATATCACCGCGATAAGTCCCGTGTTGGTGACAAAATCGGCAAATGAATATCCAAGTGATGTACCTATAATAATATTAGGAGGGTCTCCGCACATTGTCGCTGAACCGCCGAGGTTCGCGCAGAATATCTCCGACAGGATAATCGGAACCGGGTTAAACTTGAGAAGCTGTGCAAGCTCAACGGTAACTGCCGCAAGGAAAAGGATAACGGTAATACTGTCGATAAACATAGCGAGCACAAAGGACATTACCATGAATGTAAGGAAAATCGGAATTACCTTATACTTTACAAGCTTTGCAATAGTCATGCAGAGCCAACGGAAAAATCCCGCCTTCGCCATTCCTTCAACCATTACCATCATTCCCGCAAGGAATATAATGGTCGCCCAGTTCACGCCGCTGGTGCTCTCCGACGAGCTTCCAGCCTCATACCAGAACCCGAGCGTAAATATACTTCTTACATTAAGTGTCTGTGTAAAAGCACTCATGCTGTGCATTGACAGACCAAATACCAACAGCGCCGTGGCAAGTCCACAGCACAGTGTGACAAGACATTTCTCAATCTTGTCCGTGATAATCAGCACAAACATCACTATAAAAATGGTGAGTGCCAAAATCTTTGCTATCATCATAGCTCTTTCCTCCGTTAAATCTTTAAGTCCTATCGAGCTATTATACACTAGTAAATCCGTAATGTCACGTTAGAAAAGAAAGTTTTACCGTTTATTTTCCACTTTTTCCGGCAGGCTCCCGTAGTCGTCCGACTTCTTAAATTCCTCATATGCATCATCATAGGCTGCCAGAAGTTCTTTCCTCGCAGGGTCGTCCTCCGGAATACGCGATACCGTATCAACATACAGCTCCTGCGCCTCCTCCTTTGATTTGCAGTTTTTAAGCTGCGTCTCAAGCGCCTCCCTCTTCGCCTGTATGCGTACAACTTTCATGTATGTGACCGGGTCATATTTTCTAAGATACGCCAGCTCGTCGGGAGTCAGCTTCTTTCCGCTCTGTATCTTGGCGTACAGCTTCTTTATAAACCTCTCCTTCTGCTCGTCCGTCATGCCTGCCGTAGGGTCGAGATAGTCCTTCACCGCGACGCGCAGCATGTCCATTCTCGAGGCGTATTTGGTCGTCTTATCCGCCTGATTATTGTCGTTCCCGGTTTTTGAATACTTTCCAAATGCGGTGCTCAGCTTGTCAAACGCGGTCTGCCTGCCGCCGCTTACACCCGTCTTTAAGCTCTTAAGATTTACATATACATTCTGTGACATAAGTTTCCTCCCCAAATGCAATATTTGATTAAATTGTCTTTTCTGTAAAAAAATAGACAGCACAAATACATCGTGCTGTCCGTAGCGTTCCTATACATCCGTGTATATATGTCAGATTTCTTCTCTACATATAATATATATCGGATGTTATAAGTGTAAGCTTATATTAATTTTGACAATAAATGATATTCTCAATCCGCTCCGCTGCTCTGTCAATACTGCTTTCTCCTCATAACTCTCATGCTGCACATGACAGATACGGCAAGAATTATCATCGTAACCGCTGCCACTCCAATTATTACATATAACGGCTTTATCCCGTCAACCGCTTTTATGACCTCTGCCGCCTTCTGCTCCACATCGCCGACAACTATGTCCATCACATACACACTTGCAATTACGGCACCAATCAAAACCATAATAAAGATTCTTGATTTTGAATTTCCGAACCTGAGCTGCACAGGTATAAGAAATGATTCTATAATCACAATAGGCGGCAATACCGCAGCAGCAGCTATGAGCATATCCGATGTCACTACAGCAGTTCCTCTTATGCCTGTGCCGATAAGGAAAAATACCATCGTAACCAGTCCTGCCGCAATTCCGCCTGCCGTACAGAACATATACTTCTCATACACATAATCCTTATATGTAACCGGAAGCGTCATGATATAGCTGTATCCGTTGTCAGCCTCATCAAAGCTTATCGTACTCACCGAAAATATTGTCCCGAAAATGGTCATATATGGCAGAACCATATCAATACTTCCCGAAAAACTCATCATGAGTGCCATAAAGGCAACCACTATCACCATCTGTTTATTTCTCAAAATCAGTCTGATATCTTTCTCAAAAAGTCCTGCCATCACATTTTTCCTCCCGAATACATAAGAATCAAGTCATCAATTCCGCCTTTTTCAACAACCATACCCGGATAATTATCCACATAGAACTGCTTCTCATTTGTGAAGCATGAATATCCGAAGCTTTCCTTATTGGCCTTTAAAATATATGTCTTGTCGAGTTTTTCATAGGCTGCCTCATCGACCTTAAGCACAGCATATTTGTCAAGAAGTACATCCGTATCCTCGTGAAGAACCACATTGCCATCATGAATCATGTATATGTCATCGCATAACCCTTCAAGGTCAGTAGATATGTGGGACGTGATCAATATGCTGCTGTCAGGTCTTTTTTCCATATAATCACGCAGCATATCGAGGAGCCTGTTTCTTGCGTCAACATCAAGCCCGGCTGTCGGCTCATCAAGTATGAGAAGCTTCGCGTTATGGCTGAGTGCCACCAACATTCTCAGCTTTGCCCTCATGCCTGTTGAAAAATCCTTTATATTCTTATCCAACGGTATGCCAAGCTTATCACACCGGCTTCTGAACTCTCCTTCATCAAAATCATAATACAGCTTCTTCAATATTCTGATTATGTCCTTCACATTCAGATAAGTCGAAAAACCCGCCTCAGAAAGCGTAACACCCAGCTTCTGCTTATCCTTTCCAGTAAGCTCGCACGGCATTTTCCCGAGAACCGTTATACTTCCCGAATCCGGTCTTACAAGCCCGAGTATCAGCTTGATTGCCGTGCTCTTACCGGCTCCGTTCTTTCCCACAAGCCCCGTAATATAACCTTCCTGAACCTCCATTGATATGTTGAGTTCGAAATTCCCATACTTCTTGACAAGATTATCTGCTTTTATCATACTTCACTCTCCCTATCCTCTGCTCACAATCGTTCACTCTTCAATTATTATGGCAAACAACTCCTTAATCTCCTCATCGCTCATCCCGACTGTCCTCGCTTTCGCGACTGCATGGCAGAAGTCCTCCTCCACCGCATGCCGTCTGGCTTCTGCAGCAAGCTCCATGTCCGTAGCCGTGACAAAGGTTCCCTTGCCATGGACTGTGCTCACAAAATTCTCCTCCTCAAGCTTATCGTAAGCCTTCTTGACGGTAAGAGCACTTATCTTAAGCTCCCCCGAAAGCGTTCTGACGGAAGGAAGTGCTTCCCCCTCCTTAAGCCCGCCTGAGATTATCTCATTTTTAATCTGCTCCATGAGCTGCTCATAAATGGGTATCATGGATGAGTTGTTAAGTATAATATGCATATTAATCCTCATTCTGCCGCCAAGCGGCGACACAAGTAATAATAAAAAACACTTTTGGCGTTTTTCTTGTGCGAAAACAAATTGCCGATGTGGCGCTGCGCTACGCCACATATATCGCTCAACGTATAAACAGTATATAACAGTTGGTATCTGTTGTCAACTGTTATATACTGTTTATACATTCAAATTTATTATATAAGACTCAGATATCAAAACATGCTTTCACAACTTAAATATATATATCATGTTATATTTATGCATATCAGCTCCGTTGTACAAAGCAAGTTATTCTAATGACTCTGTGAAGCTCTTTTATACTCTAGCCATCGTTGCAAAATCAGCCATCCATGGCTGTTTGCAACTCAGCCGGCATTACTGCAATATGAATGAATCAATATTAAAATGTATTAAAAAAGTAAGGATGTACTGTTATGTCAAGTACGATTCAAGTCCGCGTAGATGATGAATTGAAAACTCAGTCTGACAACCTTTTCAGGGATTTAGGGACTGATACAACCACAGCTATAAGAATGTTTCTTAAACAGGCGGTTGCAGCTAATGGATTTCCGTTTGAGATAAAGCGCATAAAAAATGAAGAATCTACAGCTTATCTGCCACTTTCCGAAGAAGAATTATTCGCAAAGCTGGCAGAGTCACGCGCCCACGCTGAAGCTGGTCAAATCAAAGATGCTGATACTGTGATTTCAAATATGAGAAAAAAATATGGATTATAAAATAGTACTTACTACCGATGCCGAAAGTCAGTTAGATGCTTTTATCAGATATCTGCTTTTCGAAAAGAAAAATGAACAGGCTGCAATGAAGCTTTTAAATGACTTTGCATCAGGCTCCTTATCCCCAATCTGCCGGACTCATTTCCCTATAATACAGCTCAATATCTCCCTGCTCTATATAATGGTCTGCCGCCTTATCATATTGCAGCGGAATTGACATGAATATATATCCGTTTCCTCGGGTTCTGCTCCCCTGATTTACCCGGAAACGAATATCCTGCTTCACCTCATAAGGATATTCGGCAGCTATGACCGTGTCAAAGAATACGGGCTCTATCACAAAATCATCAAGTCCGTCCTTGTCCGCATCTTCAACGATACATTCCGTCTGATATGTCTCGCCGCTGTTCATCACGAACTCTGCCGACACATAAACCTTATCATCATCCCCTATCCACGCATCCGTAAGCTTGTATTCCCTGACGTAATCGCGAACCTTTAGGTCATTTCCGTCATTACTGTAAGAGTCAACCAATGCTGACAACGGTTCAAGCCCTATGAGCTGATTTCTCTCACAGCCTCCCAGATATGCGTGGATGTACAGCTCTGCCTTTCCGTCCTCATTGACATCGACCAAGCTGATTGTGACATAGTTCTCTGTCGCGAATGCCAGCCCGACGGGCACTGAAATATACTCCCCTCCATGATATATTCCATAGGCATCTCCATTCTCCTGAGTAATCAATACATCATACTGCTCATTATAAAGTGCTCTAAGCCATTCACCATCCATGCCTGCCGCACAAGGTATGAAATCCTGATAAAGTGACTCTGCAATCTCCAGCTTCTGCTCCATCCACTTACCATGAGTATCCGCAGTATCAAGCTCTATACCCTTCGCAGTGTCCGCTTCCTTCCACTCAAAATTCTCATCAAGCTGTCCTGCAATTCCGCCCGATTCCGTTCTATCCAGGACAGACCCGGACTGAAATACCAACTTCCCGGAATTCAGCTTATACGTCAATGACGCGGCAAACTTAATATTATTTTCATCGGACAGCCATATATTTACATAGTAATCTATGGAATCAACCGCTAAGCCGTCCTCAGTCTCCCTGAGATTGAAGCCGCTTCCAAGCTCCTGCCCGAAGCCGGCCGCAACACTTTTACTCAGTCCGTCCGCGCTGTCCGCAGCTATAATCCTTCCATCGCTGTCCCATACAACACCCTCAAACGATTCCCTCAGCTCCTTTAAGAACTTATTCTTTCCCGGCTTGCTGCAGTCATACACTCTTATGTTCTGCTCATAATCAACCTTTACCTCAAGAATATAGTTATCATAAGCCCTCGCCGTCACAATATTCCGTGACGGAATACCGACACACTCAAGTCCGTTATCCTGCCTGTCCAAAACGAACGTCCTATACACATTAGGGTCATCAGTGCTGTACTGACACTTAAGTATTCTCTCCGGCTCGCCGTCACCATCAATGTCAACCTCCGCACTGTAATCATATATTCCTGCCGGAGCAATGTTCTCATCAAGCTTGACACTGTCCTTATCCCACACAACCGTCGAATTGTCCTGCCCGTCGTTTACCACCTTCACACCTGTTCCCGTAACGCTGCCTTCCAAATCGTCTGATACCCTGCCCGAAGTAAAACGCAGTGTGTCCGATATCTGCATCATCTTCTCAGGTGTCATCGGATTCTCAACCTTCTGTGAATCATCCTTTGAATTGGTTCCACAGGCAGCAAGCACGATAGCACATACGCCAACCATAACCGCCGTAACAATACGGCTGAATTTCTTATATTTAAGGACATTCTTAATCCTGCCCTTTACAGACACTTCACCGAAGCCCGGCTGAAATAGAGCATTAAACCTTCCATGTGAAGCACAGTTTAACAGTGCATATGAGTACCTCTTCACGACCTCACATTCACTCATGCCGTCCGTAATGCGTGTCTGCTCGGTAATCATCTTTCCAATCACGGCTTCATCGCAGCTCATCTCCATGTCCCTTCCCATGACATAGAATGCCGCCCACACAAGCGGATTGAACCAGTGGATGCATAAAAGCACGAACGCCAGCGGCTTCACAATATAATCATGTCTCTGAATATGATAGTTCTCATGAAGCAGCACATACTCAGAAGCTCCGCTCTCTATAAAGCTCGGCATATATATTCTTGGGTGCACAAAGCCAAACACGAACGGCGAGGTAATTCTGTCCGAATGATATACATTTCTCTCTGACCATATGGCATTGCGAACCTTCCTTGCCATCACGATATAAGCCGCTATACCATACACAAGCATAACTGCCATTCCGACAATCCATACAATCGCTGCAAGCTTAAGTATGTTAAAATCCCCCGTCACAGTATGCGTCATCGTACCCGCAGTGCCGCCTGATACCATGCCAGTCATCGTGCCTGACACTGCACCTGATATCATGTCAGTCGTTGCGCCTGCCGCTGCTCCCGATGCCGCGTTATTCATCGCACCTGACACTGCATCCGATACCATGTCAGTCGTTGCGCCTGCCGCTGCTCCCGATGCCGCGTTATTCATCGCACCTGACACTGCATCCGATACCATGT
>CAKRJT010000013.1 GCA_934351925.1 uncultured Lachnospiraceae bacterium
TGCACGAATTCTGAAACATTATCTTATCCGAAGAAGTAAAATCATCCCAAGCCTCAATTATATTCATCCCAATCCTCCATGTCACTGCTTTTACAGTGACGCAAGTAATAATGAAAAACTTTAATACATCTTGGACAATGTTCTTATTGTCTTAGATGTATTTTTCACACTAATCTCCATTCCACCATACAGCAACGTAAATATTAGTTTAAAACTCTGTTTTTTTAATGTCATCTGTTATTTTAAATGATTTTAAAATCATATTTCCGGCTTCAAAATATCCATCCTCAGGTTCTATATTAAATCCATTTTCCTGTGCATACGCAGCCGCAGACAAAATCATCAATAAATCCTCTTTTTTGTCCAGCGGAACCTCGCTGCTTGAAATCTCATGCCGTTTTCCAAGCAAGGTTTCCAGATACTTTTTAGTTATCTCCTTTGAATACGGATTTCTCGCTTCACGCTCCTGTAATTTCCTCTGATTTTCCAAATCCTCCTGCGTCAGAGCTTCTATCTGCGTTACCGACCTTTGCCGTACCTTCTTCCTGTTCTGCGGCATTCTGATTGACTGCAAATCTATGTATTTGTTCTGGTTTATTCGAATAAGTTCACCCATTTCGTCCGGAAGCTCATCTTTCATTCCGGTCTCATTCATCATATCAAGCATATATTTTAAAGTCTTTTCAACATTTCCGCGCATATCGACTTCATGGTTCTTGAGGTATCTGAGTCTCCCGAGAGCCATGGTTATATATAGATTTAATTTATGTTTAATATCTGCAATAATTTTGAGATAATCGTCCTTCAAAAATTTCTTGATTGTATCAAACATCAAATCTATCTTCTCGTTAGCTTCCCACTCCTCTATATCCTCCTCGTTCACGCAGCCAATCGTAATAAGCTCATACATCTCATCATCGTTCTGTAGCTGCTCAAGCATAGTAATTATCTTTCCGCGATAAATATGAATGTTGTTCTGAGGCTTGGTGAGCCTTGAATATTCCTTGATAAAATCTCCGTCACAGTATGCAATAATATTCTCAGTGAGGCTCTCATACGAAATCTCTTTCATCAGTTTTTCAATAGTTTTGCGAATATATGTGGACATTTTTTTGAGTGATTTTGACAATGCCTTTGCATTTTTGTAGGCATTTTTGAGGGCACCAACATAAGGATCCCCGTTCCACTGTTCACGATTTAACAGTGTATTATAGATATTATACATGTAACTTGAAAGCTCTTCTCGTTCCGGGCGCTCTAAACGAACCAGCAGCTCTGCTAACATCACACCCTGCTCGGTCATAATGATATATTTATCAAATGTAGTCTCATCAAACTCCTCCTCGAGCCAGCCCACGTCCCTGCCCGCAAATTTTCTGAGATAGTCGCTCGCCATGTCCTGATAGCTCTTCGACATATTATCCCCATCAAGCGCCAGCTCATCAGAATGATCAGAAATAAAATATGCCAGCTCATCTCTGAGCACATTTCTCTTAATTCTATATGAAATCTCATTGTCATACTGCTCATATATGAACTTGAGCATGGCAGCATTGGTTCTGTAATTGCTGCTGCTTGACAACGGATTAAAAAAACTGTTTGGAATCACATCAAATGCACTAAACAATCCGGGTTCCTCTTTTCTGAAATGTATTTGTTTTTATAATTATACACTATTTTTCATTCGTTGCCAGCCAAAAAAATCTTCTCCTTAAATCCGCCTCTTTTTTCCCTCTTCTCATCGCGCACCTTCATAAGCTCATCAATCGAATATCCGCGCGCCTCACAGATTGTAAAAAGCACCTCCAGAACATCAGCCATCTCCTCAAGAGACTTGTCTGCCTGATACTCTGCAACCTCCTCGTCAAGCTTCTTATCAAGCTCCGTCAAAAATTCCTCATCAGATAATGTCCGTACAATCGGATTTTTGCCGTCCGACATTATTATCTGCGGAATTTTATCTCTGACCAGCTTTCCCATAGCCGCTTTCCCTCCATGTTATGTTTTATTTTTATCCCCCTGCATACTGCCTCCAATAAATAGTTTGAAGGTTTTGCTTTCAAAACTTATGCCTCTAACCGCTTCGTCCATTTCTTAAATCCCACATTCTGCGCCGACATATACAATGGCTCAATTATCTTGAAAATCCCGTCGGAGTACTCCTTTTCCGACAGCTTTCTTGAATACAAATCAAGCCGTGCGGCGCTGTCATTGAGATTTTTATTCAAAAATTTGTCCAGCAATTTTCTTATTTCGGAGTTCTCCTCCGCAATTCCAAACGCGATGTGATGCTGATGTGCCATCTTTTTCAAGTCTATATCCATGTCCGGCAGATCGTTGCTCTTATTTATATTTACCCGCTTAAAGGTCGGTGTCAAATTCCAGATTTCATCGCTCGCAATAAAAGACCACGGTATAAAATGGTCAATCTCCAGCTGTCCGAGCTGTTCAAAGCTGTCCTTATTGAACACCTTTCCGGTATAACAATCCATAATCTCTGCCCTGTCAACAACGGCACGCCAGAACCTGTTCGCCTCCTCAAGCTTTCTCTTTTCAGGTGCGGAAATCTTGTTCGGTATCCCCGGGATTGTCGGATTTCTCCGCTGCAGATAATCAATCAGCTTATACTGCACCCACCCCTCCAAAATTTCACTGTTTTCGCTCAGATAGGCAAACCAGTCGTCCTGTATGATAATCTCGGTTCTGTAGCGCATGTACTCGCCATAATAGTATAACAGCCGCTCCTGCTGATTCAGCTCATTAATTTTCTCCGCACTCCCTGTAGGAAATTCTGCCAATGTCTTATCGTGCAGAAAGCAGGACTGCAGATGATACGGGACATAATTTATCAGCGTGCCTTTAAGCCTGGCAATCTCCTTTGTATTATAATCGAGAAGCATATTGTAAATCTTGTCCGTATTCTCGGACGACTTAACCCCCGTCTGCTCAAAAACTATCTTCACAATCTTTTCAAGGCTGTCATTAGGTCCAAGATTCAGATGATACTCGTTCACCATATAATAAGCGTCCGCCATCATCCGGCAGAGCAGCTCATTATACGTCATTCTCTGCTTTCCGTCCCCGACCCTGCTCAGAATAGCCCGAAACCAGAAGAGCTTATAGCACTCCGTCGTCTTGTCGAAAATTCTTTGGAGGTCGTTGATATTCAGTTGGGGGGATTGGGGGAGATTCATCATCATGTGCTGCCTCGCGAAATTAGTGTGTTATTACATAGTATAATCTAATAATAACACATGTTAGAGGTCTTGTAACCTGACATAGTTGGCAAATTCAAGAAATAATTTAAGAATTATATCTTTTTTCTTTTTATCAAATTTTTTTATTCTATTACCTTTGCTGGAATTGACTCAATAAAAGCACCTTGTATTGCTACACAATCCTCATTAATAATTCCTGTTATAATAATTTGCTCAATGCGGTCAACTTAGCTTTTAAGCTAAAACCATATGTTTCAGATAAGTTACGAATCCAGCCTTATAGAAGTGTATAATAACATTTGTATCCAAGGAGGCTCTCAATCTTCCAATCCCCCTATCAAATCATCTAAATCATCACCGTCATCATCAACCAATGAAACAAGTTTATCACTAATATCCTCAATACTAAGCTGATAATATGCAAGCACCTTTTCCAGTGTTTCTTTTGGCACAGCGTTATGGTTATAATTATAAATAACATAATCAATATACTCATATGGTATATCAATCACATTACTTGGTTCATTCAACTTTGCATTGCCCCCAACACTTCGCAGTAAATTACCAACCTTTTTCATGGTTCTCTCATTATCAAGACAAAGCTTCTGATTCAAATCTATTATGTCTAAACTCTCCAATCTGTTTAATGCCATATCAAAACTAACATTAAACTCTGACATTATTCGGGCAATGTCCATCGCAGACAAACCTTTTTCCTTGAAATCTTGGATTTCTAAATCAATAAATCTATCCACATCGTCAGCCGGCATCAACAAACAGGCTGCAAAATAATTCGCTTCCTGCTCCTTTTCATCATTACTTCTGCCATTAATTGTTACAGTATTGTCAATAAATGAGTTTTCAACATTTAAATGCAAAACCGCATGACCAATTTCATGCGCAAGCGTAAAGATTTCTCTGGATAACCTGCTGCAACTATTCGTGAAAATAACAATATCATTATCCTTCTTCACTGTAAATCCCAGATCAGCATTGTCTCCGAGCGGATATCTTAATAGCTTATACCCAAGTCTCTCACACTCTTTGAACAAATCAATTATTCCATACCTGCTTATTTTACACTTGACTCTGAAAGAATCCGCTTTTATTCGAATTTCTCGTCTCCTACTATCCTGCATACGGGCACCTCCTTATTCGATATCTTTGTGCTGAAGTTTTGCACACATATGCTTATTCGCATAAAATAAATCAAGCATATCAAATATCTTTTTAGAAGATGCGCCTTCCTCCCCTGCTCTATATGCAACCACCGGAGACTCGTCAAGTACTCTTGTTATATCTCCCACAGTTACCCCCAAAACTTCTGCAACTTTAGAAAGGATATCCAAGGTAACACTATTGACTCCGCTCTCAATTCTCGCGTACTTCTGTCTGCTGACACCAATTTGATCAGCAACCTGCTCCTGAGTGAAATTTTTTGCAATTCTTAATGCCTTGATACAGCTACCTAACTTTTCATTCATGATTATCCCCCTGCATACCGCAAGCGATGCTTGCAGTACTGCCTCCAATAAGTAGTTTGAAAATTTTATTTTCAAACTTATCCCTCCATGTCTGCATGTTATTATTTTATCACAAAAATGAGAATTATCAATCTTAATGTTATATTCCTGTAACATTGTCAACTAAAACTTCTCACTCGTAACACTTCTCACAGAACGGAGTCTCTGCTACATGCCTATCACGGATTCTTTTCCACACATGACCATATCTGTACCTTGCATTCTTTCCAGGCTCATTTAATGAATATGCCCGATTATGGGTTTGTAAATGTCTTGGCACGTCCGTCTTTCATACATGCTGTCATATATGTCTTTCCTATGTTTTTTTGCTATGTGACGCTACATCAGCACCTGATCAATCTTTTCATTGGAGTACTGTTTTCTGATCTGATGACTCCCATAGGCATCTTTCCAGAAGCATAGCCACAACGCCTTAATCCTGCCTCACTACTAGATCCCCTTTCTGGCAGATACTTACCAACTTAAAATCAACTATGTCTGCCCCGGCTCCCACAATAATCACCTCACCATAATCAGATTGCAAAACATAATTTATGTCAAATAGCATCATAACCAGTATTCCATTTTCTTTGCTATCTTAACTATTATAACATTGAGAGCAAATAAAGTTTTTATTCGTCTCACCATTAATAGTACCCTAAAAATTTCACACAATAATAAATATTTTTCATTGGCTACCTCCGTTTGATCTTTTGATGAAGAAATATGAAGGATTTTGCCTGAATCAAACCGCTAAAATTAGATTTTGGGCATAATATCCCCTTTCCTTACGAAAAATAATCATTTTACGGACATTCAATGCAACTATTTACACCCGACGAAAAACAGCTGAGAATGTAGCACCTGACAGGCATCCAATCTACACGATAAATATGCCTCAGTATGGAAGGAACTGTTTTCACTCCATTGCGTATCCTTGAAAGTTGTCTGTATTCCTCTGTTTTCATTTCACGTTTAGCCTGTGCCCGAAACCAGCCTTTTGCGGATACGGTTACGGAACATACCTTTGTACCTTTACACGACACTCGTCCATGTATAAACAATTTAAACTTTGCTCCCTTTCGAAAGAAGCATAAATATATCCATTTCCATTGACGGAACAGCTACTGCTTTTGGAAGTGTACCCTGCGGGGCACTCCAGAACACAGTTTCCCGCATCATTCTCGGAAATCCGCATAAATACCCGTCACATCAATACCGAAAATGGACGTTGTGACCAGCCTGACATTCTGCTTTTCTGCATGTCTTTGGTTATCTTTTCCGAAATAGGCACCATCGGTGCCAAGCGTTGAAATCGTTTGCGTCATAGTAATGTTCCATTCCTGCTGGCAGGATATCATGTTCGTTTTTTGTGAAGGAATACCACAAATCTGGAAATGCAGGTACAAAGCAGTCCGACACGGCTTAGCTTTTTGCTGTTTGCTTCAATCATCATTGAATCCATGCACCGTATCCTTGGGCCGACATTCATCATTTTTGCAATCTTGTTTCCAAGATCCGTAACGCAGTCATGGAGAAGGTCAACATTATGCACTATTTCATAATCACAACAACGCCTGCGGAAACATGAAAGGGATTTGTCACTCCGCCCATGAATTATCAAGAGCCTTTTGCTCCCTTTCTGATAAGTCAATTATATCAGAAAAGCCGGCATTTTTATAATTGTGTGTGAAATTTTCAAGGTGGTACTGGTGATTTTTATTTGCCCCAAACATCATCCTGTTATTAGTCTGTCAAAATTTGAATTGATCCATATTGATTGATTATTCCTTGTTCTTCCTCTGGATATGATTTTAACAATATATTATATCCTGAATCAAAATACGCCGCCGGAAACAAGCTACTTAAAGATAAAAATTCATTTGATCCTAACCATTTAAAGCCAACACTTGTTGGTATTTTTGCTATTCCAACAATTAAATCACTATAATCACCTGGAAAATCTTCATTTTTTCTTATCATATAAGCATGTTGAGCATGCGGTCTTAAAAAATATGATGGCGTTGCTTTTCGGAGATCAATTAAAGTTGTATTTATCCCTTTATAAACTCCAAATCGTTCTGTTTCTTCTTTAGCATCGGAAATCATTAAAATAATATATGCATACTCTTCTTTTGACTCATGATAATATACATACTCGTGTGAATTAATTGATACAGATTCCGCTTGATGTAAAGCGAACCACAAAGCCACCCACACATTATCTACCAAATCAATATATGGTGTTTTTACCCCATAATGTTGAATTAAAGGCTCAAAAACTGCTCTATCATATTGACTAAAAATCCTTTTTTCTTTAATAACCTTATTTATACGCTCATTATATTTCCATGTTATTCTATCAACCCTTGTTCTTTTTCGATACAACGAAGGAATCATCGTTCCATTATACAATGACGTTTGCCCTCTAAAATATACATTTCCAATCATATTATTTTTATATTTTCCAAATCCGATAAATTGTGTTAAATCATGTACTGTTTCTATCAGATATACATTTATATCACTTTCACACGCTAACTTAATATTTTCTACAGAAATATCAGAAGGTGTTTTCTTCTCAAAATTGTCAATAACGTAATACATTCTTTTCCCTCTTTATTGCTTACTAAAACCACACATATGTTCGGTATATAACTTTAAATATTTCTCTTAAATATGTTACATACAATCTATTTTTCCTATAAACTCAATATAGATTTTTAACACCACTTTACAACTTTTTCATAAAAAAATATCGTACAGGTCTTTCTGATGTATAATGAGTTTGCCTAAAACATTACAAAGGAAAGTGCCCCTGTACGACAAAAGTATTATACAACGAAAAAACACTAATTGTTAGACTTCATCAATATTTTTTAATTTATTTTGAAACATTTTCTGTTCCGACAGCAGATACCCTTTTTCTGCTGATATTATCAATACTGGCATTGGAATCCGCACATTCCATCAGTTTTCTGTATGAGCATTTTTTATCCGGAATAACGGAAAAATCATTGACTGCATTTTATTATGCATGTTCCTATGCAAAGGTTGATTATTCTCAATTTATGAATACCACTGCCCGGATTGCCTTAAAGCTGATACCAGATTCATTGCAGACACAGCCGGTATTTCTGTGTATTGATGATACGATGGTATCCAAATTTGGCACAAAATTCGAAAATGTTTCAAAACTATTTGACCATGCAGCACACAACGGTTCCAATTATCTGAATGGACACTGTTTTGTGAGTGTTATGCTCTGCGTGCCCGGCTGGAATGGAGATAAGGTATCTTATCTTTCCGTTCCCCTTGGTTATCGTATGTGGCAGAAAAAAAGAATCCAAACTGGAACTGGCAGCTGCCATGATCCGACAGGTTATGCCGGAATTCCACAGTAAGAAACATGTCATCATCCTGTGCGACAGCTGGTATACAAAACAGAACCTAGTATCAATCATTGATGAATATCCAAACCTGGATCTGATCGGTAATGCAAGGATTGATTCTGTCATGTATGATCCTGCACCTGCACATATCGGTCGGCGGGGACGTCCTGCCAAACATGGGAAACATCTTTCTGTTGAGACAGATTTTACATTATCCAATGAAAAGATCGGTGATTATTATACCGGTGTCCGCCGGGTTCTCACTAAGATCTTCGGCAACAGGGAAGTCCTTGCCTATGTCACTGCCACTGAAAAAGAGCATGGTACAAAACGACTGTTTTTCAGTACAGTTTTCCCGGAAGATCTGCAGATTTTCTGTGCCTGGCAGGAAAACGCACCACTAAACCAGACCGGAAGTGACCATATGAAATACATTCCACTGTTGTTATATTCATTTCGCTGGAATATTGAAACAAGCTACTATGAACAGAAAACATTCTGGTCTTTTTGTAACTACATGGTGCGAAGCTACAAAGGAATTGAAATGCTGGTCAATTTGATCAATATCAGTTACTGTGCTATGAAGATTCTGCCTTATGTTGATGACAAATTTGCCGGATACAGAAATAAAAGTGTTCAGGATTTCAGATTTGTCTTAAGCGAAGAGGAATTCGTAGCCAGATATTTTTTACCACTTTCGTACAGAAAGTCGAAAACCAGATAAAATCAACCTCTGTGATAAATGCCTTAAAGCAGGCATTTTCGCAATACATGAGTCATCTATAAAGTTGTAAAGTGGTGAATTTAATAAATATAATACATATTTATTTCATGAAATACTATCACTCAATAGTTTTTCCAAACCTTTTCGCGTATTCATAAATATGCTTAAGACTACTATCTTCTGCTCCATCAACTATATCATCTACAACTTTTGAAAATCCCAAATATGTACTAAATCCCAGCAAATATATTGCCATAGCCATCGCAATGTCTTCATCTGTTTTCCCTATGCGTCCTGCAAGCCTTTTTAACTCTGCAAATACAGAATCATGGGGAATTTTTACATCATCACCACCATCGGCTACTACTTTTTCAATAACCTTTGGAAGAGCCATGCACATCTGATATAACGCATCATCTTCGCCTGTTACTAAGGCATAAAACTGGTCAAGACTTACTCTTCTTATTTTTTTATGCGATACATTCTTTCCATCAACAGTGGTTGACCATTTTATATTCTGGGACTTCTTTGCAATAGCCTCTACCAAAAAACATGCACAATCGTCATCGTCAAGCAACTGGCTCTGCATTTTAATATATGTCTTTCCAGCAGCAGATGAGTTCATAGTATTATGCTTGTTTTTCATTTCAACATAAACTCTATGAACCATATCACCATCTGGCAATACTATTCCAGAATTTCTTTGAAAAATAACATCCCAGCCGCCTTCTTTTCCATTATCCGGAACATGGCAATCCGCTATATATTGAAATATTCTTTGATGAAAATACCCAATATCATTATTATTTGATTTGTCTCTCTGTCTAAAAATTTCATTACTAACTATTTCTTCCCATGACGATTGATATACCGTCTTGTCAAAAATCATTTTAATTGGATCAATTATATTCTTATTAAACCTAGTAATATCAAATGATTCCAATTTTTCACCATATTTATCAATTGTAGCCTTTACATGACTAGTAAAATTTTCCTCAGATATAAAAGAAAGTGTCCATTCCATTATTTTTTCTCCTTATCCAATGCTTCTCTAATGCTTCTTGCCACCTCATAAGCAAGATTTACCGGAACCGCATTTCCAACCTGTTTATATTGCGACATTACACTGCCGCAAAACTCCCACTCATCCGGGAAGCTCTGGCAGCGTGCATTTTCTCTTACATTAAATGGTCTCGCCTCCAATGGGTGACATCTTTCCGTCTGTTTCTGAGATGGTGAAGTAAGAACCGTTAATGACGGCTCATCCATACTTAGCCTTCGCAGAATTCCTGTTCTTCCACCTTCCATTTCCCAACAACTTTTCATATATTCTTTAGCAAGTATAGGATCTATATCTCTCCAATATCCTCCAGGTGGAACAAGTTCAAATAACTTACGCTTATTTTCTCCATACGGCACGCCAATGCTTTCTGGCACATCCTTCAAAATATCTCTAAGTACTGGCTTATAGTCATGTGGCTTTGGAAATTTATATGATATTTTACTTGCGATATCTTTTCTAATGCCTATTGTTATAAGACGCTCCCTTTTTTGGGCAACTCCATAGTCCCAAGCATTAAGAACCTGTTTCTGAATGTTATAACCAGCAGCTTCAAAAATATCTAACATTGTCTTATAAGTCTTTCCACCATCATGTGTAAGTAAACCCCTTACATTTTCAAATAAAAACATTTTAGGCTGCAACTTTTCCAAAAATATTGCATAATGATAAAATAATGTTCCTCTTGCATCTTCAAGTCCAAGCCTTTTACCAGCATATGAAAATGCCTGACAAGGCGCACCACCAGAAAGCAGATCCAGCTCGCCTTTTTTTATACTGAAATATTCTTCTAAATTAAGGTGAGATATATTAGCAATATCATCACATATCACTTTCCAATTCGGTCTATTTTTCCTAAGCGTGGCGCATGCATCCTCATTTACCTCTATCAATCCAATCGTATTAAAACCTGCCTTTTCAACTCCAAGAGCCAATCCACCTGCTCCTGCAAACAGTTCAATGGTTGTATACATCTTTTACCTCTCTTTTTCCAATGGACGTATTATCTATTTTAAATTTAAAACATTCAATTAAAATAAAAGAATCTATTTTCTTAAATTTTCCATAAACATACTTTTTATATTATATTGTTTATAAAAATATTTTCAAGCTATTTGTATTTGCGTTTTAAATTTTTAAATATTATCGTATTCCTTTTGTTTCAATCTCGCCTAGACACTTATCATATTTTCTATTTGAGGGGAATGACGTGAACCCAGGCCTGGAAATATAATTTCGCGTTTCATCATAATACACGCTTAATAAACCAGTCAAAATAAATTGGAATCCCATATGCTGTTCATCATCTTTATGTTCAAAAAATATATATTTAGCATTTACATCTTTATAGGGACGTTTTTTAAAAATACTCCACTTACTCAATGCACCAATATAACCTATCAGATCATCGAAATAATCCTCTTTAAAATCATATACACTCAACATCTTTTCATAAATCCACTCTTCTGTACATTTTTCCTTTTTTTCAAAAGAATCCATTGATACTAATGCTAAAAACGGACCTCTTATTTTATTTTTTTTGTCATTCTCGCATCTACATAATTTGGAAACCTTTTTTAACGCAGATAACTCATGTAATATATCTGTATCATGTAAATGTTTTTTTACAGAAATAATACCAATTACGCCCTCTGGTGGAACAATTACGCTATCTCCAAATCTATGATATATTGGATATTTCGCACTGTTATACACTATAATATCTAACTGTGTAGAATGAACATCTTCTTGGCCTCGTCTATATTTGTTTTTTAGCCCTGTTTTTACCGCTGGTCGCAAAACAAAACCTGTTAATACCTCCAAATCTTTTGGAAGATATCTTTTTAAATATTCTCTAAGTAGTATCTCAACATATCTTCCATCCTCACCATTATGGTCCGCTCCATTTTTATCCTTTGCTGGTATTAAAACCTGAAACTGCTTATAAGTATCTAACAAAGCCTGTATTTCATTTGACCAATATTCTCTTATGCATTCACCATCCATATTGCTTCACCTTCCAAGACCAATTTATTATGCCTTACATTTTCGATATAAAATATTTTATTCCATCCATATTTAATAAAAAATAATGCCCCATATTCTATGACGGATATACCTTTATTCTTAAAAATTATTATACAAACATTTCAAGATTAATTCCAATACATTTCTATATTTTAAAAAAATAAAGCATACCAGATACTCAGTCTGTTATGCCTTACTTGCTCTGTCCTATTCTATTATCTTATTTTTTCATATCTGTTACGCAAGTCCCGAATTTACTATATAAACAAAGCCATTACTTTTGTAATACCTGCCGCTCCATCAGCTTCCTATACTTAAGCCCCTTCCTAACAATATACACCACAAATATAACCGCCGCAAACACCGTGGATATGGTAAGCATTGTACCAATTTCAATATGAACGTAGGACAGGGTCACAAAGCTGAAAATTAGAAGCATTATGAGCATCCAGCCGAACGCAAGTGCCGTGGTCACGAACAGCATTATGACATCCATAACCACATCCTGAGCCGTGAACGGCTTTTGCGGGTACTCTGCGCTGATATCCTTAAGGTTGTTCACGCTCTCCTGCTTTTTATCCTTGTACATCTTTGATAAGTCTTTTTCCATGTTCCAGCTTTAACCTCATTTCAGTTCATATTATATCAGGTGACTGTACAGCTTCGCTTTGCCTTGCGCAACGTGCGGTTGCCGCATGCCAAGCTGCACAATCACCTATTGATATTTTATCATAATTTTACCCCTTTAAATACTCTTTTAACGTATATTGTATTTAAAAGATCAAAATCAGAAATTCTTACGGTTATACCCTAATCAACCGCCTTGCTCCCCCACAGTGTGAGCTGGTTGGTATTTCCAAGTGCTGTGAACACGATTGTCTCCACGTTCGTGCCCTCAATATCCATCTTCAAAATTACACCACTGTAGGTCTCGCCGTCAAGAGTGAGGTCTATGTAGGCGGTGCCGTTCTCGCAGCTCCACGTTCCGGTGTAGGCGCCCGTCACGGTGCCGTCCGCTCCAAGTGTTATGGTCTCAGGGGTGTTCATGCCGTAGTTCTTGTAGTCGATGTTCAGCCTGTGGAGAATTACGTCGTACTTTCCGGCAATCTCGTCCGCGGAAAAACCGTTTTCGTCAATCTTCTCGCCCGCGGTCTGATATGGCGCTGCGACGAGCCAGCCGTTCCTGTTCAGGAAAAGCTGGTGAACCTTTACATAGTGGCCTTCGTTTCCGCTGGTTGTCCTTGTGTGGAACACGATGTACGCTCTTCCATCGTCATCGACGAAGGCGCTGTTGTGCCCCTGTGCGACCTGTCCCTGTGAGAAGCTTCTCCACTTGTAGCCGCCGAAAAGCCGGATTCCCGCGGAGTCGTTGGTGTTGAGTATGTAGGTATCGTAGAACGGATTTCTGCCGTTCTCGTCGAGATACTCGCCGTCAGGTGTCTTGCTTCTGTAGACTCTCACGTTATAGCCGCCCTTCGCCACAAGCTCGCCGTAGGACATGAAGAGCCAATAGTAATCACCAATTTTCTGGATATATGATGCCTCTCCGGTCACATATTTTCCTCCGGCAATCTTCTTGCCGAAGTATGGGTCGGAGTGGATATTTTCCTCGTAGGTCACGCTGTAGTCCCTAAAGCCCGTCTCCCCGTCAAGCTTGAGCATGAAAATTCCGCCGCTCCACGAACCGTAGCTCATCCAGAGATTACCGTCATCATCGTAGAAAACACACGCATCAATATTGTTAGGGTAGTAATCACCCCAAGTCCTCTTATATCTGTCCGCAAGCTCCGTCTCCCCGGTCACCTCTGCGACATCTGTCTCGCCGTAATACTCCTCGTTGTAAAAGCCCGAGTACACTACAATTCCCTGATACTCCCAGTCGCCCTCAAGGTTGTCCGCCGTGAGAAGCACTATTGAGGAATACCATTTGTCGCCGTCAACCGAGAGGTACATGCACCATTTACCGAGCTTCTCATTGTAAACGACATCGGGCGCCCACATGTAGCCGTCGACCTGATAGCCAGCGCTTCCGTGTGCAGACCACGCTGCCGGCTCCTTCAATATTTCTCTATAGTCTGTGGAGAGATTGTTGGTAAAGCTCTCCCAGTTCTCGAGGTCGTATGACTTCGCCCACGCCCTGTGCGAACCGAAAATATAATAGCATTTCCTTCCTTCCTTGTCCTCTCCCACTATTATGGCAGGGTCATGGCAGCTCACTGTCTTTATTGACTTTAACTCATCCTTTGAAAATTCAACATGATTCTGAAACATAATGACATCCACAATATACCTTACGGTAACCTCCTCACCACCATACTTTACATAGACATAAGGTCTTAAAGTTACAGTCTCAACAGAACCGCTTATCTTCTCCTTGGCAACCTCGGCAGGATTCTCAACTTTCGATGCCTCCAGAAGAACGCCCTCGTATGAGCTGCTCTCCCCGTACTTTATCGCTCCGCTAAACGCGGGTGCCTCAGCCTGTGCAAGCTTCCCGTCATTGCTTGAGGTGGCATAGACTCTGCTTACCGTGTAGCCGTCCCTGCCGTTTGTCACCGTGAGGGTGTACTTTATGTCCTCGCCCGCCTTATATTCTTCCTTATCAGTCGACAGCTCCACCGTGATATCGCTCTCCGTCTTAGAGCACACCGCGCCGGCACCACCCGCTGCCGTCCCCTGCGTATCGCCGTCCGGTGAAATTTCTTTACCGCCTGAACACCCGGCAACAAGCCCTGCCACCAGAAGCGGCACCAAAGCCCACCGAACCCATCTACCCGAACCTCTTCTCAATCCACACACCTCCTAAAAATCACTTGCTATAACTATGTTAATTCAAGCAAATAATTTATTTTACACAAAAATCTTATTAATTAACTATCACACAACCCACAAATAATTAACTCAATATGCAAATGCCAGTGTATTTTTCCCCACCATAGTACACAACAGGATATCAAAACAGGCTTCAAAGCACTCGCCGTGCATAATCAATTATGCACTGACAGTAATTCCCACCTGTTTTGATATCCGTCCCTGTATTATTATTTAGAAAATCTTATTCTCATAGCCAAACACCGGTCTGCCCTCCTCGTCCCACTTGACTTCCATAAGCATGGTATGTCTGTTCGGGTCATAGAGCGGGTCGCCCACTATCTCAAGGTAGGTGCGGGCATGGTACACGCACACATCCCTGCCGTCCTCGGTCTTGGTGAAGCTGTTGTGTCCCGGTCCGTAGATGCCCTTCTCCCTGTCTGAACAAAGAACCGGGCGTCTCTCCTTCTTCCATTCCCTCGGGTCGAGCAGGTCGGCGTCCTCGTCAATGGAGAGCATGCCTACGCAGTAGCACTCGCCTGTCGCGCTCGCAGAGTAGGTGAGGAATATCCTTCCGTCATGGTGTATGGCGGCAGGTCCCTCATTTACCCATATATCCACGCGCTCCCAGTCATAATCAGGAGTAGTGAGAAGCACCTGTGCTGTGGCGAGCTTGGTCGCGGACTCCATCTTTGCGATGTAGAGATTTGAAATCTGGACTCCTACGCTGACCTTCTCAGCCCATACATAGTAGTACTCGCCCTTATTTTCAAATATCGTGGCGTCGAGCGAGAATGCCTCGAAGGAATATATGTCGTCATCGCTTCTCTGAATTTTGCCCTTCTCAACCCACTCGTCCTTCATAGGGTCGTCCCCCTGGCACTCGAGAATGTATGGGCGCAGTCTCCATATATCCTCCGCCTTTGAGGCGGCAAAATATATGTACCACTTTCCGAACAGATAGTGAAGCTCAGGAGCCCATATATGCCTGCTCATCTCTCCGGACTCATGCTTTGTCCAGATGACCTTCTCCTCGGCGTCCTTCAAGCCCTCGAGGGTGTCCGAGCATCTTAAAATAATTTTGTCATATGAAGGAACAGATGCGGTAAAATAATACTTGCCGTCGTCAGCCCTCACCACATACGGGTCTGCCCTCTGCTCTATAAATGGTTTATTAAAATCAGTAATTTTTCCGTTTCTAGGTCTCTCGTCCATGCCTTTTCCCTTCCCTTTATTAAACGTCCCCGGGACGCCCCATAACGCGCACCCCGGGGATAGTTTTAGTTTACTTTATTATTTGGTTTGCTTATTCCTATTCCATTACAAGGTAAGCTGCCTCACAGGTAAGACAGAAGTTTAAATCTCCTCCTGTTGTGATGCCTGTGTACTTCTGTGTGTACACTGTTCCGGCTGCTGTTGTAACCACTGCCACAACATCGGCTGTTGCTCCGTTGTTGGTAACTGAGAGCTCAACCTTTGCTCCGTCCATATCGCTTGTGTAGGTATCCCAGTTCCAGTCGCACTCAGCGGTAACTGTCTCGTAGCCGTCTCCCCAGCCGAAGTTGTCGGCACGGAGCACTGCGTACTCTGCATAGCCGTCCGAATCTGCTGCGCTGTGTCCCTTGGCTGTTGTCTGAAGAACTACAAGGAAGTTATCCCAGTTGTTTACACCGTCTGTGTAGTTTGTGAAGGTCTTTGTAACTGTTGCGCCCTCCTCAACTGTCCAGATATCCGAGAATGCCGTCCAGAATGGTGTTGTGCAGTCCGTGCTTCCTACAACCGGCGCGTCAAAGGAGAGATATGAAGCCTCACAGGTGAAGCATGCATAGAGGTCTCCGCCTGTCGTGATGCCTGTGTAGCTCTGTGTATATACTGTTCCGTCAACCGTTGTGATAACTGCCACAACGTCCGCTGTTGCTCCGTTATTTGTAAATGTTACCTCGCAGGTAGCTCCGTCGATATCAGATGTGAAGGTATCCCAGTTCCAGTCGCACTCAGCAGTAGCTGTCTCGTAGCCGTCTCCCCAGCCGAAGTTGTCGGCACGGAGTACTGCGTACTCAGCATAACCGTCTGCGTCCGCTGCGCTGTGTCCCTCTGCCGTTGTCTGAAGAACTACAAGGAAGTTATCCCAGTTGTTTGCAGCGTCTGTGTAGTTTGTAAAGGTCTTTGTAACCGACTCACCCTCAGGTACCGCAAAGATATCTGAGAATGCTGTCCAGAATGGTGTTGTGCAGTCTGTGTTTCCAACGATCGTGCCTGTTGCCCTGACTGTCTTATCCTTGATTGAAAGGATATCCGTGTAGCTTGACTGTGTACCGATTTCAATGGAAGCTATCTCGCCCTTAACAGGGAACTCTGCCTTTGCCGTGTTGGAGGTCTTGTTGTAGTCGACATTGTCGATGTCCACTGTCACCGTGCCGTCAGCGTATGTGATTGTGGCTGTTACATCTGTCTCAACCATTACCGACTGCTCCCATGTGTTCCAGTTGCCCCATGACCATGTAAAGCAGCTGTCGGCTATATCCTTGCCATCTGCAGTACCTGTCATATCTGCATTTACTCTTGCAACTTCATTTCCATCTGCATCCTTGAATATGAAGTAGTAGTTGTTCTTAACGTCCTTACCATCTGACCAATGCTTTAACTTAATCTGCTTTGTCTGTCCGTCTGCAATGTCAATCGGCTCTGAATATACATCATCTGCCTTTGAGAAATCTAATGCACCGATGGAGGCAATAGCACTGTCATCCTTAGCTACATTTATAACTCTCTCCGGCTCAACGAACTCTGCATTAGAATTTCCGTCCGCATAGAGAGCTGCAACCTGCTCAGCATTAAGAGCGTAATCATAGATATAAAGCTCATCAAAAGCTCCCTTGAATACTGAATCCCAGTAGTTTATACCAAGTAAGAAATCGAAGTTATCTGAAGCCTGCATACAGTTCTTTGTTACATAGGCAGGAACAACATTTCCGTCTGAATCCTTTGTAATCCACTCCTGTCCGTTGATGTAAAGCTTAGATGCAATAAGTGTTCCGTCTGCTGATAAATTGTTAGAATCAACAACAAGTGCAATCTGTACCCACTGCTTCATAGGCTCACCGGTTGCGGCATCCGACCACGCCGGCCAGAGTGCATTGTCGAGCTGATCATAAGACCATATACATGGGAATGTTCCCTCACCGGACCACTCTGCTCTTGTAATGTTGGTGTAATGCTGTCCGCCTGTAGCATCTCCGTGAACATCCGGTCCGAACTGGACTGTCGGCATGTAATTGGAAAGTCTTGTAGCATAGAGCCAGAATGATATTGTGTAATTGTCACCGACTCCATTTACATCTGTGAGCTTGTAGCCTGTTATACCGTCCGTATATACGGCATCACCCTTTACACCCGGAACATATACAACATCCTTGTCTGCCGCACTGAGGATAGGATCTCCGCCGATAGTCTGTGCAGTAGGCTGGATATCCGTCTTGTTATCCGCTGCATCAAATGAATAGTAATACTTGTAATCCTGCGGAATCTCACCAGCCTTAACTGTCTGCTGTGATGATGACTCCTGTACGCTGCTCTCCTGTGAAGAGCTGTCCTGCTGTGATGTCGAATCCGAACCAGCCTGCTTCTGGCATCCTGCAAGCATTGTAGCTGCCATTGTACCGCATAACATAACGCTTAAAAACTTCTTATTCCTCATATAGAATTACCTCCATATTATACTTGTGAATATATTTAATTGCGAAACCTAATCTTAACACTAAACAGTTGTGTAATTTAATTAGTACACTGCCGGACCTTTTGAATGCCGTAATAGTTTGCATAGCAAACTAATGTACTTAGCGGCTGTATTTTAGCCGCTTATGTACCGCTACGGCTTTCAAGGAGTGAGAACGTGTCCGGAAGTGTACTAATTAAATTACACAACGTCCGGGTTCCCATAATCAGGTTTCGCAGCTATAAATTACTTTCCGAATGCACTTGTCACTGCCTCGTACTGCGCAATCTCCTCATCAGACAATACATTGTAGCCTGTAGGTCCGAAGTATGAGAGCATTGCCTCAGCGTGGTAGTAATTAGCCTGCTCTGTTGCCTCGTCTGTATAATCAGCAGCCTTAGCTGTACCGTTGTCTACAAGGTCATGGATACCAATCTTGTTGAAGTACTGGTCACAGAAGTTCCAGTAGCCTGCAATGCTGTACCAGCCGTAAGGAACAGGTCTTGTGATTGAATCAAAGTAGTCATCCCAGTATGCCTTGTGATCCTCATCCTGTGGGAAGAGTGCCTTATATCTTGCCCATACACCCTGATCAAGTGTCATAGGAACTGGCATGTTGGCGTTCTTAAGCGGTGTTCCGGAAGCATTTGTGATTGATGTATCCTCATAGATATCCATACGTGCATTCCAGCCGTCTGTTCCAATACCCATGAACTTAAGGAGGAGGTATGCCTCATAAGGGTGCTTACATGATGTTGATACACCACCGATGTACATGTTGGCAATTACGTTGTGCAGCTTCTCATCTACTACGTTAGGTGTTACATAAGGAACGATATCAAGTCCATAGGTATCCTGATACCCTTCTGTTCCCCAGAGATTCTGGTATGTCCAGAAGCCTTCTGAGAATACTGCTACATGTCCTGTGGCACCGAACCATGCGCCCCAGTCTCCGGACCAGTCTTCCATAGCCTGTGTGTTCTGCTGTGGTGCAACATAACCTGCAAGCTTGAGGTCTGAAAACTGCTGCTCACCTATTGCCCAGTACTGAAGGTCAAAATCTGTTCCGTCGAATCCGAACTCACCCTTGATTGCTCTCTCCGCTGTCGAGCAGGCTGCAATTCCGTAGAGCGAGTCAAGTCTGTTATAATAGCCAAGTCCGTAATACTTCATGCCTGATCTGTCATCAACAGTTGCGTCCTTTATTAGCTGGAGCATCTCATCCCATGTCCAGTCTGTTCTAGGCATTTCAAGATTTAATTTGCTGATTACGTTTCTGTCAATGAATATCGCACTTGGCTGATACCATGTAGGAAGACCGAACCATCTGCTCGTATCGAACTTTCCGATTCCGTAATCCCTGATTGTAGTCATCATGTTAGCCATATCAGGGTCATTTTCAACGTAATCCGTGATGTCAAGCCAATACTCATTCGCAAGTGCTGTGTCGGAATCTGTTCCTGAGAATACATCAGGAAAAGTTCCGCTGTTGGCTGCGGCAGAAAGGTCTGTGCTCATATCCGATATCTGCTTACACTCTACCTTGATATTAGGATACTTTTTCATAAATGCCTCTGCCAGAAGATTGATTGTAGTCTCATCTTCGTAATGCCAGTATGTAAGGGTGATATCATCCTTAGTCACACCATTCTCGTCAACCTCTCCGCTCACTGCTGAACCATTTGTGTCCTTCTTAGCAGCACAGCCTGTCAGTGCACCTACTGTCATAACCGATGCCATAAGTGCAGCAACTAACCTTTTTTTCATAGAACCCTCCATTCTGCCGCCGCTTCCGGGCGGCATAAATAATGATATTAATAATATATCTGCGAAAAACGCTGTCTTTTAGCGTTTTTCTAATAGTTCAGCATAGCTGAACTATTGTGGAACTTAGAATATCTTAATCAGCGTATTCTGCTGATTTAGATATTCTTTTCATACTATTCGCCTGTAATACCCGAACGGTCAATACTTTCAACGAACTGCTTCTGAAGCACGAGGTACATGATAAAAAGCGGCAGGATACTCAGTGTGGTAGCTGCCATTCGGACGGACTCATTGAGGCTTGTAGCAGTGTCTCCGACACTTGCCCTCGTCTGGAAGGCAGTGTCGAACTGCTTTAACTGAACCACAAGATTCGTCCAATTGCTCTTTGCCGCAAGTCCCTGTACATACAGCTCGGTGAGGTATGACTCATTCCAGTACCATACAAAGGAGAACAGAACAACCGTTACAATAGCCGGTATCGCGGAAGGAACTGCAATCTTGAAGAATGCCTTGAAGTGTCCCGCTCCGTCGATAGAGGCGGCCTCCATCAGAACCTTAGGTATCTGCTTAAAGAACTGATAGAAGATTAATATAAATATCGGCGAATTGAGTCCGTTTCCGAAAAGTGCCGGAAGGATAAACGCCCACAGTGTTCCCTGGATTCCCATGTTCGTGTAGAGAACGTATGTAGGAATCATGGTTATCTGTCTTGGAAGAATGTAGGAAAATAATAGTATCACCATCATTATTTTCTTACCCTTGAAATTGTATCTTGCAAAGCCGTAGCCGACCATCATGCATATAACGACATTGCACAGTGTCGGAAGCCCCGCTATGAGAAGTCCCTTCTCAAACGATGCCGCATAGTCCATCGCCTTCGCCGCATCTATGAAGTTCTGTAAATACAGCTTGGAAGGCAGCCACTTTATCGAGGTGTCGAGAAGGTCATTCCTGCTCATAAAGCTTGTGCTTATCATGTACAGCATCGGGTAGAGATACACGAAGCCGATACATATCAAAAGTGCATATATGACAAGCTGATTCCCGAAGCCCTGCTTCTCTCTCGTGCCGAATATGAACCTGTGTAACTTTTCCTTAGTGAACTTCTTTTTAATAGTCTCCGCTGCCGTCATATGTCTTGTATCTGCCGTGCTTAATGCCTTTTTCGAGCTTTTTGACATTTCTCATTCCCCTCCTCTCTATCTTTCTGTGCATGCGCTTTTCCTTCTTTAACTGGCGCTGTCTCTTCTTTACCATTCTGTCATACACGTCCTTCCTGCTTCCAAGCAACAGGAAGAAGATGAGGACGATGAGAGTTACCACTATCGAGTACATCCATGCCATCGCAGATGCGTAGCCGTAGCCCTTCTCCTTGGTTCCCGAGAACATCGCCGACTCTATCATCGTGATGAGCTGGTTCTGCTCGTTTCCGGAGAGGAAGATTACCGTGTAGACCGCATTAAGCAGAATGAAATTCTTTATCGTAGGAAGAGTTATCTTCCAGAAGCACTCCCAGCCTGAACCGCCGTCCATCTTCGCCGCCTCATAGAGTGAAGGGTCAACCTTCTGCAGGGCGGACAGGAAAATGAGTATCTGTACTCCCGAATACCAGAGTATCATAATCATGTTCGAGAAAATCTCTCCAATCGATGACGCAATCGATGCCGGAAGGAACGTGCTTATCGCATTTACAATAACCTGTGTGTTCATCGAAGGGATTGTCGAGGCGCCCTCACTCACAAGCATGTTCATAACCGGTCCGCTCACGATGATGACCGGAAGGAAGAAGATAAGTCTGAAAAATGCCTTGCACTTTATCTTTACGTTGAGCATCATCGCAATGATGAGCGCGAATACCACGATTACCGGAACCTCCACTATCGTCTGCCATATGTACGTCACAAGCTGCTTTGGAAACTCCGGGTTTTCAAGCCATATCTGGGTAAAGTTTCCCGTTCCGACCCAGATATATTTTGTCTCGAGCGGTGTTATTCTTATGTTGAACCACATGTAGTAGAACGACTGTCCTAAAGGGAACAACAGGAATGCTACGACTCCTATCAGCCACGGCAGTACGAACAGATAACCCATTCTTGCCTCTCTCGCCTCGAGACGACCCTGTTTAATTTTTACTTTATTATTCTTCGTTTTCCCCATATGCTCACCTGACCTCATATGACATTGATTTTATTGTAACTCCGTCCACGTCAGCCGTCTGTGCTCCGTAGTTGATGTAGACCTTAACGCCGTTGGAATAAGTCACCACTCTCACGTCGCCGGCAATCTCATGGCGTGCCACCGTCGCCCCGGCTGTCTTTTCACTCAACGTCTGAAGCTCGTTGTAATACTCCACGATGGTGTCCTTATATGTAGCGTACTCCGAGCTGTAGACATCGCTCGAGTTGGTGTACAGAAGCTTTGACGAGCTCTCCCTGGTGATGTAGAAGGAAGGATATACCCCCGTTTCGACAAGCTTTAAAAAGAACTCCTGCTTGTTAGCCTCGAAGTTCACATACTCGGAATACATCGGCATCACGCCCTTTAACACGATGCTCAGGAACGGAACACTCTCGTCCTCGAATATGTAGCTTGAGGTGTAGAGCGGCATGTCAAGGAAAGCCTGTGTCTCCGACCACAGATATGCGAAAGGCTGTTCAAGCACAAGACTTGTTTTCTGCGCCGCCTGTGTCACCAGCTCCTTATAGGTGTTCTGCGTGTCGTACCTTGTGTAGCTGTCCCCGCTGTAGGTGTAGGAGAACAGCTTGTTGGATATCCCGGCAAGTGCAAGCTTGTCGACTCCGCTCTTCACATACTTGTTTATGAACGAGTTAAGCAGGCTCATGGTTCTTGCAGGTATGAGGTAATTCATGGTGCTGTACACCGTCTTGTAGGTGCTCTCCTCGAACCTTCTCTTGTTGATCTGCTTTACCACATTGAAGGTCGCGTTCTTCTCGTCAGGGTTAATTCTGAGTGCATCGTTGTAAAGATACATCTGAATGTTTCTCTCGCCCGCGTCCTTTATGAGCTTGGTGAGCTTGCTTGTGCCGCCGATTTTCGAGTCAGCCTTGTAGCTTGTTATCGGAACGCTGTAGAGTCCCTTCTTCTGCCAGCCCTTGTAGACCGTTAGAATGTCCTTGACTCCCTCGCCCTCGAGCTCATCGTATATCTCGTAGATGTCATCGACCGTCGTCATAACCACCGATGATGTTCCAAGGAGGAAGGACTCCCTGTCCGTACCGAGGAAATCTATTCTCGTCCTGAAGCTGTCCTGCACGCTGTCAAGACCGCCGTTTGAGAGAAGATACTCTCTGTAGGCTGCCGCCATTCCCGTATAGCCGGCTGCATCGCCGCCGAGAAAAATATATCTCACGCCGAGGTCTGAATGGCTTCTCTCCGACTCATACACATGGAGTGAACCCGCCGTAGAGTTGTTGCTCGTCGGCTGTGTGTAAGTCTTTCTGAGCGTGAACTTTGCGTATGCCCTGTTGTAGTCAACGCTCGCTCCGTTAGGTATGCACTCGATCGACGCTCTCGCCTCACCCTCCTCGACTATGCCAAGATATGCAATGCCGTCATCGGTGTGTGCTATTCCGAACACAGGTGCAATTACCTCCTCGGAAGCCTTTATTGTGTTGTACTTATCATTTAAAAGTGTCTGGACATTGGATTCATCGAATCCGACATCTCCGCCATAAATCATCTTGGAAAAACCGCTCTTAAATCTTCCCTCCTTATCATCAAGGTAGATTAACGCTCCGTTGCCGTCCGGCACGAGCATGTAGCCCGCCTTGTCATCAAGATAGGAGTTACCCATGTATGGGTAGATGGAAATAGTTCCAATAAAATACTTTTCTCCGTCTTCAACTATCGATTCATCCGGAACTCTCGCAATAAGTCCATCATCTGTGAGTGTAACCTCAAGTGTCAACCCTAACTGGTAAGTTGTCCAGTAGAGCTTGGCGGTAAATCCGTTATCCGTGTAGCTTACCGTCTTTGTAACATTGTCATTGATTAAGTCTGCCTGTTTGGAATCATCGCTTCCGCTTATCATTGTTATGACAACAGCAGACCTCATGGCTCCCTGCCATGTCGCATTGTTCTTTCCATCGTCATATTCAATAGCCGATGTCATGTACGAACCACTTTTTTTATCCTCTATCACAAGTGACAGGTCTTCCTCGTTGACATACAGCCTGTAATCCGTGTTCTCGGTGAGGTACTTACAGCCGTTTATTGTCTTTTGCGCTGCCTGCACCTGCACGCCCTTTCCGTTAAAGCCGGCTGCACCGAACGCTACCATAAACGCCAACAGAAGGGAAATTATTCTTTTTGCCGTTCTTTTATGAGCCAATTCGATACACCACCTCTCCCGCAATCGACTGTATGAAGTCGAATACCTGCGACCATAATACATAGATAATGAATATAAGAAGACAAACAATCAGGATAGTAAATATTGTAAGGAATATAATTTTGAATGTCTCCTTGACCGTATAATTGTTAATCTCTCTTATAGAAATAAAAATCAGTACAATTATCCATACTGTCATGCACAGGCTTCCGAACTGCACGAAGAATATTTCATTGTTGGTCACCACATGTGACAGAAGGAATATAATCGGTGTCAGCACTGCATAAGGTCCGAAGCTGTATACCAGTGAGCTGTATATGTGTCTGAACTTACCCTCGCCCTCATTGATTGTACACATAAGGTAATTACAGCTTACCACAAGCACGAGTGCCACAAGTATCATTCCGATGTCTGATAAGATATCGTAGCTGCCCTCACGCACTGTCTTTGTAAGGAAGCCGCAGAAATATTTGTTGATTACGTAGAATACCATCATAATCACAAGCAATATATTCGTACTTGCAATGGAAACCTTATTCTCAAATCTTATTCCATAACAACCGTCTATAGGGTGTCTCATAAAGGTGAAAACATAATTAATCTCCCTTATGAGCTTCTTGTCGCCAAGCTTCTTAAAGAAAGCCCTCGGCGCCCTGAATATGCCCTTCTTCTTATCGAGAAGCTTAAGCACCTTCCACACAGCGGCTATGCCGATTATTATGAGCGCCACCGCAGTGAGATTGTGCTTGAGCCATACATTTCTTATCTCCCAGAAGGAATCGGAATAATTGTCCATGTCCTTAGAGAGTCTTGCGTACTTTAATGCGCCCTCGTAGTCGCCCTCCTTGTAGAGTGCTTTTCCCATAGCCATGTTGGCGTAGGTGAAGAGATTGTTCATCTCGAGCACCTTTCCAAGCGGCTCCTTGCTCTCCTCGTATCGTCCCTTTGAGAAGAGGTAGAGTGCCTCGTGCAGATACTTGGTAAACTCTGTCGGTTCATACACCTGTATCTGAGCCTTGTCGGAGTCGAGAACGTAGAGCTTGTCGTCCGTGCCGACATGCATAGCCTCGACCTTGGTGGAAAGACCTATTCTCTGCTTTCCGTCATCGCTTCCGCCGAATATAAAGAGCAGGTCGCCCTCGTTGTTGTACTCGTAGATGAAGCCCGTCTGCGTTGCAACGAAGGTATTGTCATGGTTTCCGACTGCAACCGCCGCCGGAACATCGGGAGACCATTCTATCTCCATCATGTTGACACCCGCGATGTTAAGTCGCTTTACTGTGTCAGTGCCCTCACCTCTTGTGATGGTGTAGATTACGCCCTTCTCATCTATCGCCATATTGTCAGGCGTTGCAGGTATGTTGGACTGCATCTTCGCCCTCTGCGCGTCAGTTAAAAGCGCTCTCCAGATTATCGTCCAGAGGTTTGCCCTAGTCGCATTGGTTCCGAAGTATCCCAAGAAGGTTCCCCCGTCAACAGGGCTTATCTCGACCATACCGTTGGTGTTCGACTCACATATCACATACATTACGCCCGAGCTGTTCACCACGATTTTAAGCGGGAGGAAATCGAGTGTCTCACCGTACATCGGAGCTGTCGGCTTGGTATATGTATTCGTGAGCTCTCCGTCGCGGTCAAACACGAACACGCTCTTCGCGTCCCTGTCAGCGACATAGGTTATGTGCTCAGGTGTGACATATATTCCTCTCGGTCCCTGTAAAATTCCCTCTCCGAAGGTCATCACCAGCTCGTTGTCAGAGTCGGCTACGACAACCCTCTTGTTGCCGCTGTCGAGAACGTACATATAACCGTCCTCAAGCAGTGTGAAATCCGTAGGGCTGACAAGCGTCTCATCACCGATCTTGGTTATTGTCTCAAACGGGAGATACGCTGTCTGCGTCTCGGTCATACTTCCGTATCCGTCAACAGTGTACGTCTTGTAAGGCGCATCTGCGTATGTAACCAGCACGGTCGAGACGACTATCACACAGGCAAGAAGCAGAGGTACTGCAAAAGCTATAATTTTTTTAATATACTTTTTATTCACGTTCATACCTCTCTTAGGTTACTTAATTCCTGAATGTGCCATTGTGTTCATAACATTATTCTGTAAGATACAGAACAGAATGAGGTTTGGCAGGAACATGATGAGCGATGCTGCTGCCGCCATACCCTGTCCTGCAACCGTGTTTGTCGTTGTCGTGCTCGTCAGTGTATTCATGTAAAAGGCGAGTGTCTTGAGAGAGTCGTTATTGATATAATAGTTCGATGTCTCAAGGTTAGCCCACACCTGCTGGAACACGAGTATCGCCGCCGTCGCTATCGCCGGCTTGGTGAGCGGAATTATAATCTTCCTGTAGATGGTCCACTCTGATGCGCCGTCCATGTATGCCGCCTCAATAAGCGAGTCCGGAACCTGGTCCACAAACTGTTTTATGAGGAAAAGTCCTACCGGAAGTGCTATGAGCGGAAGAATTTCTGCCCAGTAGGTGTCAATCATGTGAAGCTTGTTTACAACCAGATATCTTGGTATCATGACCGCGCAGGACACGAACATGAGCGCTATCTGGTTAATGTTCATCATCGTCCTGGCTCCCTTGAACTTCATCTTCGACAGCGCGTATGCCGCCATCGTCGAGAAGAGAAGTGAGCCTGCCACTACCGCCGCCGTGACGAGTATGCTGTTGAACACATACTTGCTAAGCGGATTGCTTCCCGAGCGTGAAGCCTTTATCAGCTTGGAAAAATTATCAAGCGTCGGGTGAGTTGTAATAAACTTAGGCGGGAATGCGAACAGCTCCTCCATCGGCTTAAACGCATGGAATATAATAAATACAATCGGCAATCCACAGAGCAATACCATCGGCAGAACCAAAAGGTATATTTTTATCTGACCCTTCTCAAACTTATCAGGGTTCATCTTGTGACCGCTATAAGCCGCCATAATCTTTTCCTCCCTTCCTAATCACGTTCTCCGAATAATCTGTTAGCCACTACCGAGAATATCTGCACTATGAGAAGCAGGACAACCGATACCGCCGCCGCGTAGCCCATCTCATATCGTATGAAGCCGTAATCCTCTATGTGGTTTACTATGAGCTGCGCCGAGTAGCCCGGTGTCGGGTTTCCGGCGAGCAGTGTCGCAATCGTACCGTTCTGGAAAGCTCCCACAATCTGCATTACCGCCGCGAAGAGCATCTGCGGCTTCATGCTCGGTATCGTGACATACAACATTTCCTGAAACCTGTTCTTGACTCCGTCAATCGCAGCCGCCTCGTAGAGCGCCTCATCGACATTTAAAAGTCCCGCAAGTATCGACAGGAAGCCTACTCCCATGCTGCTCCACAGTCCGATGATAATTACAATCGGGAGCAGGTAATTCGTGTTTACAAGCCATATTATAGGCTCGTTTATGACTCCTATCTCCATAAGCCAGCTATTAAGGTAGCCGGTCTGGTCTCCGGTGAACATAATCTTCCAAAGCACAGCCATCGCAACCCCCGTTGTCATGCTCGGTGAATACAGGATAAGTGCACATATCGTTCTTGGCACCTTAGGCAGGTTGGCAAGTCCGAAGGCTAATAAAAACGCCAGTATGTAGCCGCCGACACCTACAATAAGTGCATACTTGACCGTGTTCGGAATGACATACTTCATAAATACGTCATCACTTGTTATAAGGTTGATATAGTTAAGAAAACCTACAAATTTCGGTTTCTGGATAGCATTGAAATTTGTGAAGGAAAGAATAACAGCCATTATAACAGGTGCGAGTATAAATACCGCGAACACCAAAGCATAAGGAAGCACGAAGGCATAGCCAGCCTTGTTGCTTATCGATTTTCTTCCGATTTTTGATTTCTTTGCAATTATTTGATTTTTAGCCATACTCTTATTATCCTTATTCTCTGTTAAGAATTTCGAGCACCTTCTCGACCGAAGGCACCTCGTACTCCTTCAACACATTTCCGTCCGAATCAATGTAGCCGAACTCCTCAAGCTTCCTCTGTGTCTCTCTCAAAACCGTCTTAGCCACCTCATCAATCCTTGAGCGTACCGAATCACCATTTACCACCACATCGTTGAAGGCGTTGCTTACCTCTCGCTCCATCATGTAGCTTCCGAGAAGTCTCGGTGTCTCTAAGATATACTGTGCCTGCTCGAGAATGATGTCCTTATCCGAGGTCGGATACGGCAGCATCTCAAATGCCTCAAGGTTGGCTGTCGGCCATATGTACTCATCTCCGTATAAAATCTGAAGTCTCTGTCCGAACTCTGCCTGAATGTCAGCTCTTGACCACCACTCCATGAACTGCCATGCTTTATTCTCCCTCTCATCGTCCGAGGAAAACATGACCGTGCTCTCGGCACCGCCCGACATGTACCTTTTTACCTCTCCCGTCTCCTCGTCCTTCACTCCCGGCACAAGCGCTATGCTCCAAGAGTTCGCAATCTCAGGTGCCGCATTCAAGATGAGGTTGTAGGAGTTAAAGTCCGCAATTCCGATTGGCAGGTCGCCGTTTCTGAAGTGCTGGTAGAAGTTGGGAACGTCCACCGGAAGGTCGTACAGCGTGAACAGCTCGGTAAGCTGTGTAAAGCCCTCGACTGTCGACTCGCTGTCAACCAGTATGTCGAGTGCGGTCTCACCGTAGAGTGCACCATCATTCTGGTAGATGATAGGTGTTGTTCCGTGGAAGTTTCTCATAACGAGCATCGCAGCCGTCGGATAGTACACATTGAGCCCTCTCATCTGTAAATCAGGGAGCATCGCAATGAGTTCTTCCATCGTGTCAGGCACTGAGAGCCCGAGTTTTCCCAGAATGTCGCTTCTGTAGAACGTTACATAGAAGTTCATCGTCTCAGGCAGTGAGTAGAGCCCGTCTCCGACAACCGATGGAACCAAAAGTCCCTCGCTGTATCTTCCGAACACTTCCTTGTAATTGTCAAACTTCGATAAGTCTACAAGCGAGCCTCTTATCGCCAGGTCAAACGGTATAGAGTAGTTGATGCCCGTCGCGATGTCAGGCGTGTCACCCGACGCATTTGACAGGATAAGCTTCTGTGCATCTGTCATAATTGACAGGTCAACCTCTATCCCCGTCTCCGGCGTGAACTTCTCGTCAATCATCTTCTGCATTATCTCGACGTAGGTTCTAGGTCTGTTGACCCACACCTGGATATGCGACTCGTCGGTGTTGCTCGCCGAGTAGGACTGACCCATGAAGGAATAGCCAAATCTCTTTAGTGACGTTCCTATTGACTGGAATATATTCTGTCCCTTAGGAAGCTTGGCGCCGTCCTGATATATGTATATTCTGTCTATTGACAGGTCATTGTCATTTATCAGGTCAACAAAATTGGCAATCTGTGTGTTTATCGAGTTGACGCTCGTAGAGAGCTCATCAACCCTGTACACCAGCTCATTAGGCTTCTCCGCAAGGCTCTTTAACTGGTTTGCCGCGATGAGCAGATACGAGAAGGCTGCCACCTTCTTAGGGCTCTTCGCATTGACATAAGGCTGTGCCTGCTCCGCGAGGCTGTACAGCTCGTCTACCCACCCGAGAAGTCTGTCCTGAAGGTCAGGGATATATCTTGTGAGCTTTAAATCCCTGTACTTATCCTTATTCGTTCCGGCAACCTTCGTGACCTCGAGTGAGAGGTCGCTTATGCCGCTCATTATCTCGTCAACCGCCTCGAGCGCGTATCTGAGATTGTCGGCGTTTATCGTGAGCGATATCGTGTGGTCGCCCGGCTCAAGGTAGACGCTCAGCTTATTGCTGTCGTCGTCCGTGAGTGTCATCGTCTTGAATTTGTTGGCGCTGTCCACCTGATAGGATTTGAACGCCTGATTAGGAATCTCTCCGTCTATTCTCCAGTCAACAAAGACCGGGAAGTCGTTCTTCTCCGACTGACGGTAGTTCATTCCTATATAATAGTAACCCGCATTGTCGACGTGGAACTGATAGCTTACCATCTGTCCCGCCTCGTTGAAGGAATCCTCATCGATTATGTTTAACACCGTTGTCGTCGCGGATAACGGCGAGAGGCTTGAGCCGTACTCTCCTGTCGCGTGGATTGAGGAGTCGTTTCTCTGATAGAAGTCCTCCGCCTCGATGACAATGAGTTCTTTTCCCTCCGCCTTCTGTGAGCCCGTGTATTTGGGAACCTGCGCCGGTGCTGACAGGCTTATGTTTCCGAGAAGGATTGTTCCCTCCTGAATATTAAGTGTGATCTCGTGTTCGCCCTGCGTGAGCTCCACGAGCAGCGGGTCTGAATATCTGTAGCTCGCATCCATGACTTCCTTGTGCTCCCACTGTATCAGCTTATCGGGAAGGGATACTATCTCGTTGCCATACCTGTCGACATCGACCCCGTCGGACACCCATGTGGTCTCGAACCTCATGCTTCGTGCCTCGTAGAACGGATAGCTTCCGTCGATTTTCATTCCCATCTCCACGGGAAGAATGGACTCATCGTATGACAGATAATCGAAGCTCATCACATATCTTCCCGAGACGGGAACGTCAAGTGTGAGCGTGATACTGTCACCTGCCTTTACGGCAATAACCTCATCAGCGTAACCGTAATTATCCTTCGTAAGAAGAGTTCTGTCCGCCTTTGAGACAGCGCCGCTCATCTTATAGATAATCTCATCGCCTGAATAGACCGCCTGTGTGCAGCCCTGACTCACGGTTGAATAGTTCGTCGTGAGCCTGCCCTCGTCCGCTGCAGTCTCACTGCCCTCCGCCTGTGTCACCACCGGCTGCGTATCCGCCGCGGTCTGTGCCTGTACAGGTAGAGCAGCCGATGCGAAGCCGCACGCGAGCATTGAAGTGATAACCACAAGTGATGTGAGTCTCTTAATACCTTTTCGAACCATAAGAACACTCCTAAGCTTATCTGATGTTCAATTCCAGGTGAAGTACACTGCTTGCCGGAATTGAGAATTTTATTCTGCTGCCGTTTACCTCTATGTCCTTGAACTCCTTTACAGTTACCTCCTCAGGCTTGTCGAAGGTGTTGTGAAGATGAATTTCACCGCCGACAATCTCTCCCGTTGCGGAGACAATCTCCGTGTCAGCCACACAGCCGTCTATCTCGTAGTCCTTGTCGACTGAGAGGTTGGTCATCGTTATATGTATCTTTCCGTCCTTGCCAAGTGATACGGACTCTGTGAGGTTAGGAACCATGTTCTGCTCCTCAAGTCCTATCTGTTCTGTCTCAAGGAAGCTGTCTAAGAGTTCTGCGTCCTGATGGTGCTTATACATATAGAATACATGGTAGGTAGGTGTCTTTATCATCTTCTCTCCCTCGGTGAGAAGAACCGCCTGAAGAACATTCACCATCTGTGCTATGTTAGCCATCTTAACCCTGTCGCAGTGCTTGTTGAAAATATTTAAGTTAATTCCTGCAACAAGTGCATCTCTTATGGTGTTCTGCTGGTAGAGGAAGCCCGGATTGGTTCCCGGCTCACAGTCAAACCAGGTTCCCCACTCATCCACTATCATTCCGACCTGATGCTTCTTGTCGTACTTATCCATGATTGCCTCATGGTTTCTGATGAGTTTCTCCATGTATAGTGTCTTCTTCATGGTCTGATACCACATCCTGTCGTCGAAGTCGGTTGCGCTTCCCTTGTGCTCCCAGCCGCCCGGGTGTGTATAATAGTGAAGGGATATTCCATCCATAAAACCGTGGAGGAACTCAGGAGCCCTAAAGCAGGTGTCCATAACCCCGTTAGTCCAGTTGTAGTCATCCACGTTGGCTCCGCAGGCAACCTTGAAGATAGGCTTATCAGGGTGATAATTTCTCACATAGGTCTGGTATCTTCTGTAGAGATTTCCGTAGTATTCAGGGGTCATGTTTCCGCCGCAGCCCCAGTTCTCGTTGCCCACTCCGAAGTAATCAACTCTCCAAGGCTCCTCATTTCCGTTCTTCTTTCTCAAGTCGCTCATAGGTGACACGCCCTCGAAGGTCATGTACTCAACCCACTCGCTCATCTCCTGAACCGTTCCGCTTCCGACATTTCCGTTGACGTAGGTCTTACAGCCGAGCTGTCTGCAAAGTTCCATGAACTCGTGTGTTCCGAAGCTGTTGTCCTCGACCACACCGCCCCAGTGGGTGTTGATCATCTTCTTTCTGCCCTCGACAGGTCCGATTCCATCCTTCCAGTGATACTCGTCGGCAAAGCAGCCGCCCGGCCATCTGAGCACAGGAATCTGAATATTCTTAAGCGCCTCTACGACATCTGTTCTCATTCCGTTCACGTTAGGTATTTTGGAGTCCTTCCCAACAAATATTCCTTCGTAGATGCATCTTCCTAAATGCTCCGAAAAATGACCCTGGATTTCCGGGTTGATGTGACCCTTTTTATTGTTAGGGTTTATGTACAACTTGCTCATTTTCCGTCCTCCTTCTCATATTTTTTTATTAATTTTACATAAATTTTATTTTTCAGTAAAACAGAACAGGTATTAAATCGTTTTCGTAAGTTGTATTTCACTTTTTGCTTAACCTATTCTATTTTCAGTGAAATGTTAATATAAACATATCTCTTTTCAATCTATAATTCAATACTTAATTGCTTAATTGGATAGAGAAAGAATTGCACATTTTTTGTGCAATATGCACAAAAGATTTCCCTATTGACTATTTAATTTAAACATTTTATACTTAAACAAATACTTAAATATTTCATTTTTGAGAATTCACCCTCAATAATTACCAATCCCTGACAAGATGCCGCAAGGGACGGCGGAGAGGATAAATATGTACTATATTAAATCACTAAACGAAGCTGAGGAGGTTTTTAAGGCGCTCAGCACCCCGATGAGACTGCAGATTATGAAGCTCATCTACGAGAACGACCATCTGAGCATGAACGACCTCGCAGAGACACTTGGACTTACAAACAGTGCCATCTCGATGCACGTCGGCAAGCTCGAGGCTGCCGGGCTGGTGTCCGTCCAGGTCACTTCCGGCAAGCGCGGAATTATGAAGATCGTGCGCCCGCGCTATGAGCGCCTCATAATAGACATGGTTCCAAACGCCGGCTCAATAAAATGCTACACCGATGAGATTGACATCGGACATTATATAAGTTATGATGTACACCCTACCTGTGGTCTGTCCACCTCGGGCAACCTCATAGGCGACCTCGATAACCCTAAGGTTTTTTCATATCCTGAGCGTTTTAAGGCTGATATATTATGGGTCGGATATGGGTATGTGACATATAATCTTCCCAACCGCCTCAAGCTCGGACAGACACTCTCGGAAATCCAGATTTCCTTCGAGATAAGCTCAGAGTGTCCTGAGCACAACGACAGCTACCCGAGCGATATATATTTCGACATCAACGGAAAGGCGCTGGGCAAATGGATAAGTCCCGGCGACTTCGGTGCAAGGCGCGGTATGCTCTGCCCTAACTGGTGGCCTGACGGTCTGAACCAATACGGGCTGTTAAAGACGCTTGTCATAAACCGCTCCGGCACCTTCATGGACGGCACGACCAGGCTCTCACCGGTGACTATCGACGATCTGTCGCTAAGCTATGACTCCATAATCAATTTCACGATTTCCGTCCCGGCGGACACACCTAACTGCGGCGGTTTCACCCTCTTTGGAGTCTCCTTCGGCGACTACAGCCAGAACATCGTCGTGAAGCTTTTTTACGAGGACTCCACATCGGAGTTCTAACCCGTAACCTGCAGCCAGCCGCACTTTTTCGTGCGGCACACAAATAAATAAGGAGTCATACCATGTTCAAACCCGATGACAACACCTACGAACAGAGCCATTTCGCCTCTGTTCTTGCTCTCTCAAAAGAGAACCTGTCCAGATACCGGCAGGAGGAGAAGTCTCTCTCCGACGAGCTGTACACGCTCCTCGAGACATACGGCGCCAAGGATGTCGAGGCGCTCTCCATGATAAACAACATTCAGGTAATGTATGAGCGCGCGAAGCACGAGGCAGCCCGCGCCGAGAAGGCGAGACAGAAGCCATTCTTCGGGCGTATTGATTTTATCGACGAAAAAAACAAGAGTAAAGATACCATATATATAGGCAAGGTTGGAATATCCCGTGACGTCACCAAGCTTGAGGTCATCGACTGGCGTGCCCCAATTGCCAACTCCTACTACGAGAGCCACTTAGGCAAGGTGACCTACACCGTACCCAAGGAAGGAAGCTTTGACATCGACCTCAAAAAGAAACGTACCTACGAGATAAAGGACGATGCCATGCTATCCTACTTCGACAGCGATGTCGTCGCCAACGATGAGCTTCTAAACAAATACCTCTCCCAGAATAAGAAAGCTGTTCTCGGCGAGATTATCGCCACGATACAGAAGGAACAGAATGATATTATAAGACAGTCCCCCTACAAAAGCATGATAGTGCAGGGTGCCGCAGGCTCGGGAAAGACCACGGTGGCGATGCACAGAATATCCTACATTCTGTACAACTACGATAAGGATTTCAAGCCCTCCGATTTCTACATTGTCGGCAGCAACAAAATTCTCCTCAACTACATCACGAGCGTTCTTCCCGACCTCGACGTAAACGGTGTCCGCCAGATGACCATGGAGGAGCTCTTTGTGAGACTCCTCTACGAGGACTGGATCCCGGACACCCAGCACATCGTGCCCCTTGCCATGCCAACAGCGGATTATCCGGCATCGCTAAGACGCAGCACTCTTGCATGGTTTCGCGAGCTTGAGGAGTTCTGCCTCGCATTTGAGAGGAGCGTCATCAACACCCGCGATGTCATATTAAAATCCAACGAGAACGTGCTGCTCGAGCACGACGTATGCGTGACCCTCCTCACGTCCAAGTCGATTACCTCATTTCTTGATGAGAACCCACAGTTGTCGACGCAGCTAAAAATCGAACATCTAAACAGCCGTGTGCTCTCCCGCCTCGAGAATGAGCTCATGGGCAAGGAGGTTCAATATTCGCCCGATGAGAAGAAGGCGCTCAACCGCTTCTACCGCCAATACTTCGGACCAAAAAAGTGGAAATATTCCACCTACGACATATATTCGGATTTTTTGAAGGCACAGGAGAAAAAATACCACACCGTATTTCCGTTTGATGCCACGGCACCGGACCTGTACGACCTAGCTGCACTCGCTTATATCTACAAGCGTACCAAGGAAAATGACCCTATTGAGGAGGCACATCATGTTGTCATAGATGAGGCACAGGACTTCGGAATGATGGCATATATGAGCCTGCACTACTGCATGCGCGGCTGTACCTACACCATAATGGGCGATGTGGCTCAGAATATCCACTATGAACACGGACTCAACGACTGGACTGAGCTCACCGACAATTTTCTCACGGGGGAATATGACAGCTTCAATCTTCTGCGGAAGAGCTACCGCAACACTGTTGAGATATCACACTTTGCAACGGACATATTAAGGCACGGAAGCTTCTCCATCTACCCTGTTGAGCCGATTATAAGGCACGGCAAGGACGTGGAGATAACGGCTTTTGCGGATGATAATGAGCTTATCCGGAATACTGCTGCCAAAATCAATGCCTGGAAGGAAGCCGGCTATGAGACGATAGCGATTATCTGCCCTGATATTGATACCTCAAGGGCAGCCGCCAATGAGCTTGCCGAATACACCCAGGTCAATGACTTTGACGCGATGGAATTTGACACCGGGACAATGGTTCTTCCAATCACCTACACCAAGGGACTGGAATTCGACTGCTGCATACTTATGAATCCGGACATTGACGCATACCCGGCATGTGATGCCAATGTGAAGCTCCTCTATGTAGCGGCAACCCGCGCTCTCCATGAGCTTGCCGTCTACCACACCGGAACACTCACGCCATTGATTGCAGAGCCTATCCCCGATTCGGTAAGAAATGCTGTATTTGACGCGGATAACATGCAGCCTAACAGAGTACGAAAGACTGTGACGTTCAGCTCCATCAAGCCTGCCACAGCCATTTCCGGCGAAGTTGAACAGGCTGATGCTTCAACAGCCGGAACAAATCCTGCCACACCGGTCACAAAGAGAACCTTCCCGGCTTACGCAGCGGCAGACCTTTCGGAAAAATATAAGGCTCCGGCAGCCAGAAAAGCATCACCATATCCTGCCATGCCGTACACCACACCGCCTGCAGCTCCGGGCAAGGCTGTCGACTACAGCAACAAGATTATGTGCATGTCGGAATACACCTTCGGCTCTGTTCCGAAGCTGGATGTACTTAAGCAGAATCCGAACCGCATGGCAGCATATCCGTTCAGAGCGGTAAGACGTGAGGGCAACAGCCTCATCCTCGACAGTATCAATGCAACGCTCACGCTCACCCCTTATGCTTCTTCAATGATACGTGTGAGCTACCACAGGGCAGGAGCCCAGATACCCGAGGCGAAATGCATCGAGAACAGAAAGACCACCGATAAATGGAAGTTCAAAGACACTCCGGACACAGTTCTGCTCGCCACCTCCGCGCTCTACCTTCGCATTGACAAAAAAAATGGGCTTATAAGCTTCTGCGACAAGGACAAAAACGTACTCTTAAACGAAAAGCAGCCGGGACATATCCTGGAGACGACCAAAAATAGAAGTATATGCTTCTTCGACTTTGACAGTACACAGAAGCTCTACGCCTTCGGTGCAAGCAACCGCGACCAGCTTCCGCTCAACCGCGTTGCAAGATATATATCTTTCGGAAAGAGCAGGCTGAAAGCTCCTTGTATTATATCCGATAAAGGCTACGCTCTGGCGATAAGCCATGACTTTACGGTGCTCTTTAACAGCATACCAACCTACGGAACCTTCATTGCCTTAGACGAGGCACAGTATTTTGATTACTATTTCTTCACCGGAAGCACGGACGAGGAACTTATCAAAAAATACGACTGGATACGAAGTAAAAACAGGGAGGCCGATACTTTTTGACGGTATCGACCTCCATCGCTATGTTAAAAGACCAGAGGTTACTGTTTAACGCATTTGTTCAAAAACAATATGTTGAAACTTTATGCTTTTCAAAAGTACCTTTCACAGTATTCAAGGGACAGTTCTAAAAACTGCTTCAGCATATCGAGGTCACGGTACATACCGTGATTACAGTTGGGAAATTCAAAATAATCATACTCTACACCGTTATCTTCTAATGCAGAAACCAATTTGTACTTTAACTCTTTCGGTACGAGATGGTCTTTCAGCCCATATCCCAGTAATGTGGGAACAGAGTTTTCATTTACCAGCCTTGCGGGAGAAATCATATCGACATACTTCTCATATTCGCCGCTTTTGATAATTTCCTCTGTAATATTTACGCCTGTCATCATAGAAAGAAATTCAGCATCGGTATCGAGCTTGTTGACTTTTTTTAGTATATCCCAATCGCTCGGTTCAAAGTCAGCAGGTGCGGCAAGTTGAAACACAAATTTCACAGAAACGACGGAGGTTTCGGCACAGGTGTAGGCATAATTCATTGCAAGCGTTCCGCCTGCGGAAACACCGCAGGTTGCCATACCATCAAGGGTATAACCGAGTTCTTTGCACTTTTCGTTGATTGCGTTCACACACTCTTTTATTTCCGTGTTCATTTTCACAAGGCTTGCGTCCTCTTGAACAGTTTGAAGAGAGTAGTCAAGTGAAGCTGCAATATACCCCTTTGAAGCGTAATATTTGCACCAAACTTCTCCGTCCTCTTTCGCACCGGAATTAAAACTGCCACCATGGATAAAAAGAATAAGCTGCTGTGCGTTTCCCATATCAAGGTTTGCAGGAACATACAAATCGTATTTATGTCCGTAATCATTTTCATAGTTTAAGTCGTTGTAAATCGTCCCTACGGTATCGTCCCATTTGACCTGCATCAGCCTCATAGGTGCCGAACCGAGCAAATTTACTCTGATTAAAGCACTGACGGTAAACACGATAACGAATAGTATACTCCAAAGTGTTATTTTTGTTCTTTTCTTCATACCACCACCACCTTATATCAAATTGTCGAGCAATAATTCCCCGACAACCATGCCAAGTATGACGGCAAAGATTATTACGGCAATGGTTATGCCGATATTGATGAAAACTTTCTTTCTTTTCTTGTCCATACAATGTTCACGCTTTCATTATTATTTCACAGGCATATACTTATCAAGATATTCTTCCATCTTTTGATTATACAGATGAGATTCTTTGTTATCATTCTGCAAGCCGTGTCCGGAGTGCTCGCAGACAATATATTCGTGCGGCACATTATGTTCCGTCAAAGCCTTATCAAGACGAAAAGACGCTTCAAAGGATTGCACCTTGTCAAACTTACCATACGCTAAAACAGACGGAACTGTGTTTTCGTCAATCCACAAAAGAGCGGAAATGTCCTTGATTGCTTCATCATATTCCGGTGTTCCAAACATATCGGGAGAAATCTCTTTGCCAGCCATCACGCTAAACAGTCCTGCGGCGGCAGCTCTGCTTTCTTCCGTATCCTTGTCCAGACCATAACAGCCCCAATCCTCCGGATAGAAGCTGGAAGGACCGACAGCACCGAACACCATTTTCACAGGAACGGGAGAAGTTTCTTCATCACGATAGGCATACAGCATTGCAAGACAATGACCTGCCGAACCGCCGCCGATGGACATTTCATCTACATGATATCCGAGTTTCTCCGCTTCTGCAATAACTACGGGCATACTCTCTTTAATTTCCATTGACTGGGAATAAACGCTGGCTTCCGGGTGTGCTTCGTCACGCAAGGTGTAGTTAATTCCTGCCGCTACATAACCTTTGGAACACAGCCATTTTAGGATTTGTTCATCATCGGATTTATCACCAGTGGTAAATCCGCCTGCGTGGAGATAAACCACCAATCCGTAGTTTTCTTTCGTATTATCTGCCGGGACATAGAGGTCGAATTTGTTAGCGTCCTTCTCTCCGTATGTAATATCCTTATAAACTGTGCCGACAGAATCGCTCCACTCCGCCGTAAAATCTTTTGTCCAGGACGGTTGGACAAACTTGCTTACCACGCCAATTATCAATGCGGCAATAAAAACACCGCTATAAATAAATGCCCACATAATCTTACTGCCTTTCTTTTGTTTTGTTCTTATCATAAGATGTTACCCCCAAACAGCGTGCCGCCCATTAAGAGATTCAGGAAACCTCTTACCGCCAATCTGCCGAGAACAATGCCGACAATGATGATTATCGCTAAAATTATGAGTCGTTTTTGAATGAGTGTCATTTTTCTGTTCCTTTCCTTTGTTTATTGACTTTGCTCAACTTCTGTGATATTATTTTGATGATACACTTGTATCGCTGTTACAATTATATCTGCATTATTTATTGCAGTCAATAGGAGGAGAGAAAATGATACAAAAGTCAAAAAGTGTATCACCGATGAGCAATGAAGGTAGAAACGCCTATGTGATTGAACATATAAATGAAGCACTTTTCGGTCTGCTTAAAGAAAAATCCCTTAATGAAATTTCCATAAGTGAGATATGCGAAACTGCCGGTGTCGGAAGAATGTCTTTTTACCGCAATTACGAAAGCAAAGAGGATGTAATAAAGAAACAACTCCTGCAACTGATACAGGAGTGGGAAAAGGATTATGAGGGTAAAAATGACCCAACCTATTTTTCCGAAAGCCTATTGCGACATTACTATAAGCACAAAGACTTTTATCTGCTTCTTTACAATCAGGGCTTATCCAATATGCTTCTCGAAACACTCCGAGTTTCAGTCAAGCTCGAGGAAGCGAATAACAATTTGGAAAGATACGCAAAATCAATGATAGCCGGAATGATTTGGGGATGGATTGACGAATGGATGCGTCAGGGTATGCCCGAAACGCCGGAGGAAATTGTTTTGCTTACCGCCCAACTTAATAAAGAGCAGCCAAAACAATAATCAAAATATGTGAGGAAACCATTATGAAAATCGGATTGGTATTAGAAGGCGGTGCTATGCGTGGAATGTTCACCGCCGGTGTTTTAGACACATTTCTTGATAATGACATCAAGATGGATTCCGTGGTCGGTGTTTCCGCCGGAGCATTGTTCGGTGTAAACTATCTGTCAGGACAAAAAGGCAGGGTAATCCGCTATAACAAGAGGTTTAACAAAGACAAAAACTATATGGGATTTCGCCCCTTGCTTCGTGAGGGTAATATTGTCAGCACAAAATATGCCTACGAAGATGTTCCGAAAACCCTTGACCCCTTTGATGATGAAGCGTACAAAAAGTCAAATGTTCCTTTTTATGCTGTGGTTACAAATGTTGCTACCGGAAACCCGGAATACATACAAATACACAGCGTATTTGAACAGATGGACACTTTAAGAGCGTCCGGCTCTATGCCCTTTGTTTCAAAGCCTGTGGCAATCGGTGACAAGAAATACCTTGACGGAGGAATTGCTGACAGTATTCCTTTTGAATGGCTTGCCGGTCAAGGTTGCGACAAGCTGATTGTAATTCTTACTCGTGATATGGAATACCGAAAGAAACCGATGTCTCCGGTCTTAGTTAAGTTGTATGGAAGAAAATATCCCAAAATTGCCGAGAGATTATTACAGCGTCACAATAACTATAATCGTGCCGTGGAAGAATTAAGAAAATGGGAAGCCGATGGAAAAGCTATGGTGATTCGTCCGTCAAGCCCTATTGAAATCGGGAGAATTGAGAAAAATCCCGACAAACTGCAAGCGGTATATGAGCTTGGAGTAAAAGACGGCAATGCCAATCTGCAAAAAATTAAAGACTTTATAAAATAAAATCGTAATCAACACAATAAACAGTATTTCTTTGCCTATGCCCAGACCTTACAGTATTCCCGCATTTCAGTAAAATATTCAAAAAGTCTTCGTGTTTGGCATAGAAAATCTTGATAGCCGAACATTCGTTCTATATAATAACTTCGGTGACAGTTTAACCGTCACGGACAACTGAATATTGATGGAAGATTGTAGTCGGCAAACCCGAATACAAGGACGGAAAACGATACCAGAGCGCAGAAATCCACTACAACGGTGTGGATTATCCGTGAACCCTCTCCCGAAGCAATCCGGTATCATTGGGGGCAAAATACCTTTTGACCCCAACATCATATTATGTCATTATTTATGTTATTCAACCGACTTAAGCGACTCTGCCATATTGATTTTATTAAGCTTAAAATACATAAGCAGATTTACCGCTATGGCAAATACAAAAGTGAGCACAACACTTAATATATAGCTCGTGAGCGTTACCCTGCTCTCAAAGTATACAGCCTCAACATTGATGCACTCCATGATGAACATGTGCAGAAGCTTTCCAAGACCAAGACCTAACAGCGCTCCTATTCCGGTTAAGATAAAGTTCTCCCTGAACACATACGAAGCTGTCTCCCACGAATAGAAGCCCAGCACCTTGATTGTTGCAATCTCCCTTATTCTTTCGGTAATATTTATGTTCGTAAGGTTATAAAGCACAACAAACGCAAGTGCAGCAGCAAGCACGATTACAAGGAGCACCACATAATTTATGCTCGATATCATATTGTTGAACTGGCTCTCCGTATCCGCATTGACACCTGCCGAACTCACATCGTCCGTGGACAGCAGGTCTGCCACTGTCTGATGTGCGTCCCTTCCATTCCTCAGTGAGGCATATATTGTTCTGTACTCCGGCTCATGCCCATAAGCCGATAAATAAGTCTCCTTGGAGATAAAAACATAGTTGAACACATAATTCTTACATACAGCGGCAACCGTGACCGTCATAGTGTTAAAATCATCATCCGTAATTGTCAGTGTATCGCCCTTTTTCACTCCAAGTATCTTTGCAAGTCTCCTTGTAAGTATCGCTTCTCCCTCTGCAGGGTATGTGAGCGCCTCACCGCTCTTATAGCTTAAGAAATTATACTGCTTTTTAAAATCCTCCTCATTCTCAGGAATTATGATATTAGAGGACTTCTTATTGCTGCCGCTCACGATATCCATCGTCGAAGAGTTAAGAAAGGCATAGCTGTCAAAATACTCCTCAAATTCATCTCCAAGCTTCTGCCTTTCCGTCTCATCCGCTGCCTCCCCAAGGGTAAGTGTCATATCGTATACCGATATCTCACGGTACTGTGCACTTACAATATCGCTAAAGGAATCCTTAAGTCCAAGTGCAGCGACAACAAGTGCACTGCAGCCGCCAATTCCCATTATCATCATAATGAAACGCTTTTTGTACCTGAAAACATTTCTTATGGAGACCTTTTTCAAAAAGCTGAGTCTCTTCCAGATAAATCCTGCACGCTCCAGCAGAATCCTCTTTCCGCTCTTAGGTGCCTTAGGGCGTATCAGCATGGCAGGTGAGCTGTGGAACTGTGCGGCACATGAAAAATATGTCGCTCCCATTGAGCAGAGCACCGCCGCCGCAATTGATATTATCCCTATTCTTATATCCCAGACGTATGTAAGCTCAGCGAAGTCATACAACATTCCGTAACCCATCCAGATTACCTTCGGGAACAACAGATTGCCTGCCACATATCCGAATATTGAGCCTCCCACCGCCGCCGAACCAGAATAAAACAGATACTTTGCCATGACAGCACCCTCACTGTAGCCAAGAGCCTTAAGCACTCCTATCTGTGTCCTCTCATCCTCTACCATCCGCGTCATGGTGGTCATGCACACAAGCGCTGCAACGGCAAAAAAGAAAATCGGAAAAACCGCCGCAACCTGATTGACTATATTGCTGTCATTATCGAAGCTTGCATAGCCTACATTGGTATTCCTGTCAAGAAGATACACCGTCGGCTTCTTCAGCTCGTCAAGCTTACTCTGCGCATCGTCAATCTCTGTCTGTGCATCGGCACGCTCAGCTTCAAGCTCCTTAATTCCATCGGCATACTCTGCATATCCATCCTCAAGCTGCCTGCGGGCCTCATCAAGCTGCGCCTGTGCATCATCAAACATGCCCTCCGTATTCATTCCGGCAAGCTCAAGTGCCTGACGTGCTGCATCCACCTCATTCTGCTTCTCATCAAGCTCCTTTTCGGAGTCCTGAAGCCTGGTGTAGGCATCGTCCAACTCCTTACGTGCCTTCGCAAGTTCGTCTTCAAGCTCTTCTTTCGCGTCTTCTATCTTGCCGGCAGCCTCACTGTAGAGCCTGTCATACCTCTTATCCGCAATTGCCTGCACGGAAGCCTTGAGTACATCGGTGTGTGAATCAATGTACGAATCATACTCATCCGAATATATTACCGCATCAGAATCCATCTTTATGTATATCTCGTTATCATACTCCGCTGTGTACGCACCCCTCAGGAAATATGCGAAGCTCGACACACTGCCATTGCCAACCGAAGCTGTTCCGCGCTCGAAGTTGAGATATAGGGGTGACTGCACGCGCCCCACTATCTTATAGGTGCTGTATTTAAAGGCGTCCTTCACATCGTCCGTGTTGCTATCAGATATGATAAATTCTTTTCCTATATATCCGCTTCCATAGTACTTGCTGTCGACTATACATTCCCTGTCATTTTCCGGGAATCTGCCCTCAACAAGCTCAGGAATATTGATGTTGTCTAACAGCGAATATGTGGCACTCACACATTCTCTTCCATCCTCAAGCGTTTGCAGCACAGCCTGATTTATGCCGCCCTGCGCGTACTTTACGCCATCGGCTTGTGTTAGCGCCTCCACATCATCAATATCAAAGCCCAGCGTCGAGAGTGCTCTGAAATCATATAATGCCGTATCGGAAAAATATTTATCCGCCGTAGCAACCATGTCTTCCCTGCACACCTTAAGTCCGGCGAACATGATAACGCCCAGTGCCACTATCGAAAATATTGCAAGATACCTCCCCAGACTATGCCTTATCTCACGGAGTGAGGTCTTTTTCATAGCTGATTTCATATCATACACCCCCTCCTTACCACTCAATATCCTCCACCGGAACAATGTGTTCATTCTTGACCATGGACGTTACTGTTCCATTCTTCACGGTTATCACCCTGTCCGCCATGGCAGTGAGAGCGCTGTTGTGGGTTATGACCACCACAGTTTTGCCGTCCCTGCGGCAGGTATCCTGCAAGAGCTTAAGAACCTGTTTACCTGTCGCATAGTCCAATGCGCCCGTCGGCTCATCGCACAGCAGCAGCTTAGGATTCTTTGCGAGCGCCCTCGCAATCGCCACTCTCTGCTGCTCTCCACCCGAAAGCTGCGCCGGGAAGTTAGCCGCCCTGTTTTCCAGCCCCACCTGCTTCAAGACCGTCATCGCATCAATAGGCTCCCTGCATATCTGGGAAGCCAGCTCGACATTCTCAAGCGCCGTCAGATTCTGGACAAGATTATAGAACTGGAACACAAAGCCAATATCATATCTTCTGTAGGTCGTAAGCTGCTTAGGCTTGTAGTCCGATATCCGTTTTCCGTCAAGTATAACCTCGCCATCGGTCAGTGTATCCATTCCGCCGATAATATTGAGAATGGTCGTCTTTCCTGCTCCCGATGCGCCCACAATAACGCAGAACTCCCCCTTCTCAATCTCAAAATTCACATCGGAAAGTGCCGATATCGTCACCTCCCCCATCTGATATGTTTTCTTCAAATGCCTGCACTCAACAAATGCCATGTCTGTCTCCTTTCTGCCTTCCTCTGCCGCCATACCTCACATGATGCCATCTGCATATCTGTGTCGCAATGTGAACCTGGCAGATGTTCAAAGAAAATGTGCGAACTACTAACAATTTTAAGAATTGTGGAAGTACATCTCAAAATCATAACCTATATATAAGTTCCAGCTTAGCCTCCGACTATGCAATAGACCAAAAGTTCCAGCTTAGTCTCCGACTAAGCAATAGACTAAAAGTTCTAGCTTAGTCTCCGACTAAGCTAGAACTTTTGATAAAAACTCCTTGAGACGCGGATTCTTAGGGTTGGAGAAGAACTCCTGAGGCGGAGCACTCTCTAGTATCTGTCCATCATCAATAAAGATTACCCTGTTGGCAACCTCTCTGGCAAATCCCATCTCATGTGTAACTATAATCATTGTCATTCCCTCTTTTGCAAGCGCCTTCATAAGGTCAAGCACCTCGCCTACCATCTCAGGGTCAAGTGCACTCGTAGGCTCGTCAAAAAGAATAACATCAGGGTTCATGGCAAGTGCACGGACTATAGCCACTCTCTGCTTCTGTCCACCCGACAATGTCGACGGATACACATCCGCCTTATCCTGCAATCCGATTCTTCCAAGAAGACTCATGGCATTCTCCCTTGCCTTCTTCTTTATCTCAGTCTTAGTGGTTGTTATCGGTATAAGCTGCTTTTTCTTTTCCTTGCCCCTGAATATATTGGTGAATCCGGTAATGGCATTTTTACTCTTTGCCTTCCTTAATTCCTGACACTGTACATACACCGGCGCAAGCATGATATTCTGTATGACTGTCTTATTGGAGAACAGATTAAAATGCTGGAATACCATTCCCATATGTCTCCTGTGAATATTGATATCGACCTTCATATCAGCGATATCGACACCGTTAAAGATAATCTGGCCTCCCGTAGGATCCTCCATACAGTTGAGACAGCGAAGGAATGTACTCTTACCGGAGCCCGACGGTCCGATGACAACGAGGATATCTCCCTTATTTACGGTGAGGTTGATTCCCTTTAATATCTTATTGCTGCCGAAATGCTTCTCAAGATTAATTACGTCTATCACTCTTTCTCAGGCTCCTTTCCATAAATTTGATTCCACCGCTTATCAAAAGCACAATTACAATGTAAATTATAGCCATCACAAGATATGGCACCATGAATTCATAACTGTTGCTTCCTATATAGTTAAAGGCAACATATAAATCTGCAGCACCGACGAAGCTGACCACCGAGGTCTCCTTGATAAGGGCGATAAACTCATTGCCGAGCGTAGGAAGAATGTTCTTGACTGCCTGCGGTATGACAATCTTAATCATGGATACGGAAAAGCTGAGTCCAACTGCTCTTCCTGCCTCAAGCTGCCCCGCATCGACCGACATGATACCGCTTCGCATAATCTCCGATATGTACGCGGCGCTGTTAAGACCGAATACCATCATCGACACCTGGACACCCGTCATCTTCACCCCGATAATAGGAAGAAGAACATAATAAAATACGAGGAGCTGCACAACCATAGGCGTTCCTCTGAAAAGCCCCACATAGAAGCTGCATATTCCGTTAAGCACACGCGGCAATACCTTATATTTAGGTATTACCCTGACTGTGGCTATAAGAGTTCCTAGGACTATACCTATAATAAGTCCTATAACTGCAATTAGAAGGGTATTTTTCAACCCTTCCAATACTCTTACATAGCCATTTTGTTCGATGAAAATTTCGATAAATTTACTGACCTTCTGACCAAAATTGCCCATTTAAACCTCTCTTATTTCTTTCGGATATATTTCTACGGCCTTTGCTGAAGAAATATATCCATTATTCTTACTGCATCTTGTTGATAGCTTCGGTTATGCACTTAGCAGGAGCAGCATCAATTATTACATACTGTATATTTCCGTTTAAGAGATCCTGTACTGCAAGTGAACCGCTCTTGTAGCCAACTGACTGTGCTGCAAAGCCTGTAAAGCCCCAATCAGCATCGCCCTCTACATAGAACTGACCTGTTGTTCCGTTCTGTACACCTATCTTAACCTTGCTGTCCTTGGCTGCCAAAATTGCATTGACATCATCAGCGGTCTTGCACGAGTCAAACTCTGTGTCGTCAGATGTAACTATAAGCTGCTGCGAAGCGCTGTAATATGAATCAGAGAATGTGACATACTCTTCTCTGTCAGGCTTAACCGTAAGACCTGCCATGGCAACATCACACTTATGCTGGCCGACTGAGAGACATACCGCATCGAAGTCCATGTTCTGTACAACAAGCTCAACACCGAGGTACTCTGCAAGCGCTCCGGCAATCTCCATATCAATTCCGGCATACTTGTCACCAATCATATACTCGAACGGCTCAAATGCTGCATTGGTGGCTACGACAAGCTGTTCCTTGTTCGCATCATAAGCTGCAGACTCAACGCCTACCGGCTCACCGTCGCCAAAGTAATGGCTGCATATCTCGTCAAACTTGCCGTTATCCTTAATCTCCTTGATAAATGCGTTTACTTTCTCGAGAAGCTCCGGCTGATCCTTGTCAACTCCGAATGCATACTCCTCGTTTGTAAGGTCGATGTCGATAACCTTAGCTGTCTTGGCTGTGCTTCCTGACTTTCCGCACGCTGTAAGTGATGCGACAGCCATTGTAAGTGCCGCAATAACTGCTATAATCTTCTTCATAAGTTCTCCTCCTTGGAAATTTCCCATTCTACCGGTTTATTCTTATTTTTATAAAGGAACTTTCCGATTTCCTATATCGTAAGGATAACACAATTTAAAATCATTAACAATATGTATTTTTAATCATAATATTGAATATTTATGCAATATTTTTGTATAATATTTGTATTGATTTTTATAAATTAGTATATTGTAGACGGACGTTGTGTAAATTTAACAATTCAATGCAGGCACGCTCTCGCTGCTCATCGCTGGTAACGGCACATAAGGCGGCAAAATACGCCGCCTAAATGCCGACCGCTCTGAAGCACCTGCTTATGAATTTGTTAAATTTGCACAACTGCTTAGTCTCAAATTTGAGTTTCACAATTACTTAATCTATTACAAAATAAAAGGTGTGTAAAAATGTCTTTCCCATTTCTACACACCTTTTATTTTCAATTTTAGAACAACTATATTTTACATATAGTCCCTGAGCACTCCGTGGTCTCTTAAGAGTTTTTCGATTGCGGTTCCCTTAATCTTCTTGATGATAGGCTTCTTGAGTGCGTTGAGTGGTCCCGGAAGCTCAATCTCAAGCGGGGATTTACCGTCCATGAGCTTTACGGAGCTGTCTAAGAGCTCTCTCACATCATATACACTGCCCCAGACCTCCGGAACACCTCTGTCCACGCCGAGAAGTCCGTATACAGCCTCCATAGCTGTTCTGACAGAGTACTCCGTTGTAAATATTGTGTCTCTTGGAGTCTCAGCGAACTGTCCAAGGAATGCGAAGTTAATGCAGCCATCAGGGATAACATCAGGACGATCTCCCTTTCTTCTCGGCATGAAGAACGCTGTGATGTAAGGCATCATCGTAGGAACCGATACGACCTTATCCCTTGCGAGCTCGTCAATCTGGTCAACAGGAATTCCGAGGTGGTACAGCCACTCTGCAGCAATCTCCTCACCCGTACATTCCTTCATAGGCTTCTTTACATAATCGCCCGGAACATCTGTGAACAGGCTGTATACCCATACGCATACCTCTTCCTTCTTCTGCTCCTTGAACTGTCCCTGTCTGTTGATTGTCCAGCTAAGCAGCCACTTGGAATCCTTGCAGCTTACGATACCGCCGGTAACAACATTGCCTGTTCTAGGGTCTCTCTTACAAATCTTCTTGATTGCATTGATGATGGTCTCATCTGAGGTTGTAACTGTAGCTGACTCCCAGTTGGTCTTAGAGATATCAGAGCAGAACTTCTCCGGATGTCCGAAATCAGGGCTCTGCTTTGCAATGTTCTTCCAGAGGCTCCATACGCCGCTCGTTCTGACCTCAGCATCGCCGACAGGCGCCTGGGTGTGTGAACCGTAGATTGTGCTCTCTGTGCAGCTTCCGTTGGTTACGAATACCATATCGTTCTCAGTAAGCTCAATAACCTTCTCCTCGCCCTTGTGCCTGCAGATAATTCTCTTTGCCACCTTCTTCTGACCTGTTATCTCGAACTCAACATTTGTGACCTCTGTGTTGAACTCGAACTTAACTCCTGCTTTCTCCAGATACTTCTTCATAGGAAGAATAAGTGACTCATACTGGTTGTACTTGGTGAACTTGAGAGCACTGAAATCAGGGAGTCCGCCAATATGGTGAATAAATCTCTGGAAGTAGAGCTTCATCTCAAGGGCACTGTGCCAGTTCTCGAATGCGAACATTGTTCGCCAGTATAACCAGAAATCCGACTTAAATACCTCGTCATCGAATACATCCTCGATAGTCTTGTCATAGAGATCCTCATCCTTTGTGAAGAACAGCTTCATAATCTCCATGCAGCCCTTCTGGCTTAAGTTGAACTTGCCGTCCGTGTGTGCGTCTTCACCGCGGTTGACCGTGGCACGGCACAATGAATAGTTAGGGTCATGCTTGTTGAGCCAGTAGTACTCGTCGAGAACGGATACACCCGGTGTCTCGATTGAAGGAATACTTCTGAACAGATCCCACAGACATTCAAAATGATTCTCCATCTCACGTCCGCCACGCATTACATAGCCTCTTGTAGGGTCATTTATACCGTCACAGGCACCGCCGGCAACGTCCATAGCCTCAAGAATATGAATATTCTTTCCAGGCATCTGTGCATCCCTTACAAGGAAACATGCAGCGGCGAGTGAAGCAAGACCGCTTCCTACAAGGTATGCTGACTTCCCATCGACGCCTTCAGGCTTCTCAGGGCGTGCAAAGGCTTCATAATTACCGTTTGTGTAGTAAATTCCCTTGCTGTTCTTCTCATATTTTCCGCGCTCCGTGTTGCAAAACTCTTTAAGCTCCTGCTGTCTGCTCTCAGGCATTCCCTTCTTCCCGGCGCTTTTGGATAAGCCACCCTGCTTGCTCTCGTCATTCTTTTTCTTAACCACATTCACTGCCGCAACACCTGCTCCTATAGCGAGTGCCGATGCAACCAGTTTCATTTTCTTCTTACCTTTGCTCATACTCTTGTCCACCTTTCTATTTGATAATTTTTTAACTTTCTAACCTTTTCCTGCGTATCGTCTTGACTGTGCTTAACACCACACAGATGTTTAACACTCCGTCAAGCACAAGGTTGATACCGATTATCCAAGCTGCCATCGTCTGTGCCGCAAAAGGGATAACCATAAGTATTATACCCACTATGGATACAAGCAAGGCGATAACGAGGATAAGCCACCAGTTCTCAATTCCAAACTTCTTTGCATCCACCGCCGTCTGCAGCTTTAACGCGCCGTCAATCAGAATAAATATTCCCACACATACCGATAATATTTCGACCATGTAGGAAGTTCTGAATATCAGCACAGCCCCCAGTATCGCGGATATGATTCCAAGTGCAAAATCGAACTGAAATGCAAGCTGGAAAATATCCTTCGTGAAATAGCCGACTATCTTGACTGCTCCTAACATAACCAACACGACACCGAATATCTTACATAGGACATTGATTGCCCTTATCGGACTGAACAAAATCAGCATACCAACAATTATGAGGCATACATCCATCACAATATACATATTCTTTACTATTTTGAGCTGTTTCATTCCAAGCCTCGTTTCCGCAGATATTTTCACTGCCGGCGGTTCCTTCGACTATCTTTCGACCACCTTGTAGTGTTATAATACCCCACCCTCCGCGCTTTTAAAACAGACAAAAATGCCTGAATGTCTGATTTTTAGGCAAAAAAGAAAAAGTGTCTGAAAATCAATCTGATTTCCAGACACTCCTGTTATCGGCGCTCCTGTACACACTGTTCTATCATATCCTTCACCGTAGCGTTGAAGGTTCCGGCGGTTCTCGCGATGAACTTCTCCTGCCCCGACGGCAGCTTTCTCTTAATCCATTCAAGTGTATTTCCGACTATCGCGTGGGTATAAAAGCCGGTGATGTAGTCAATATCCTCCTCGGAGAGCTTATACCCTTGCGCCTCCTTCTTCACAAACCTGCTTATAAAGGAGAATGCAAGCGTTTCGAGATAATTTTCGAGGACATCCCGCTTCCTCGAGTCGTATATATGAAGGATTGCCCTTCTGTACTTCAGCACAAACTGCGCCGCCCTCTCATACTCCTCGCCGAACGTGGTATTCTCATCTATATCACCCGACATAAACCTCTCGGTCTCCACGCGGAACACATCGTCTAAGAGGTCATATATATCGCTGTAGTGATAGTAGAAGGTATTCCTGTTAATCTCGCACTCCTCCACGATATCTCTCACGGTTATCTTGTCAAGGCTCTCGTTCTCTAAAAGCTGCATAAAGGTGTTCATAATAAACTTCTGCGTCTGTTTAGCCATCTATGGTGCCTCATTTTTCCGCAAGCCACTCTTTCGCCTGCTGTTTTAGCCATTCACACCATTCGTCCGCTCCCTCGCCCGTCCGGCGCAGATAGGAAAATCTTAGGTTTCAGGTTACGCATGAGCGTATACTCCTAAACTTATCCATATCGAAATCGAAGTACGCAAGTACATCTATCTTGTTGATTATGAGTGCACCGCATACCGTTAATATGAGCAGCTATTTGAGAGGCTGGTCATATCCGCATCGGGATGGCACATACCTCCTGTGTGAATCTGAACAGTCCTGGCAGCCGTCTTTTCGGAGCTTGCTCCTGCATCGGCATCGCTGCCGGCAAAGACGCTCTGCTTGACTTCTATAATTTTATAATTTTTTTCCATTACTAACAATCCTTTTAATGATTAATTTTTCGTAAACTTGCTCTTTGGGGATTGCTGTTGTCATCATGACCCATCATGACCCTCAAATCATATTATTCTTGCATAATCGGATTTTATGTGTTATCATATCTGCCTGTAAACTGCATAGAGAACTTTGGTATATAATTGGAAACGATACATGCGTGTTTGCATGATTAACGAACAACACACATGTATTTTTTATGCCAAAATTTATATCTAAAGGAGAACATTTATGCAAAAGAAACCATTTTTACAGAGTCTTATCTTCACAGCCGTCATGGCATTCGTCATGGTCTACGCCATGGTATGCTACAATATCGCCATCGAGATGGGCGGTATGAGCAACCGGATTTTCCTCATCGCGTTCCATGAAATCCCTATTATGTGGCCTATCGCAATCGTCCTCGAGATGTTCGTGTTCGAACGGCTTGCAATCAAGCTCGCCTTCCGCTTCGTAAACCCTGAAAAGGACAGTCCTTTTTTAATAACCCTCGGCATCTCCTCCATGATTGTATGCCTCATGTGCCCGACTATGAGCCTCATCGCCACACTCCTCTTCGCACACCCGGGCTCACAGGTTGTCGCCGTGTGGCTCCAGAAGCTTGCACTCAACTTCCCTATGGCGCTGTGCTGGCAGGTATTCTTCGCAGGACCTGGGGTACGCAATTTCTTCAAGCTGTTCGAGAAGAAGGGCGCGAAGGCGTAACTGTAAACGAGTGATTGGGTTGGTATAACATGCGGTGTGGTGTGTGAGTGTATAATGTTTTGTGGTTATGGACATCGGCTCCGTTACTCGGGGCTAAGTTGTTCTAAGGGCTCTGGACTATATTTTCTATACTCCCGCCACCGAAGCAAAGCATACGTCCTGTATGCATTGCTTCTAAAGCAGCGTCCATGCTGCTTTTGGCTGGACAATCGCCAGAGCCCTAAGAACAACTAAGCCCCTCATAAAAGTCGCGATATCCATAACCACAAACCGTTATACACATTCAGGCTTTCAAGCATGTTACGCCAACCCAATCTGTATACGGAAAAAGGTGCACGAAAATTTTTCATTTCGTGCACCTTTTTTGCTTCCATGCAGCTATTTTAACATGAATTTCAATAATTTATTACTTTATCTACTTGTAATCAATCAAAATTTTTAACCACCAATGCGGAGTAATTATCATACTGTTTAAATCCATAGCGCTCATAAAATGCAATATTTTTCGGGTCAGATGGCATGACTTTTACATACAGCAGATTTCTGAAATGGTTCATGAGCCGCTTCATAAGCTCGTCCCCTATATGTTTCCCCTGATACTGCGGGTCAACCAGCAGGTAATGTATGAGCGCAACCGTCTCCCCATCATCAAGGGCGCGAACCAGCCCAACCAGTCTTTCTCCGTCCCACGCCGAAACAACATGCGTTGAATTTTTCATCGCCCTCACCAGTCTGTCTGGATACCTTCCCGACTCCCAGTTTACCGATAAAAACAGCCGTTCCAAATCGTCTCTGTCAAAATCACGGATTTCCTTATACTCTATATTCATTGCCAAGTACTCCCTTCCCGGTAGCTTATACGGCTAATATAATACTTCATGTTACTCATATTGTATGTGTCAAAACATGCTCATGAAACTTAAATATGTATAACGTGTTATATTTATGCGTATCGCGACTTTTGGGAGAAGCTTAGATTGTTCTTAGGACTCTGTTTAATTCCAGCCACAGTCAGCATGGAGGCTGACTGAGTTGCAAACAGCCATGGAGGGCTGATTTTGCAACGGTGGCGTGCATTTATAAAACATATATCAGAGTCCTTAGAACATCTTGGCTTCGTACAACCGGAGCCGATATGCATAAATATAACACGTTATACATTCACAGATTAAATCAGCATGTTTTGACGTCTTAATTCTCGAATCTACAGCACATTTACCTGGCACATCTTCATCGCCTCGAGCGCATTTTTATGGCTCTGCGGCGTTACTCCGGCGCAGCAGTTTTCAATAACATTAATCTCAGTCTCCGGAAGGTTTGCCTTAATCACCATCGCGTTTGAGATGACACAGATATCGGTGCAGAGCCCGATGAGGGTCACACTCTCAAGCCCGTCGACTGTTTTAAGGTATGTGGCAAGCTCCACAGAACCGAAGGTAAGCTTATCGAACACCTTCGTGTCGTCGCTTTGAAGTGCCTTCAGCTCGTCACGGATTTCCCAGCCGGCTGTACCCTTTATGCAGTGAGGCACGGGAAGGTTTCTGCCCTCCTGAGTGTCCATGTAGTTGTCAAAATGTGTGTCCCTCGTGTAGATAACTTCGTCGCCTCTATCCAGGGCTTTCTTTATGCAGTCTGCCACATCTGTGACTATCGCCTGTGCCTCCTTTGTGCCGAGTGCTCCGTCGATGAAATCATTCTGCATATCAATAACGACAAGTATGTTTTTACTCATAATCTTCATTCACTCCTATCTTTGAAATAACCTTTTTATTCAATATGGTGAGAAACAGAACCGTCATCGCAAGCGACATGAGCTCAGCGATAGGAAAAGCCCACCATACATAGTCCACATTTCCCAGCTTCGAGAGCATATATGCTACCGGAAGGAGGACTATAAGCTGTCTTGCCACGGAAACTATCATGCTGTAAACCGCCTTGCCGAGTGCCTGGAAAGCACTGCCGCAGGCGATACAGAAGCCCGCAAATATGAAGCTCAGGCTGATTATTCGAAGTGCCGGAACTCCTAGTGCAAGCATGTTGTCGGACGCCTCAAAAAGCTTTAAGAGAGGCACCGGTATGGTCTGGAAAATCACAAGTCCTACAAGCAGAAGTCCCATAATGTAAGCTACGCTGTGCTTCATGGTCTTTACAACCCTCTCCCTGCTGCCCGCACCGTAGTTATAGGCGATGACAGGAATGACTCCGTTATTAAAGCCGAAGGCAGGCATGAACACGAAGCTCTGAAGCTTGAAATATACGCCAAACACCGCCGTCGCGGTTGATGAGAAGGTGATGAGGATTACATTCATTCCGTAATTCATGATGGAACCTATCGCCTGCATTACGATTGACGGAACACCTATGCCGTAAATCATCTTTATGATATTTCCGCTGGGTTTGAAGCCCTTCATGCTGATATTGACCTCGTGGTTCTTAAAATGGTTTATCAACGCAGCCAGAATTCCGGCTGTTATCTGTCCTATAACTGTTGCAACTGCCGCTCCCGTGACGCCCAGCTTAGGAAGCCCGAGAAGTCCGAAGATGAGGATAGGGTCAAGAATTATATTGATAACCGCACCCACACTCTGCGTAATCATCGTATATATGGTCCTTCCGGTCGCCTGCAGCATTCGCTCAAACATGAGCTGAGTGAAAATACCGAACGAGAAGCAGCAAACCACAACCATATAATCTTTTCCGTATGTGATAATTGACTCAATATCAGTCTGGCTCTTATAGAACGGCTCTACAAGAAACAGCCCTATAATGAGAAACGCCGCATAGCTTAAAACAACCAAAAACACCGCATTCTCGGCAATCTTGTTCACCCGCTCATAATCCTTCTCTCCGAGCGAACGCGCAAGCAGCGCGTTCACACCGACCGCCGTACCTGCGCCGACAGCAATCATAAGGTTCTGTATCGGGAACGCCATCGATACCGCCGTGAGCGCGTCCTCACTTATCTTCGCAACAAATATGCTGTCCACAATATTGTACAGCGCCTGCACAAGCATCGATATCATTATCGGAAGCGACATCGACACTATCAGCTTATCAATCGGCATAACGCCCATCTTGTTCTCTTTAATATTCTCTTTAATATTCTCTTTCATATCCTGTTTTCTCCTGAATAACGTAGTCTTAATCCCTATGCCACTGTTTTGCAGTGACTCAAATAGTAATGAAAAATGCACTTTCTCAGCCCCACAATGCTCAGCCCCATCGTCACCAGCTCCGCCGCCGGGAACGCAAGCCACACTCCCACCATTCCAAACAGCGCCGACAGCGCAAACGCAAAGATGAGGATTGCCACAAAACCTCTCATAATCGATGCCGCAAACGCCCACCTCACCGCCTCGACGGCACTGAGTGCTGAGGTTGCGACAATGTTGACGCCGGCAAACAGAAATCCGAGGAAGTACAGTCGTATTCCTTCCCTCGCGTAAGCCGCAAGCTCCATATTCTTCTCGCTGTTAAATATTGAGGCAATAGGGTCCGACCATATATAGATTGCGGCGATTATGAGCACCGCGAGCACGAGCGCCGTCTTTATTGCAAGTCCGGCTGCATATCTTACATCCTCTGTGTTTCCCTTGCCGAAGCTTTCACTCACAAGAGGCTGCGAGCCCTGCGCTATTCCGTTAAAAAGCGCGACAGCGACAAGCGAGATATTCGCCACAACACCATAAGCTGCCACTCCGACATTTCCGGCCAGCCCAAGTATTATCATGTTGAACGCAACCGTTATAACACCTGAGGATATCTCCCCGACAAACGCCGACACACCTACCTGGCAGGAGGTTATGAGTCTCCTCAACGACAGCCCTGTCGATTTAAATGATATGCTGCATTTTTTTGACCTGAAATGAATACAGCAGATAAGCACTCCCACAATAGGGGACAGAGCTGTTGCAAGCGCCGCTCCGCTCATCGAAAGTCCAAGAGGGAACATGAGCACATAGTCGAACACCACATTGAAAAGGCTGCTGAACAGGGTTGCCGCCATGGCTATCGAAGGATTTCCGTCATTTCGCACGAAGGCGTTGCAGATGTGATTGCACATGAAAAACGGTGCAAACATCATAAATATTCTCGTGTAATTTTTTCCCGTGGCAACTATTGTCTCGTCGCCGCCGAGAAACGCTATAATCTTATCCGGAATGAACGCCCCGGCCAGCATGAATATGCCGCTTATAATCACCGCCCACACAATGGCATGAAAAAAATACCCGTCCGCGGACTTATCCTTCTTATTCTTAGCCACAACATATCTTATCGCCGAGCCGACTCCTATCATGGCGCCGATGGCAAATATAAGATTGTACAGTGGCAGTACAAGATTGAGCGCCGTTATTCCATCCGCCCCAACCGCCTTGGAAATAAAAAATGTGTCGGCAAGTATGTAGAACGACATTCCCAGCATACCGAGCATATTCTGTGATACATATTTGGTAAATCTTTTTAACATTTTCTAAACTGCTCCTAAACATCCCTATGTATATCTATTTTTTACATTACATTCTATATCCAACTCCGAGCTCATTGACTATGTAATTCTTCTTTCCCGGCTTATCACCGAGCTTTTTTCTGATATTAGCCATATTCACCTGGAGCTTTTTAATGCTCCCGGTATCGTTGTAGCCCCATATCTCATGTATAATAAAATCGTAGGTGAGCATCTTTCCGACATGCTCAGACAGAAGCGCAACTATGTTGTACTCAGTCTGTGTGAGCTTTATCTGCTGCCCGTCGACACTTACACTTCTCGCATCATAATCAATAACCATCCCGTCCGTTTCAAATCTTCCTCCCGGAAACATTCCATTCTCAGAGCGGTGTGAAGCCACTCTGAGCGCCGTACGCACTCTTGCAAGGAATTCTTCCGAGCCGAAGGGCTTGGTGACATAATCATTAGCTCCCATATTGAACGCTTCAACTTTGTCCATCTCACCGTCCCTCGCGGAAAGAACAATTATAGGTGTCAGTGACGATTTCCTCACATATCTGAGTACATTGAGACCATCCATATCTGGAAGTCCAAGGTCAAGAATTATCAAATCCGGTCTGTGCGAGTTGTACAGAAGCATCGCGCTGCTGCCCGACAGAGCCGGCACTACCTGATAGCCGCCCGCCTCAAGCAGTGTGCACACAAATTCATTTATATTAGGTTCGTCCTCAACCACCAGTATCTTATATCTGTTGCTTTTCATTGTCGTCCTCCAAATCCAGCGCAAGCGTAAAGCAGGCGCCTCCCTCATCCAGATTTCTTGCCGCAATTACACCGCCGTGTGCCTTGATAATCGTGGCACATACCGAGAGCCCTATCCCCGCATTTCCCTTTCTTCCGTCAACGACCTCGCTCTGTCCTGCATAACCGCCGGTAAAAATATGTTCTAAGATATCCTCAGGGATACCACAACCGTCGTCCTTAATCTCAAAAACAGCCCTGCCTTTATCCGTGTGCACCTCAAGCCGAAGATTTTTCATTCCATCAGCATGAATAACGGCATTCTCAAGAATATTCATCACAACCTGCTCCATAAGAATGGGATCCATCGGAATCATCACCAGTTCATCAGGAATACCGACCTCGACCTCAACTCCGGGATAATGCTTGTGAAACTTCACAAGCACCGCATCAATAAGCTCGTCAAGAGGTATCGGCGTCTTGACAATCTTCACATTATCACCGTCGAGTCTGGTAATCGAAAGCAGATTCTCAACCATCCTGCACAGCCATTGTGAGTCCTCCTTTATCCCGCTAAGAAGCTTCCTCTTCTGTTCTTCCGAGAATTCATTTTCATTTTCAAGCAGTGCAGAGCTAGCGCCGTATATCGTCGTGAGAGGCGTTCTAAGGTCATGCGATACCGCCCGCAGAAGGTTGGCCCGCATCTTCTCCTTTTCACTCTCCGCTTTTATCTGTTCCTGATATCTGATTTTACTTGTAAGATAACATGTAACAAGCGTAATCGCAAGCATAATAATGACCGACACAACATTTTCCGGCATCGTCAGATTAATTCTAAAATACGGAAACGTGAACGCATAATTCAGTATGACGACGCTGATTATCGCACCAAGTGTTCCGTACGCGTATCCGTCCGTGTAAATCGAGATAAGGAAAACACACAGCACAAGCACAGAAGGAATAAGGAAATTGTTGTCCAGAAAATACTGAAGCAGCAGGCATATCAAAAAGCCTACCGCAAGCGTTATCACCACCCTGAAAATGTTCCTTGCAATATCCCATATCTTTTTCTTCATAAATATCCCCCCTCTGCACACTGAGGCATTGCCTGCAATACCGGCAGCAATAAGCAGTTTAAAAGTCTCACTTACAAGCTTTCCACCTATTATTTTAAAAAGGGAGCCCTGCAGCTCCCTTAGTTGGTTTTAATTCTCATTCATCTTCGCAAGCTTGGCAGCCTGATCGGCGGCGATGCATGCATCAATTATCTCCTGTATGTCTCCGTCCATAATCTTGTCAAGCTTATAGAGAGTGAGGTTAATTCTGTGATCCGTCACACGTCCCTGTGGAAAGTTGTAGGTTCTTATCTTCTCGGAGCGGTCTCCCGTACCGATCTGGCTTCTTCTCGCATCAGCCTCGGCATCATGCGCCTTCTGGCACTCCATCTCATAGAGCTTGGCTCTGAGAATTGCGAAAGCCTTATCCTTGTTCTGTATCTGTGACTTCTCAGTCTGGCTGTATACGACAATTCCCGTAGGATAATGTGTAAGTCGTACAGCAGAGTCCGTCGTGTTGACACACTGTCCACCGTTACCGGAAGCACGCATTACATCAATACGGATATCCTTCTCGTCTATATGGACATCAACCTCCTCAGCCTCAGGCATAACGGCAACGGAAGCTGTCGAGGTGTGAATACGTCCGCCCGACTCTGTCTCCGGAACTCGCTGTACACGGTGAACACCGCTCTCGTACTTGAGAATTGAGTACGCTCCCTGACCTTTAACCATGAACTCGACTTCCTTCATGCCGCCAATTCCGGTCTCATCGGCATTAATTACCTCGACCTTCCAGCGCTTCGTCTCAACATAGTGTGTGTACATGCGGAACAGCTCTGCCGCAAAAAGCGCAGCCTCGTCGCCGCCCGCACCCGCTCTTATCTCCACGATAACGTTCTTGTCATCGTTAGGGTCCTTAGGGAGAAGGAGAATTTTCATAGTGTGCTCAAGCTCCTCAATTCTCGCCTTTGCATCATTGAGTTCCTCCTTAGCCATCTCACGAAGCTCCTCATCACTCTCGAGGTCGAGCATCTCAAGGCTGTCTTTAACCGTCTGCTGGCAGTTTTTGTATTCCTTGTATGCGTCGACAAGCGGAGTGAGGTCACTCTGCTCCTTCATAAGCTTTCTGAAACGTGTCTGATTCTCAACGACTGACGGATTGTTGAGCTCCGCAGTCAAATCTTCATATCTCATCAATAAGTCATCTAACTTGTGAAACATATTATTTTCCATGCTTTTTCATTCCTCTTTTCATATACTGCTTATTAAGTAACTGCCGGACATTGATTAATCACGGCTTAACCGCCTTCACAACTCTGTCTAACCCGGCAAAATCCTTTATCACCCCGATATCGCGGTATCCCTTCGCTTTCAGCATATCACAGACCTCCATCGCCTGGTCATAGCCTATTTCAAACAAAATTACTCCCCCGCTTACAAGGTGTCCGAAAGCCTCATCAGTTATCCTTCTGTAAAAATACAGCCCGTCAGCCGTCCCGTCAAGTGCCAGAACGGGCTCATGCACGCGAACCTCCGGCTCGAGATCGGCAATCACGTCCGTCCTTATATACGGCGGATTGGACAAAATCATTGAAAAGCTTCCTGTCACGTTCTCAAAGAGATTTCCCTGAATGAAATTAACCCTCGCACCCAGCCGCTTTGAATTCTCTTTTGCTGCCTCCAGTGCCTTTTCAGATATATCTGAGGCTGTCACTGCTGCCTCACACCCATCCTTCCTAAGGAGAAGATAGACGCTCTCAGATATACAGCCCGACCCGGTGCACATATCCAGCACGGCAAACTCTACCCCGTGCGGTCTTTCAGCAAACATGAGCTTGGCAAGTTTCAGTGCCTCCGAAACAAGTATCTCCGTGTCCATGCGCGGTATCAGGACATTCCCGTTCACAAGGAAATCAAAGCCCATGAACGGCGCAGTCCCTTCTATATACTGAACCGGCTCCCTGTCAGCCCTGCGCTTAAGCTTCGCAAAATATCTGTCCACTGCTTCCTGCGGTACTATGTCATGTCCGCGCATCAGGTAATCAGTGCGGCTAAGCCCTGTGCTTGACGAAAACATAATCCATGCGTCCGTATCCGCCTCCGCGATGCCAGCCTGTCTGAGCCTGTCGCAGCCTTCCCTTAAAAGCTCTCTGTTGGTGTATTCCACAGCTAATTCCCGTCCTTCAAATTCTGAATGTATGTTCTCCAGTCGAACACAGCCTCAACAGAAGCGATAGCCACCTCGACCATAGATGCATCCGGTTCGCTCGTGGTCAGATGCTGTAACCACAATCCAGGCCTGCTTACAATATCAATAAACTTCGAGTCCGAATTTCCGGCAAATCTTAACACCTCGTATGAGACTCCCGCTATCACAGGTACGAGCAAAAGCCTTAGCACCAGCCTCAAAACAGGTGAGTCAACCCTTATAAACATGAAAAATACAATGCTTATGCACATGACTATAAGCAGAAAGCTCGTTCCGCACCTCTTGTGCTCCTTCGAGCTCTTGAGGACGTTCTCCACTGTAAGCTCCATGCCGTGCTCTATGCAGTTGATGCATTTATGCTCCGCGCCGTGGTACATGTACACGCGCTTTATATCCTTCATAAGTGAGATAAGCTTCACATACGCGATAAAAAATGCCAGTCTCACAATTCCTTCTATAATAATAATCGCCGTATCATTCCTGACAAACAACGCGAACAGCCTCGACACATAGTAAGGGGCAACCATAAAGATGAGAACAGCCATCACAATCGACAAAATGACCGTGAAGGTCATCATGGCTTTCTCCTCCTTTGCCTCCTGTTCCTTGGTTTTCGGCTTCTTAGCGGCTTTTCCTTTCTCCTTCTCGTCCGGTTCGTCGTCCTCATAGAAACTCGCCGAGTAGCTGAGCGTCGACATACCCACAATCAGGGAGTCGATAAAAGTGTAAACGCCCCTGATTACCGGAAGCTTGAGAAATTTATGTCTATCGGAGATACCGCTGCAATTCTTCACAATAACTTCTATATTATTGTCAGGTTTTCTAACCGCTACGGCATACTTATCGCGGTTCTTCATCATAACACCCTCAATAACCGCCTGACCGCCTATACCTGATGATTTCACGCCCGTTCCTCCATTTTCTTGAAACTGTAGAAAAATGTCCTGACTATAAATAGGAAATTTCAACGAAACTTCCCACTATACAAAAAAGGTCGTGAACCGGTAACGCTCTACCAATCCACAACCCTGTCTTTCTGAATTACTAGTTGTTCTGCACACCGTACTTCTTATTGAACTTATCAATACGACCACGAGCTGCAGCAGCCTTCTGCTGACCTGTATAGAATGAATGGCACTTGGAACAGATTTCAACGTGGATTGACTCCTTCGTTGATCCAGTTACAAATTCATTACCGCAGTTGCAGACAACCTTGGCCTGGTAGTAATTTGGATGGATTCCTTCTCTCATTTTTTTCACCTCTTCGTTATATTCTTGTATCGAAATTCGGCATCACCGATTTCTTCCAATAAAACAGCTTATTCAGCATATCATATTCAATCCAAGAATGCAAGAAGTTTTTTAGAATAATCTCACCTTTTTTACCTGTGATACGAATTCCTGATTATTCTTCGTCCTCGCAAAGAGGTCAATGATGGACTCCGTCGCGTCCTCGGCGCGCGAGCCATTGAGTGCCTTACGCACATAGTTCATTGCGTCTAATTCCTCCGGTGTGAGAAGAAGATCCTCTCTTCTGGTTCCCGACTTTACAATATCTATTGCCGGGAATATTCTCTTCTCCGAAAGCTTTCTGTCAAGCACAAGTTCCATATTGCCGGTGCCCTTGAATTCCTCATAGACTACATCATCCATTTTGCTTCCGGTATCGATAAGGGCAGTTGCAAGTATCGTGAGGCTTCCACCCTCCCTTATGTTTCTTGCCGCACCGAAAAATCTCTTTGGCATGTGGAGCGCAGCCGGATCAAGACCACCCGAAAGTGTTCTTCCGCTAGGAGTACACACTATGTTGTAGGCTCTTGCAAGTCTTGTAATGCTGTCAAGCAGTATAACGACATCCTGCTTCTGCTCTACAAGCCGCTTGGCTCTCTCTATCGTCATCTCGGACACTCTCTTATGTCTCTCAGGGAGCTCGTCAAAGGTCGAATAGATAACCTCAACGTTGTCTCCCTCAAGCGACTCCTTGATATCCGTAACCTCCTCAGGTCTCTCATCGATAAGAAGTATCATAAGATGCATATCTGTGTGATTTCTAAGAATTGAATTGGCTATCTGCTTTAAAAGTGTAGTTTTTCCCGCCTTAGGCTGTGCTACTATCATTCCTCTCTGCCCCTTTCCTATAGGGCTGATAAGGTCTACAATCCTCATCGCTACACTGCTGTCGGGAAGTTCAAGATGAATTCTGTCATTAGGGAATATAGGCGTAAGCTTCTCAAACGGTCTTCTTTTCACAACCTCTGCCAAAGGAAATCCATTAACCGTCTTGATATATAAGAGCGCACTAAACTTCTCTCCCTGATTTTTTATCTTCTTGTAACCACGGATGATATCACCTGTCTTTAATCCAAAGCGCTTAATCTGTATAGGTGCAACATACACATCGTTCTCACCCGGAAGGAAATTCTCGCATCTTATAAATCCATATCCATCCTGCATTATCTCAAGTATGCCATGTGCATCCCCACTCCTGTCCACAAGTTCAGGGTCGTAATCCTGTCTGTAAGGGTCATCATTCCTCACAGGCTGAGGTCTTACGGTGCGCTCCTCAACACCCTCCTTCTTCTCCGGACTATCTCTTCTCTCGGAAGCCTCTCTCTTTTCAGGAATATCCCTTCTCTCGGAGAACTCTCTCCTGTTATTACTATGGCAGCTTCTGGCCTGCACAGGCTTAGATGCAGCTTCAGGCTCTTCCTCCTGCGTCGCTTCCTGCTGTCTTTCCTCAAGCTCAGACAGCTTGACCAGCTCATCAATCAGCTCCGCCTTCTTCATCGTGCTGTAGTGCTTAACCTTCTTATCCTTTGCAATGTCCTTCAAAACTGAAAGCGGCAGTGCCTCTAATTTTTCTCTCATATATTATTCTCCTTTTACTGCAATGCAGCAGCTTGTGCTTGTTGGGGGATACTTCGACTAAGTAGAAACAACATCATATCCAAAATCCATGATAAGATAAACATATATTATACTACCTAACTCCCATTGTAAAGGCTTTATTGACGATTTTTCTATGATTTTTCTTTATTTTTTATTTAAAAATCTATCAATATATGTTAATATAAATTTAATTGTTCAAAGTCAGCGCAGGCTCGACTCTAATGATAACGTAACGGAGGTTTCTTATGACAAACAGTGAAAAAGCATTACAGCTTCATGAAGAATGGAAGGGCAAGCTTGAGACTGCCCCAAAGTGTAAAATAGCCACCCGCGAGGATTTAGCGCTCGCCTATACACCTGGTGTCGCAGAGCCATGTAAGGTCATAGCCAAGGACAAAGAAGCTGCCTACAAGTATACAATCAAATCCAACACGGTTGCCGTTGTATCCGACGGAAGTGCCGTGCTCGGTCTTGGCAACATAGGTCCATATGCAGCTATGCCTGTTATGGAAGGCAAAGCCGTCCTCTTCAAGGAATTCGGCGGCGTGAACGCTGTTCCTATCTGTCTGGACACTCAGGATACTGAAGAAATAATAAAGACTGTTGTAAACATCGCACCTGCTTTCGGCGGAATTAACCTTGAAGACATCTCCGCCCCGAGATGTTTTGAGATAGAGGAGCGCTTAAAGAAGCTTCTGGACATTCCTGTTTTCCATGATGACCAGCACGGAACAGCTATAGTAGTTCTCGCCGGAATAATCAATGCGCTCAAGGTCACAGGCAAGAATAAGGAGGACTGCCAGGTTGTTGTGAACGGTGCCGGCTCGGCGGGTGTCGCCATCACAAAGCTCCTTCTCACCTACGGTTTTAAGAATGTTATCATGTGCGATAAATCAGGAATACTCAGTGAGGACTCCGATGGTCTTAACTGGATGCAGAAGGAAATGGTTAAGATAACCAACCTCTCACACCGCCACGGACTTCTTGCCGACGCATTAAAAGGTGCCGACATTTTTGTCGGTGTATCGGCACCTAATATTGTTACGCCTGAAATGGTTTCCTCCATGAATAAGGATTCCATCCTCTTTGCGATGGCCAATCCGGTTCCTGAGATTATGCCTGATGTGGCTAAGGCTGCCGGAGCACGCGTTGTCGGCACCGGAAGAAGCGATTTCCCTAACCAGGTGAATAATGTTGTCGCATTCCCGGGAATATTCAAGGGTGCCCTTGAGGGACGTGCGGCACAGATTACTGAGGAGATGAAGCTCGCGGCTGCCCATGCCATCGCAGGTCTTGTTGCCGATGAGGACATCAACGAGAATAATATTCTGCCTGAGGCATTTGACCCTCGTGTTGCTGACGTTGTGAGCCGTGCCGTGAAGAATCACATCCACTAAGATGTATACTCCTGACAGACCATTTTATTCTCTAAATCAATATTACAGAGAACGTTTCGGCGGAAAGGTATACAAGCTTTCCTTAAACGGAGGCATGACATGCCCGAACCGCGACGGCACGATTGACAGTCGTGGATGTATTTTCTGCAGTGCCGGCGGTTCGGGTGATTTTGCCTCAACGGCAATGGTATATTCCGATCGTCTTAATCGCAATATTCCCGATATCCCCGCACAGCTTGAACAGGCGCGTGCCAGGGTATCAGCTAAGATAAGGGTGAAGGATTTTGCAGGATATATTGCATACTTTCAGGCGTACACCAACACCTATGCAGATGTCTCATATTTAGAACAGCTTTTTTTGCAGGTTATATTGCAGGAGGATATACTCGGGCTGTCCGTCGGTACAAGACCGGACTGTCTTGAGCCGGAGAAGACAGCACTGCTCTCCCGGCTCAACAGGATAAAGCCTGTCTTTGTGGAACTTGGCTTACAGACTATGCACGAGGACTCCGCACGTTTCATAAGGAGAGGCTATCCTCTGTCCGTATTCGAGGATACCGTAAATCGTCTCAAAGCTGCAGGGCTGTCCGTCGTGGTTCATGTCATTCTCGGACTTCCGGGTGAGAGCAGGGAGGATATGCTCGCCACCTGCCGCTATCTTGGAGAGCTTAAAGTGGATGGCATCAAACTCCAGCTTCTCCATATTCTTGATGGCACCGACCTCGCTGAATTATATAAAAGGAATTTTTCAGAAAACAACAACAATTTTTCCATTATGAGTCTTGACGAGTATGCATCTCTTGTGGTATCTATTATTGAGCAATTACCACCCGGAATGGTTATACATCGAATTACTGGGGACGGTCCGAAGCGGATTCTGCTTGCACCTCTATGGAGCAGCGACAAAAAGAAGGTACTTAATACTATAACGAAGGAATTTGTCATGCAGAACACATGGCAGGGTAAGAAATATGGCAACTGATGCATCAACCCTATACAAATTAATAATATTATATATGTTGGATCGTGTTAATTCATCCATGACGAATGCACAGATTTCCGAATTTGTCCTTGAAAAGGGCTATACTACCTATTTTACCCTGCAGGAAGTCCTAAACACGCTTATTTCCGACGGTTTCATAACAGAGGAGAGCTACCACAGCAGCACACACTATAGTATAACGGATTCAGGACGCGAAACAATTAATTTTTTCAAATATAAGATCTCGTCTTCCATTGTCTCTGATATCAATCTTTTTCTCAGCGACAATAAATATGAATTAAAAGAGGCAGTGAACAACATCTCCGAATACTACAAAGCATCCAACGGCGATTACGCTGTCCACTGCCAGGTCAAAGAAAATGGTCATCCTATAATTGATTTAACCATCACCGTACCTGATGAGCAGCAGGCTGACTCAATGTGCGGCAAATGGAAGGACGCAAGTCCCGATATATATGAATATATTATGACTCACCTTCTATAATATTCCAGATTTCATCTCTGCCCTGCTTCGTCTCGGCAGAGAATGGGATAAGAATTTCTTCCTTCTCCATCCCCAGTGTCTCACGAACCAGTTTAACCTGTTTAGATAGCTGGCTTCTCTTTAACTTATCAGCCTTAGTTGCTATCACGACAGGCGTAAATCCCTGATATTTTATCCAGTCGTACATATTCACATCATTTGCGGATGGTTCATGTCTTATATCCACCAGAAGAAAGACGTGTTTTAACATCTTAGAAGTGTGAAGATATTTTTCTATCATCTTTCCCCACTTTTCGCGTGTCTCCATCGACGTTCGTGCATAGCCGTAGCCCGGCAGGTCGACAAGATATACCTCATTATTGACATTATAAAAATTGATGGTCTGCGTCTTTCCCGGCTCAGACGAGGTTCTCGCAAAACTTTTTCTGTTCACCAGAGCATTTATAAGCGACGACTTCCCGACATTCGATTTTCCGGCAAAGGCAACCTCCGGGCTGCTGTTCTCCGGAAGCCTGCTCGTTATGCCGCACACAGTCTCAAGACTCAATGACTTTACTACCATACAGTTCCCTCCTTTCCATGTTCTGACACCCTAATCTATTTTACCTGTCAGTGCAGGAGTGCCTCACCAGCCACCTGCATCATACTCTCAACATATACAATATTCATGCCGTCGGTTATCTCGGCGTCGAGTTCTTCGACGTCAGGTCTGTTCTTCTCAGGCACAAGCACCTTTTCTATGCCGTACTGTTTTGCGGCGAGAAGCTTCTCCTTGAGCCCGCCTATCGGAAGGACTCTTCCGCGCAGCGTCACCTCTCCGGTCATGGCAAGTCTTGCCCTCACCGGGATTTTGCTTACCGCTGACAGAAGTGCCACCGACATTGTAATTCCGGCAGATGGTCCATCCTTAGGAACAGCCCCCTCCGGGATATGTATATGAATATCATTTTTAGAGAAAAAATCATCAGGCGTGCCGTACTCCGAGGCGACCGATCGCACATAGCTGAGTGCAATCCGTGCCGACTCCTTCATCACGTCTCCGAGATTTCCGGTAAGAATCATCTCGCCCTTTCCCGGCATCGTCGTGACCTCTATTGTGAGGGTGTCACCTCCGACGCTCGTCCAGGCAAGCCCGGTCACAGTTCCTATCTGAGCCTCACCGTCAGCCTTGTCATCCTTAAACTTCGGCTTTCCGAGGAAATCGACGATGTTCTTTGCTGTAACCTTCACAGTCCTGTCCTGCGGCAGTTCCTCCGCCAGCAGCTTCTTTGCTGTCACACGGCACACCTGCGCTATCTTTCTCTCGAGATTTCTCACGCCGGCTTCCCTTGTGTAACCATGTATGATTGCCGTCAGGGCTGCCTTGTTGATATTCAGCTCTTTTTTCGTGAGCCCGTTCTTTTCGAGCTGTTTTGCAAGCAGATGCTCCGAGGCTATATGAAACTTCTCATTCTCCGTGTAGCTTGCAAGCTCTATAATCTCCATTCTGTCATAGAGAGGCTTAGGTATCATGGACGCATCATTGGCTGTCGCGATAAACAATACCTGTGACAGATCGACCGGAACCTCCATATAATGGTCGACAAAGTGTGCGTTCTGCGCCGAGTCGAGCACCTCAAGCAGTGCCGACGCTGTATCCCCGCGACTGTCCTTACCCGTCTTGTCTATCTCATCTAACAGCATCAGCGGATTCTTCACTCCGGCGCTCTTAATTCCCTCAATTATTCTTCCCGGCATAGCTCCGACGTAAGTTCTTCTGTGCCCTCTTATCTCAGCCTCATCTCTCACACCGCCAAGACATATCCTGACATATTTCTTTCCGAGTGCACGCGCTATCGACTCGGCTATCGAGGTCTTTCCTGTTCCCGGAGGTCCGACAAGACACACCACCGGCGAGTCCTTTCCACCTCTTAGCTGTCTGACTGCGAGGAACTCAAGAACCCTCTCCTTTACCTTGTCGAGTCCGTAGTGTTCCTTATCAAGTACCTTCTTTGCATTCTTTATATCATTGTTGTCCTGTGACATATTATCCCACGGCATCTCGAGCAAGGTCTCTATATAGCTTCTTATCACATTGGCTTCTGCGGAGCTCGCTGCCATATTGCGGTAGCGGCTTATCTCCTTGTTTATCTTCTGCTTTATGTTCTCAGACGCATTTAGTCCTTTCACACGGTCAAGGAATTCTTCAATCTCGCTCTCGCCTTCCTCGCCGAGCTCCTCGCGTATAATCCGCATCTGCTCACGGAGCACATATTCCTTCTGGTGCTTGTCAAGCTCTGACTTTACATCATCCATAAAGCTCTTTCGTATCTGTGCAATATCGATTTCCCTCTTTATGGCTGACTTTGTCAGTCTGCCCCTCTCGATAATGTCATCACACTCAAACAATTCCGTCTTTCTGCCGTTTTCAAACGGCAGTTCTGCGATAACACGGTATATAAGCTCAGAAAGATTGTCCGCCACCATAATACGTCCGATCGTCTCCTTGCTGAACTTAGGATTTGCAATGGCATAGGTTCTTAAAAGTTCTTTTATGTCACGCGCAATTGCAGCCATCGTAAGTTCATCCGGCTCACCATCCGGCTCATTCGATGCATCGATATTTGCCAGCATCAATTTTCCATCAAAACTGTAAGCCAGGCTCTTTCCTCTCTCTATGCCGCGCACCATGACACGCATCACATTACCCGGAAGCTTCATCACCTGCTTTATCTCACAGACCGTACCTGTCTCGCGAAAATGCTCCATGGTGCCATCTTCTTTATCTTCCTCAACATTCGTGGTAATGAATATTTTCTGACCATGGGTCATGGCATATTCTACTGTCTCTATGAGGTTTTTCCTGTTAATATCAAAATGAATGACCATATATGGTAATATGGTCATTCCTCTGAGTGCAATAACAGGCAACCCCTTTATCACTTCATTCATGCGGTTTCCCCGTTTTTATTTCTTTTTATTTCGTGGTTAGCAATGCCCTTAATCGCATCTGTTCTATATTCAAGTTCCGGCGGTGTTCCCTTCTCAACCGTGTCCTTGGTTATGATGCAGCATGCTATCGAGTCGTCCGACGGTATCTCGAACATAACGTCCATCATAATATTCTCCATGATGGCACGAAGTCCTCTCGCACCCGTCTTTCTCTCAAAGCTCTTCTTAGCTATGGCAGCCACAGCTTCATCCGTCACCTTTAGCTCAACCTCATCATAGTGGAAGAGCTTGCGGTACTGCTTGATAAGCGCATTCTTAGGCTCCGTGAGTATTCTCACAAGTGCCTGCTCATCAAGAAGGTCAAGCGAAACCGTGATAGGTACACGGCCGACGAACTCAGGTATAAGTCCGAACTTTACCAGATCCTGCGGAAGCACCTGCTTTAACAGCTCTCCCACATTCTTGTCGTTCTTCTCTACAAGCTCTGCGCCGAAGCCGATTGATGACTGGCCCATTCTGGCATCGATAATCTTCTCCAGTCCGTCAAATGCACCACCACAGATGAATAATATATTAGTTGTATCTATCGGTATAAGCTCCTGCTGTGGGTGCTTACGTCCGCCCTGAGGCGGAACAGATGCGACCGTTCCCTCGAGTATCTTTAAAAGTGCCTGCTGAACGCCCTCGCCCGAAACATCTCTGGTGATTGACACATTCTCTGATTTCTTGGTAATCTTGTCTATCTCATCTATATATATTATTCCGTGTTCTGCTCTCTCTATATCATAATCTGCTGCCTGTATAAGCTTCAGGAGTATATTCTCAACGTCCTCGCCTACATATCCTGCCTCCGTGAGCGTCGTTGCATCCGCTATTGCAAACGGCACATTGAGAAGCCTGGCAAGCGTCTGTGCAAGGAAGGTCTTACCGGAGCCGGTAGGTCCAAGCATCAGAATATTGCTCTTCTGAAGCTCAACACTCTCGTCCTCAATGTCCATGTTCTCTCCGTTTGCCATTATTCTCTTGTAGTGATTATACACTGCAACCGAAAGTACTTTCTTCGCATCGTCCTGTCCGATTACATACTCATCCAGGAATTCCTTTATTTCTCTTGGCTTCAGGAGATTAATTCCCTCAAAGCCGTTATCAGGAGCGTCCTGCTGCTCCATCTCTTCATTAACAATCTCTGAGCACACACCTATGCACTCATCGCATATATACACTCCGTTGCCCGGACCAGCTATCAACTTTCTGACAGCGTCCTGAGGCTTTCCGCAGAAAGAGCATCTAAGCCTTCCGTCATCTTTACGTCCTGCCACCTCTTACCTCCTATATTCGACCAATCTTCCGCCTCAAATAAATGACATGTGGAAGGAGCATCCCTCCTTCCACACCTGAAATCACTATTTAAGTATTCTCAAAAAATACACTAGTTAATCTTCTCGACAACCGAATCGATAAGACCATACTCAACAGCTTCCTGCGCCGTCATCCAGTTATCCCTGTCTGTATCCTTCACAAGATCCTCATAGGACTTTCCTGTATTCTCGGCAAGAAGACGGTTCATTCTCTCCTTGGTTCTGATGATATGTCTCGCAGCTATCTCAATCTCGGTAGCCTGTCCCTGTGCACCGCCGAGTGGCTGATGAATAAGTATCTCCGCGTTAGGGAGAGCCTTTCTCTTCCCCTTAGTGCCGCCTGCAAGAAGGAATGCCCCCATGCTCGCAGCCATACCTACACAGATTGTGGAAACATCACACTTGATGTACTGCATGGTATCATATATTGCCATACCGGCGGATATGGAACCGCCCGGGCTGTTAATATACAAACTGATGTCCTTCGACGGATCCTCGGACTCAAGGAAAAGAAGCTGTGCCACAACAAGGTTGGCTGACACATCGTTGACCTCTTCACCGAGGAAGATTATTCTCTCCTTCAAAAGTCTGGAATAAATATCAAAGGATCTCTCTCCTCTGCTTGTCTGTTCAATTACTACCGGTACCAAACTCATAGTGTTCCTCCCCATTATTACTGTAATTAACTATGATGAATTACTTCTCTACTGCCTCTGCAGCGATGAGCTTAACTGCCTTCTGAACAGCGAGGTCATCCTTAATCTGGTTTCTCTCGTTGTCAGTCATCATATCCTTGAGCTCATCTTCCTTCATGTTGTACATGGAAGCCATGTTCTTGATTTCCTCTTCAACTTCATCGTCTGTAACAGTGAAGTCCTCTGCCTTAGCGATGGCATCGAGAACAAGACCATTCTTAATTCTCTTCTCTGCCTCAGGGTAGATGCTCTCGATGAACTTATCTATCTCCATACCCATCATCTTAACGTACTGCTCAAGGCTGATACCCTGCTGCTTTAAGTTTCTGTCATAGCCGTCTGCCATCTGGAGTGCCTGCTGCTTGATCATAGCCTCAGGAATTTCCATGGAAGCATTAGCAACTGCTGCCTCGATAGCCTCGTTCTCCTTCTTAACCTCAGCGTCCTTAGCCTTCTTCTTCTCAAGTGTTGCCTTTAAGTCAGCCTTATATTCATCAACTGTCTTGAACTCGGAGATATCCTGTACGAGCTCATCATTGAACTCCGGAAGCTCCTTGGCCTTGATCTCCTTAACTGTTACCTTAAATGTAGCAGGCTTTCCTGCAAGCTCTGCTGCATGGTACTCCTCAGGGAATGTTACATTTACTTCAGCTTCCTCACCGATGCTCCTGCCGATTAACTGCTCCTCAAATGTATCGATGAATGAGTGTGAGCCGATTGTAAGAGGATAGTTCTCACCCTTACCGCCTGCAAAAGGAACTCCGTTCATGAAGCCCTCAAAATCAATAACAGTGTCGTCCTTATCCTGAACCGGTCTGTCCTCAACCGTGATAATTCTTGCGTTCTGCTCCTGAACCTTCTTAATCTCTGCATCGATATCCTCGTCAGTAACCTCAGCGCTTACCTTGGCAATCTCAACACCCTTGTAGGTTCCGAGTGTAACCTCAGGACGAACTGCTACAGTTGCGGTGAAGATAAAGCTCTTGCCCTTCTCAATCTGTGTAACATCAATCTCAGGCTGTGATACGATATCGAGACCGCTCTCAACCGCTGCTCTCTGATACTCCTTAGGAATGATCGCGTTAGCTGCATCCTCATAGAAAATGCCTGCGCCGTACATCTTCTCGATCATCTGCTTAGGAACCTTGCCCTTACGGAAACCTGGAACGCTTATCTTATTCTTATTCTTCTCATAAGCAGCGTCCATTCCCTTAGCGAACTCCTCTGCAGCAACCTCTATGGTCAGCTTAACCATGTTCTTCTCTAACTTGTCTACTGTAAAGCTCATTTAAAAATCCTCCTTAAACTATTAACCGTATGTCAATCAATTATTCATTATAACATACGTCTACAGCAAAATCCAGCATAAATTTAAGATAATCCCCGTTTTTTATGGATTTTTTACAAAAAAAATGCTATCCTTGTCTTATACAAATTTTATTCGACAGGAGGATACGCCGATATGTCTGACACCATTTTAAGAGTAAACGGACTCAGAAAATCCTACCACAAAAAAATAATTCTCGATAATATCTCTTTTGAAATACACCCCGGCGACATAGCAGGCATCGTAGGTGCAAACGGCTGCGGTAAATCCACACTGCTTCGTGTACTCGCAGGCGCCGACAGACCCGACCGCGGCACCATCGAATACAATGGAAAAAATGCCATAAACGACAGAAAGCTGTTCCACCAATACGCCGGCTACGTCCCTCAGGAAAATCCGCTCTTTGAGAACCTGACCGTGCTCGACAATCTGAAACTGTGGTACTGTGACTGCATGGACGGGCTTACGCAGGCCATGCAGCGTTTCGGGCTTTCGGCCTATGCACACTACACCGTAAACAGGCTGTCCGGCGGAATGAAGAAGAGGCTTTCCATCGCCTGCTCCATCGCCCTGAATCCGCCGCTTCTTATCCTTGATGAGCCCGGAGCCTCACTCGATATCGTGTGCAAATCGGACATATGTAACTATCTTACAGACTACAGTGCTGCCGGAAACACCGTGATAATCACCAGCCACGAGGAATGTGAGCTCGCGCTGTGCAGCCGAATGTTCATAATCGAGGACTCGTTCCTTCGCGAGATACCTCCCGTAAGCGGAAACGGGCTTATGAAGCTTATCTCAAAGGAGAGCCGCCATGCGTAGACGCTTTTTATATTTGCTGCTGCAGTTAAAGGCAGCTTTCAAATTCATACCCGTACTTTTTGCGGGCACAATCCTGTTCGGCTTTCTCGCCTTCTGCATAGGCTATGCCGGAAGCAGGTCAATCGGAGGCGGCACCCGGCTCTTCTTTAAGGTCGCCGTCGTGCTTCCTGAAGATGACTCCCTCGTAAATATCGGCTTTAACATGCTCACGCAGATGGAAAGCCTGAAGGATTACTGCGAATTTATACAGACTGACCGGAACTCTGCCGAGACCATGTTAAAAAACAGCGAAGTCTACGGCATCGTCTACATTCCCGAAGGCTTTGTCGAGGACGTCCTAAACGGGCAGAACACCCCCGCCGTGGTAATTCTCCCCGACAACCCAGGCATAGAGACCTTGATATTCCGCGCTGTACTCAATGCAGGCTCCAACACGCTCGCCTACGTCCAGTCAGGGATATATGCCATGACCGACGCCTACAATCATTTCGGGCTGTCGGACAGGATCATGGAGAGCTCCGGCAAACTTAACGACCATTACATACGCTTTGTCATGAACAGGTCTGCCATGTATGATATACGCACCGTCAGCGCCACAGGCTCGTTATCACAGCCACAGTTTTATATCTGTTCGGGAATGGTCATCGTCGTTCTCTTTCTGGGTTTCCTGCTAGGGAACCACATAACCGGCGAAAATCCAAAAACGCGTGTAATGCTTAGACGCGCAGGCATGGGATACCTGTACACCTGCGCCTGCCGTATACTCGCCACTGCGTTGTCCTGCACCTGCCTGATTACGGCAGTCCTGCTTATCGTGCGGCTGCTGCTTGTAAATACCCCGCTGTCCCTTTCAGCGAACCTTTTATACGAACTGTCGCCGCAGAGCATATTTTTCCTGTTTCTCGGCATAACCGCCGCCGTTTCCTTCTTCTTTGCAGTATACAGTGTGGCAGGAAGCGGTCTGTACGGAATGTTGCTGTTATTCTGTATCAATGTCGTGATGATATACTGTTCGGGTCTGCTGCTGCCGACGGCATATCTTCCTAATATCGCGAAGCACATTGGCAGGTTTCTGCCTGCAGCCTATATGAACGACCTGTTCGGAAGCCTCTACAACGTCATGCCCGGCGCCGCCTCAATATGCGCCTGCCTTGCTGCAGCGGCTGTTTTCAGCGCCATCAGCGCGCTCGCGGACAGCAGAAAGGAGAGCCGATGAAAATGAATAGCTTTTTTACCCGCACACGGCTTCTGTGCAAGCACATTATCAAGATGCCCGTCATCGGCATACTGCTGCTTCTCATTCCCGCAGTCACGCTGGTTTTCCGTTTTCTGCCCGAGCACGCAGCCTCCTCCGGTCTCACCGTCGGCATATATTTTGAAAATAACGACGATGAGCTTACAGACCGCGTAAAAGCTCTCCTGCTGTCCTCAGAGGGAAAAGCCCTCGACTTTGCCGAATACGACGATCGCGGACTTATGGAGAACGACGTTATCCGCGGCAGGCTCGAGTGCGGTTATATATTCAGTAATTCCTTCAGCGAGGCTCTCGCAGGCGGCAGATACAAAAATTCCGTCGAAGTCATCAAATCGCCCTCGACAATGATGCTCAGCGCTGCAAACGAGATTGTATTCGCCGCAGTCGTAAGGCTGTCAGGCTATGAGACTCTTGACGACTATATCCACATCGAAGGACTCGACGGGGAGACCACAGCCCGGCTTGGAGAGTATATGTATCAGTCGTATGAGGCATACTGCGCCGGCGGTGAAACTTTCCATCTGGATATCCGCACCGCAAACAACCTTTCGCTCAACGGCGATACCTCCGATGCCGCGACCGTGACCTTCCCTCTTCGCGGACTGCTGTCCATACTCATTATGCTCGCCGCCCTCAGTGGAAGCATCGCATGGCTCTCGGACAGGGAAAACGGCATCTTCGCGCCAAGACCGCGCTCGTTTGTTGTGCTCAGTTTCATACTCTACCCGTTGCTGCCCGCCGTGCTGTTCACGCTCTGCACCGAACTCGCGCTCGCACTAAACGGCAGCGCATATTCCCCGCTCACGGAGTTTATGTATTCCGTAAGATACATTTTTCTTGTGACAGCCTTCTCGTGCGCGTGCTGTCTTTTAAAAAGAAGCCGCCGTGTCATTCCACTCGTCCCGGTACTTCTGCTCGGCAGCCTTATCTTCTGTCCGATATTCATGAATATAGAGAACTTTTTTCCTGTATTCAGATTTATAAGCCGCCTTTTTATACCAAGATATTTTCTCTAAAAATTCTTCTTTGCAGCCTTTTTTCACCCGCGGCAGGCCGCCAAAGAGTTAAAAAA
>CAKRJT010000014.1 GCA_934351925.1 uncultured Lachnospiraceae bacterium
GGCAATATGTAGAATACATGGAATCAGGCTGGAATGTAAGACTAAATTCAGCTAATGGTGGAATTTACTTTTTTATTTAACGGGCAAAAACCGTCCCCAATATTTTACTTGCTTTATGACAAACGCTATAGTATAATCTATGCAAAGAAGCGGGTTTCTAACCATCTGACATGCTAGTCCATGATGGGTATCTCGTTTCTTTTTTTATATTCTGGATATCGTACAGGTACAATTTTCCGTCTATGGAATATCTTACAATCAGAACTGCCTGATATACATTATATTCCGTAATATTTCCATCATTGTTGGTAACAGGTATTGCAAAACGTGTATTATAACGAAACCAACCTTTACACGCCATTTTCTTATGCCTGTTCTCAAAATCCTCTTTCCACCTCTTACTTGTTGCAATTTCTATTAGCTGAGGTATTCCCTGAGACATATTGGCTTTCACTTTAGGAAGTGCCCCTACCAATTTATTGGTATAATCTGAGCCCGTATATTCATCAACAAATATTCTATCAATATAAATCAAATCGCCTGTTTCCGATATTTCAAATATATTCCCTATGTAGCGCAATAAATACTTCTCTACCTCTTTCCACGAAATGCTTCTCTTTCCTTTAAATATAATTTGAGGAATTATGACCATTTTATTTCCGTCTGTATCCGCAGCAACAAGAACATTATCTGACTGCATATTTTTATCGCACATCTCTTTTTTAATATTTTCTTCCATTATACAATACAATTTCCATTTCTATCTCTACGTTGACAGCCACATATACACTATTTTTAACATTAAGAATGTTTTCATTAATTTGTAAATCCAAACTGACATTAAACCCTTGCCATATTTGCTTTAAAATCTGTATATATTCTAAATATCATACTTTATATACTTATACAATATATATTATATTATTAGTATGTTTAACGCAAGCAATATTTATTGTATACTTATATTATTATAAATATATCATATTTTTCACATGGCAATTTGTTTCTGAGCGAAAACAAATTGCTCTGATGGCAGATGAGAAATCGCCTGCGCCAATTTCTATTCGACTCTTCGCAACGAGGCGCTCAAAAATTAAGATTAGTGCCACCGCTCGGCGGTGGAATGGAGATTAATATGGAAAAAGAAAGCTATGGTTCACTTGTAAAAAATTTAAGAATAGCCAATGGACTAACCCAAAATCAGGTTGCCAAATCTCTCGGGGTCACTCCCGGTTACATAAGCAATGTAGAGAACAACCGGACGGCAATGTCATTGCGTATGCTGACATACTATGCCCGCCTTATCGGCTGCTCATTAGACGAGTTGGTGGGAGAATTAGAACCGGAATATACAGAAACCGCCTTGGACCGTAAATTATACCAAGCCATGATTAATTTGGATACCAAAACAAAAGAAAAGCTTTTAAAAACCATTGAGCTCTGGACACAGTGAAACCAATGGGGACGGTTCCTGCTCAAGCGAGCCCAAAGGAACCGTCCCCAATACATTTTTTGTGTTTCTATCCGCCTATCTTGTCACCAGCAGCTTCATTCCGGGCTTGATGTTCTCGGACGCAAGCTTGTTGGTCTCCATGATCTTCTCAACAGTTGTAAAGTATTTCTTCGCGATATCCCACAGCGTATCGCCCGGCTTTGCTATGTAGCCGCATATTCCGGGGAGCTTTTTTAACATGGAATAGTCAAGCTCCTCCTGTGTAATTCCCGTGATGACCTGCGTACTGCCGGGTGTGAGTATAAGTGCATTTATGCCGATGTTGAGCTTTATCTCGAGCTCTCCGCCGCCGAGCATCGTGGTGATGAGCTGCTCCACGTCCGTCCGCACGGTGTAGAAGGCATCGGCACTCATTCCCAAGGCATCTATCTTCTGGGCGAATGGGATTTCCTTCACAAGGCTGCCGAGCCTGTCGGTGTCACTGTCTGATATATACAGTATCGTCACCTTGGCGGCGCCCTCTACCATGAGTCCGTCCTCCACAATGCTTATGTTATCTACATTTACGGTGGCGCTGCTGCTTATTATCTGCAATATTTTGTCTTTGCTGCCGTCAAGGCGCAGCTTATCCCCTGCCCTGCATCTGACGTGGTTTCTGATAAGCAGGTTGTCGTACTGCGCGGTCTCGACAACGGGTGTCAGCATGCTTTTTACCGAATACACATCAGTTATGAGGTCGATATTCTGTTCCTCGTACAGCTTGATGTCTAGGTCGAGCACCAGCTCCGCCTCGACGGTTCTCGGCTCCCCATCGTAGTCGGGTTTTACCGAGACAAGCCTCTGCGACGGAGTTATGAGTACATCGGCAAGCATTCTCTCGTCAGCGCCGGGCAGCGGCAGCTTCCCCGTGAACGGAAGCGTCTCCTCGATATACTGGACATTGTCCTCATCGTCCTCCGGGTAATACATGGCAAAAATGTGGATTTCTCCCCTCACTATAAGTTCGTCGGAGGCAGTCTTTACCTCTGTGTTTCTAAGCTCCGGCACCGACCAGACGATATTTCCCACATTCGGCTTGTTTGCGGGGAGGTCGCACTGTTCGCGCACCCTCAGGATATCCCTCTTGTTCTCGGTGAGTGCCAACATTCCTATGTTTCTTTTAAGACAGCACACATTCTGATTTTCGATGTCTGCCGCAGCCGAAGACATATATGTATTCTCTCCGTACAGCTCGAGCGAGACTATCGCGGACACGCTTATTTTGCGCCCGTTTATGAGGCTTATGCTCAGATCCTCAAGCACCGCGCTGCATTTTACCGTGTCCCCCGCCGTCAGCCCCTCAATCGGCACGGTCTCCCCGAATTCCATGCTGCCATCCATGCTGTCGAAGGGAATTGCCGCCTTGTCTGTCTGATAAAGGAGGGAGAATTTTACCTTTCCGTTTACCGCCGCCTTTCCCTCATCAGCTTTCAACCCTTCTATAACCACCTCTCCACAGTCGGTTATTCTCTTTAAAATATCGGGCTTGCTGTCCGGGACTATGAAATCATCATCTAATGTAATCTGCGTCTGTGCCTTTCCGCAGATATGGTTCATGCTGATATTTTTCCGAACTATTTCCACAAAAAAATCCCCCATATCATATATTATCTTATATATGATATGAGAGATTTCGTGCATTTATGCCTGCAACTGTCTCCTACGGCTCCCGGCCGTGAGGTTTCTTCCATATATTACCTGAACACCACGCTCCGCCCCGCGTCCTCAAGTTTTATAACCACATACGGGTATGTCGCGAGCTTATTTACCGCCTCGCCCTGCTTCGGTCCGAGAAGCTCCGAGTCAAAGTACACGGCATTGTCGGACATCGACACTTCCTTGACGGCGATTGAGCAGCCGCCGCTATTTTGCTCGCCGTAGCCCCTCGCTATGTACAGCCAGCCGTCCGCGATGTATGTGAGCCTGAAATCCGCGTTCTTTTTTTCCTCAATCTGCGTGAGAAAATCCTTCGGAATGTCCTCAAAGCTCACAACGGTAAAATCGACGGGGGTGAGTTTTTCCTCAGATGTTTCTTTGCTGCAGCCGGATACGGACACCGCCACAGCTCCCGTGCCGATAACGGTCATAATAAGCAGCACCAGCGTAATAATACGTTTTTTCATAAATGCTCCGTATAACAATATTCATTTATGTATTGTATGCTGCCTGTGCCGGCAAATATTACATATATCAGTGCCGTCCACCCGATTACTCGCTCTTCGGTGTAAAATCATACCTCACATCGTCCGCGCCCTCTACGAGGTTGACCGTATAGCTCTTTATCGTCGTACCGCTTAGCACGATGAAGGTGTGCTGTCCTGTCACCATCGCAAAGTCAAGCGGCGCAACGCCTAAGTAAGAGTCGTCAAAATATATTGTCGCGCCCGTAGGTCCGTCGATATACACCCTGTTCTTCGTGCTCACGATGGTCGTTGTCTCCGTCTCATACTGCGATGTGACTCCGTTAGACGCCGTCGTAGTCTCCTGCGCTGTGGTCTCCGCCGTGGTAGTCTCGGTGGACTTCATTCTGATATTCACCTTCTGGTAGTCAGCCTTAATCTCTATCTTGTCCTGATAGTTCTCGTAGCCGTCAGCGCTGACACGCACGGTGTAGGTTCCGACAGGCAGGGTCAGCATACCCTCCGTATAATCGGTCTCCTTTCCATTTAAGTAGAGGATTGCTCCGTCCACATCAATATCAAATAATACGTTTCCGTTCTCAACCGTGTCCGCCACAAACTCGGAGAAATCAACCGTAGTCACCTGATTGCGGTTGACGGTGACCGTCTTAGAGCCATAATATTGATCCTTCGACACAGCCACCTTGTAGCTGCCTTCAGTCACCGTAATCATCATGTTCTTCTCTATCGTCCTGATATTCTCACTGCCTATATTTACATAGCCGCCGGCAAACAGATCCACTCCGGTAAGGGATATGTAGCCATGCCCTCTGGTCACAACTATCGACACGACCTTGCCGTCCTTCTCATATAGGTTAAACACGTCATGTGCCGTGAGCTGCTCGGGCGTGATAAGCTCGTTTGCCGATACAACCACCACATTCCTTGCATACTCATAATTCTTGCCGTACAGGGCAAGTCTGCGGTAGGAGGTGTTGACCGAAACGTCAGAGACAGCCATATGGCAGCGCACCTCGTCCGATATATGTATCTCCTTGACCGTGTTGTTGACGCTGTCATAGGTTATATCAATGACATCTCCCGCATAGAGCTGTGCGAGCGTCATCGCATTGCCGAACTCCGTGTATATAAGCGCAGGGTCATTCATGTAGAAGGTGCGGTCAACACCCTCATCGTATGACCTCACGGACAGGCGCTTCGTGTCCGCACTGACATAGGTTATGACGGCAAGCTCAGTGTGGAGTTCCTCCGCCACTGTCGGTGCATTTATAATCGGAGCTGTAGGCTTTGCCGAGGTCCGTGTTCCCGCCGTCGACGCAGCCGCATTTTTGTCCGCCTTCTCAGATGCAAACAGGAATGCACACAGCACAATTCCCGCCACAATCAGTATTCCCAAAAAGAGGTTCTGTAGTTTGTTGTTCATCAATGGTTCCTTTCCATACCGCTAAGAGCCGTACAGGGTTCGCACAAATTCCCGTCTCATACGGTTCTGCTTCACAGCCAGCTTTAGCTTTTCCATATTCTTGTTAGGTATCCATGCCTTGTTGGCATTAAAATAATAGTTGAGTATTTTCCAGAATTTCTCGGGATACGCAAACATCGCACCCAATATCTTAATATCTCCCGACGACAGGGCATTGACCTTATCGTACTCCCGAAGCATCAGATAGCCAAGCTTTATGTCCCAGTCATATTTTTCCATAAGCTTACGCATGAAGCCGTAGAGGTCAACCAGCCGCAGGTTCACGCAGCTCTGCTCAAAGCCGCAGATATAACCGCATTGCTTTCTGATAAAAATATTGTGATAGTTAAAATCGCCATGGCACAGCCGACCTGTCCTTACAGCATCGTCGTAGCCCTTGTCGTAGCCCGAACCGGCTATTATCCCTGATGCCTCGAGCCCCTCCTCGAGAAACGGCTGACACTTAGCGGCTGCCAGCAGCTCGAAATCATTCTTCTTTTTCTTCGTCTTGAGATAATTTCCTATCATCTTGAGTTCTTTATTATGCTTATCATACACTTCCGTAAGATTTCTTGCAATCTGAAATTCCTGCCCGTCGCCGCCACACTCCTGCCTTGCCTGATATGTATAGCCCTCGAGCGCTCTGTGAAGCTGTGCGAGTTCCGCCATGGCTGTGCAGACATCTGAAAAATTCTTTATGTCACATTCAGCCGCATCAAACCAGGTGCTCACTATGTAGCCTGTTCCTGACAAGTCCACCGAGACGTACTGCCCCTCATTATTTTTTAGAAGATAATCCACATTGATGCCGCCGTCCGCAAGATACTCAAGCAGTGCCGCCCGTGCCTTTATCTTCTCCGGGCTTCCCCCATACTCACGCAGAAGCAGTCTGCCGCGGCTGGTCTCGCATATGAACGCGCCCCGCCCTCTCGATGTAGAATACAATTTACAGTCGTACTGCTCAAGTACGCTAAAATCCCTTTCTGCCACAAAAATAACCCCTTTCCTAAGTGCCCTGACTACGGGCTATCTAATCTTATGAAAGGGGTTTTTCTTTTATGAATTTTAAATTTTCTATATCAAGTCATGCAAAATCACAGCATTTTCAGCGCTTTTTCTGCCAGCACGGACTTCTCGTTAAGCTTCGGGTCGTCCAACACCTCCATAAGGAGCCCATTTAATATCGCCCCCATCTGCCGCCCTGCCGGAACGCCGAGCGCGATGAGTTCCTTTCCCGTGATGGCGAGCATCTTTAACGATACACAGTCGCCGCGTTCAAGTATATCGCTGCATATATCGATAACCTGCTTTATCAGAGCCGTGTCATTCCCGGCACAGACGTCGTAGGCGAGCCTGAAACGAAGTATTCTGATAATGCTGCCGTCCCCCACATTATATATGAGGCGGCGTAGCTGCGCCTCGTCCGTGGTGAGCGTGGTGTTGCACCAGCGCACCAGCATCGCAGCCGTGTTTATCGTGTCATTGTCAAGCTTCAGCCTTTTTAGCGCCCGCGCACATATATCTGCGGCTCTGTCCTGCTGCCCTCCCGACAGAAGAAGCATCGCAGCATATCTCTCAGGCAGCTCGCACGCGCACTCCTTGGCAAACCTCCCTGCAAACTCCTTATCCTCAGCGCTCATGTCATGGTACTCCGGAAGCACCATCTCCATTATGCCTATCCTGTCAGCGACCGCAAAATAGTCGGGGTGGTCGGACTTTAACATCTTGTTAAATTCAGTGTGTATTCTCTCACTGCTTATCTTCCTGAGGTTAGGCGAGAGCTCCTTTGCCGCCTTCGCGGTCTCCTCCTCGATTTCAAAGCCGAGCTGCGCCGAGAAGCGCACCGCCCTGAGTATCCTGAGCGCGTCCTCCTCAAACCTGTCAAGGGCTCTTCCGACACAGCGGATAATGCCCCTCTCCAAGTCCCCCACGCCGTCAAATATATCGACTATGCCATGCTTGTCGTTGTACGCCATGGCATTTATCGTGAAGTCACGGCGCTTTAGATCCTCCTCGAGATTCGGCGTGAACTCCACACTCTCGGGGTGCCTTGAGTCCTCATATCTGCCGTCTATGCGGTAGGTAGTCACCTCGTAGCCGTTCTTTCCGAGCATGACTGTGACCGTCCCGTGCTGTATCCCCGTGTCAATCGTGCGGCGGAACAGCTCCTTGACCTGCATCGGAGGCGCCGAGGTCGTAATGTCCCAGTCGCCCGGCGTCCTCCCCAATATGCTGTCACGAACGCAGCCGCCCACGGCATACGCCTCGCAGCCGTGGGTGGAAAGTGTGTCTATTATATATTTTACGTCCTTAGGAAGGTCTATTCTAACCAAGGTATCGCCCTCTCTTGCCTGAAAATCTTAGTACGCCTTACCCCAGTACACAAGCTTCTTAGCCGGCTTTCCACAGCATACGCATACGTCGCTTATGTGCTCCTGCTCGAAAGGCATACATCTGCTCGTAGCAGTTGTCTCTTCCTTAATCTTATCCTCACATGCCTGATCACCGCACCACATACCCTTTACGAAGCCCGGCTTGTTGGCAATGATATCCTTGAACTCCTCATAGCTGTGAGCCTCGTAGGTGTGAGCTTCACGGTGTGCTCTCGCTCTCTCGAGCATCTCTGACTGCATCGTGTCGAGAATTCTCTGAAGCTCCTCCTCAACATTGTCGAGAGATACGACATACTTCTCTCTGGTGTCGCGTCTTACGACAACTGCCTGGTTCTTCTCGATATCCTTCGGTCCGATCTCGATACGGGCAGGAATACCCTTGACCTCCTGCTCTGCGTACTTAAAGCCCGGTGTCTTTTCGGAGTCATCGAAGTCAACCCTGAAACCTGCCGCCTCAAGTCTGTCTCTTAACTCTCCTGCCTTCTCGAGTACTCCCTCCTTGTGCTGTGCAACAGGAATAACCCTTACCTGTACCGGAGCAATTCTAGGCGGTATCACAAGACCGCTGTTATCTCCGTGAACCATAATCATGGCACCGATAAGTCTTGTTGTTGTGCCCCATGAGGTCTGGTGAACGTACTGAAGCTTGTTCTCCTTATCCGTGTACTGGATACCGAATGCTTTTGCAAAGCCGTCGCCGAAGTTATGGCTTGTTCCGGACTGGAGTGCCTTACCGTCATGCATGAGCGCCTCGATTGTGTATGTAGCCTCCGCACCGGCGAACTTCTCCTTATCAGTCTTTCTTCCCTTTATAACAGGCATTGCGAGCACCTGCTCACAGAAATCAGCGTACACATTAAGCATCTGCTGGGTTCTTGCCTCAGCTTCCCCGGCTGTAGCGTGGGCAGTGTGTCCCTCCTGCCATAAGAACTCTCTTGAACGAAGGAACGGTCTTGTCTCCTTCTCCCATCTTACAACGTTGCACCACTGGTTATATACCTTTGGCAGATCTCTGTAGGACTGTATCTCGTCCTTATAAAAATCACAGAAAAGCGTCTCAGATGTAGGTCTTACACAGAGCTTCTCCTGAAGCGGATTGAGTCCTCCCTGTGTAACCCATGCTACCTCAGGTGCAAAGCCCTCAACATGATCCTTCTCCCTCTCAAGAAGGCTCTCAGGTATAAATACCGGAAGGTATACATTCTGTACGCCTGTCTTTTTGAAGCGCGCATCCATCTCCTTCTGGATGTTCTCCCATATAGCGTAGCCTGCCGGCTTGAATATCATACAGCCCTTGACGCTTGAGTATGCCATAAGCTCTGCCTTCTTAACAACATCTGTGTACCACTGCGCGAAATCCTCCTCCATTGGGGTGATTGCTTCCACTAATTTCTTATCGTTTGCCATTTTGATTCTCCATTTCTGAATTCATTTAATATGTTATTTGCTTCTTAATGCTTACTGCCTTTATTCGGACATATCCGCGTCCATCCTTTAATTCTCATGGTACTTCTCTATGGTGTAGAAATAGCCCATGTCCTCCATTCTGCGGCAGAACAGTGTGTCCGTATTTTCTTCGACAGCACCCTCCTTGATACTGCGCCAGTAATAGTTCATATCCACGTCAGGGTCAAAGGTGTACGGAGTTCCGCCGAGATTGACGTATACCCAGCAGTGCGGTGTGGTTCCGCCGTTGTATGATGATACCTGACCTGAGAGCAGATGTGCGTCGTAGCCGAGATATCTCATGATATACATAAATGCTGACGAGTAATTATAACAGCACCCCTGATATGTATTGAGCAGATCCGTCGCCCACAGCACCTCCTCAGGTGTCACCGCAGGGTCTGAGGTCGAATACTTTCCGGCATCGACATTCATTCCTCTGTTGTAGGTTATTCTCTTTATGAACCAGACATATATGCTGTGAACCTTCTGGTAGTTAGACATATCATCTGTCAGCGTACCCTCGTTTTTGAGCATCGTCATATATGACTCTATAAGTCTGTCAAGCTCCTCATACCCTGAGGCAGTCGGGTTGAGCGGTTCATTGTTAAGCAAATCCCACGCCTTGACCTCCTCAACATACTCCGTCGTCTCTGTAACAGTCTCAGTTACCTCCTCGGCAGTCTCCTGTGTGGTCTCCGTAACAGTCTCCGTCGTCATCTCCTCAGTCGAGGTGTCTGTCTGTGTTGTCGTCTCTTTCTCAGTGTCGGGCTGTGTCGTGCCAGTCTCCGATGTCAAAACTATCTCCCCACCCTTATCGGGCTCCTTCCCGCAGCCGGCTGCAAATATCATGCTCATCACAAGGAAAAGCACCATAAATGAAGCCCTCTTAATTCCGAATTTCTTCATATTGTTTTCCTCCTGTGGCCCCGTACAAAAAATTCCAAAGCCGTCAAAATGAACTATTTAACATCCATTCCATATCCGTAGTATTGTACCACATCATTCAAAATAAAGAAATACATATATTTCTCATTATCCTGATAATATTCGTACATTTTTCCCGAGACAGTGTAATCGCTGCCGTATGCAGCCTCAACCTCATCGAGAGTACTTCCGACACCTACCCCCTTATCCGTCTTAATCATCTCGGAGGATATATTGACATCCTGGATATAATCGCCGTCCTCCTTAGGGTAGGTCGTAATCTCATAGCCCTCGTAGGTGAACACCTTGTCAAGCCCCTCAAAATAGCAGCTTGCCGCCTCCATGTACGCCGTGGTCTCGGGCATGCCCTCCGCGTCCGCATTGAACTTAACTCCCGGTGTCAGCAGAACACTCCCGTTATTATAACCGAATGTGTCGGACGTCTCCTTCTTGGTGCATGCCGCAAGAGCAAACACCATAACCGACATCACCGCAGCGATGACTATATTTTTCTTAAATCTTTTCATATCAATCTCCATTTCTGTCTCCTTTGACTGTACAATGTCTTTTCCGGAAATATACATTATAATTCTAATCCTGTAAAGTAAGATTTGCCGGCAGCTCTATATATTCATTGCCATTTTTAACTATAAATGCATATTCTGCCGCATCTAACCCGGTCTCCAATATATCGGCATCTTTCTGTGCAAGATAAAGAGTGAAATCTCCGCCCTCACCCGGAAGCACCTGATACACTGCGCTGTCCTTTGCGCCATGACCGGTAAACTTCAAATATATATATGCATAATTCTCAAGTCCACTACAGCTTCCGGCAAGCTCCACAAGCCCGTCCGCCGTCTTGTTAAGACGTACCACCGCCTCCACCGTGTCCGTACACTTAGTTATATCGCCAAAATACTCTGTTCCGAGGTTCCACGACACAACAACGGGTGTATAGCTCAAAAGATTGCCAAGATTTCTCTCCACCAGCTCGACCGCCACAAGCTCGGACTCCTCTGCCGCCTGATATATATTATAAGGTATTTCCCTCTTCGCTGTGAGCGAAGTGTACTCGTTGGCGAAGAACCAGTAGAGTGCATTGCCGAATGAGTCGCGGAAAAGTGTCGCACTCTTATCCACAGCGGCTGTCTGATTTTCGGTACTTATCACCAGATCGTCCACACCCCTGAAACGGTTCGTGTACTCAAAGTTCTCTTCCACATCGAACTCAATCTGCTCATCCTTCTTATGCGACCCCGGGAGAAGCATCGCCTCCAGATCCCCTAAGAAATTATTCCGCGCGGTGTAACCAAAGCCGCTGTATCTCGTGTAATCTGCATACTCCCCACCATACACCCTTGCAAGCTTGTCTGCCATCGCCTCATAGGCAAGCGCCGCACCGTAATTGTTCCAGTGTGAGTCGAGCCTGTGGTAGAGCTGTACGCCGTCAAGCTTCTTCGACGAAAGTGTATTCTTAAGCTGAACAGTATTGACGCCGAGCTGTGTGAGCCTCTCATGGAGAAGTTCATAATTGCCTGAACCTTTTCCTTCTATATAATAGTAAGGCATATACTCGCCGTACACGGACATCTTATTCGGCGCTGACACGAATATGAACTGACCGCCCTGACGCTCGACATACTCCTGCATCATAAGCACAACGGCAGCCATGCGGTCAAGCTCCACCTCACCACGCACACTCGTTCCGAGGTAATCGTCGAGCGCCCGTCCGTAGAACAGCCAGCCGTCCTCACCGACTATCACATCGGCCTGCCCTGAGGTCTTAAAAAGCTTCTCCTTGAGCATATTCTGAACATACACGAGCCCGTTCCTGAAACCGAAATTCTGTGCAAAATATGAGTCAATATTCGCCGTGAGTTCAACCCCGTCCGACAGCTTCGGCGTCTCCGTCTTAGTCTCATTTCCTATCGCCGCCTGCTTATCTGAAAAGAAGAAGAGCGGCAAAAGGCTCATTACAATGAAAACTGCAATATATATTATATTAGGAAGTGTTTTTTTATCTAACTTTTTCATTTTCTTCCTTTCATGCTGTTAAAATCTGAAATAAATGAACGGATTGTAGCTGCCAGCCGCTATCTCCATGATGCAGAGCAGATACAGGATGACCGTCGCCACTTTTCCCATAAGCTGCATCGTCCTGTTGTCCGGCAGCCCCTTAAGCACCGGAGTGCACGCTGCCATCGCAATAATCATCGTTATTATAAAGAGCGGGCTCATAACCGATGCCGCCGTCATAGAGCCGACCGCCGTCGTGCCAAATGAGAACATTCGCACAATAAACTGCCACGCCTGTCCCATGTTGTCAGCTCTGAATATAACGAAGCCTATCATCACGGCAAAAAGCGTGTATATATGACCCAGCAACTTCAGCGCCTTATTTTTGCTCACACCGCCCGCAGCCACGGAATTATCGTTTTTACTTTCCGCGCTGATGCCCGCGGCTTTCTTATCCTTAACCAGAACCGTCTCGAGCATGGTCAGCAGCCCGTGGTAGACTCCCCACACAACGAAGGTCCAGTTCGCGCCATGCCATATTCCCGTGCACAGAAAAACAAAAAAACGGTTAAAGAGAGTCCTGCCACTGCCCTTTTTGTTGCCTCCGAGCGGAAAGTAAAGGTATTCCCTGAACCAGGAGGTGAGGGAAATATGCCATTTTTTCCAGAACTGCCTTATCGAACATGCCGTGTACGGGTAATCGAAGTTCTCAGGGAAGGTAAAGCCGAACATCTTACCCATTCCGACCGCCATGTCACTGTAGCCCGAGAAGTCAAAATATATCTGTAGCATGTAGCACACCGCACCGACCCACGCCGATGCCATGTCAAGCTGCGCCATCTCGAGCGCGAACATCTTGTCGACGGCTACCGCCATCACGTTTGCAATAAGCATCTTTTTTGATAAGCCCACGATGAAGCGCTGTATTCCAGCTGATATTCCCTGTGTGCTTACCTCTCTGTGCCCTAGCTGCTCACGCACGGAATTGTATTTTACAATCGGTCCTGCGACAAGCTGCGGGAAGAGGCACACATACAGCATCACATCCGGAAGGCTGCCCGGGCGCTTCTTCTCATCTCTATATGTATCTATGACGTAGGACATCGCCTGAAAGGTATAAAACGATATTCCTATAGGCATGCTCACTGCAGGAATGTCCAGGTTCACAAACGGGAGCGCATTTATCGTGTCCACAATAAATCCGGCATACTTAAACACAATGAGGAACGCAAGATTTATGACAACCGCCGCCACGAGGACGGGCTTTCTTCCCCGCACATACCTTCCCAGCACGAAATTGACCAGAATTGATGCCAGAAGAAGAAGCACATATACCGGCTCGCCCCATGCGTAGAACAGAAGGCTCGCCACGATTAACAACACATTTCTCGCGGTCGTGTTCCTTATCACGGTGTGGAGAAGGAATACAATCGGGAAGAATGCGAACAAAAATACTGCTGAAGAAAAGACCATGTTGTTACCTCTTTAAAATTACATTTTTAGGTAATTGCAAAACTCAGTATATATCCAACTGACGTTGTGAAATTTTGCTATATTACCGCCGGGCACGCTCTCGCTGCGTTGCAGCTCGTAACGGCGCATAAGCGGCTAAAATACAGCCGCTAAACGCCGACGGCTGCAAAGCACCCCGCTTGTAATATAGTAAAATTTCACAACTGTTTAATCTTAAATTTGAGTTTTGCAATTACCTTAGCCATGCTCTGACTGATTGCTGTCACTTAAACATACAGATTATAACCTACCAGGGTGCCATGATACAAGAGAAATTTATACTGTGGCTTGGCGTTGGCGGATATAGTTTATGAGTTCTTTGATCAGTATGAATGCGAGGGGTCCGGTAATTACGCCGGCTACGCCGAAAAGAACGAGTCCGATGTATACGGCGGCAAGCATGCCGAGGGGGTGCGCTCCGAGTCCTTTTCCCATGAGTTTCGGTTCGAGGTACTCGCGGGTAAGATAGCTTATAAAGCACATTGCAATGAGTACGGCGGCGTACCGGTATTTTCCGCAGAGAACGGACACGACCGCCCACGGCGTCAGGATTGTTCCGGTTCCGAACACGGGCAGGGCATCGACAAGACCGAGCACTATCCCGAGCAGAAGCCAGTAGGGATTGCTAAGCCAGAGAAGCCCCACACCGCATATCACCATGGTTATTCCCATGATTATGAGCTGTGTCTTTATGAAGGTGTATATTATTTTTCCCGTCCTGGTGTAGAAAAAATCGAACTCGCGTGCGTACTCCGAGGCAGCCGCGCGCTCGAGCATTTTGTCATAATCTTTGAGAAAAAAATACAGCGCCATAAAGAAAATCACGAACACACCGGAGAACGTGATAAAGCCCTTGAGCGCACCGATAGAGCCTCCCATTATTGACGGCATTATCTTGTCACGCGTCGTCTCCATGATACCGACAATTCCCGAGTCGATATACGCAAGCGTCGTCCCGCCGTCAAAGCCCATGAAGCCGTCCACACCCTCACAGAAACTGCACATTCCGTCATTTATATATGCGTAATACAGTTCGTAGTTGTCTATGACATTTTTAATCTGGGTGATGAGCAGTCCGCCAAGCAGCCACAGCACCGCGGCTATTATCCCGCCCCAGAACACCATGAGCACCACCGCGGCTATGCTTCTCTTAAACTTCAATCTGCCGCTCAGGAACCGCATCTGCCCGTTAAGCCCCGCCGCAAGCAAAAAGGCAATAATAAAAGGAGCTGCCAGCGGCATAATATACTTAAAAACCAGATATACAACTGCTGTAACTCCTATATATATAATGACATTCTTTTTTCTGCCCATACTTCCCCCATGTCACCGCCCTGCAACGGCAGATAACACCTATTCATTTAGAAAATACCGCTTTCGCGTATTTTTCCATATGGGTAGTATGTACACAGACCACTCTACTTATTCTTATTTACAAAAGGCTCAAAAACCTTTCCCTTAGGCTCTGTCTCAAAAACCAGCTTCTTTTTTGTGACCGGGTGGGAAAATGCAAGCCGGTATGAGCAGAGAGCTGGATTATCTCCGTTATGCCCCGCCGCACCGTACTTCGCATCACCAATCAGAGGCATACCCACATCAGCGAGCTGCACTCTTATCTGATGATGTCTGCCCGTGTGAAGCTTCACCTTCAAAAATGCCTTTTTTTCGTCGGAGTCCACATCAAGCACCTCATAATCGAGCACCGCCTTCTTCGCGCCCTCGGTATCCTCAGTGACAACCCGCGACATGTTCGCCCTAGCGTCCTTCAAAAGATAATTCTCAAGGGTTATTTTCTTCTTGTCGCGCATAGCCCTTTCGACCGCTTCGATCTCCAAGACATTTACCACGGCGTAGTAGCACTTGTCCACCTCACCATTGGCAATCTGCTTCGTGAGCGCGGCTGCTGCACGGCTGTTCTTCGCGTACAGCACAAGTCCCTCGACAGGTCTGTCCAGACGGTTCACCGGTGCTATAAAAGGAGCCTTGTTTCCCTTTTTCTTCTCATAGGTCAGCAGTGCACTCACCATATCCTGCGAAAAGCCCCTGTCCGACTGTGTGAGCACACCCGACGGCTTGTGGCACACACAGATATCACCGTCTTCATATATTATATGTTCTCTTATGTCTTTCATATATCACCATCAATTCTGCATTATACCTGCTCGTCTATATAGTTCTTTATTGCCTCGAAAATCCCACACGCAGACTCCAAGCGGTACTGTATCAAATCACCCAATCTTCCGCCCCTCCCTTGCAATGTTTCTATAATAAGGAAGCGTCTGCCTGTACTTTACAAATACGGCATTTTTTGTTACTAAAATCAAATATCTCCTCATGTTCTGTGATATAATGGAGTTGTTCGGAAACCAATTACCGCCTGACTATACTGTTTTCACACAACAGCGGTAAAATATATTCTATTTTTCAGTATTTCAGTCGCATAGTACCGCTTGATTGACTTCGTTGCTCTAATAAGCCGTATAATTTTTCATATATCAGTTCTTTTTGTAATAATGAAGTGTTAATTTTACCGCCTAAGATAAAAATATGTTAATACAAGCGGTAGGTACAGCTTTTTTTCCTTCTTTCGGCGCAGCTATTACCGCTTCATAACATGTATTACACTTTTAAGCGGTAAATATTAAGCAAAGCTCCTATCACCGGGCGGTTTTACATTGCATTTAGCAATTACCTATTATGCCTTGAAACGGTACCCGACGCCCCAGATTGTTTCTATGTACTGAGGATTCGAGGTATCGAACTCAATCTTCTCGCGTATCTTCTTGATATGCACTGTAACGGTTGCGATATCTCCTATTGACTCCATATCCCATATCTTATTGAAGAGCTCCTCCTTCGAGAACACATGGTTCGGGTTCTGTGCCAGGAAGGTGAGGAGGTCGAACTCCTTCGTTGTGAAGGTCTTTTCCTCGCCGTTTACGAACACACGGCGGGCGGTCTTGTCGATCTTGAGACCTCTTATCTCGATAACATCGTTCTCAGGAACTGCGCTTCCGACAAGTCTCTCGTATCTTGCAAGATGTGCCTTGACACGAGCCACAAGCTCACTCGGACTGAACGGCTTGGTCATGTAATCGTCGGCGCCGAGCCCCAGGCCTCTTATCTTGTCGATATCGTCCTTCTTGGCCGAAACCATTATGATAGGTGTATTCTTCTTATTTCTGATTGCCTTGCAGATTTCAAAGCCGTCAACACCCGGGAGCATGAGGTCAAGAATATATAAGTCGTACTCGTTGTCGAGCGCCTCCTTGAGTCCCTTCTCACCGTCATTGCAGATTGTGACCTCGTAGCTGCTTATCTCGAGATAGTCCCTCTCAAGCTCTGCGATGCTCTCTTCATCTTCAATAATCAATATCTTACTCATTGCTTCCACTCTCCTGATTTTTATATTTTCTGAGCACAAAGTGCATTACCGTACCTGTGCCTTCCTTGCTGGTAGCCCATATCTGACCGCCGTGGTCATTTATAATCTTCTTCACAATCGACAGACCTATGCCGCTGCCGCCCTGTGCTGAATTTCTCGATGCATCCGTTCTGTAGAACCGGTCAAAAATATACTGCACATCCTTCTGTCCTATGCCCTTTCCGTTGTCCTCTATCTCAAACTGGACGAAATCGTCCGCATCGCTTATCCTGATATTTATTATGCCCTTTCTATCCGTCGACATATACTTGACCGAATTGCTTATGATGTTATTGATTACCCTCTTAAGCTGCTCCGGGTCTGCTATGATAATTGAGGACTTATCCGCATAATTAAAATATCCAAGCTCGATGTTCTTCGAGTCGAGCTCGACCTTGAGCTCACTGACGCAGTCGTCAAAATATTCCGCCACATTAATCTTGTTAAAATTGTATGGTATCTTATTCGCATCTATTCTGGAATACAGCGTAAGCTCATTTATCAGCTTATCCATATCCACCGTCTTATTATAAATCGTTCTGACATATCTGTCCATCTTCTCAGGGGTATCTGCGATACCGTCCATAATTCCCTCAACATAGCCCTTTATCGCTGTCATAGGTGTCTTTAAATCATGGGAAATGTTGCTTATGAGTTCACGGCTTTCCTTGTCGTTCTGGATTTTCTCTTCGGCAGAGTCCTTTAATCTCCTTCTCATAACCTCGAAATCGTCTATGAGTCCGCCTATCTCATCGTGCCTGTTGTTCTCGAGCGTGAAATCAAGATTGCCCTCGGCAATGTTATGGGTAGCATCACGAAGCTTCTTTATGGGAGACACAAGCCCTCTGTATACCCATACACTTATACAGCCGCTCGCAGCGACAAGTATGGCTGCAAGACACATAAGGAAAATAATGAGTATGTTCTTCACCTGCGGAACCATGTGCTCAATATGTGTGACAATGTACAGCCTTCCCTCTTTTCCGTCGCTGCATCTGAACATAACACGGTTTACAAGCATCTGCAGATTTCCTCCAAGGTACATTCCGCCCTGAAGCCCGTCAAGCTGGCTAAGCTTCTCCAGCTTAGTCAGCTCCGCATACAGCTCCTCATCCCTGCCATCGTCATAGCTCGAATATACATACTGACCATCCATATTTACAATGATGTCCGTGGCATCATTGGTAAGGCCCTGATAGTACTCGTCAAGGTAATCCGCATCACACAGCAGGTCGGGATTGACGTCCTTCACCGCTTCAAGCTCGTCCTCTATGCTCGAGTTGACTGCATTGAACGCCAGCATCGGATTGAACATCACCGTGTAGGTGTTCATATCTATCTTGTAAGTGTGATAAATTGTTTTTAATTTGTATGTTCCCACGCTCAGAACCGCCACCACGAGTATAAGCGGCACTATGCATAACGCACAGAACGCCAATTGAATTTTTGTTTTTAATTTCATTGTATTCCTCCGAATAGGCATAAAAAAGACGTATAAGCCACGCCTATAGCCTATACGTCCATTGTAACATATTATAAGGTCAGAATTTATAAATTAAATATAAACAATTACAGATATTTCTTTAAAGTCTCAACCTTGTCCAGCTTCTCCCAAGGCACATCAATGTCGTGACGTCCGAAGTGTCCGTAAGCTGCTGTCTGCTTATATATAGGTCTGCGAAGATCAAGCATCCTGATAATTCCTGCCGGTCTTAAATCGAAATTCTCAGCTACTATCTCGGAAAGCTTCTCATCTGCTACCTTGCCTGTACCGAAGGTGTCAATATTGATTGAAGTAGGCTGTGCAACACCGATAGCGTAAGAGAGCTGGATCTCGCAGCGCTCCGCAAGACCTGCAGCGACAATATTCTTAGCTACATAACGTGCTGCGTAGGCTGCCGAACGGTCAACCTTGGTGCAGTCCTTACCGGAGAAAGCTCCGCCGCCATGACGTGCAAATCCGCCGTAGGTGTCAACGATAATCTTACGTCCTGTAAGACCACTGTCACCGTTAGGTCCGCCGATTACGAAACGGCCGGTAGGGTTAATGTATATCTTTGTCCTCTCGTCAACGAGCTCCTTTGGAAGTATCTCATCGAAAACATACTTCCTGATGTCCTCATGTATCTGCTCCTGTGTGACATCAGGGTCATGCTGTGTGGAGAGAACAACCGCGTTAAGGTGTACAGGCTTGTGGTTGTCATCGTACTCAACCGTTACCTGGGTCTTGCCGTCCGGACGAAGATACCTGAGTGTGCCGTCCTTTCTCACCTTGGTGAGCTGCTTTGCAAGTCTGTGTGCAAGAGCGATGGGATATGGCATATACTCCTCTGTCTCGTTTGATGCGTAACCGAACATCATACCCTGGTCTCCGGCACCGATTGCATCTATCTCCTCGTCTGACATCTGGTTCTCCTTAGCCTCAAGAGCCTTGTCAACTCCCATTGCTATATCAGGCGACTGCTTGTCAAGTGAAACCATAACCGCACAGGTATTTCCGTCAAAACCGTACTCTGAATTGTCGTAACCTATATCTGTAACCGTCTTTCTTACGATTGCAGGAATATCAACATTCGCCTTAGTTGTAATCTCACCCATTACCATAATAAAACCTGTGTTGGTGAGCGTCTCACATGCGACACGGCTCATCGGATCCTGCTCAAGCATGGCATCAAGTATTGCGTCAGAAACCTGGTCGCAGATTTTGTCAGGATGTCCTTCAGTCACTGACTCTGATGTAAATAAATAACTCATCTGAAATCTCCTTTCGATTTGTAGAAAATAGTGTCAAGCTTATCCACACCGAATAAACAGCTTAAAAAAAAGTCCACATAAGTGGACTTGAATAGGGCTAATCAAATCCTCTTATTGTTCGAACCATAATCAATATGGCATATCTCGCTCAGGCTGGCACCTTCCGCTTACGGGGTTGCCGTGACTTCATCGATCCTATGTATCTCCATCACTCTGAATAAGGGATAAATCTTCTATGAACTTTTTCGTACATACACTATAATATATCGCCCACAAATAGTCAATAGCATATATTGTAAAATCCGGCTCATAATTATAGCATTATTTCCGTGTTTTGCCACCTTATTATTGCTATTTATATAAAAAAATGATATAATTTTCTCAAAATATGGTCTTGGTATTTCTAATTTTAAGATCAAATACAAATTAGAGACGGCAAAACGCCTCGGAATGGAGAATTCTTAATGAACAAAAGCCAACCAAGCAGTGCACATGAAAAGTTTCTTAACCGGAAGCTTTCATACAAAATTTCAACCGCCACCGGTGTGTTGTTAGCCGTATTTCTCGTAGTACTCGTAGCTATAAGCTCCATATTCTCAGCTAATTTTCTCAGCAAAAGCATCAGAGGTGAATTTGAAGGCATAGCCGCTCAGAACGGCGTCATGGTACAGAATGTGCTCACAACAGCAACCAACTGTGCGGATATCCTTCAGAATTATATCGTGGATAAGTACGACGAGCACGAAAAGTCAGGCTACAACGGCCGGACAGCTCAAAGTGAAGTGTACGATGTCAGACTTCAGGAGATGAACAAGCAGATAGAGGAGTTCCTGATAAGCATCGCAAGAACTACCGCTATCTCCAACGACAAGATAGCTGGTGTCGGCGTATTTTTTGAACCGGATGCATTTGACCCTTCAATAAAAGATTACACCATATATGTAAGTGAAAGCGACCCTGACACTGTCCAGAGTTATGGTGCCTACTCCTCATACAGTTCAAAAGACTATTATAAGAATGCTGCAATAAGCCAGGTAAATTCCTTCACGGATCCATACTATGAGCAGGGAATCAACATGGTCAGCGCTTCCTTTCCTATTGTATATAACAACAAGACAATGGGTGTTATTCTTGTAGATATCAACGTGGATGCATTTGACGACCTCACCTCCAGCGACAGCGCTTACCCAAGCATGTATGTGGATGTTCTCACCTCCGACAGCACAATGGTATATGACAGCGAGTCGAGTGACTATGTAGGTGCTCGTCTTACGGATCTCATTTCCTCAAAAGAATACGCTAAGATTCAGGCTGGCATTGACACCGGAAAGAGCTTTTCCGTAAGCACCAAGAAGGATGACGGAACCCATATAGTTCGTTTCTACTCTCCTATAGATGCCTGTGGACAGACCTGGTGGGCTGCCAGCGCACTTTCACGTTTTGATTTATCGCGCAACACGCTTATACTTGTAGCGTTTATGGCTGCCATTGCAGTCGTGACACTCGCCTGCATAATCTATATCAGCCGCAGACTTACTGTTAAATACTTAAAGCCAATCGACGGCGTTGTAGATGTTGCCAATCAGCTTGCCGTAGGTAACTTCTCGGCAACAACAGATGTTGTTTATAATGATGAAATCGGAGACCTCACACGAACCTTCTCCGAGATGTCCACACGACTCAAGGAAATAATCGCAGACATCACCCGCGGGCTTAATGAGATGGCATCAGGAAACTTCAATCTTACACTTGAGGTCGAGCACGTCGGGGATTTCAAGGCTATTGAGAACGCACTTGTAACCGTTATAACCGATTTGTCAAACACGCTTTCCGAAATCAACGAGGTAGCCGACATGGTATCCGCAAATGCCAGTCAGCTCTCTGACGGTGCACAGTCAATCACTGAAGGTGCAACCGACCAGGCGAGCTCCGTGCAGGAACTACAGAGCACCATTGATACAGTCTCAGAACAAGTCAACAAGAACGCTGAGAACGCCAACACAGCCAACGATATGGCAAAGGTTGTCGGCAATGATATTATAGCAAGCAACGAGGATATGCAGCAGGTTGTTCAGGCTATGGATACCATCAATGAGGCTGCAAAACAGATAAGCGGCATCATCAACACAATCAATGATATAGCTTCACAGACCAATCTTCTCGCACTCAATGCATCCATCGAGGCTGCGAGAGCCGGAGATGAGGGTCGTGGTTTCGCAGTAGTAGCTACACAGGTCGGTAATCTCGCATCACAGAGTGCTGCTGCAGCCAAGAGTTCTAACGACCTTATTGTTCAGGCACTCAACGCTGTTGAAGCCGGAAAGAAAATGGTTGATGAGACAGCAGCCAAGCTTATCGAATCCGTTGACAAGACCAATGTTCTCGTAGACAACATCGGCGCTATATCTAAGGCATCTGCGGAGCAGGCTGACGCTCTCAATCAGATTTCTCAGGCAGCCGACCAGATTGCAGCAGTTGTAGAGGAGAATACGGCTATGGCTGAAGAGAGCTCGGCAAGCAGTGAGGAGCTTGCCGCACAGGCTGAGAAGCTCAAGAACTTAGTCAGTGCATTCAAGCTTTTGGAAAAATAAAAACAAGAAATATTAAAGACATAAAAAGGAGTACCTATGGCAAAAAAGATTCTATTTTCATTTGAAGTTAAGCCCGGAATGGTTATTGCAGAGGATTTATACAACCCGGCAGGACAGCTTGTTCTGCCTGCCGGATTTGTGCTTGATGAGGCTACGATATCGAAGCTTGAGTACTATACCATTCTGGAAGTTCCTATAGATGACAGCCCGGCTCCGGTTCCTAAGGCAGAGCCGGCTAAGAGCAGTCATTCTGAGGATACGCACTATTCGGATAAGCTCAAAAGCAGCAAGGATTTCAAGCAGTTTAAGGCTGACTATGAAGTCTCCGTCAAGCATCTTACAAACGTGCTGAGTGAGGCAGCAAGCACCGGAAAGCCGATTGATACCGAATTAATTTACAACGATGCAATCCATCTTATCAACACGAGCAGGAACACCATCCACATCTTTGACATCATACATAACCTTCGCAACTATGACGACATCATATCCACCCACAGCCAGAACGTCGCTCTTATATCCAACATTCTCGGTCAATGGCTGGGGATAAAAGGCGAAGATCTTAAGGTTCTGACAACAGCCGGACTGCTGCACGACATCGGAAAGCTGACGATACCACAGAACATACTTAACAAGCCGGGCCGTCTTTCCGATGAAGAGTACGCACTTATGAAGGATCATGTAAAGCGTGGTTACCAGCTTTTGAAGGATCAGCCTATTGATATCCGCATCAAGGAGGTATGCCTCCTTCACCACGAGCGATGCGACGGCTCGGGCTACCCTTTCCACACGGAAGCCTCCCGCATTACTCCTTTTGCCAAAATTGTGGCAATCGCGGACGTATACGATGCCATGACGGCACAGAGAAGCTACCGCGGTGCCTTCTGTCCTTTTGATGTAATTCAGATGTTTGATGAGGAGGGGCTGAACAAATATGACCCGCACTACATTATGACATTTTTAAACCGCATCACAGCCACATACCTTCACAACAATGTCCGCCTCAACGATGGACGTATCGGTGAAATTGTTATGATTAATCCTATGTGCCTGTACCGTCCTATGGTTCAGGTCGGCAATGAATTTATTGACCTTTTAAAGTATCCTAAGCTTAAAATTGAGGCTATTGTGTAACTCCCACGGTATTATTCATCAACAGTCTTTTGACATCCTCTGAGGTTCATCAGAGGATGTTTTTTAATACAATTTTTTTCCGGAAACATACAACATAATAATTGACAACAAAAAATAAGTACTATATATTTAATTACAGAACAATAAATAGGCTTTTTTTACCATGCCTTTGACACAGGAATAGCCCTATGCCACAAAAAAAACAACTAAGGAGACAATACCATGGACGAAAAATTAAAACACTTAAGCATCGCCCAAAAGCTCAAATACAGCTTTGGATGCGTACTGCTCGCAACATCTATCATTTTCGTTGCGGCAATCATTTCACTCACCACTGTTCTTGTACAGTTCAGAAGCTTCTATACCACCGCATACCGTAATGATGTTCTTCAGATGGAGATAAGAAAAGACATACAGGTTGTTGGCAAGATGGTTCTTTGGTCACTCACAACCGATGATATTGCAGTTACCAATGAGAAGCTCGATTTAGCAGAGCAGTATTCACAGAACGTTATGTCTAACATCACCGGTTTAGAGTCCAGCTACCACAACAAGGCTATCATAAGTGAGCTTAACTCCGCTGTTTCCGAGCTGAAGACAGCCCGCTTAGAACTTATGAACATTGCGAGAAGCAATGAAAAGGACAAGGCTCTTGAAATATTCAACGGAACCTACAACGATATAACAGAAAAGGTGCAGAATATTCTTATAGAAATAGGTGATGCCTCCTCTAACGCTGCCGACAGCGAATATGCCCTTGCACTCACCATCGGTATTATTTCTTCTGTTATTACAATTATAATATTTGCCGTATCCATAGCGATATCATCAAGAATTCGCAAATCCTTGATAATAATTATCATGGAGCCCATGACGCAGATTGAGGCCGCAGCAGAGAAGCTCAGAAAGGGCGAGCTCGATGTCGACATCACCTACGAGTCAAAGGACGAGTTTGGAAAGCTTGCAAACAACTTAAATGAGAGCTGCCACTCCCTTCACGAGATCGTCACGGATGCCGGCAGACTTCTCACGGAAATGTCAAATGGTAATTTCAACATAAATACTAATATTGAGGATCAGTATGTTGGTGAATTCGTATCCCTCATTCAGGCGATGAGAAACATGAACCGCAAGCTCAATGAGACACTCCACAATATCAATATGTCATCCGATCAGGTTGCCATCGGTTCTTCGCAGCTCGCCGAGAGCGCCCAGACACTCGCTGAGGGTGCTACAGAGCAGGCAGGTGCCATTGAAGAGCTCACAGCTACCATTGAGAACATTAACGAGTCTGCAGCCACCACTGCAAGGGAAGCCAAGGAAGCATCCGCAAGGGCAAAGCAGGCTGAGCTTGACGCTGAGAAGAGCCAGTCAGACCTTGTTGAACTCACAAATGCAATGCAGAGAATTAATGAGACATCAAGAATGATTCAGAATATCATCGGAGAGATTGAGGACATCGCTTCACAGACCAATCTCCTCTCGCTCAACGCTTCCATCGAGGCAGCGAGAGCTGGCGATGCAGGAAGAGGTTTCGGCGTAGTTGCAGACCAGATTGGTAAACTTGCCGACGACAGTGCCAAGTCAGCCGTCAACACAAGGGAGCTCCTCGAGAGATCACTTGCCGAGATTGAGACCGGTAACGAGATTACCAAAAAGACTGTTGCAGTGCTCAATAATATCCTCGACTCAATGAAGTCATTTGCAAGCAGCGCAGCCAAGTCAAGTGAGACAGCCGTAAGCCAGTCCGATATGCTCGCACAGGTTGAGAAGGCTATCGAGCAGATTTCAGAAGTTGTACAGAGTAACTCGGCATCCGCTGAGGAAACCTCCGCTACGAGCGAGGAGCTTTCCGCACAGGCTGAGACACTCAAGAACCTTATTGCTCAGTTTCAGTTCCGCTAACATCAGTTAAAAATAAAAAGTCTTTCGACTTTTTACTTTGAACTTTTAGAGAAACGCCTTCGGCGTTTTCCGGCTGTGAGAGTAGTGAAACATAGATTTGGAAATTTATGTTTCACTACTTTTGCTTTATGGAACACCCACAATGGTCTTTCCTATAAATTAAAAAAGGGTGAACGTCCAATGGACATTCACTCTTTTTATTTTCCTTATAAATATATCATAGATATCATAGATATATTTATATCTATGATATATTTATATCTATGATATCTTCAGCACGAACTTGCGCAGCTCCTTCTCGCTCTGTACATACTCTATCTTAGCACCTAAATCTCTTAACTTAGCGTCGAAGTCCTCATAACCCCTGAGAATATACTTGATATCGTCAATAACGGTTATTCCGTCTGCTGCCAGCCCGGCCAGCACAAGCGCCGCTCCCGCGCGCAGATCAGGTGCCGTAACCTCTGCACCTGTATAGCGTTCAACACCTTTGACAATGGCTGTATTGCCCTCCACGGTGATGTCTGCACCCATCTTTGCAAGTTCATCCACATACTTGAAACGGTTCTCAAAAATTCCTTCCGTAACGATGCTTGTACCCTTAGCAAGTGCCAGCACAACCGTTATCTGCGGCTGTACATCGGTCGGAAAACCCGGATACGGGAGAGTCTTTACGTTCGTATATTTCATATTGCGATAGCCCACAACCCTGATGGCATCGTCGAACTCGGACACCTCACAGCCTATCTGCGTGAGCTTCGCCGTGATAGCCTCAAGATGCTTAGGGATAACATTCTTGATAAGGACATCTCCTCCCGTAGCTGCCGCCGCGCACATAAATGTAGCCGCCTCTATCTGGTCAGGGATAATCGAATACGTCGCTCCGTGGAGCTTAGAGACGCCCTTAATCCTGATCACGTCAGTTCCTGCACCCTTAATATTCGCGCCCATGCAGTTGAGAAGATTGGCAACATCAACCACATGCGGCTCCTTGGCTACATTCTCAATAATCGTGCTGCCCTCTGCAAGTGCCGCTGCCAGCATTATATTGATGGTAGCTCCAACGGATTCCATATCCAGATAAATATGACCTCCGACAAGCCTGTCCGCCTTAGCCGTTATCATACCATAGGCTGTATCCACCTCTGCACCCATAGCCTTAAATCCATTGATATGCTGATCTATAGGTCTGGTTCCTATATTACAGCCTCCCGGAAAAGCCACATGGGCTTCCTTGTATTTTCCAAGAAGTGCACCCAGAAGATAGTATGAACCTCTTATCTTCTTCGCCTTCTCATAATCAACAATCGTAGTATTTATAAGTGCGCCATTCACCTTATAGGTATGTCTGTCGACTCTCTCCACCACAGCTCCAATGCTTGCAACTGCCCCTAGGAGAACCTGTATATCACTCACATCCGGCACATTATCTATTGTAACTGTCTCATCAGCCATGATAGCCGCAGCAATTATAGCAAGAGCAGCATTCTTGGCACCAATAATATTAACTTCACCACTTAAGGGATTCCCCCCCTTAATAACATACTGTTCCATTACATACCTCTGTCACATGTAATTCTCTTAAATCCGCGTATCTCCACGCATCTATCCCATTATAGCATAAAAGTCCTGTTTGTAAAGGCTATTTTCAACACACGTTTACTATACCCTCCATAAATTAATAAAAGCAGAAGGAAAACTTCTCCCCTCTGCTTTATATTGTGTGCATTATTTGTTCAAATAATTATATGGGTTCTGTGAATTTCCCCAAAGTAAAACTTCAAAATGTAGATGCGGACCTGTTACATTTCCGCTGGCTCCCGAAAGAGCTATTCTCTGTCCCTGGGATACTGTCTGTCCGACAGATACCTCTATGGAACTGAGATGTCCATATCTTGTCGTAAGACCGTTCCCATGGCTTATATCAACGCACCAGCCGTATCCACCATTCCAGCCTGCAAGTGTTACCGTACCGCCACATGAAGCCTTAACCGCTGTTCCCATAGGCACATATAAATCAATACCCGAGTGGAAACTTCCTGCCTGTCCTGAAACAGGATGTGTACGATATCCGTAGCCCGATGTCTCAACCATAGAGCTGAGCGGATTGATAAATGTAGGAGGAATAAGTGTTCCCCGTTCAATAACAGTAGGTGTGGACTCTGTTATAATAGACTGGCTGATAATCTCTCTGTCATACTCCTTGTTGTTCTTGGAGCTGACAACCGCTATAACTTCTCTGTAGCCCGGTGTACCCTGTGATATCACATTCTGCTGTCCCTGATACATGCTGTTGTTGTCAACATATACAACGTCTGCCTGATACTCTTCACTGTAGGTAACCTCTTCCTTTACGACCACTGAAAGCTCAGGTGTAGGAACCGTAATCGTGATAAGGTCTCCCGGCATAATCACACTATACTCGTTAAGACCTTCATTGAGCTCGTACAACTTAGAAAGTGTAATTCCCGTCTTGTCTGCAATAGATGAAAGGCAGTCACCGGACTGAACCTCATAGGTACCCTTCTCAGCCTTCTCCTTGGTTATATCCTCAAGCGCTTCCTCAACCGACATAACCGATCCGGCATTTCCCAAAGTCTCTATAACTTCAATGTTCTCTTTAAATCCAACATACAGAACACCATCCTCGAAAACGGTATTCTCAGTAACCTGAACTGTATCCGTTCCATCTATTGTGGCAAGAACCTTCGCAGCCTCATTCATCGTGATATCTGCTGTCGCAACATTGACTGTCTTATGTGACAATCCGTTGTCCGTGCTGTCGACCAGCTCAACCTGGAAGGCAACGGCATCATCGCCTGCCATCTTGTTCTTGGCTGCCTCGAGCAGTTCAATAACCTCAGCCTCACTTCCGACCGTAACCATATAATCATCTATACGAACCGTATATACGAGATTCTCGGGAACATATGCAACAGATGTAACCGCATCATACATAAGCTTCTCAAGCTCCGTCTCATCAAGCAGCTTCCCCCTGATATCGTCATCGGCAAATATCTCAAGCTGTGTATCCGCATAGACTATCGTTCCATTCTCCTCATTCAGCCGTCCCCTGACACTCTGTAAAGCCGTTCTCGCGATGTCGGCATCCTCCGTACATCCTATCGGGGTTCCGTTCAGCACTACCGTGTAACCTGCTGTTCCTGCTGCCATACGGCTTCCTGCCTCCACCTCCTCAGGTGTGGTGAAACGTGTCGCAAATGGTATTACAAATATAATAAACAAGCAGGCAGCTACTGCAACCTTCAGATAGACATTCTTCAACTTTCTGTACTGCCTGGTAAACTTCATGATATCCTCCAAAAAATGTAAGAACTTACTTAACAATTTTGTAACAAATACATACTAACAAGAAATGCCCGTTTTGTAAAGGTTTTTTTATAAAAAAAAGGGAGCTTTTTTACATATTTTGTTACAAAATGTTACAAAAAATTAATATTTTTTTGTAATATTTACATTATATGGAAATTATCTTCTATTATTTAACAACTGCTGCTACCGCCTTGGCAGTGTCGGCCAGAGTTCTTCCGTGTTCATCGATTATGACATCAGCATATTTTTCATAGAGGACACACCGCTCATCGTAGAGGTTCTTCAACGTCTGGCCTTCCTTCAACACAACCCCCCTTCCTTCAAGATTTGACAATCTCTCATTTATTACCTCATAGGATGCTTTAAGATATACGACCGTCCCTATTTCCTTGAAATGTCTCATGGCATTTTCGCCGTATACAACACTTCCGCCCGGCGCAATCACTGAGTGTTCTGCCTCAAGTTCCGCATTTATTTTGTCCTCAATTCTAAGAAAGCCCGCATTACCCTCATCGGCAATTATCTCCTTTAAAAGCCTTCCCTCCTTCTCCTGTATAACAAGATCAGTATCGATAAACTGATATCCCAAAAGCTTTGCCAGAACCACTCCGACCGTGCTCTTTCCCACTCCCGGCATACCAATAAGTACCACATTGCTCTTCTTCATAATCGTCTCCTTTGTTGTTACTGCGTTAATATCTAACCCGAAATCATAGCTTATTATTGTTTTTTCCTGTCCTTCTTCTTTGCCGCTGGCTTGGACTTAGGCTTATTCTTGCTGCTCTTACTCTTGCCGTCGGCCTTTTTATTCACCGAATATCCGAATTTTCCGAGTTTTTTCCCTAATTCAAAATATTCTCCATGTGAATAAGCCGTAAGCCCCGATGAATTGAGGTCAAATCTTCCCTTCCCGTCCATATAGCGGTCGTCCACCTGAACATTGACGACCTTGGCAAGAAAGAGGGTGTGGCTGCCAAGAGGCTGTTCGCTCACAACGCGGCACTCTATATTGACAGGGCTCTCAGCTATTCCCGGAGCCGCGACCTCCTTCGACCCGGTCTCGTGAAGCTTCATCTCGGCAAATTTGTCGACATCCTTCCCCGAACGCACACCACAGAAATCCGTGGCGTACACCAGCTCCTTCGTGACAAGGTTTATGACAAATTCGCCCGTCTCCTTTATAATATTGTATGAATACCTCTCCGGTCTTACCGATATCGACACCATCGGCGGGTTAGTGTTGACTGTTCCTGCCCATGCCACGGTGATTATGTTCGGTCTTTCGCCCTCCCTTTTGCAGCTCACCATAACCGCAGGGACAGGATATAGCATATTCCCCGGCTTCCAACTCAGCTTCGCCATACGCGGCTCCTTTCTACATTATAATTCATTATGTGCTCTCTCACTCCTGCGACAGTACCGTCAATATCTCCGGAATAAGCTGCTTCTTACGCGACACAACTCCCTCAAGCCTGTACACGTTCTCCTCAAGCTTCGGCGCGTCGAAGCCGTTCTCAATGACATCCCCGGCCCCATTTCCCAGTGCAATGAGCAGCGTCTCCGTAGCTATCATGTTGGTGAGCATGAAAAATATCATGTTGATTCCCTGACTTGCAAGCTGCTCCTCCATGTAGGGCATAATCTTATCCTTTATGTCCATAAGTTCTTCCTCATCCATAGATGATATCTGACCCACACCGAAATTGATATCGTTCACGGAAAAGCGCTTATAGTCCTGCGAAAAAATCTCCTGTGGTGTCTTGTCCTTCAGGTTGCTTCCGGCACGGAACATCTTGACCGCATACTCCTCAATCACAATTCCCGCTATGTCCGCAAGCTCGTTTGCTGCCTTCATATCAGCCGGAGTGCAGGTCGGCGAGCGGAACATCAGTGTATCGGAGAGAATTGCCGAGCACATAAGCCCCGCCGTCTTTTTGTCAATGTCCACATGGTTCTCACAGTACATCTGATAGATTATAGTCGCCGTACATCCAAGCGGCTGGTTTCTGAAAAATACCGGATTCATCGTCTCAACCGCACCGAGCTTGTGGTGGTCTATTATCTCAAGAATCTCCGCCTGGTCAATCCCGTCAACTGCCTGCTTCGCTTCATTGTGGTCGACCATGATAATCTGCTTCTTGCCCATACCGAGGAGATTTCTTCTGGAAATCATCCCTATATAATTGCCCTGTTCATCATGTATAGGGAAATCACGGTGTCTCTTTTTCGCCATTACCTGACGCACCTCATCCGTGTACGCCTCTGTGCTGAAGGTTATGAGCCCCTCCGTTCTCATAAAGAAGCTTATCGGAACAGACTGATTTATAAGCCTTGACGCAGTAAATGTATCATGCGGTGTGCTGATTATCGTACAGTGATTTTCAACAGCAAGCTTCTTAATCGTCATGGATACAGGTGCGCCCTCACACACAACAATACATCCTGCCTGCATCTCTATGGCGCATAGCTGCGATTCATATCTGTTTCCCAGAATGACAATATCGCCCATCCTGATGTAGCTCTCCATGAGGTCGGGATTAGCCGCTGCCACAAGCACCTTCCCTCTGTCAAACACATGCTCCTCATCTCCGATGATAAGCGCGCCGTCAAGTGTCTCGACAATGTTTTTGCAGACTGTACGCGCTGTTGAGAGTGTTGTGCTGTCATGGACATCCATATAGGATGTAGCAATATCGGCGATTGTGATTAAGCCCTCCAGCTTGTTATCCCTTGTTATCGGGAGCGTCACAACTCCTATGTCCCTCATAAGCTTCCATGCCGCCTTGATTGAGATACTCCTGTCAACGCCGTCAACCTTGCGAATCTCTATATCCTTCACCTGACTCTTGACATCCATAACATACTGAGGTGCATTTACCCCGAACTGCTTTAACACATACTGCGTCTCCTCATTTGTCTGGCCTGCGCGTAGAGGGATGTACTCATTCTCCGTGTCTATCTCATTTTTCAGCTGTGCATAAGCTATCGCCGAACAGACGGAATCCGTATCAGGATTCTTATGCCCGATTACAAATATCTTTCTTTTTTCCATACTGACCTCCGTTCCTTGAACACATCCTGACAATTGCAAAACGAAAATCTTACAATACATATTTTCGCAATTGCCTGACTAGGTTCTAATGTATATGTTCACACACATAATCATATCCATTCAGTATAATCGCTGCGTGGTCCGCCGCAATCAGATGGCTGCTCACTATCTTATAGTCCTTCTTTTCAAGGATTCCCGTCCTGTCTGTGATGACCAGAACCCTTGCAGTCGGTCTGATATCCCCACATTCAAATTCAATATCGTAAAATTCTTTCTCTATCTGCTGTGTGCTGTCGGCAGCCTCACCCGCCCTGTGCACCTTCATGGAAAACCATCCTGCAGCCGCAGCATCATCGCCGGCTGTCGCCGTAAGCTTTCCTTCCTCCTCAACAAAAACATAAGCTGTGGTGATTATTCTTGTCCTTGGGTCCCTGTCATAATCACCATAGCTGCCAAGCTGGACACCCTTGACTCCCTTAAGTCCTGTCTCCTCCTCAAGCTCTCTTGCCGCGGCAATATCAAGGTTCTCACGAAAATCCACGAATCCTCCCGGAAGGGCCCACCAGCCGATAGATGGATGATTTCCTCTTTTTATAAGAAGGATTTTTCCTATTCTCTTTTCTCCACCTTCCTCAACGTAGGTAAAGATAAGATTGTCAACTGTATTAGCCGGAGTGTCATAAAGCTTAGGATTATACTCCTCCAGAAATGTCTTAAGGTCAAGTCCCGCTGCATTTCTCTCACCGGTTCCAAGGTACTGCTCATACTTTTCCAGATACATAGTCTGCCTCCATTGTGCCATTCTGTGGCAAGATATTAATAATGTAAAAGGCTCTCCGTCCACAGCGATTGTACGCATGACGAAGAGCCTTATGGACTCCATATATTATATTAGAAAATTGCCATTGTTACAAGCCAATTTACAAAGTAAAGACCTGCACAGATAATCGCTATCGAATATATGAACTTCTTTGAAAGAGGAAGCACCTTCACAATACCGATACCCGTAAGATAGAACATAATACCTGTGACAGCCGCATGTATAACACCAAAAATAACACTAAAGAATGAATGTGTGAGCACAAGTCCTAATAAATTTATAAGTGTAAATACAAGCATTGGAAGTGCCGGAATGGCAAATACGCTGAGCGCCTTCTTGAAGCTTACATTAGTACCTTCAACATACTTTGCACATACCCAGATAAGTCCTGCAAATGCTGCCGGAATTGCAACCCACCATAAAACAGGTCTTACTATTGCCATAACCCAGTCTGCTATATCATAATGCCAGCCCTTTGCGGTATGTACGATTATGCTTATAAGGCTATATATAAGCTGAAGTGCTGCATTGACAACAACAAGTCCCGCAACTGTTGTAATGGAATGCTCCCCTACAACTGCCTCACTCGCCTCAACAGGATTCTTAACGAACTCCTTAGCGTATGCTAACATACCCTTGGAAATCTCTGTTGCCTGCTCCTTGGTGATAACAGGCTTGGCTGCCTGTGGCTGCGCTGTCTGCTGTGCTGCTCCGGCTGTTGTCTGAGCTGCAGCCTGAGCCTGTGCTGCCTGCTCTGTGGCGTTCTGTGTCTGGCAGCTGCATACTTCGCCATCCTGAAGCGGCTTACCGCACTTTGTACAATACTTCATGTTAAATCTCCTCCTACCCATATATTAAAAAACCTAATATAATCAGAATACACCTTTAACACGTTAACTGTCAACAGTACTTATAGCACGTATTATACTATATTCTTGAACTGGGCTGCATAGAGCTTGTAATATGCTCCCTTTGCGGCGAGAAGCTCATCATGGCTTCCGGACTCCTTAATCTGTCCGTCATCAATGACGAATATTCTGTCCGCATTCTTGATGGTGGAGAGTCTGTGTGCGATGACAAATGAAGTTCTGCCCGCAAGCATTGCATCTATGCCCTGCTGCACAAGTGCCTCCGTGTGAGTGTCAATGCTCGAGGTTGCCTCGTCAAGTATGAGTATCTGAGGCTTGCTTATCATCGTTCTCGCAAAGGCGATGAGCTGTCTCTGTCCGTTAGATAATCTTGTTCCACGCTCATTGATTTCAGTATCATATCCTTTTTCAAGCTTCGATATGAAGTCATGTGCGTGGACGGACTTAGCAGCCTCTACTATCTCCTCGTCCGTTGCATCAAGCTTGCCGTAACGGATATTGTCCTTGATTGTTCCCGAAAACAGGAAATTATCCTGCGTCATTATACCCATCTGCTCTCTGAGGCTCTTAAGCGTCACCGACTTCACATCCGTGTCATCGACAAGCACCCTGCCCTTTGTGGCATTGTAAAAACGGCTTATAAGGTTGATTACAGTTGATTTACCCGCTCCTGTAGGACCTACAAGTGCTATAGTCTCGCCCTGCTTAACCTTGAAGCTTACATCCTTAAGCACCATCACATCAGGCTCATCCGAGTAGGCAAAGGACACATGGTCGAACTCCACTCTCCCCTCAATCTTAGGAAGCTGTGCCGCTCCCTCCTCATCGCGGATATCAGGCTCCGTGTCAAGGATATCGAACACTCTCTCGGCAGCCGATATGTTGGTGACTATCTTATTATAGAAGTTAGCCAGATTTCTGATAGGACTCCAGAACATTGACAGGTATGATGTGAATGCCATGAATGTACCTACGCCCACGGCACCTACACCAAGAACCTTTATACCTATAAAATAGAGCAGAAATCCTCCGACGCCCCAGCTTATCTCTATGGTCGGACTGAACATATCGGATACTCTTACCGCACCCACAAATGCCTTCTTCTGCTCATCCACAAGCTCTGTGAAGCTCTCAAGGGACTCCGTCTCCGCAGCGAAGCTCTGCACAACCCTTATTCCCGAAAGGTTTTCATGAAGGTAAGCATTCATGTTGGAGGTCTTTTTTCTGTAGGACTGCCATCTCTTGTGGCCAAGCTTCTCTATTATGGACATTGCCACTATAAGGAACGGCACTGTCACGAATGAGGCAATGGCAAGCTTAGGATTCTTTACTATCATTATCACCGCAACCGCCACAAGTGTTATGAAATCCGGAATAAGTGTCGTGACACTGTCCGAAAGTATATTTTTTAATGCATTTACATCTCCGATTACCCTTGCAAGAATCTTTCCTGTAGGTCTTGTATCGAAGAAATGGAAGCTGAGCTTCTGAATATGCTCATACACGGCCTCCCTGATATCAAGAAGCACCTGATTGGAAATCCTGGCAAGCATATACATACGAAGCTTGATTCCTGCCACATTTACCACATTCAGTCCCACACCGAACAGGCACAAGAGCATAAGCCCCTTCATGTCCCTGTTGGCAATGTGGACATTTACCGCACGCTCTATGATGAGCGGGTTTACAAGATTGATTGCTATTGTTATGCACATGATGAACAGAACAAGCAATATTTTTTTTCCATATCTGAACAGATAACGATAGAGACGAAGGAGTGTATCAAGCTTCAATACCTCCTTCTGCTCCTCGTCCTCTCTGAAGGAATTAACCGACATCTGCTGCCACCTCCTCTAAAAAGTTGGATGCGGAATACTGCGCGTTGTAGGTATCGTAATAGATTCCCTGCTTTGCCATGAGCTCGTCATGCGTCCCCCTCTCGGCAATGCTTCCGCCTTCAAGTACTATTATCTCATCAGCCTGTTTAACAGCGGAGATTCGATGTGCAATGATAATCTTGGTGGTACCCTTCATCGCCTCAAGCTCCTTCTGAATCTCATACTCCGTCTCCATATCAAGAGCCGATGTCGAATCGTCAAGTATAAGCACCGGAGCCTGCTTGGCAATGGCTCTGGCTATGCTGATACGCTGCTTCTGCCCTCCCGACAGACCGACACCGCGCTCGCCTACTACTGTCTCATATTTGTCAGTGAGCTTACCTATAAATCCGGCCGCCCTCGCAGACTGTGCCGAGGACTCGATAAGCTCATCCGTTATACTGTCTTTTCTTCCTATACTTATATTTTCCTTTATGGAGTCTGAGAAGAGGAAAACATCCTGCATTACAACCGAAAGATTGCGTCTGAGACTCTCCGTTGTGATGTCCTTCACATCGTTTCCGTCAAGCATCACCTTTCCCTCCGTTGCATCGTAGAAGCGCTCCATAAGGTTGATAATCGAGGTCTTTCCCGAACCGGTCACTCCCATTATTCCGAGCGTCTTTCCGGCAGGCACCTTAAACGAAACATCCTTCAAAACCTGTGTGTCATTGATATTGAACGACACATTCTCAAATACAACCTCACCCTTCGCTCTTCCGATGTCCTTCGCACCATCCTTGTCGGCAATCTCCGGCTCCTCAGCCCATATCTTCTTTATCTTCTTTGCAGAGGCAAGACCGCTCGCCATATCAGCACTCAGCCAGCCTATCATCTCCATAGGCCATATAATATTGTTCGCATACTCTGTAAATGCGCCAAGGTCGCCAAGGCTTATCTTATCCGTGATTACAAAACCGCCGCCCACAAGCACTACCAGCAGAAGCAGAAGTCTCGTGAGGAATGATATGTTCGGATTGTACTTGAGTGATATCTTAGACTGCTTCATGCTCAGGTCATAATAGTTCTTATTATGCTTTCTGAACTTTTCTATCTCATAATCCTCCCTCGCGAATGCCTTTACAACACGCACACCCGTAAGATTCTCCTGTACAACGGTCGTGAGTGCCGCATTCTCCTCCGACAGGTCATCGTACACCTTTCCTATCTTCTTCTCAAGCACCACTGCCGTATATGCCACGATAGGCATGATTACCACCGGAATGATTGTGAGCACAGGGCTTATGCTGACCATACACACCAGCACACTGACTGTGTGGATTACACACTCAATAGCCAGCATTCCGACATAGCCAAGTGCACCCCACACATTGTCAACATCATCCTTCACACGCGCCATCAGCTCTCCGGTGTTGTTTTTGTCAAAAAATCTTGTGGAAAGCTTCTGCACATGCTTGAAAAGTCCCACCCTGATCCTGCTTCCTATACTCATACTTGTATAGTCGAAGGTGAATTCCTTGATAAACTGGAATACCGCCCTTCCACAGCCTATGGCAAGCAATCCTGACAGCAGCCTCATAAGAAGCTCCGTCTGTCCGCCCACGATGACATCATCAATAAGCGACCTTGTTATGAACGGATACACCATATCCAGACCGATACTGCATAGCATCGCAGCAAGAGCTATCAGGTACAGATACCAGCTCCTTGCGATGTACTTACTCAATTTCATAAATAACCTCCCTCTCTGCCACCGTATAATGACATTAATGATATGAGAGTCAAAAGGTATTTTGCCCCTCATTTTGTTTTCTCCGGCACATAATTTCATGCAATTAAGCACCATGCCGTTCTGCCCCGAAAAAATACATACTTATAAAGCTCATGCATATCCTGCGGTTAATTGACTGATTTCCGCCATGACACGCAAAAAAAGCCGCACAGTCGAAACGACCATGCGGCTTCACTTCATGCAAAATAGTTCAAGCTGTATCAAATAATATATAACCACACTGTGCTATATAATCACTCAATACTCATCTTGTGCTCTTATGCTGTATGTATATCCGAGGCAGTCCCGATAACATATAATGTTCTCATTACTAAATTACTTAACTTAATCATCGAGTCTGTCTCCTTTCTTTTTTTATAGTTTGTTGATTCATAAGCCTTTTTCAGAATACTCTTAATAGAAATAAAAGTCAACAGTTTTTTTATAATTTTTCGGCGCACCATACTATCTTGCCATCCGGTCCGAATGGTCCTTTTGCAATACTAATCCGCATTCTATCATCGGAAAATCTTGTTGCAAAATCTTTTCCATAATCCCAAAACACCAATATAAACCCATTTCCATCCTTTGCCGGGTCACAGTGATAATGCTCAGGTAGAATATATTTTATCCTGCCGTCCTCAATAGAAGCCCTCTGTCTTGTCATGCCATCATACATAGGAATAGAAAATATATGCTTTCCTCCGGGTTTAAGAACACGTTTCATTTCCTCAAACGCTGCATTTATATCCACAACATGCTCAAGAACATCACTTGAAATCATCAAATCTATGCTGTTATCGGAAAAAGAAAGCTGTTGAATATCTTCATTTCTGGTACCATCCTCCAGTACGGTTCCAAATGGTATTTTCTCAGAGTAAAATGAACGTATATAATTCTTTCCGTATCTCTTTAATTTTTTTCTCAGAGGAGAATTATCATCCAACTCAAAAATAATTTTCCCTTCAAGCTTTCCAAGCTCATCTATTGCCTCTGAAATATACTCATATCTTCCATTAGCCTGGCAGAAAAGGCATCTCCTCATCTCGTCATCAACGCCAAACTGAATAATAGGAGCTATTTTACCACAACACTTGCACCTGCGTATACGTGATTTGAGCAAATATTTTGGTTTTACATACATTCTTATTTTTTTTAATATTTGTTTCATTGCCATGTCACAATCCTCCTCATCCGTTATAAAAAACAAGTAGAATAATTATACCCCCCCCGTTTGTTTTTGTCAATACATTTTAAATTGTATTCTGATGAAAAATAATAGTTTTTTGGCTTTGGTAAGTATATTTACACGAAACAGCAGAGGGGTCTGGTCCCACCCTAGGCGGACTGTCTATTTTTTATCAATTCTTGTATGCCCGTACCCTATGTGCTACAATAAATTTATGTGCTGATTGGTACAGACCATTATAATAGAGGTATTGCCAATGAGATTAAAAAAATTTAGGAGGCTATGATGACAGGTAATGTAATTGTAGGTCAGTCCGGCGGTCCAACCGCTGTAATCAACTCAAGTCTTGCGGGTGTATTCAAGACAGCCAAGGATCTTGGTGCAGAGAAAATATACGGTATGAGATACGGAATACAGGGATTTTTAGAGAAAAATATTATAGATATGAGTGAGAAGATACGCTCGGATATGGATTTGGAGTTACTCAAGAGAACACCTTCCTCTTTTCTTGGTTCGTGCAGGTACAAGCTTCCTGATATCTGCGATGACAGAGCGCTGTATGACCGGATTTTTGAGATACTTAACGAGTACGGCATCACAGCCTTCTTCTACATAGGTGGAAACGACTCAATGGACACAATCAAAAAACTGTCCGATTACGCTATCCTTATGAACAGCCCGATACGCTTTATCGGTGTTCCTAAGACGATTGACAACGACCTCGCCGTGACAGACCACACTCCGGGCTTCGGAAGTGCGGCAAAGTACATCGCTTCCGCAACAAAGGAGCTTATCCGCGATGGTCTTGTATACGATGTAAAGAATGTTACTATCATAGAAATCATGGGTCGTAACGCCGGCTGGCTCACAGGTGCCGCAGCTCTTGCCCACTGTGAGGACTGTGAGGGAGTTGACCTTCTCTACCTCCCTGAGCTTCCGTTTGATGTCGATGTATTCATTGACAAGGTAAAGGAAATTCAGAAGAACAAGAAATCTGTCGTCGTTGCAGTATCAGAGGGTATAAAGACAGCCGACGGCAGGTATGTGTTCGAACACGGACAGCACACGGAATATGTGGATTCATTCGGTCATAAGCAGCTCTCCGGAACAGCTAAATACCTCTCAGCTCTTGTAAGTGAGAAAATCGGCTGTAAGTCAAGAGCAATCGAGCTGTCAACTCTCCAGCGCTGTGCCGGACATCTCACATCAAGAGTCGATATAACCGAAGCTTATCAGGTAGGCGGTTATGCAGTTAAGTCTGCTTTTGAAGGTGAGACAGGCAAGATGGTAATATTAAAGAGAGTATCCGAAGATCCGTACATCTGCACAACTGACCTCTACGATGTTCACAAGATTGCCAACATCGAGAAAAAGGTCCCTATTGAATGGATTAAGCCGGACGGAAGCGGCGTGAGCGATAAGCTTGTCAACTACATCCGCCCACTTATCCAGGCAGAGCTTACACCTATCATGATAACCGGACAGCCTAGACATATCGTAGTGGATATTGATAACAGATAATTTACATATTGTTTATTCTAACGAAAGAAAGCCGCCCTGGGAATGTTAAACATTTCCCAAGTCGGCTCTCTTTTGTTACAGCCTTTTATACAACTCATCCAGATTAATGAGTATTCTGTTTTCTGCCGTATCGCAGTCAAAACCCGATCTTGAAATAAAGCCGTACCTATAGCAGTCAAGTCCTGTGCTCTGAACCTGCGCTATCTCCTCCTCAATCATAGCTTCACTTATTTTTTCTTTGCGGAATTTTGCTTCGTAAAAAATATATCCCTTGTCATCAAGCGTGACTATATCGAACTCTCCGTTTATTTTGTTTATCGGATCATCATAATAGTATTTACCTATTTTTTCAAAAATCTCATCCGTCTTTCCTTTTCGATTCAGCCTCACAAGATACTGCCTGCATATATCCTCGAAGCATTTAGGCACATGATATGACTCGAAATCCTTTGCAATATATTTATCATAAAACACCTCCGAATCCATTACATTCATTCTCGAGATATTTCTAAATATATATTTATAATAAAATAATGACAGATTATCGGAAACAAAATATCCCGCCTTCTTTTTATTGCCCTCGTCATTGATTGGTGCCTCTTTCTTGACAACCTCCATCCGAATCAGCTTGTCAAGTATATCCACAAGAGTCGGTCCACTCGAAACATGTGACTGGTCGAGTATATCTTTATACCTTGAAAAACCCTTTGCAAGTGCCTCGAACACTTCATTTGCATTCGTAATCTTGGAAATTTCCGAATTAAGATACATTGTCACCTCGTTTTCAAGCCGTGCACCCACCGAGGCGATAAGTGCTATTATATTATCCTTAACAGTCCTGCTGCCGTCTATCAGCCGGTTATAATATGGTATGCCGCCAAACACACTGTACAGCCTTACCTTATCCTCCTCCGAAAAGCCCTCATAAAATAAAGACGATTCATAGTAATCCATGGGTTTTAAATCTATCGTGACATCAACGCGCCCATACAGCGGATTCTGCTTTGACAGGAGTGCCTTCATGGTATCGACATAAGAGCCGCAGAGTATAAGCTTAACATTTGAAGTATCCTTGTTTCCGTCTATAATTGTCTGTATTATACTGTCAGCCCCCTGCAGGTTCTCTCTGAGATAAGGGTACTCATCAAGCACAATTACAAGTGGCTCCTGCTCCGATTTTTTGAAAAGAAACCTCAGCAGTTCCTCCATGCATTTAAACGATGGCTTGGGAAAATTATACTTTTCCGCTATCAGTTCCGCCAGACTGTCCACATTGTTCTGTTCTGTTGTCTGCTTGCACTCATAATATATGCTGTCCACGGTCGACTCTCTCAAAACCTGCTTTATAAGCTCGCTTTTGCCGACACGCCTTCTTCCATATATCAGTGAAACCACCTGACATTGCGCGTTAATCATATCCGACAATCTTTTTCTCTGTTCTTCTCTGCCATAAAACATTCCCAATCACCTCCATCCGCATTTATACTCTATATTATACCCATATTTTTTTGTATGTCAAATTTAGTTCGGTTGCGACCGACTCGGTCGCAATCGAACTAAATACGAATCCATATTTATCCCAGATACCCATACACTTTTTTAAGCAGCTCTATAGTCTTCTTCGACAACGTCTCATCAGGTACATCTATCTCCCCAACTTCACCAACCTCATAGTCAAGCTTGATTTTCCACACGATGGCATCCGCGCCGGCTGCAGCTCCATCGTCTGTATACTCGACAACAAAGGATGTGGTCTTGTCATTCTTATCCTTCGGAACTCCGATGTACACCTTCGTCATTCCATCCTTTAGCTCCAGCATAAAGTATCCTGCGTCATCACCGAGAAGCTTATATTCCGCAGCCATATCCTCTGCTTTAATCTGTTTAAACGAGGACAGAAGCTTCACTGCCTGTGCGAACTCCTCAAGTGTGTTATGTGTCACGCCCGCATCAGCTATCGTCACAAACCTCTCTCCGGTTATATCCTCAATCTGGCTGGACGATATCGTGAAATCCGTCAGCTTATTCCTTATAAAATCAAGCGGAAGTCCGGTCTTCTCCTCCGCCTTATTGACCGCGCTCTCAAAAAGCTTCCCAATGTTGAGCATGACTTTACCATCATTTTCAACATATATTTCAAGACACTCATACCCCTTATACGATATGCTGCCATATATAACATCCTTGCTCCTGCTTCCGGTAATACTTCCCTCGAACTCATCACCCAGTATTCCCATGTCAACACCCACAACCGAAGCCTCAGCGCTATATGTATATGTATCCTTAAGAATCTCATTAAGTCTCCTGCCAAGCATAAGCTTCGGCATGAGGAGCACGCAGGTAAGAACCGCCGCCGCGACAGCTATCAACGCCGCAAGTCCCAATACAAGTATTATGTGTTTATTGTTCTCTTTCATTTTCCATTTCCCCTTTTATGATATTCTTTATACCTGCATACACACAGTATCCTGTGTTCTATTGAAAACATTTTTATGCATAAAGATTCCTGTGTCAAAACATAATACGTTATACACTCATCAATTCGATTGCCATATTCTGACACATGAAGCCTATAAATAAAATAACAGGCAGGGAGCCAGATATCACTCCCTGCCATAATTATACTCATATAATTTCCATTTGAAAATCAAAAAATTCTTAAATTTCAGAGTCCCTTAACAGTCCTGACAACATTCTCAACCGTGAAACCGAACTCCTTGAAGAGTGTAGCCGCAGGAGCACTTGCGCCGAAGCCGTGCATTGTGACATAAGCTCCGTCAAGTCCCACATACCTGCCCCAGCCGAAGTCAGACAATGCCTCGATGGCAACTCTCTTTCTCACGCTCTTAGGAAGTACGGACTCCTTGTACTCATCGCTCTGCTGCTCGAACACATCCATAGAAGGCATGGATACAACTCTTACATCAATGCCATCCTTAATAAGCTCTGCCTTGGCATCTACAGCAAGTGATACCTCGGAACCCGAAGCGATAAGAATAGCATCAGGTACGTTCTTCGCAGAGTCAGCAATGACATAGGCACCCTTTAAAGCTTCCTTGGAAGAACCCGCTATCTGAGGCAGATTCTGTCTTGTGAGAACAAGTGCTGTAGGGGTCTTCTTGGAGGTCACTGCATAAGCCCACGCTGCTGCCGTCTCCGTCGCATCACAAGGTCTGTATACCGTGAAGTTAGGAAGTGAGCGCAGCATCGCAAGCTGCTCGATAGGCTCATGTGTAGGTCCGTCCTCGCCGACACCGATGCTGTCATGTGTGAGCACGAAGGTGAGAGGCACTCCCATGATGGCTGAGAGTCTCGCCATAGGCTTAACATAATCGCTGAACACGAAGAAGGTTGACACGAAAGCGTGAAGTCCACCGTGAAGCATCATGCCGTTGCCGATAGCAGTCATCGCGAGCTCTCTTACGCCGAAGTGCATATTTCTTCCTGCATAATTGTCCTTGGAGAAATCTCCCATGTCGGACATGTATGTCTTAGTTGAAGGCGCAAGGTCTGCGGAACCGCCCATAAGGTTAGGAAGCATATTCTTAAGCTTGTTAATCTGTACCCCTGAGAGGTTACGGGTAGCCTGAGGCTTGTCCTCGTAGCTCCAGAAGTTCTCATCGGTAAGAACCTTCTCTGCGGCGTTCTCGTCAAAATACTCGTCCCAGAGCTTCTTCATCTGCGGATATGCCTCGCAGTAATCGGCAAAAAGCTTGTTCCAAGCTGCCTCAGCCTCGGCACCCTTCTTGGCCTTCTCCTTGTAATTAGCGTAAACCTCATCAGGCACATAGAAAGGCTCCTGTGATGGCCAGCCAAGGTTCTCCTTGAGAGCCGTCACATTGTCAGCTCCGAGAGGCTCACCGTGAGCGGAAGCCTTGCCCTCCTTTGCAGGACAGCCGTAACCAATTTTGGTCTTGACCGTAATCATTGTAGGTCTTGTCTTGTCAGCCTTAGCCTCCTCGATAGCCTTTCCGATCTCTTCTATATTATTGCCGTCCTCGACAACGAGTGTCTGGAAGCCAAATGCCTCGAAACGCTTCTTCACGTCCTCGGTAAATGCTATGTCCGTACCGCCCTCTATGGAAATCTTGTTGGAGTCATAGAGCACGATGAGCTTGCTAAGTCCAAGTGTTCCCGCAAGTGAGAATGCCTCGGAGGAAATTCCCTCCATCATACAGCCGTCACCGCCGAGAACATAAGTATAATGATCAACAACCTGGTAATTCTCCTTGTTAAATACAGCGGCAAGATGTGCCTCAGCAACTGCCATGCCTACAGCCATACCCATACCTGCTCCAAGAGGGCCCGTTGTAGCCTCAACACCTACTGTATGACCATACTCAGGGTGTCCCGGTGTGAGTGAACCCCACTGGCGGAACTGGGCAAGATCTTCCTTAGTAAGTCCATATCCAAAGAGATGGAGAAGTGAGTATAGAAGAGTAGAACCATGTCCACCTGATAATATAAATCTGTCCCTGTTGAACCACTTAGGATCCGCCGGATTGTGGTTCATGTGGTTAGCCCAGAGCTCGTAAGCCATGGCTGCCGAGCCGAGAGGAAGTCCCGGGTGTCCTGAATTAGCCTTCTGAACTGCGTCAGCCGCAAGCACACGAATGGCATTAACGGACATGTTTTCTATATTGTCGCGCATAAGTGAAACTCTCCTTTTAATTTAAAATTTAAAATATCTCTAATTCAAAAATAACTTTTGTGGAATATAACGCAGTCAACCGCTGCTAGTTCTGCTTTCCGAATACAGCCTCATAGTCCTTAACGAACTTGTCAATACCTGCTGTTGTGAGCGGGTGCTTGGTCATCTGCTCGATTACTGAATATGGAACCGTAGCGATGTCTGCGCCTGCAAGTGCACAATCCGTTACATGGATTGGGTTACGAACACTCGCTGCGATAATCTCTGTCTCAATCTCAGGGTAGTTCATGAAAATATCCGAGATGGTACGAATAAGTTCAATGCCCGGCTGTGAGATATCGTCAAGTCTGCCAAGGAACGGAGATACATAAGCCGCGCCAGCTCTCGCAGCAAGAAGTGCCTGATTAGCTGAAAAGATAAGCGTCACGTTCACCTTAATGCCCTCAGATGCAAGCACCTTGGTAGCCTTGAGTCCCTCTACCGTCATAGGAATTTTTACAACCATGTTCGGGTGGATAGCTGCAATCTCTCTTCCTTCCTTAATCATGCCCTCAGCATCCTGAGTTGTAGCCTTAACCTCGCCGCTTATCGGTCCGTCAACGATTGATGCTATTTCTTTAATAACCTCGTTAAAGTCTCTTCCCTCTTTCGCAATCAAAGATGGGTTCGTTGTAACACCACAAATAACCCCCATGTCATTTGCTTTCTTAATGTCCTCAACCTTCGCTGTGTCAATAAAGAATTTCATAATACCTCTCCTGTCTGCTCTCGCTTTTGATATTATTGAATGTCCGGAGCATTGAACACCGGCCCCGAATATTTTGTAAAACAACTGTCTAAATTGTTTCACCTACAGTCATTTTAAAGCCATACCGCCATATTGTCAAAGCATTTTTGTTTAAATTATGCCCATCTGTTGCTCATTTTACTGCCAAAAACAATAATAAATTACATTGCAGAGATTTTTTACTTGTTTTGACTTAATTATGGTATTTTATAACTTTTTTTGCAAAATTTTCAAAATATTGTTTCCATTTTTTAACAAAAATGCTATCCTAATGACAGGGTGTTACAAAAAATATTTCAAGCCGTGTAAATCCGACTTGGCACGATTTATTTATTGCGAAAGGAATGGTATTCTTAAATGGAAGACAGAAAAAAACCAAATAACAGTCAGCGTATTCACACCAGACTGCGAAAAAAATTCAACCTTATCACCAACATTACGAGCATATCCATTGTGCTTGCCATCATTTTAATTGTATTTACCAGCGTACAGTTCAACCACTCTCTGAAGTCCTATGGCTTTATTCAGGGTGACATCGGCAAGGCGATGACTGTCTTCGCTGATTCAAGAAGTGCCCTGCGCGCTGTTATCGGTTATCTGGATGCCGGTTCAATCAGTGAACAGCAGGAAATTTATTTCGATAAAAGAGATAGCTTTACTGCCTATTTCAATTCTATAACAGAGCAGTGCAATTATTCCGAAGCAAAAAAGCTATGTGACAATATAAGCAGTGTCATAGATGATTACTGGTCACTGTCCGACGAGATTATAAAGCAGGGGGCAACCTCAGATGTAAACGCAAGCAACAATGCACAGCGTCTTGAGATAAACGAGCTTACTCCCGAATACGATACCATCTATGGCTATATGAAGCAGCTCATGGACTGCTATGTTACCAAGGGCAATGCAAACAAACGCCAGCTCAATATTATAGAATTTGTATGCATCGCAGTAATATTACTCCTCATAGCTGCCACAAGATTACAGTCAAACAAGGTCAGCAATAAGTTTGCCAATGAAATTGAAGCCACTCTTGCAGATACTGCCAAGCGTCTTAAGCTGCTTGCCGAGGGCGACCTGGACAGTCCATTCCCTGAGAGTAACTACGATGACGAGATTGCAGAGATGTTAACCGATTCAAAATACATGGCTGAAGAGCTCAACACACTCATATCCGATATCGGATATGTGCTCGGAGAGATGGCTGATGGCAACTTCATAGCGACCTCAGGCTGCCATGACAAGTATATCGGTAAGTTTTCCATCATGCTCACCTCCATGCAGAAGCTCAAGCACCAGATGATAGCAACGCTCACACAGGTAGATGAGGCTTCCAGACAGGTAGCCGCCGGCTCCGACAACCTTGCGCAGTCCGCACAATCCCTTGCAGAGGGTGCCACAGAGCAGGCAGGAGCTATTGAAGAGCTCACCTCGACTATCACCAATATCACTGAGGAGGTCGATAAATCAGCCAAGAATCTTGAGGATGCCCATAAGCAGGCGGTTGCTTATGCCAGACAGGCTGATGACAGCAGGGTTCAGATGCAGAAGCTGTCCGAGGCTATGATCCGCATAACAGAGACTTCAAGAAAGATTGAGAATATCACAGCCAACATAGAGGGCATCGCAAGCCAGACCAACCTTCTCTCACTCAACGCTTCAATCGAGGCAGCAAGAGCAGGGGACGCAGGTCGTGGTTTTGCCGTGGTCGCAGATGAGATCCGCCAGCTTGCCGAGCAGAGCGCCAAGTCCGCTGTGGATACACGCGAGCTTATAGAGGGTGCTCTCAAGGAGATTGATGACGGCAACCATGCTGCACGCAGTGCAGCGGAAGCCCTCACCTCCGTAATAGACGGAATCCAGTCCATCGCAGAGACATCAAGAGCGCTGAGCGAAGCTTCGGACACTCAGTCAAAGGCTATGAATGAGGCAAACGAAGGTGTCAACCAGATTGCAGAGGTTGTCCAGTCCAACTCCTCGGCAGCGCAGGAGACATCCGCCACAAGCGAAGAGCTGTCGGCTCAGGCGGATACCTTGCAGCAGCTTGTCGGGAAATTCGTGTTGAAGAAATAGTGCGGTATGACGAAGTAAAATCTGTAAAGAATAAATGAGAAAAACCCCACAAGCTGCGATTTTGTGGGGGTTTTCTCATTTTTATTAAAAAAATTCAATTATATAATAAATTATTCACTGCAACAATCAACAACTAGAGCTTCCACCATTTACAGCACCTTTATATGCTCCTTATACACTCTCATAAAATATATGAACTCCGCAATCGCCGTGAGCGTCCACGAACATATATACAATATGTAAAGTGACGGAACCGTCTTAAAGTACGCAAATATCGTGTATATCCATATCACTCTGAACACGCATGAGCCCATTATTACTATGTAGGTTGGAACAACCGTCTTTCCAAGACCTCTTGAAGCTGCTATTGTACAGTCCATAAAGGCTGAGAAGCCGTAGGATATGCTCATAATGTTAAGACGCAGCATACCCGCGTCTATAACTGCGGCATCCTTGGTAAAAAGTGACAGGAACGGACGCCCCAATATGTTGAGCGTGATTCCCATTACCATTCCGATTCCGAAGGAATAGGCAAGGCTTATGATGTAGCTGTTGCGCACTCTCTTTTTGTTTCTTGCTCCATAGTTCTGCCCCATGAAGCTTGCGCAGGCTGTGTAGAATGCCGCCATGACATCATATACAAGCGCGTCCGCGTTGGTTGCCGCCGAATTTCCTTCGACAATGACCGCATTAAAGGAATTGACGCCGACCTGAACAAAAAGGTTGGCAAACTGGAATACCGCGTTCTGTATTCCCGCTGGAAAGCCCAGCTTGAAAAGATCCTTTGCCTTGTCCGGATAGAGCTTAAGATACTTTGGTGAGAAACGTATTCTCTCATCCGCCTTCATAAGCGCTATCATTATGAGCACCGCAGATATATACTGCGACGTGACGCTGGCGATGGCAACCCCCGCAACCGAAAGCCTGCACACTATGACAAAAAACAGATTGAGCAGAATATTCACAACACCCGAAAATGCCAGTATATACACAGGCTTCCTGGTATCTCCGACAGCCGAAAATACCGCATTACCGAAATTGTATATTCCAAGTGCAGGCATTCCAAGAAAATATATTCTAAGATACCGTGCGGCTCCGTCTATAAGCTCTTCCTTGGTCTTCATAACTTCCAGTATAAGCTTTGAGAACACCTGTCCGAACAGAAGCAGTATCACACCCATGAGCGCGCACATCCACGCAGCCGAATGTACAACCTCACGCACATCCTTGTCCTTCTTAGCGCCTATATACTGCGCCGTCATTACATTCACACCGCCCGACACACCTATCAGGAATGTGGTAAACAGCGTTACCAGCGTGGTTGTCGACCCAACACTTCCCAGCGCATGTGAGCCGGCAAACTGCCCGACCACCGCGATATCCGACATATTAAAGAGCACCTGCAATAGGTTAGACAGTACAAGCGGTATACTGAATACCAGAATCTGCTTTGCCAAAGGCCCGCTCGTCAAATCCCTGCTCACCTTTTTCACTTCACTGCTCATTTCCCGAATTTCTCCCTTTACATAAAATGTACACGGTCAAAGCCGCCGAGAACCCAGTATAGTTTATCCATGAAGAAAATACAATAGACATAAGCTCATATTTTGCTAATTCTTTTCCTCAAGGTATATCTGTACCCTGTCCTGAATAATAGCCGCCGTATCCTCGGCGCTGCGGCTTCCGGCAAAGAAAGCCTGTGCCTCCTCAAGTACAATGTCCTTGATAGTGGTGTTGTATCTGTAGCTTAATTTCGCTCCGTCCACAAGCTCACGCAGCTCGTCCGCCTCAGCCTCCGTCATCGCATGCAGAGCTACATCCACATTATTCCCTATATAAGCCGACCCGTTCTCGCTCGAGTGCATCTTCTCAGCAAGCAGATTTTCAAAGCTGGCCTTCATAACAGGAAATTTATAGCCGCTTCGCTGGTACTCATCTTCAAACAGACTCTTTATAAACGACCACGCGGCATCGCGGTGCTCTGACTTGGCGCTGAGAGCCCACATATAGCTGCACTCTATTCCGCTGCTGTTCCCCTCTGCCGAAGGATATCCGACATAGGATATATCCTCGCCGAAATATTTTGGCATAATCTGCGTATCATACCAGAATAATATATTTTTATCATAGAGAAGTGCCTTTTCATTGGTCAGGACCTCTCCCGTCTCAATGCTGCTGTCATAATTCTCAGGTGCAGCTTTCGCCAGCTCAAGAAGCTTCACAAACTGCTCCGAGTCGAAACTGCACTCCGCCTTATCCTTGTCATAGAATACGTCCATTGAAAATCCTAAAAAGCTGTTCAGTATGCCCTCACGGGTACTGTTCGGAAACAATGCCGCGTCAGGGTGCTCCATCGCCAGGTCATATATCGCATCGAAATCCCAGGTCTCATATTTGTCCAAAAGTGATTTTTTACCAACAATGGTGTCAACCCTGAAATCCGCCGTCACCTTATACAGTCTGCCGTCGTTTTCCATCGCCTTCAGCACACTCTGTATGAAATCGTCACGGCTTATCTCATCGTCCGCATCGATAAGCTCATACATATCAACAAGAGCCCCCTTGTCACCAAGGTTATCCAGATCCATATATCCTGCCCACGCGAAGAAAATATCAACGCCCGCTCCCGTCACAAGGTCATTGTTAAAATTCTGCAGTGCAAGATCATATATCTCCGTTCTCTCATCGGTATTGTAGTCCATATCCGAGTATGCCTTGATTGTTATATAGTAATCAGGATTGTACTTGTTAAATTTCATAATAGGTTCACGTTCATTATATGCGGGTTCATCGATACATGCGAGAATAAGCTCCGTTCTCCCTGCTGCCCCCGGCTCCGCCTCGGCAAGCCTTACAAGCTCAAGCTCCTTGTAATCTGCATTCTCCTCCCGCATTGACGCAGTGGAAGCATTCGTCACATTGATAATTCCCGGATTATTCCCTGACAGCATGCCAATTCCTGTGCTCCACTGCTCAACTGCAATTCCGTAATCACTCATGCAGAACACCTCATCACAGGTCTGCGTATCCGCATTATACCTTTCCAGATAACTTCTCGTGAGAATGAAAAACTGATTGTCCTCCAGCGGATATATATCATATATAATACTGCCACTCTTGTTCGGGACATTTTCAAGCTGTCCACCGATAACGCCGCCCCTTATATCCACGGGACATATGGCATTTTTGTACTCCATGTCACGGCATAAGACATACCATTGTCCTGAGCCTGTCACAAACACTTTGTCTATTTTGTTCATATTTCCCGGACATTCTGCCTTTGCGCGCTGCACTCCCGACGAGTCAAGCAGGTACAATATGTTGGAGGCTACCAGTCCGATATTCCCTTCGGCGTCCATGGTCATGCTGTCGAATGAGTAAAAGCTGCCCTGCGACAAAAGCTCATTGACAAAAGCCGCCACGTCAATCTCACCCGTGACCTCAAAATTCTCATCATACACAATCAGCTTTTTGTCTGTATAGCTCACATAACCGTCCTGTGTTCTGTCATACTGCGCCGTTCCCCCCAAGCCCCTGACTTCCTTTTCCCCGGTTACAAGATTTAATGTGTTCAGATTGTCCCTTATGCTTCCCTGTCCCACATACGACCTAGAAATCATGTACAGCATATCGCCATTCATATACATGCCGTACAAGCTCGGAAACGTCTCACCCTTGGTGTCTATGGTGTATTCATACTGCGTGAATTCCGGTGCATACACAATCTCACTCTGTGCCTGCGTGCTGCTGTCTGCACTATCCTTCTTACCACAGCCTGCAAGCCCCATCACCATCATACATAAAAATAAAATAAATAGCTGCCGTCTTTTCACTGTTTATTATCTCCCCTTCGTATATTTTTGCAAAAAAGCGGATTTATAATGCCTGAACATTTCAAAATCCGCCTTTTACTTCCATATGAAACTATATTTTAGTGGTCCTCGTTTTCTCCCTGACCATAGTAGGCATTGGCTCCGTGTTTTCTGAAGTAATGCTTGTCGAGAAGGTGCTGTGGCACTCTCTGAACTCTTGGGTTGAGGGTCAAGGTGTTGTATGCCATCTCGGCAACAGCCTCAAGAACCACAGCATTGTATACCGCACCCTTGGCGCTCTTGCCCCATGCAAACGGACCATGGTTCTTCACAACTATTCCCGGAACCGCGAGTGCATCGGTGTCTCCCACCGTCTCCACGATGACATTTCCCGTGTTGAGCTCATAGGCCTCGTAGATTTCCTGTGCCGTCAGGTCTCTTGTGCATGGGATATCGCCGTAGAAATAATCTGCATGGGTTGTTCCGAATGCCGGAATGTCCATTCCTGCCTGTGCAAAGGTCACTGCCCATTTAGAATGTGTATGTACCACGCCTCCAATCTCCGAGTACTGCTTGTAGAGCACAAGATGTGTCGCCGTGTCCGAGGATGGCTTGTACTTACCGTCAACAACATTTCCGTCAAGGTCGATAACCACCATGTCATCAGGGGTCATCACCTCATAGTCCACACCGCTCGGCTTGATTACCACGAGCCCGCTCTCGCGGTCAATGCCGCTTACGTTTCCCCATGTGTAGATTACAAGCCCTCTCTTTACGAGCTCCATATTCGCCTCGTATACTTCCTTCTTTAACTGCTCAAGCATAATATTTCCTCCTCCATTGAAATTATATTATTTTCCTGCTTTAGCTTTTTTGTTGCCAAGCAAATAACTCCGACCATCACACATACAGCAAAGCCCAACCGCCGCAAGAGACAGCATGAAAACATAATACGGAAAACAGTATCTCGCCTTCGCCTCCCATACGAGACTGAACAGCATTCCCCCTAATATGCTTACGCCAAGAATATAGCACTCTATCCCCCTGCGCTTCCTGTACATCCCTATGAGTCCGACAAACGCACACAGAAGCACTGCCGAATGATACACATTCGCAAAATCCCTTACATAGTAATAAGCATCCTCAAAGTATAGTATTCCTCGTACAATATTCGTTGGTTTTCCTTCAATATAACTGTTCATCTGCACGGACTGAAGCAGCGGGCAGTTCCACTGTGACTCAAATTTTCTCATATAAAAGCTCACAGCCCGCCCCGGGTTATTTTTAAAATATTCCAGCCTGTCCGCTATGTCAGCCTTTGCTCTCTCAGAGGCAAGCTCTGCATCCGAACCACACTCATAGTAGGTTCCTATGTTATAATAATTATTCCAGCCGCACAGATTGTCATCCTCCTGCATTCCCATTGCCACCCAGAGCGTTGCCGGCATTCCGGCCTTTCCGTCAAGCTGCTCCGAAAAAACCGCTTTTGAAATCATACCGGGAAGTACTGCACCGGCAGCCATACAGGCAATAAGCACCAGCCCCGCAGGGCGTTTTTTGGAAATTGCCTTTACTGCCGTGACCACTGCTATGGCAATCACTACGATAAGACTGTTCATCCTGAGCTGTATCGCAATGAACATGCACGCAAAGCAGCCGGCATGCTCCAGAATGAATACTGCCTTATCATTTTTTTTCATATCCGTGAACTGCCTGTCATACTTTTCAAGTATCATCATGGCAAGCATTACCGCAAGCATCGAAAATGTAGTTGATATTGTCTCCCCGTACGCGAACGAAGAATATAGATAAACCGGCACACAGCTAAGTCCAAGAAGCATCGCTGCCACCGCACAATCGTACCTTTTAGATATCCTGTAGACAATGACATATAGCGCTGCAAGCATCACCGGGACACAAAGTGCGTTCAGAAATATGAGCGGAAAGAAGTTGATCTCACCGGTTATCCTAAACAGCAGCATATACAGCCATACAAGCCCCAACTGCTGCTGATAGGTCTGTATATACGTCAAAAAATCCGACCCTTCCTCAAGTGCCGACTGATACTGCATAATCGCCACCCAGTAAGCGCTCGCCTGATCTGCCTGTGGTGCCACCTTGCACGAAAACACCCAGTAAAGAGCTATCGCAAGCGATATCGCCGCACCTGCTGCCGGTATAATCCATCTTCCCTTTTCCTCGGGTATGAGGCATAGAAGCTTAACGGCTCCCATAACCACCGCTATAAAAGCACAGGTCAGAAGAAACACCGCTATCGGATTATCCCTTAGAAGGTATACCTTTTCCATCGTCATAAGTATATTCTCGTATCTGCGCGGAAAGCTTAATACAACTATCGGAAGCATCATTACAGCCAGCAAAGCCGTGATGACCTTCACCGATATATTTTCAATTCCCTTAATTTTCATAATTGTCTACTGCTGCTCTCTCGACTGCAAGTCCTGCCTTGTAGCGCGCAATAAACTCATCAAAGCCATTAACATCCTCAGCATCCGGCTCCATGGTGCTTCCGCTCTGTCCGGCAAATACCTTGTTATTCAAATAGTCATCAAGAGTCTCATTATTTCCTTTCTTAATCATATAAGCTGCGAGAAGCGCCATTCCCCATGCTCCACCCTCTCCTGCGGTCTCCATAACGGTTATAGGCGTATCCATGGCTGCCGCGAGAAATCTCTGACCTACTCCCTTGGTCTTAAAGAGTCCGCCATGTCCTGTTATCGAGTCTACTCTGACTCCCTCCTCCTTCAGAAGAATGTCAAGACCTATCTTGAGCGCGCCAAGTGATGTGTACAGGTGCGTTCTCATAAAGTTAGCAAGCGTGAAGCTGCTGTTGGTATTTCTCACAAAAAGAGGTCTTCCTTCCTCCATATGCGTAATGTTCTCACCCGATATGTACCCGTACGACATGAGTCCGCCACAGTCAGCATCACCCTCTAATGCCTTATTATAGAGAACTGAGAAGAGCTTATTCATATCTACGGGAATGCCGAGAGCCTCCTCGAATTCCTTGAATATATTTACCCATGCATTGAGGTCTGATGTGCAGTTATTGCAGTGAACCATCGACACAAGATTTCCGGTAGGAGTTGTCACAAGGTCAATCTCAGGATATACCTTTGAAAGCTCCTTCTCCATAACTATCATGGCGAACACACTCGTTCCCGCGGATACATTTCCTGTTCTGACTGCTACCGCATTCGTAGCCGTCATTCCCGTTCCTGCATCTCCCTCAGGCGGGCAAAGAGGTATTCCCGCCTCAAGCTCTCCGTCCTTATCAAGAAGTGCCGCTCCCTCTGCCGTAAGGCTTCCCGCCTCAGCTCCGGCAAGAAGAACCTTAGGCATAATGTCCATAAGTCTCCACGGAAGCTGTGCTTTATCACCGCGTGCATTTCTCTCCTCAATGAGTGAATCGAACTTTCCTACCATATTGGCATTGTAATTCTTAGTCGTGGTATCAATAGGGAACATTCCCGACGCCTCACCGACGCCGATAACCCTCTCACCAGTCAGTTTCCAGTGTATGAAGCCCTCAAGCGTCGTCATATAGTCAATGCGCGGAAGGTGCTCCTCATTTTTTAACATCGCCTGATAAAGATGCGCGATACTCCATCTCTGAGGTATGTTATAGTTAAAAAGTGACGTCAGCTCATCCGCCGCCTCCTCGGTTATACTGTTTCTCCATGTCCTGAATGGAACTAAGAGCTCACCCTCCTTGTCAAAAACCATATAGCCGTGCATCATCGCGGAAAATCCGATTGCACCAAGCTTCTTTAATGTAACCCCATACTTTTCCTTAACATCCGCCTTGAGTGATGCATAGCAGTCCCTGAGGCCATTCCATATATCGTCAAGGCTGTATGTCCACACTCCGTTCTCATAGCGGTTCTCCCACTCATGGCTTCCGCCTGCTATCGGTGCATGATTTTCATCTATGAGCACCGCCTTTATTCTTGTAGAACCAAACTCAATTCCGAGAACAGCCTTGCCGTTCTCAATAGTTTCCTTTACATTTCCCATTACCTTCTCCTCCGGGCTATATATTAATATTGTCTGCCAATAATAGCATACCTCTCCAATCAGCTATTCCTCATCATCGTCGTCATAGCTGTCCTCATATTCATTTTCGCTTTTTGTATCCTGCGTCTCTTCTTCGTCCTCGTCCTCATCATCTTCATACTCATCCTCCGGCATGAGGTCGCTTTCCTTGATGACAAGAACCGAACGGAACCTTCCGAAGAGCTTATTTCCAAGCCTCCTGCGTGCATGCTTTGCAGCGTGTTTCATAAGCTCCTTCACAATATCGACAATATTTCCGTTATCGTCATTCGGAATCTGGCTCAGTATAAGATAGAGCTTTAACAGTGCCTTATCCTCCACTCTCCAGCCCTGTTCCTCAGCATAATCCTTGGCTATGTCAACCAGCTCATTAACCGTGTACTGCTTTAGCAGGAAGCATCCCGTAAATGCGTCCGAGAAATCCGGATTATCCGCAAAAAGTTTATTAATCTCAAACTCCTCATCAATAAGCATAAAAAGCGTATTGTTCCTGAGCCCAAGTATCGAGGCAACCGCCTCCCTTTTAAGCCTTCCGGCATTTTCTATTACAAGGGTCTGACCGACAAGCTTATCTGCATACGCTGCATAGCCCTTCTCATTAATCTTGTCAGCGGATATTCTCGCAAGCTTCTGTTCACGGTCTGCATCATACACATGAAGTGCCTTGAACAGGTTCACCGCAAACGCTGTCTTGTCCGTATTCCTGCTTCCCATGATGGCGATGTTTCCTGTCTCACCCGAACCGTTCTGCGCTGCTCTCCATGAGCCGATATATCTGCACAGTCTTCTCTCCATACCGGTCATATAGAGATATTTATCCAGAAATACTTTTTCCTCGTCCTTAAGATAATATCGCTCCGAGCCGGCAGCCCCCACAGCCGCCTTCATGCTGTCATCTATTATCTTCTCTATTCCCGCATTAATAGCTTTCTCTAAATCAGGAAGCTCGTCGTAGGCATCCTCCGCAGAGGCTGTATCCGTGTTATCCTCGTACTCCTCCGTCCCGTCCTCCTCGACATCAGGAATTTCCTCGAACTCGGTGTCATCAGCAGGCAGCGTATCCTTCTGTGTCCGCCCGTCAATCGACGCGGCAATCTCGCGTACGGTCTTAGCTATTGCCTCCCGCTCTGCAGCACTGTAGTCGTCAATATCCGGCGCCGCCTCAGCTTCCTCCTTCTCAGGCTCGTTCACCGTTTCCGCAGCAGGCACTTCCTTCTTCAATACATTCACCGGCTCCGCAGCAGGTGACTCATCTCCCATTGCGCTTACGGACTCTGCAGCCGGTGCTGCCTCCTCCGGGCCGCTTACAGGTTCAACAACAGGTGACTCCTTCTTCGTCTCCGGCTCATCATCGTCTATATCCGACAGCCACTGCGATATATCCATCTGCCCTGCAGTCTGTGAGTTCTGCTTCGCCGCCTCCATGCGCCTTCTCTCCTGCTCTGCCTGAAGCTGTGCAACAAGCTCTGACATCTGCTCAAGCGTCATCTTCTCTGCCGCCTGCCTTATGGCTGCATCAGGTGATACGGGAACCTCAGGTGTTTCCGTCTTAGCCACGGGCACAGCAAAAGGCTGCGTATTCTGTCTCTTCGCAGAATTTCTCGATGCTTTTCTCCACTGGTGCTTGTTGATGATTATTTCCTTCGTCGGATCTGAATCCCCATCCATATCCTCAAGCTGTGCCGCCTCGCGTATAGCCTCTGTCTTTTCTCTGTTCCTGTACGCTTCCATTATCTCTTTGACATTAGCCTTGAGCTCCTGCTGCACGTTCCTTGTATCGTAAACGGAATAATCGGGAACCTTGATATCAATGTCATAATCTGTCTCGAGCTGCTGTATATCCGCTCTGACAGGTACCGCTGCCCTGTGGTGGTGCTGCTGCGGCACTGCCTGCTCCATCGCCTTATCAACATCTATAGGGGACCACTCAGTCGTGTTCTCGACGGCGTGGCGCTCCTGCGGCGTCTGCTGTTCAGGCTGTGCCAGATCATCATCCCGCTGTGTTTCCTGAGGATGCTGCTCAGGCTGCGGCTGCTTATACTCCTTCCGCCACGTCTCTTCATCCTGCGGCTGTTCATATTCTCTCGCTGCAGTCTCGGTGCCATCGTAAGGCTGCAGCTCCTCGTATGCCCGGGGCTCCGGCTCATGCCCGTACTTCTGCGGCTCTGCTTCCGGCTCATACTCGTACTTCTGTGGCTCTGCTTCCGGCTCATGCTCGTATGTCTGTGGCTCTGTTTCCGGCTCATACTGATACTCCGGCTCCTCAGCGGCAGCCGCCGCCTCCATGCTGCCAAGCCTTGCCAGCTTCTTGGCCTGTTTCGGTGTCAGCGGTGCGTAAAGCTGCTTCAGCCTGAGTGCCTTCTCAACATATATTCCGTCGGCAAACCATAGTGCAAGCTCATCACATTCCTTAACACACTTGTCCGTCATGCCCGCCTCGCTGTAGAGCAGTGCAAGCTCGAACTCGTACTCCTCGTCAAGCTCCTTCTCCTTGTATTCCTGCAGTATGTTTATCAGTTCCTCAACAGGTGCGCCCTGCGCGCGCTTGAGCTTATAGAGAAGTATGAAGCCCGTCACATCCCTCGGTGCAAGCTCGACATACTCCTGATATATCTCCTCGGCATCGTCGTATTCCCCCAGCTTCACATACATATCCATGAGCGTCGCAAGAAGCCTTCTTCCCCCAAGCTTGCGGTTATATGCGTATATGCAGACATTTCTCGCCCTGTCATATCTGCCCGTAGCGACAAATGCATCTATGGCGTTGGACATGACGCTCCACTGCTTCATCTTCTTCCACTCTATCTGCTCTGCCACTTTGGCTGCATTGACATAGTCCTTGCTCTTTACCAGCTTATCAAGTTTTTCTATTTTAATGGTCAACTCATACTTGTCCAAGTTGTTCACCTCACAATAAGAATGATATTTTTAGTGTATCACAGCACTTAGAGAAAATCAAAACTTTCCTGCGAAAAGCTTAGTCTTTCGTACTCCAATTCGCTCTCGGCAACCTGACTGTGGTAGTCCACCACGACTGTCTGCTGTTTTTTGTCAACAAGTCTCTGGCCGAGCACATAATTCACGTCAAAACGACCCGTTATGGCAGGTGTCGCACCTCTTGCCGGAACTATTAGCTGTACATGGTTCGTCTTTAATAATTTAAAAATCGGCTCCCAGATATACACGTCCTTCGCCGCCCCGAAAGGATTGTCGATAAATATTGTCTTTCCGAGCACGGCAGCCTCCTTCCCGCCCGCATTTATGCTCGCGATGTAGTTGATGACCGACACAAGGAACTGAATGTAGATACCCTGCGACTGTCCCGTACTTCCGACAGCCTCCTCATAGCGCAGATAACGGCTCTGATCCTTTATCCTCTCGCGCTTATACAGACTCAGCTTTATGCTGTCCATATCCGTTACTATGACAGAAAAAAGTCTCTTCCAGCCAAGCCTGCCTCTTATATATTTGAGGCGCTCCTCCATGGTCTTGAAATTCTCCGCAAGTGACACTGTCTCATTAATATACACAGACATTCTGTCTTTATACATTTCTTCCTTAATATAAGGTATCTGAAGCGACAACACCGGAATCACCTCATCATCAAGGGTTATTTTCGACAGCTTATCAAGCCTCTCGAGCTCGGAACGGATATTGGTGCATATCTGCACGCACCTGTTCTCAAAATTGCTCTTGATGAGCTCCATGTCGTCAATTCCCCTGCTTATCCTGTCCCTCTCAAGCGCAATGCAGTCCATCGTGCCCTTGAGCGCCTCCGCCAGCTCCCCGGCCTCAGCCCTGCACTGAGGCGGCTGGACATTCTGCTTTATCTCCTGTGCAAGCTCATAAGCTTTCAGCCCGTCCAGCTCGTCGACAAGCACATCCCTCGCACGGACAAATGCCGCACGCTTCTTCTGCTCCTCCTTCAACAGAGCCTCGAAGGCTCGTCCTGCTTCCTCGTACTGCGCGTTTGTAAGCTCCTCCTGCGGCAGCTCCGTGACAGACGCTTCTGAGGAAGCCATACTATTTATGATATCCTCCGCGTCGGGTGCAACTGATTTTACCATGCGCTCGAGATCCTTCTGCATGAGCATGCACGAGGTCTGCTCCTTAAAATTAGCCTTCTGAGTGTCAGCCAGAGCCTTATATTCATTTTTCAGCCTGTCAAGCTCTGCCCTGTGCTGCCTGATGTATTCCTGCGGATTTGATACGGACAGCTCATGCAGCTCTCCGTAATGCTCCTCATAGTTCTTCTTTGCATAGGCACTGCTGCCCTCTATGCGGTTCATCTGCGTGCTTGCGCCGTCGAGCTCACCCTGCATATTTTTAAGGCTCTGCCTCAGCTTATCCTGAGCCGTCGCGAGCTCATTAAGCTCTGCCGGACTCTTGACGCGCAGTGCCCCCTCTCCCTCAAGCTCCCTCGCCCTCTCTAGGGTGATGCCTCTGTGAAGCATTGAACGCTGTGCTTTCTCCATGGCTTCACGGCAGTTTTCCATGAGCCTCTCCTTGTCAGCCACATCCCCCAGCTCCTGCGTCATAAGCGCCAGTATCGCTTTGAAACGGGCGTCCAGCTCCGTCGCCGGCACCAAGAGCTTCACCTCGCCGGAAGCCTCCTTATCCACCGCGGCGTCAGAGTCTTCCACCTTCTCATCGTAGTACGGTGCGTACATCTCCCAGTTCTTTTTTATTCTGTCTATATTCTCCTGATAGCTGTTCTTCCTTGCAGTGAGCTCCCTGCATGCCCTCTCCCTGCTCTCATACAGCTCCTTTGACAGCTTTCCGGCTTTGACCGCCGCGTCCTTTGCCGCCTCGTTCTTTTTAATTTCCAGATTACATTCATCTAACTTCTCGCTTAGAAGTGCGATGCTTTCAAGGCTTTCCTTTATCCCGAGGTTCTCGGAAAGCTCCGATTCAAGCCTGCGGCCGCGCTCCGAAAGCTCTGCAAAGCGCTCCTGTACGCCCGCTAAAAGCTCCTCAAGCCTGCCCGTCCGCTCCGTCAGCCTGTCACTCTCAAGCTTCTGCTGTGTGAGCTGCCTGTCAAGCTGCGCCGCCTGCTCAGTCTCCATGCACGCATAGCCGCTCACCCGCTCGTAGTCATTTTTCACGACCTCAAGCCTGTCCTCGAGCTTTGACAGCTCAAGCTCCGTCTGGTCAAGCTCCTCCGATGCCTTCTTTATCCCCGACTGTCTGCCAGCCTCATCATATATAAATGACAGGTCACGGCAGGCAAGCATATACACCTCGTCCGGCTGACTGATATCCTCAGCACTGTCCGACTTAAGCACCTTCTCCACGGCGGAGAGCTTTATTATCGGCACCACTCCGCAGTCCATTGCCATGACGTTTCTGTCGCGGCACACTGCATCATAGTCGTCTCCGACAAGCACGGAATACGGAAGATACGGAAATGCCGCCGCGAGAGCAGCGCACTCGTCACTGTTTTTTCCGCGCAGATACTCAGCGCCCCCGGCTACGGCTCCCTCATATCTGCTTGTGAGGTATTCGCACATTTCCTGAACGCCCTTAGGGTCGACCGGTTTCAAATTCTCTATCGAGCTTATATATTCCTTTATGGTGTCCGCCTTTTTGCGAAGCTGTCCGCGTCCCGACAGCATGTTGTCATAAGCCTGCCCCAGCACATCCCTCAGCTTCCCATGGTCAGGTTCACCGTACACTCTGCCGAGCGCCGTCAGCTCGTTCTCCCTGTCGCGCGCCCTTGAAAGCCTCTTTGCGAGCGCCTTAATGGCCTCATTGCAGCTTACAAGCTCTGCCTGCACCTCCGCGCGCTCCCTTATGAATCCGTCCTTCTTAGCATTTAACTGCTCCTTCTCAGTCTCGAGCGCGCTCTGTGCGTTTTGCAGCTCACCAATTCTCTCACCGTACTTTCCCGCCTCGGCGGACGCATTCTCTGTCACAAGAAGCGGCGTGTGCCCAAGCTTCTCCTTTATATCGCGCTCAAGCTCAATAACCTGTGCGCCAAGAGCCGCCAGCATGCCCTCCGCGCGGGCATGCTCGTTGTCATTCACGCGATAATTCTCCCTGAGATTTTCAAGTGCCTCACGGCTCTCCTGCTCCCTTAGCGTAATGTCCCTAAGCCCGCTCTCATTTTCCGAGAGCTCCGCCTGCATGTACACACGCTTTGCCGCAGCAAGGTCACGAAGCTCACGGGCGAGGTCGTCTCTTCCCTTATTTCTGTTGTTGATGTACTCACGAAGCTCAGTGAGGCTTCTCTCCTGCTTTACATAGTCCGCGTAGTCCTCCGCAGCGTAGGACAGCTCAAGCTCAGCCCTGTTCTCCTCATAGTTTTTTGAGAGCGCGCTGCAGCTCTGAGTAAGGCTGTCCACCAGCTCACGCACCTTTTTAAGCTCCGTCTCCTCCTCGGTTATAAGCGCCGCAGCGATAAGCTTCTCCTGCGTGAGCTCCGCCTCTTTAAGCTGTGAAAGCTCACCCTCAAGCCTTTTCGCCTCAAGTTCCTTCTTCTCCACCTGTGCCCTCGCAGCTAAAAGGTATCTGAACAGCCTGTTCCTGCCCTCCTCCTTGCGCTCGAAAATATTTCCAAAATCGGAAGCCTTTGAGGTAAAGTCGGAGATCAGCCCGAGCTGTCTGTCATAATTTTCTATGTCATCCCTTCTCTTTGCAAGCTCCAGGAGCTTATCCTTTATCTCAAGGAGTGTCCTCGACATCTCATCGTCACCGTTTCCTCCGCGGATACGGTTGTTGTAGGATTTCTCGATTATCTCCTCGATGAGAAGATCCTCCACGACCTTCCTCGTCGTCCTGTAATTGCTCTCAAAGTAGGTTCTTACATGTCCCTCGGTCTTATTTATGCCCCTGACCAGCTCCCAGTGGCTCTCATAAATTCCGTAGTCGTTAATGAAGCTCAGGTAATCCCCCTTTCTGTCAAAGAGTCTTACCTTCACCCCGAAATCCTTCTTCTCTAAGTCCCTTAAATACGCCTTCAGCCCGTTGTAGGTGATGCGCTCCTTCCCGTCGGAGAGAGGCAGATTTTTAATGTCATTATCCCCGAATTCCCGGTAAAAAATACAATAGTTGAAGTACTCTATGCCCGCTCTTAACTCATCCTCACTGTCCTCGCCGCCCCTTGCCTTTCGCGCGCAGAAGCCGCAGGTCATGTACTTGTAGCCGTTTTTGACATCGCACGAGTCAAGCTTCCACTCGACAAGCGAATGTATCGTCGTGCTTCCGCCCGGCTGTGAAAAAAGCTTCTCGACCGGCTGCTTGTCATCGAGCGTGCAGTTAGGAAGCATCGTCTGGAGCAGAAGGAGCATGAGCACACTCTTTCCGCCTCCGTTTGCGAGGTCATATATGGTATTTCTGCACGAAAAACGCATGAGGAAATCATCGTAGTACTGCGTGCCGAAATTATATTTTATATTGTTGACTCTTATTCTGTTAATCTGGGGCATTCTGTGTATCCTCCTGTCCGTCTGCCTGCGTCAGTATCTCGTAGAGCCTTGCGCGGTTGACACTGTAATAATTCTCAGCCATCGCCTTGAAGCGGTCCGTCGGATAATATTTGTCCTGATTTTCCACAAAAAGCCCCTGCGACACAAGAAAATTGAAGGTAATCTTCACATAGCCCGTCCTGGAATTTCTCGCGGCCCTCTGACCCTGCACATCGTCCGTCGATGTGACCGGGAGCTCGTCCCACAAAAGCGCCAGCGTCTTGAAGCTGTTCTCCTCCACCTCATCGAGCACAAGCCCCGCGGAATGATCCACCACATTTGCCAGCACGCCGTTCACCGCATTTATTACCTCCTCATGCCTTACAAACTCCGTGTAGGTGTAGCTTCCCGAGGTCTTATAGAACTCCGTCATCGTGCAGTATATTATAAGATAACACAAAAACAGCTCCTTGTTCACCTTCACCCCGAGCGCTCGTCTTAGCTCCTCGTTCGTGAAGCCGAAGCCCGAACCGTCCCTGCCGTCCTCATCTGCACTGACAAACAGTGCATTGTTATATTCGTAAATCTCAAGGCCTAATTTCTTTAATATCAGGCGCAGTGCATCGTACACCTGCGAATTGGAGGAGTACTCCTCGTACAGGGCAATGTTCCCGACCGATGCCCCGACCTGCTCCCCCTTTATGAGGGCGGCGGCGAGCTCCAGCGCCTTTTCCAAATTGCGTTCTTCCATGTGCAATCCTTTCTTAATTGTATTTTTATTCGACTCTAAAATGTATATTGGATATCGTAAACCCGCTCCCCGGCACCAGCTCATCCTCATCAGGCGCCGCAGGCTCAAGCATGAATTTCATTCCGAGATACTGTGCGTACTCCGGCTTTTCGGCGCAGTCGTGGAATATCTCGTCAAGAAACGTCTCCATGACATGTCTGTCCGCCTCGAAGCTGTACTCCTTCTTCTGGCAGAGGTGCACCAGAAAAGAATAATAATCGCCGTTCTCAAAAAGTGTATCGCCGAATATCCTTCCCGCGAGCTCGTTGAAGGTTCTCAAATCAAAGCTTGGCCGCCTCTTTAACAGCGACAGAAGCAGCTTGATAAGCGCGGAATAATTGTCCCTTATTCTCTTGTCCTCGAGCTCATCGTCGTAGACTATATTCTCAACCACAGCGTTCTCTATAAGCTCCGGCTTGTCCTCACGCCCCGGTCTGTAGGTGAGCAGGTCCTCTATCCGCGCCACGCCGAAGGTCTTGTTTATTTTAAGTCCCATTACAGGCCGCACAAGCGCGCCAAGCAGGGTTATATCGTCACGCTTCATCGCCATCGAGAGTGCGTTCCTGAAATCAAAGCTCGGCCTGAGCCTGCCAAGCTTCGCCCTCTTTACCATCTCGTCAGCCATTATCCCAAGCTGTGTGCACGCGGACAGCAGCTTCAGGTGATTATTCATCGCTATTTTAAGTTCGGTGTCGAGCTGGTATATCTCGCCTGTTATCTTAAGGTATGAGCCGTAATCGTCACTGCCCTTGTCAGCCTCCGCCCTTCTCTGCGCCGCGTCGATGAGCTCCGAATTCTTCACAAAGAGCTTCTGTTCCTCGTCAAACCATTTTATTCCCGTGTTGAAGAAATCCTCGTATGCCTCAAGCCCCGAAAATATATCCGCAGACAGAAGCCCCATGACCTGGTTTTTCTTAAGCCACAGCCTGTCGACCTCCTTATTTATGCGCCTTACGACATCGGTTCCACCCTTGAAATCCTTCGACTGTATCATCTTCTCGAGCAGAATCTGTTCTATGCTTATCCTGCTCTCGTCCTTGATTTCCTTGGTGTCCAGATAAAATTCGATTCCCTCGGGGCTTACCGAGTACCAGACGGTGCCGTCCTCTATGCGGCTGTCTATAAGCCTCACCCTCGATATCTTTTTCTTTCTGTCGACAGGGTCAAAATAGTGGAAAACGAACGGCTTTCCGTCATTTTTCAGCTTGTCGAAAATGTAGTCGACAAGTATGCTCATATCGCCCTGCGGCGGGTTCAGCTTGAAATCGCGCCTTATGCACCTGCTCATAAATGCCGCATACTCCTGGTATGTGACATCTCTCTCCTTAAAATTATTCTCCTCAATAAAAAAACGCAGCACCGCCATGAGAATATACCCCATGTCCAGGCTGTCATATATCCCCTCCCTGTACCATGAAAAGGACACCTCCGACAGCTTAAAAAACGGGTAGTATTTCTTCAGGTTCAGCATACGTTCCCTGTGGTCTGTAATTATATCATTTACTAAAATATTCTCCTGCGGCATTCACGAAAACCTCTTCCAAAAATTCAGAAATTGTAACTGTTTCGAATAGTTACCATAAATTTAATTATACCGCATGGAAAAGGGTATGGCAAGGGATTGAAAAAGGGCGGAGAACTGACATTAATCAGCCTCCGCCTGTATTTTTCTTATAATAGTGTTCTTCCCTCAAGGGCACGAAGCAGGGTTATCTCATCGATATTCTCCAAATCTCCGCCAACAGGCACACCGCTCGCGATGCGGCTCACCTTTATCCCCGTCGGCTTCACCAGCTTGCTTATGTACATCGCCGTGGTCTCGCCCTCAAGACTTGAGTTGGTGGCAATGATGACCTCCTCCACGTCTCCCTCGAGACGCTTCATAAGCTCCTTGAGCCTGATGTCGTTAGGACCTATGCCCAGCATCGGCGATATCGCACCGTGCAGCACATGGTACACACCGTCGTACTTCTGCGTCTTTTCGTATGCCGCCATATCCCTCGTGTTCTCGACAACCATGATTACCTTATGGTTGCGGCCTGGGTTGCTGCATATCGGGCAGAGCTCCTCGTCCGTGAGCGTGTAGCAACAGCTACAATATCTCACATTCGTCTTGGCACTTATGATGGCGCTCGAGAGGCTCTCCACCTGCTCGCGCGGCATTCCGATAATGTGAAATGCGAGGCGCTGTGCCGATTTCGCTCCTATTCCCGGGAGTCTTGAGAGCTCCTCAATAAGCTTGTTAATCTGACTTCCATAGTACTCCATTAGAACGGGAAGCCTCCGCCAAGACCGCCGAGTCCTCCTGTAATCTTAGCCATGGACGCCTGTGAGAGCTCCTCAATCTGTCTGAGCGCCTCGTTCGTGGCAGCCATGATCATATCCTCGAGCATCTCGATATCATCGGTATCGACAGCCTCAGGGTCAATCTTTACCTTGGTGACCTCCTTCTTGCCGGATACTGTGACGGATACGGCACCGCCGCCTGCGGAAGCTGTAATCTCCTTCTCCTCGAGCTCCTTAGTGGTCTCCTCCATCTGACGCTGCATCTTCTGTGCCTGCTTCATCAGGTTATTCATATTGCCGGGCATTGCGCCGCCCGGAAAGCCTCCTCTTTTTGCCATAACGGTCTCCTTATTTTCTTAATTTTTATAATTATTTACACTATATACAAAATTCGAGATTATTTCAACTAAAAATCCTCTTCCTCGATGTTCATTCTGCACAAATCCTCGAGGGTGTCATACTCCTGCGAAGCGTCGGCTCCGTTCTTGAGATGTATAACCTCAAGCTCCATGTCGAGCCCTGTCTTGTCAGCGATGGTTCTCCTTATGGTCTCTAAATTCTCAGGCTGTGAAACAATCGAATAGTAAGTCTCATTGTCATAGATGAGCTGCAGCTTATTTCCGCCGCCGTTAGCCTTCGTCGTATAATGCTCAAGTATGGGCTTCAACGACAACGCAAGCCCATTGCATATTCCGCGCCAATTCTGAATAACCGCGGTTATGTCCTCCGACCTCGCGGGCTTTGGTTCCCTCCTGACGCCTGTATCAGCTCCCTGAGTGAATGTACCCGGAGCTCCCGCCCCCTGACCGGACATGCCGCAAGCCCCCGGCACCGCTCCTGCGGCAGCCATCGCTCCCGCCGCAGCCGCAAGCCCTGTCTCCATCTGCCTTTCAAGAACCTTGATGCGGTCAAGCACAGAGTCTAAACCCTTCTCCATGGACGGGCGCGTGAGCTTTATAAGCGCCACCTCGACCATGACCCGCTTCTGGCTGGAATTTTTAAGCTGACCCGACAGTTCGGAAAAGACCCTGATGTAGCGCATTATTCCGTTCAGATCCGTGAGCTTGGCGTCCTCCCTTAGAAGCTTCATGTTTTCCTCGGACATCTCAAGCACGTCCGAGGCATCGGTCGATGACTGTAGCAGCATGAGATTTCTCAGATACCAGGTGAAATCAGCCACGAACTGGCTCAAATCCCTTCCGTCTATTATGATGCGTTCAAGCCTATGGATAAGCCCTATGGCATCCCCGTCAATAATTCCTCTGTAAAAATCAGAGAACACCTCCGTGTCCACTGCACCTAAGACATCGAGCACATTCTCGTACCTGAGTTCCTGCCCCATGTAGAAGGCAAGACACTGGTCAAGCAGGCTCAGCGCATCCCTCATCGAGCCGTCGGCAGCCTTCGCAACATATCTTAACGCCCTCTCGTCAGCCACTATGCCCTCTGCCTGCATAAGCTCCGAGAGTCTCGCGCTTATAGTATCTATGGATATTCTCTTAAAATCATACCTCTGGCATCTTGAGAGAATGGTTATAGGTATCTTGTGCGCCTCCGTGGTCGCAAGGATAAATATAACATACGCCGGCGGCTCCTCCAAGGTCTTTAAAAGCGCGTTGAACGCTCCTATCGAGAGCATATGCACCTCGTCGATTATATATACCTTGAAGCGCCCCTGCGTGGGAGGATATGCAACCTCCTCCTTAATCTCTCTTATGTTGTCAACACCGTTGTTCGATGCGGCATCAATCTCAATTACATTCATGCTCGCACCTGCCGCCACGGCACGGCACACCTCACACTCGCCGCACGGATTTCCGTCGACAGGATGTGCACAGTTGACCGCCTTTGCAAGTATCTTCGCCACCGAGGTCTTTCCCGTTCCTCTTGTCCCGCAGAACAGATACGCATGCCCTATACGGTCATTTTTTATCTGGTTCTTCAGGGTAGTGACAATGTGCTCCTGCCCCTTGACCTCGTCAAAGTCAGACGGCCTCCATTTTCTGTATAAAGCTGTATAAGACATAAAAATCTCCCGTGCTTAGTCGCCGAAGCTTATTCCGAGAAGCTTCGCCTCATTTATTATCGACGCGTCCGGGTCAACCATCTTTAACTTACCCGCAACGTCGGCAAGCGGAACCTTCACAATCTCGCCGTTCTTAATTCCGACCATGTATCCGAACTCCCTGTCCATTATGAGCCTGGCTGCCGCCGCGCCGAGTCTTGATGCGAGCACTCTGTCATAAGGGCATGGGCTTCCGCCTCTCTGTGTGTGTCCCGGAACAGTTATGCGGACCTCCTGACCCGTGAGCTCCTGTATCTCGCTCCCTATCTTATATGACACAGACGGATAAGGATTGTCCTTGAGTCGCTGCTTGAGCTCCTTCTTAGGAAGAGCCGCATCCTCCTTGGATATGGCGCCCTCCGCAACCGCAAGTATGGAGAAATTCTTGCCAGCCTTGGTTCTTCTGTTGAGCGCAGCTACCACCGACTTGATATCATAAGGTATCTCAGGAATGAGAATGATATCCGCACCGCCCGCAATACCTGCGTGAAGCGTAAGCCACCCGACCTTATGTCCCATCACCTCCACGATAAATACCCTTCCGTGCGAGGAGGCTGTCGTGTGTATACAGTCTATGGCATTGGTCGCGATGTTTACCGCACTCTGAAACCCGAAGGTCATGTCCGTGCCCCAGAGGTCATTGTCAATCGTCTTAGGGAGTGTAACTATATTGAGTCCCTCCTCCCTTAAAAGGTTCGCCGTCTTGTGTGTTCCGTTTCCGCCGAGCACCACAAGACAGTCAAGACCAAGCGACTTATAATTCTTCTTCATCGCCTCGACCTTGTCCAAGCCGTTCTCATCAGGCACACGCATAAGCTTAAAAGGCTGTCTTGAGCTTCCTATTATCGTGCCGCCCTCTGTAAGAATTCCTGAAAAATCACTTTTTTTCATAACTCTGAAATCACCGTAGATAAGACCCTTGTAGCCCTCCTCAAAACCGATAATTTCCACGTCGTCAACAGCTCTGTAAAGAGACTTTGCGAC
>CAKRJT010000015.1 GCA_934351925.1 uncultured Lachnospiraceae bacterium
GTACACAATGGGTCCCAGCTATATGGAGGACGATGTAAGAAGCGAGACAGACCGCCTCGGCTTCTGTGACAAGCACATAAAGCAGGTGTACCACATGGACAACCGCCTTGGAATGGCCTGGGTTATGAAAACGCATTTTGATAAGACAATTGAGGATGTCGAAAAGCTGCAGAAAAAAGGGACCTCCAAAGCAGGCTCCTTTTTTAAGAAGAATACCGAGGACAGCCCCCTGCTGTCATACCTTCACACCCTCAATAATTCCTGCTTCGTATGCGAGCGCGTTGAGAAGGTATTTATGCGCTACATTGACACCATATTCATGCTGTGGGAGAGTGAGAGCGATTTCCGCGAAAAATATAAGAGCTGCAACGGTTTCTGCAACCGCCACTACGAGGTTTTGACCGCTGAGGCGAAAAAAAAGCTCAAGGGAAGCTCCCTTGAGGAATTTACCGCCGTCACGGACAAACTCTACCTCGACAATATGAAGCGTGTCCGTGACGACATAGCATGGTTTATAAATAAGTTTGATTACAAATATAAGGATGAGCCTTGGAAAAATGCCCGCGACTCGGTTATCCGCTCAGTTACCAAGACGAACAGCATAATCGATGTCACTGAAAAATAAACAGGCTTGTGCTCGAAAGCTTTATTCCGTCTTTACCCTTTTGAACTACTGCGACGGAGTCTCCCTCTTTGAGGGTTATTCCGTCCACCAGAAGGAGCTCATCACTTGAAAAGATTGTATCCACATATTCCCCGTTCACCATCACATAGCTGAACGGTGTGAAGTTTTCACCTGTGACAATAAAGTTATTGTCCGCATTGCTGACATTCTTAATCTGAATGGTCTTATGCCCCATCTGTAAATCTGTCTGCGAATACGGAAGCGTTCCGCCGTACACATCCCTGTCACCATAGAGAATATCATACTCAAGCACCTTCAGTCCCTCAAGATACTCGTCGTAACTCTCTGAATGTCTCAAATTACTGTGATACTTCGATATGGCACCGCCCGATATTCCGAGCATATCCATGACATGGCTCGTAAGCTGAAATGCCTCGATATCCTCGTCCGACTTGTGAAGCCCGATATTATTCCACACCACATACTCTGTCGTATATGTATTTCCGCCTATAAGGTCATCATCGGTAATGTCAAATGCAGGGAGATGATCCCCATACATGACAAGCACTGTCGGCTCGTCGTAGTCACGCAGCGCCCCTATAAGCTCCTTTACGAACTTATCCATCTGGTGAATCTGGTTGATATAATAGGTGAACGGCTCAATATATTCCCCGACCGGCTCACCCTCAGCCGTGATATCATCAGGCTTTATCTCATAATCGGACGGGTAATCTCCATGTCCCTGAACCGATATCGTGTAGATAAAATCCCGCCCCTTTGACACACTTAATATCTCTAAAATCTGTGATGTCAGAACGCTGTCCTTCGCCCAGCCGATATCATTGTACTCCACGCCGTTCATGTATTCCAACGATGTAAACGTGTCAAAGCCAAGCTGTGAGAATACGGTATTTCTGTCATAGAAGGTTCCGTCATTGTCGTGCACCGCATTAGTCGTATAGCCGTAATTCTTCAGGTCATAACATATCGAATCGCACGCATTGTGCGACAATACAGTCTTATACGGATATTCACCCGGTCCGAAATCGTCAAGGTTCATGCCCGATATGACCTCGAACTCGGTATTCGCAGTCCCCGCTCCAACGGACGGGACTGACAAATATCCGGACGGATAGTATTTGTACAGCCATCTAAGTGTAGGCAGCACTGTCTGACTGAACTCGACGTTCCCAAGCAGCTGCGGGTCAAATAGCGACTCAAGCTGCAAAAAGATAATATTCGGATACTGCTCACTCGCCTCATTGTCATCATCAATGGCAGGCTCGTCGATTTCCGGCTGCACCTGCGTCGGCTGCTGTGAATCTTCCCCACCTTCTATGTCCGGCGTTGTAGGTCTCGTGGCATTTTCCGCCTGCTGCCTATACTCGTCGCGCTCGCTTTCAAGTTCGTCTATCTTTGCAAGAATATCCTTTATGGTATTCTCATTGTACTCCTTAGGCTTGTCTATTCCGCTGTTTAAAAGGCTGTTTGAGAAGCAGTAGGCAAATCCATACTCGTCATACGCGTTTCCAATATTGCCGAAATTGCGTGCCAGTACGCCTACCGACAGCCCTACCCTTGTGACACCCCACACCACGAACCAGAATGACAGGACTACCACAAGCGCCTTAAAATAATTAATCTTTTCCTTGTGTCTGGGTGCCTTAAGAAACCACACTGCCATGGCTGCAATAAATAATACAGCCAGCACCACAATGAGAATTATCTGAGCCGTCGACAGATATACCGGTGCCACGTTGAGAGCGTACTTTATCAGCTTGAAATCCTGAGCCGTGAACGGAGTATGCCTGAAACCGGTGACAATAAAGTTCACAATACCGCCGATTATCCACACCCCGCATATGAGTGTTACAGTAAATATCTTTCTGTGTACCAGCACAGCAAACGACAGCGTGAACATCACAAGCAGCACACCATATAGAAAGCAAAACGGATTAGTCACCATAAACAGCAATCCCTCTGCTATTGAACGCCTGCTGAACATCTCAACAATAAGGTTGACAACAATTGCCAGTAAGATAAATCTTACCGGCAAATTGAATTTGGAACTGTTAAATTTTTCTTTTATATTTCTCAATTTTTCTTTCATAGCTCAATAAAATCATTTTGCCTTAAGTGAATCCTTAAGATCTCTTGCCTTGTCCTTAATCTTAGGATTAGCAGTCTTAGATACAAGAATTCTGGATACAATCCTTGAAGCCTCATCAATTCTGCCTATCTGCTTTGCAAGGTTAGCCATAAGATAATCCAAGGTTGTCTCGTCCATACCGCAAATCGGGAAGTTCTCCTTAGAAACGCTCATCATAAAGCCTTCATACGCATTAGCAAGCATCTCCTTTTCAGCGTTAGCGCACTCTTCCTTCTTTTTAGCATAATCCGCCTCATCCGGCTTAAGATTCTCGGCTTTACCTCTGTACAGCCACGCAAGCTTAAGACATGTATATGCCCTCTCACTTACCTTAGCCTTCTTGACAACTGTATTCAATAGTGCCAGCTTATATCTTGTTATCGCATCATCATAGGTATATGTGTCACCTGTAGGTGCAAGTCCCTTAAAATTAGTAGAAATATTATCATGTATAAGCTTAGCCTGATGTGTTGTCATATAACTGAAGAATCTGCTGAGTGCCCCATATCCGCAATGAGGACACACTATAACATCATACTTCACGGAGTCTATTCCCTGATACTTAGGACGCAAATCAGGATCCGAACCAATCAGGTGAGGCTTACCTGTCTTAACCGTCTTTATCTTAAATTCATTGTCGCACACAGGGCACTGTACCTTCTTATCAAAGAGGAAATCTACCTCATTATACTGTGGTGTACCTGTTGCACCCTGCTGCTTAGCATTTTTCTTCTTTTCGTCCTCGTCATCAAATATATTAACATTTGACATACCGCCAAAACCTATCGAAGAAAGATCTGAAAAAACTCCAGCCATTATACTGCCTTCCTTTCACTTTACGTTTGATAAAAATTAATTAAGCTTAAACGAACTCTTAAGCGATACAATACGATTAAATACAAGGCGGTCACCGTCAATAGGCTGTCCGTCCCTTCCGTCCACACAGAAAAAGCCGTTTCTCACGAACTGGAAGCTGTCAAGAGGCTTGGCATCCTTAACACTCTCCTCAATATAACAGTTGTCAACCACGGTAAGTGAGTCAGGGTTGATGTTCATTGTGCCGTCCTCGTTGTACACACCCTTCTCCTCGTCCACGAGGTTCTCATATAACTTAACAGTTGCATTGACACAATGATTGACAGGTACCCAGTGAATCGTTCCCTTCACCTTTCTGCCCTCAAAGCCTGAGCCGCTCTTGGTCTCAGGGTCATAGGTACAGTGAACCTCGATAATCTTGCCGTTCTCGTCCTTCACAAAGCTCTCACACTTTACAAAGTATGCATTCATAAGGCGGACCTCGTTGCCCGGGAAGAGACGGTAATACTTCTTAGGCGGCTCCTCCATGAAGTCCTCCCTCTCGATGTAGAGTTCTCTCTCAAAAGCAAGCTTTCGACTGCCAAGTTCAGGATTCTCAAGGTTGTTCGGCGCGTCAAGGTACTCAACCTGACCCTCCGGATAATTGTCGATGATAAGCTTAATCGGATCAAGAACAGCCATAATTCTGCTCTTTTTAAGTCTAAGGTCATCCCTGATGCAGTACTCAAGCATAGCATAGTCAACCGAGCTGTTAGCCTTCGCAACACCCACAAGCTCAACAAACTTCTTGATCGACTCAGGTGTGTAACCTCTTCTTCGAAGAGCGCTCAGTGACACCAGCCGAGGATCATCCCAGCCGTCAACAATCCCCTCCTCGACAAGCTTCTTGATATATCTCTTACCTGTTATCACGTTGGTAAGATAGAGCTTTGCAAACTCAATCTGCTTAGGTGACTCCTCAGGTGAATTCTTATAGCCGCACTCTATTACAACCCAGTCATACAGAGGTCTGTGATCCTCGAACTCGAGCGTACATATAGAATGTGTTATTCCCTCAATAGCGTCCTCAATAGGGTGGGCGAAATCATACATAGGATAGATGCACCACTGATCACCGGTTCTGTGATGTGTCATATGTGCAACTCTGTAGATTACGGGATCTCTCATATTAATGTTAGGCGATGCCATGTCGATCTTGGCGCGAAGCACCTTCTCGCCGTCGGCATACTTACCCTCCTTCATCTCCTCAAAAAGACGAAGATTCTCCTCAACAGAACGGTTTCTGTAAGGGCTGTCCTTTCCCGGCTCCGTGAGCGTTCCTCTGTATGCTCTTATCTCATCTGCAGTGAGATCACACACATATGCCTTTCCCTTCTTGATGAGCCTGACTGCATTCTCGTACATCTGTGGAAAATAATCCGATGCAAAGAACAGCCTGTCCTCCCAGTCCGCACCCAGCCATGCGATATCCTTCTTGATTGACTCGACGAACTCCTCTTTCTCCTTGGTTGGATTAGTGTCATCAAATCTCATGTTGAACTTTCCATTATACTTAACTGCAAGACCATAGTTTAATAAAATTGACTTAGCATGTCCTATATGAAGATATCCGTTAGGCTCAGGTGGAAAACGTGTTTTCACAACCTCGCAGTGTCCCTCCGCAAGATCCTTCTCTATAATCTGTTCAATAAAATTCTTTGAAACAACTTCTTCATTATTATTGTTATCCATAGAAAATATATCTCCTTTGAAGCATTTACTCGATTTTTTCATTTTAACACACTTAAAGCATTTAAGTAAATACTTTTTTACTCAATCAGCCCTTTATTGCCCGCTGACATCCTTTTTTCACCGGCATGGTTCTAGCAGAGCGCCCCGTATACGGTATTTAACAGCTTTCTTATCAGCTTGTCGTCCGTGCCGTTGCACTTTTGAATGACATACATTATCACCATATTCTCAACCGGGTCAATGACAAAATAATTGCCCGTCCAGCCATCCCAGCCAAACGCACCAAGCTGCACACTGCATCCCGCGCTGTGAGGCGTATCCATTACGCGGCACAGATTACCGTAGCCGTAGCCCCTTAGTGTCTCCCATGTAAGATCCTGCCTCTGCTTATCTGCAAGCTGATTGCTTCCCATAAACTCAACCGTGTACGGTGAAAGTATTCTCACGCCGTCATAGGTTCCACCGTTTGCGAGCATCATCGCGAACTTTCCGTAGTCCTCTATCGTGGACACAAGCCCTGCACCACCGGACTCAAAAGCAGGTCTACTATTGTAGCCTTCCATTCCCAGATGCCTCTCCGTATCAACGGCAAACACACCCGGCTCTACAATATTATATATCTGCGCGAACCGCTCACGCTTCTCCTCAGGCACATAGAACGCCGTATCCTTCATGCCGAGAGGCTTAAATATCTCCTTCTCAAGGAAATCTCCGAAGCGCATACCCGACGCAGCCTCGACAACCGCTCCAAGGATATCCGCCTCCGTTCCATATCTCCAATGTTCTCCCGGCTCAAACGCGAGCGGCTGAAGAGCTATTCTTCTTACAAAATCCATCGTTCCCGGCTTCACTCCCATATCCTGCTCACCACTTATCGTATCATACAAAAGAGCCATTCTTCTTCCTGCCTCATCGCCAAGGTCAGGATAAACGGTGCCTGCCGTCATATTCATAAGATCCCTTACGGTCATCTCCTTCTTCGCAGGAACCGCCTCGTCGTTCTCAAGCACCTTCATATTCTCAACCGCGAACTCCGGAAGATACGCCGATACCGGGCTGTAAAGGTCTATAATCCCTCTCTCCATAAGTATGAGAACCGCGGCCGAGGTTATAGGCTTGGTCATCGAAAAGCAGCGGAATATCGTGTTATGCGACATATTACAGCCCCTCTCAATATCAGCATATCCCGTATCGAAGTAAAATCTCTCCTTACAGTCCTTAAAAACAGCCACGCTTGCGCCGGCGGCATGCCCGTTTTTTACATATTCTTCAAAAATCCTCTTTACATTTTCAAGTCTCTTATTATTCATGGCAATCTCCTTTTTTTGCAATCTGCACTTCACTTTTCCCTATTGTAACACCAAAATACTATTTATGAAAGTGCCGTGTTGTGATATAATAATATAAATTTCTCTGAAAGAGGGTCCATCATGAAAAAAAGCCACCGTACCATCTTAAAAGCCGTTTCAATAACTACTGCTGCCTCAGCGGCGGCATCACTTGTGGTCGGCTACATGCTCACTGCCTTCAGCCTCAAAAAGAGAGGTTTTCTCGCCGACCGTTTCTGGAAAAATGAATCTGTGGACATCAATGCCCTCACACCCGGAACACCCAAATATATCATCGAAACGAATTATCTCTCATCTATGGAACGCATGAAAAAGTGGTATTCTGCTGCCAGGCGCGAGGATATCTCAATCACCTCGCGTGACGGCTTAAAACTTGCCGGTCACATTTTCCCTGCAAAAAATCCGACTCACGACTGGGTTATGCTCGTGCACGGTTATCGCGACGTTCCTATAAACATACTCACTTATGCCCTGCCATATATAGATAGGGGTTACAACATTTTTTATCTTGAACAGCGTGCACATGGCGACAGTGAAGGCAGCTACATAGGAATGGGCTATCCGGAGCACTTTGACCTTCTCGACTGGATTGATGTCATCGTAGAACGCGATCCGGATGCCTCCATCGTCCTTCACGGACACTCGATGGGCGCTGCCACTATTTTAATGGCAACGGGCGAAAAATCTCTTCCTCCCAACATTATCTGTTCCATCGCTGACTGTGGTTTCAGCTCTGTCTTTGCACAGTTTACCTTCAACCTGAAGCACCTTTTTCATCTGCCTGCCTTCCCGTCACTTTATGCGGCAGACCTCGCCTCAAGGCTTATAACAGGCCTGAATTTCAGAAAGGGCAACGTCATAAAATATGTAAAGAAGAGCCACACACCGACCTTTTTCATTCACGGCGACTGCGACGTGTTCGTGCCTACCTCGATGGTATTCGAGCTCTATAACGCCGCAGAATGCGAAAAGCAGCTCTATGTTGCACACGGAGCTGCCCACGTCAATTCGCAGTATATCGACCCTGAATTATATTACAAACAGGTCTTTGCTTTTATTGATAAATATCGTACTTCTTCCCGTCCTTAATGAACACCGGAATGATGTCAAGAGGCGCAGGTACCACAACGGTCTGCCCTCCTTCGTATACCACTCCTGTATTAGCGTCCGTCCAGACAGCTCCGTCAGGAAGGTATACGCTTCTTTCGGTGACTTTCTCCTCCATAACCGGCGCAACCAGCAGGTCCGGTCCGAACATATACTCGTCCTCAGTCTCCCAAGCAAGCTTATCCTCATTGAAATCAAAGAAAAGCGGACGCATCACAGGTGCACCCGTAAGGTTCGCCTGCCTCATGCACTCGCGGATATACGGGCGGAGTCTCTCGCGGATAAAAAGATATTTCTTCAAAATCTCATAATTATCCTCACCAAAGCTCCACACCTCATTGTCCTGCCCGGAGGTGAGCTGACGCACATTGTTTATGAACTCTTCCTCCCTCTCATACCACGGCGAGCGCTCGCCATGCATACGGAATACCGGGCAGAAGCAGCCCCACGCAAACCATCTCACAAGAAGTTCCTTAAAATACGGATCCTTTATATTTCCGCCGACAAAGCCGCCGATGTCGGATGTCCACCATGGAATACCTGCCACACACATGTTAAGCCCAGCCTGAAGCTGTTCCCTCATGGCACGGAAGGAGGAATGTATGTCCCCTGACCAGGTTAGCACACCGTACTTCTGGCTTCCCGCCCATGCACAGCGCACAAGGCTCATAATGTCCTTCTCGCCCTCAGCCTTAAGCCCGTCATAGAAGCCCTTCGCATAATCCACCGGGTAGGTGTTGGTACACTGCAGTGCAGGTCCGGCATAATAACGGTAATTGTCAAAATCATACGGTCCATACTCCGGTTCAGCCTCATCAAGCCAGAAGCAGCGTATGCCCTTCTTATAATAGTTCTCCTTACATTTCTCCCATACGAACTTCTGTGCCCCCGGGTTGGTCGCATCGTAGAACACGGTGTTTCCCATCCAGGTCATGTGATAAGTCATTCCTCTGTCAGGTGTTACAAGATACCCCTTATCACTCATCTCGGCAAAATTCTCACTTCTTTCATCTATGGTAGGCCACACGGATACAACAGTCTCTATCCCCATGTCCCTTAACTCTTTTACCATCCCTTCCGGGTCAGGCCAGTCCCTTGGCTCGAACTTAAATTCTCCCTGCATTGTCCAGTGGAAGAAATCCACCACTATCGCGTCCATAGGAAGTCCTCTTCTCTTGTGCTCCCTCGCAACTGCAAGAAGCTCCTCCTGATTGCGGTAGCGCAGCTTGCACTGCCAGTAGCCCATTCCATACTCCGGCATCATGGGAGTTCTTCCCGTCGCAGCCGAATACTGCTCCTCCAACTCAAACGGTGTATCCCCCGCCGTGATGAAATAATCGAGCTTCTTTGTGCTCCTTGCATGCCACTCAGTTTTATTCGTTCCAAAAGTCGCCGTTCCGACAGCCGGATTGTTCCAGAAGAAGCCATAGCCCCTGCTCGATATCATAAAAGGTACGCTCGCCTGCGAATTTCTGTGTGCCAGCTCAAGTGCCGCCCCCTTCTTGTCAAGGTGTTTCTCCTGATACTGACCCATTCCGAATATCTTCTCGTCATCATACGCCTCGAACCTCGCCGTGAGCTCGTAGTCCGTCGACCCCGGAATAGGCTTTAACTCCCTTGCATCGACACGGAGCGGAACACAGTAGCGGTTAATCCGGTTTCTGTTTCTCCAGTATTCCTCCGTCAGCAGCTCATCTCTCTGGTTATAATAGCTTATCCAGCCCTCCGGCGATATCCTGGCGGTTATCTTGCCGTTTTTAATGGTGTAGATTTTGCCCGTCTGATGATATTTCTCATACTCTTCGCCCTTGTACCACGGGTCTGTCGTGTCGACCTCCTCGCAGCTTATCTGCGGTACACACTCGCACACCTTTTCATTCAACGCCCAGTCGTTATCGTCCATTACTGCCTCGCCCGTCATTCTCACGCGGAAGGAATTAACTCCCCACGGCTCAAGCCACAGCGTGTAGCGCCCGTCACCGATAACAAGTCTGTTGTTCTCCTGCCATACTCTCATAATCTGCCTTCCTTTCTCACTGCCCGCAGGCTTCCCCGTACATAACACCTCTTGAACCTGTGGCTATAAAAAATCTTCCGAAAACTCTCTTGTCGCCGTCTATGCTGTTGATATCCCCGAACATCTGCTTGTCAGTATTGATGCGCTCGTAGGTCGCACCGTCATCAAAGCTCCTGAAAAATCCGTACACGCCGTCAATCACTCCGCAGATATATACTGCCTTGTCCTCACCCGCGTAGTCTCCACCGGCTCTTTTAAGTCCGAGTCCCATTCTGAATACCCTATCTCCCAGCTTTGACAGCCTGATAAGCCGAACCTCATCTGTATGCCTTGTATAAATCAACTTAAATAGACCCTCATCACCTGCCGCGATATATATAACACCCTGTTTTCCCGACTCAGCTCTTATCTCGGTCTTGTCAGCCGTATCAATCCTTCCAAAATCAAGCTCAGGAAGTCCTACCTCCCTGCGGTAGAAGTTCTCGCCGGCATCGGTGCTCACATAGAACTGACCCGCCTCGCCAAAGCCGTAGAACACCTTGTCGTTCACCCTGTCGGAAAACGCCTTGAATTTCTCCCCGCCGTCATGGATATTAACCTTAAAATATGTCTCACCCCCGTCATGGCTTCCCACAACAAGGTCTGACGGAAGGTCTATGCAGTCGGCTATCGACCAGACTATATTTTTCGTATCAGGTGACATTGCCACCCATCCCGCGTTGACATTCGGCTCCTCTATCTGATGAAGCTTCTCATCAATTTTCGGACTTAACCCGTAAGGCATTGGAAGTCTCCTGAAGGTCTCACAGCCGTCGTCCGTTCTGACAAGCCCTCCCTTGGTCTTTCTCTTCCAGTTTCCTCTCGCCGTCACGATCACGGTGTTATATTTCACATCGGAAATATCGGCATTTATGCAGGTTATATATCTATTTCCCTCCGCGTCATCAAACGAGTTGCGGCACGGCTTGTCAAGCTCCTTAAACGCAAACGCACCAAGGTCTCCCACGATATCCACCAGCTCAACCTCACCTCCAAGCGGTGCATACACGTTCAGATGAACCGTCTCCTCTATACCTGTGCACTTGTCGTGATAGGCAGGATTATCCGAGGTGAACGCATCGCTTCCGAACACACCCGTTCCCGAGTTGAACCAGACCTCATCTTTATTGAACGGATTAATCTTGATATCGCTCAGCCAGTGAAGTATCGACACGCCCCCATTGTACTCAGGCCTCATGTACGACGTATTGAAGTATATTCCGCCCTTTTCCAGCCCCTTGAGGCTTATCTCCCATGTAGAACCATAATCATGTGATAAGTACACATACTCAACACCCTTCAGTTCACGGCACAGGGTCGTGCACGCAAGCAGTCCCGGCTCGCTCTGACATGAGCATACACCTCCAAAGCCATAGTCAACATACCTCTCCTCCCTCGACTTCTCATCATCGTAAGGAGTTATGTCATCGCAGCCGGATATCCTGCCGTTTTCAAAGCGGTATCTAAGAATATGCCCGCCTATGACATCGCCCGTGTCACAGCTATAGCCCATGTCCACTATATAGTTAAACCTTCCCGTGCTGTTCATCGTGATATAGAGATATTTTCCGTCATAATCGTATCTTGACGCCACATTTCCATTCATACGGCAGTCAGGTATCTCCATATTCTTCGGCTCTTCCAGCTCCTCAAACGAACTACCGGCATCATACGACACATAAAGACTGTGCCCTCTGTGCCTGTCATCTATCTTTTTTGTCAGTCCCGCCGTTCCTGCGACTATAGTTTTCCCGTCAGGCGACACCCACACAAACGTTAGATAATTCTCCTCGAGCGGCAGTCTTTCCCAGCTTTCTCCCCTGTCGCGGGTTCTAAGCAGTCCTCCCGTCTGGCTCGCAAAATAGAGCGTGCTGCTGTCACTTTCATCGACCACCAGCCTCATTCCCGTGCCGCGCCCGCTCAGGTTTCCGTGAACCATCGTCGGTATGCCAGCGTAGGTAAAGCTCTCACCGCAATCGTCCGAAATGCATAGCTTCCCTTCGGGCTCCCCGTTCACACCGCACGCTATATATAGTCTGTTTGGATTTTCATTATCGAGCGCTACCGCAATCGGAAATGTCTCCGCAATATCAAGCATCGTCACATGGTCTATAAGGCTCTTCCAGTGATTTTCCCCGTACAGATATCTGTACACACCTCCGATATCAGTTCTCGCGTAGAGTATGCCCGGCACTCTTTTATGAAAAACAAAGCCCGTGACATAGCCGCCGCCGGGAATTGGCGCGTTTTTATACCTGTATGGTATCTGCGCCGTTATTCTATCCATCATCCCTGACATAACAATCCTCCCTCCGGTCAAAAATGTCCCAAAAAACATTCTCCATTCTCAGATGGGAAGATTGTCGCACTAAATCACGAGCTTTTCTACCCTATTTTTTTTACCTATTTACTGTAACTATTCAAAAATACATTCTCGGAATGCTTACTGCTGTTTTACCGCCTTGAGCGTCATGCCGCTGCCGCTGCAGGTCAAAGTCACAACAACCTTGTCCTTAACATAGTAGCTCGTCAGTCCATCCGGTGTCGAACTCGAAAATAAAAATCCATTAGTTTCAAGAACATCACCATAGCTTACAGCCACCTCCGACGATGCAACGGTAAAGTTCATCACTCCGCCTCCGTCAACCGCCTCATAGCCCGTGAAGCTTCCCTCGGTCATATACGGAAGCTGTGAAAATATCGAGTCCTTGCTGTCAAAATATGCATATCTTCCGTCCGTCGTCTCAGAAGGCTTCGTCGGTTCCTGTGTCTTATCCTCAGCAAATGTCAGAATATCCCAGTAGTTCTCACCTGCTTCTATAAGCATCGTTCCGTCCTTATAAATGAGGGTCACGCACATCTTTCCGCTCACCGCCGCTAAGTACGCCCTCGTGCCGTCCTGACTGTTGAGCGTGTATTTTCCGTCGTTGAGCACGGCCTTGAGGTAATCGCTGTAGTCCTTCTCTGTGGTTCCGCTGAAATTCAGTATCTCAACATATCCCTGGTTAAAGTACTCCTCATATTTGCCCGCATCAAATGAAGGAAGTGTGTTAAATACGCTCTTCTCATCCTTGAAGTACACAGCTGCGCCGGTGAGTGGCTTGGCAGTTGTCGTCTCCTCCTTGGAAGGCTTCGTTGTGCCCTTTGTGGTCTCCTTGTCCGTCTCCTTCGTCGAGTTCTTCTCCGTCGCAGCTACCTCTGACTCTGTCTCCGGCTTTGTAGGCTCTGTGGTCTGTATCTCAGTCTTAGTGTACTCAAAGGTTCTGTCAATCTCGGATATATCATCCTTCTTCCCGCAGGCGGTCACGGCAGCCGTGGCAAATATAACCGCCGATAATATCACTGAAAATTTCCCTAATCTTCTTCTCATAATCATTCCCCTTTTCTTCCCTTTTGGTGTTTCTTTCATTCATTATACCTTATAAGCGCTCAAAAGTGAATACTTTGTTTCGTCATTCGTATTTCACACGCCTGTACAGAAAGTGTCCCGCCACAGCCACGAACAGATTGCTCGCCCCCATGACCAGCCATATTCCCATCGATGCCGGCAAATCAGACCTTCCTACAGCCAACAGCATAGGAATACGCAGCGCCCACAGCCATATAAAAGACAGACACAAGGAAAGCTTCGTGTTTCCGGAACCGTTAAATACTCCCATATAGTTCTGGTACATGGCAAGTCCCGGCAGCGTTATAAGCACTATAATAATATATTCCATGGATGCCTGCACTGTCTGCTCATCATTGGACATAAAGCCGACAATCAGACTTCTGGCAGGAAACAGAAGCACAAGCCCTATAAGCATTAGTGCAACCGACAGGTTTCGGCTTGCGCGATAGGCACACTTTGCCCTGTCAGCATTTTTTGCCCCGATGTTCTGCCCCACAAACGCCGACATCGTAGTCGACAGAGCCATCACGACGGCAAGAATTATGTTGGATATCTTATTTCCTATCGAGAATGCTGCCGATATCTCCTTTCCCGCCCTCAGAATAATCATCTGGAGTATTATAAAACCAAACGATGCAGCAAGCTGTCCGTACACCGCCGGCCCTGCTATCTTGTAGAACTTTCCCACGTCTTTTGCTTTAAGGCGCATGTCGGCTGCCGTTATCGAGAGCCTTCTCTTGCCGGAAAACAACGACCTTACATAGAAGGGAATTATACTAAGCTGCCCTGCCACCGACGCAGCAGCCGCCCCATTTATCCCAAGCCCGAATCCCCTTATGAACACCGCCACCAGCACAATGTTCACGACAGCAGCCGCCATCGACAGAATTACCGGCTGCAGCATATCCCCCTCCGACTGCCGTATCGAGGTGAACGCGGTGAACGCAAACAGCGGAACCATCTCAAAAGAACTTATCCTGAGATACACCGATGCCTCGGAGCGCACATCGCCGTCCGCCCCCATAAAGTCCATGACCGCAGATGCCGCAAAGAAAAGCACTGCATTTATCACTGTCCCCACAATTATCGCAGTGCTAAGAAGCTGTCCCGCCTGCTTTCCTGCACCGTCATAGTCCTCCTCTCCCGTCATGCGGCTTATAACCGCAGTTCCTGCCGCCGCAAGCCCATTGTTAAACGCGAGCATTATATTGATAACAGGCCACGCTGCACCCATTCCCGCCTGAGCCGCCGACGAGTTTTCTATCTGCCCCACAAAAAAGGTGTCCACAATGTCGAGCAGTGCGATTATAAAATTGGAGAGCATAAGCGGCACCGCCGTCACAAGCAGAGCCCTATAAATACTCTTTTCATACCGTATTCGTTCAGATTTTTCCTTCATATTCTGGTATTGTTCCCGGCACACCCCACGAATATTACATGTCCCGGTCTGATTTTTTCATAATTTTCCCGTTCTGCGACTATAATATTGTAAAGCTATTCCGGAGTCGGTACATATGTTTTCAAAAAAGCTTTCCAAATTAACCTGTTTTACTCTCCTGTTTACCATGTTCATATGCTGCATTATAGTCCCCGCCCACGCTGACACACCTTCCGTGAGCGCCCCGTCGGCAATTCTAATGGAAGCCTCGACAGGCACCGTAATCTATGAAAAGGACGCCGACACAAGGCTCCGCCCGGCGAGCATCACAAAAATCATGACACTCATACTCATCTTCGACGCTCTTACCGAGGGCAAAATCACCCTGGACGAAAAAGTCACCGTGTCCGAACACGCGGCAAGCATGGGCGGAAGCCAGGTATTTCTTGAACCCGGCGAGACGCAGACGGTGGAGACTATGATAAAATGTATTTCCATTGCGAGTGCTAATGATGCTTGTGTCGCCATGGCAGAGCACATCGCAGGCTCGGAGGGCGCGTTTGTCGACCGCATGAATGAGCGGGCCGCCGGACTTGGCATGATGAACACGCATTTTGTCAACTGCTGCGGGCTTGATGCCGATGGTCACGAGACTACTGCACGCGATGTAGCATACATGTCGCGCGAACTTATAAACAAATATCCGGAAATACATAATTATTCCACAATATGGATGGACACCATAACTCATTCGACAAGGCGCGGTAATTCGGAATTCGGTCTTACTAACACCAACAAGCTCATAAAGCAGTACGAATGGGCAACAGGCTTAAAGACGGGTTCCACAAGCCTCGCCGGGTTCTGCCTGTCCGCTACTGCCAGCAAGAACGATATCGAGCTTATTGCCGTGGTCATGCACTCTCCGAGTGGAAAGGAGCGCGTTGCGGACTGCATATCACTTCTAAATTACGGCTACGGCATAGTCAGCCGCTATGAGGACACCGCCCCTCCGCGGGTTCCCGAGGTACGGATAAAGGGCGGCATAAAGCAGACTGTCATCTGTGCCTATAAAGAAAATTTTTCCTGCATCTTTCTAAAGAACTTCGACGTCTCCAAAATAAGCTGCCACTTTGAGCTGCTTGACAATACACAGGCTCCGATATCGACCGGAGATGCCCTCGGCATGCTCGTATATGAGTATGACGGGACACCTATCGGAAGCGTAGACATAGTGGCTGTCGAGGACATAAAAAAAGCCGGATACAGTGATTATATCCGGCTCCTGATGGAAAAATTCTTCTAAATTTTAATTTTCTTTTTTGACCACCTCGAGCTCTATTCCCGACAGCATTGCAGCTATGCGCGAATAGGTCGAGTAAAAGCTTCCGATAATCTTTTTTGAGTGTGACAGGCAGATAAGCTCGGCAAATGCATCGGCAATTCCCTTATCGCTGTCGCGCTCAAAATTCTTCTCAGCCATATAATAAATGCGCTCTCCAAAGCGCTTTTTAAGCTCCAGAATAGTGCCTAAATCGTCCGAGGCGATGTAGAAGGTAACCTTGTCATCCTTCTCTATCTCCTTTTCCATGGCATCTATGAATACCTCAAGCGGGCTGTTATTTATACATACCTGATTGTCGGTGCGCCTTATATGCACACCTATATTGCTCGCGCTGTCTATATTCCCGACAACGGAGTCAGCCTTATCGCTGACGTACTTCACGGGCTTAATAAATTCGAGCGGCCTTTCTATTCCCTCAAAATCATGAAACTGCGAAAATGCCCTGATAAATTTCAGGTCATTATTTCTCATGGCCTCCTCAAAGTACATATTTCCCTTCTCCACAAAAAAGTCATTTGTCTGTCCTACATCGGAGAAAAAATCAGCCTTCCTGCGGAGCTTTTTCTCAAGCATCCGGTATCTTAGATAGGAGAACGGCTTATCCTTATAGCCAAAATCCTTGGCATGGATAAACCTTACCTCCTCAGGCAGGGAGAACACAGCTTCATATTCCGCTCCCATAACACGTTCTGTTTTCCACAGCACCGTCAGCTCATCACCTGTCTGCTTCGCCCAGTGATAAGCCGATGCCATACCAAGAAAACGGTTTCCAAGTCCTGCACATGGTTCAACTATGATCATACCCTGCTCCTTTATTTCCGTGTATTATTTAAACAGACCTCTCTTTTTCTTAGTTGAGCTGCCCTCCGTACCGTCAGAAGGATTTTCGCCGCGCATAAGCGCATCGTAGGTGCGTAGTGCCTCCTTCTGCTCGCTTGTCATCTTCTCCGGAACCTTGACGTTGAGCGTTACATAGTGGTCGCCCCTTAACTTGCTGTCACGAAGTGAAGGTATTCCCTTGCCCTTTAAACGCACTCTCGTTCCGCTCTGTGTGCCCGGCTTAACATCGTAGAGAACTTCACCGTCAATTGTCTTAATTCTTATCTCGTTTCCGAGTGCCGCATCAGCAAAGCTTATTGATACGTTGGAGAATACATTGCAATCCTCCCTCGCAAAAACAGGGCTTGGAGAGACTATAACCTCAACTAACAGGTCGCCTCTTGGTCCGCCGTTGGTTCCCGGCTCGCCCTTACCACGTATTCTTATGCTCTGTCCGTTGTCGATACCCGCAGGTATTGTGACCTGAATCTTCTTGCGGTTAGCTATATAGCCTGTTCCGTGACAGTCAGGACACTTATCCTTAACGACTGTTCCTTTGCCTCCGCACTCAGGACATGTTGTGACATTTCTCACCATTCCAAAAAGCGACTGCTGTGTGTATACAATCTGACCCTTACCACCGCACTTTGCACACTGTACCGGCGATGTTCCCGGCCTTGCTCCGGTTCCGTGACAGGACGCACACTCGTCCTTGAGAGTAATGTCGAGCTCCTTCTCACAGCCAAAAGCTGCCTCCTCAAAGGTAATTCTCACGGAAGCTCTAACGTTGGCTCCCTGCATAGGTCCGTTGCTTCTTGCCCTGCTTCTTCCGCCGCCGAACAGATCTCCGAATATATCACCCATGCTTCCGAATATATCGTCCATGTTAAAATCATAAGCCTGACCACCTGCGCTGCCATCAAATGCCGCATGACCGAACTGGTCATACTTAGCACGCTTATCCGGGTCACTAAGTACCGCATACGCCTCAGAAGCTTCCTTGAACTTTGCCTCAGCCTCTTTATCCCCCGGGTTGGCATCCGGATGATATTTCTTAGCTAACACTCTATATGCCTTTTTAAGCTCAGCATCAGTGGCAGTCTTAGGTACACCCAGTACCTCATAATAATCTCTCTTATCTGCCATGGTTCTTCCTCCCTATTTAAAAATACAAATGTGTGAAATAGTAATATATCCAAACAGTGTATTTTACTGTCTTAGATATATTTTCACACTACACTCAAACAGAGTGAATGACTGCCAGAGCCATTCACTCTATTTATTTTTAATGTATCTGCATGTCAGCCTTTTTCAAAATACCCGGCAATCATGCACACATCATACTATATTATACCTCTTTGTAGTCGCCGTCAACAACATCATCACCATAATTGTTGGAAGATGTGCTCTGCTGTCCACCCATGTTGCTCATGTCAGGACCTGCTCCTGCGGCACCTGCTGCGCCCTGAGCCTGCTCATACATCTTAGCGAATACCGGCTGAGCTGTATTCATGAGCTTCTCCTTAGCAGCCTTAATCTCATCGATATCGCTGTCGGACATGTTCTCTGCATTTGTTCTGTCAAGGATTGCTCTGAGAGCCTTAATCTCGTTCTCAATGCTCTCCTTCTCAGATGCGCTTATCTTGTCGCCAACCTCGTCAAGAGCCTTCTGTGTCTGGAATGCCATTGAATCAGCCTCATTGCGGGCATCAATGCCTTCCTTACGCTTCTTATCCTGTGCCTCGAACTCGGCAGCTTCCTTTACAGCCTTATCAATATCGGCATCGGACATGTTAGATCCGGATGTGATTGTGATGTGCTGCTCCTTGCCTGTACCAAGATCCTTAGCTGATACATTTACAATACCGTTGGCATCAATATCGAATGTAACTTCAATCTTAGGTATTCCTCTTGGAGCAGGAGCAATTCCGTCAAGTCTGAACTCGCCGAGAAGCTTGTTATCTCTTGCGAACTGTCTCTCACCCTGTACAACCCTGATATCTACTGCGCTCTGGTTATCTGCTGCTGTTGAGAATACCTCGCTCTTCTTAGCAGGGATAGTTGTATTTCTCTCGATAAGTCTTGTAGCGACACCGCCCATTGTCTCGATGGAGAGTGAAAGAGGTGTGACATCAAGGAGAAGAATATCACCGGCAGCCGCATCTCCTGCAAGCTTACCACCCTGAATGGAAGCACCGATAGCTACGCACTCATCCGGGTTAAGTGACTTACTTGGCTCCTTGCCTGTGAGCTGACGAACCTTATCCTGTACTGCAGGGATACGTGTAGAACCACCTACAAGCAATACCTTTGTAAGCTCGGAAGCTGAGATACCTGCATCTCTTAATGCGTTCTGAACAGGGATTGCCGTTCTCTCTACAAGGTCATGTGTAAGCTCATCGAACTTAGCTCTTGTGAGGTTCATATCAAAATGCTTAGGACCATCTGCCGTAGCTGTGATGAACGGAAGGTTGATGTTGGTTGTTGTAGCTGTTGAGAGCTCCTTCTTAGCCTTCTCTGCTGCTTCCTTAAATCTCTGAAGAGCCATCTTATCGTTAGAAAGGTCTACACCCTCATTCTTCTTGAACTCAGAGAGCATATAATCTGTAATTCTCTGGTCGAAATCATCTCCGCCTAACTTCTTATCACCGTTGGTAGCTAAAACCTCGATAACACCGTCACCGATATCAATGATAGATACATCAAATGTACCACCACCAAGGTCATATACCATAATCTTCTGCTCCTGCTCATTGTCAAGACCATAAGCAAGTGCTGCTGCTGTAGGCTCGTTAATAATTCTCTTTACATCAAGACCTGCAATCTTACCTGCATCCTTGGTTGCCTGACGCTCTGCATCGTTGAAGTAAGCAGGAACAGTGATGACTGCCTCTGTTACCTTCTCACCAAGGTAGCTCTCTGCATCAGCCTTAAGCTTCTGGAGAATCATAGCTGAAATCTCCTGTGGTGTATACTTCTTATCATCAATTGTTACCTTATAATCAGTACCCATATGTCTCTTGATAGAAGAGACTGTCTTCTCAGCGTTGGTAACTGCCTGACGCTTAGCAGGCTCACCTACAAGTCTCTCTCCTGTCTTTGTAAATGCTACTATTGATGGTGTAGTACGAACACCCTCTGTATTGGCGATAACCTCTGGCTTACCACCTTCCATAACTGCTACACATGAATTTGTTGTTCCTAAATCAATACCAATAATCTTACTCATATCATTTTCCTCCTGATATTATATGAAATCTAATGTTTCCTGTTTCCTTAATTAATTGGCTACCTTAACCATGCTGTGACGAACCACGCTGTCCCGGTATGTGTAGCCCTTCTGGAATACCTCAACGATTATATTCTCTCCTACATTCTCATCTTCAACATGCATTACCGCATTGTGGAGATTCGGGTCGAACTCTTTATCCATCGCCTCGATTTCCTTAACTCCTGCATCCTCAAGCTGCTTAACAAGCTGCTTATATATCTTATCCATACCATCGACAAAAGGCTCTGCCTTCTGCTCTTCCGATACGGTTGCAAGACCTCTTTCAAAACTGTCTATAACCGGTAAGAGCTTCTCAATAATACTCTTAGCACCTACCTCGAACATCGCTGTCTTTTCCTTCTCTGTTCTCTTGCGGTAATTGTCAAACTCTGCAAGAGTTCGTCTATACTGGTCAGTCAGCTCATCAATCTTCTGGTCCTTTTTGTCCTTCTTCTCTTTCTTATCCTTGCTAAAGAAGCCCTTTTTCTTTACCTCTGCCTCATCTGCTGTCTCGGAGCTCTCATCAGTCTCACCGTCGGCTTCAGCCTGCACTGTCTCTTCCGCTTCAGCCGTCGTCTCCTCAACTGCTTCATTATTATCCTTCTCAGCAGAAGTGGTGTTCTCCATCTCCTCCTCGGAAATATTGTCCTTCTTCTCCTCAAATTGTTCTGCCATCTGTCTTCCACCTTTCTAACTATCTTTGAACTTCGAATCAAGCTGAACCTTAATGCTCTTGAGTGCCTCGACTACCTTCTCGTAATCCATCCGCTTAGGTCCGACAATTCCGATGGTTCCCTTCACACCTTCATCAAGCTCATAGGTTGCGGTCACAACGCTGCAATCCTTCATGGTCTGAACCGGTGTCTCATTACCAATGTATATCTGTATACCGGTGTCATCATCCTTGTTGAGCGCGTCGTTGACAAGCTGTGTGAGTTCCTTCTTCTCCTCGAATGTAGAGATAAGCTCACTCGCCTTCGACTGTGTTGACAGCTCAGGATATTTAAAAATATTCGTGGCACCGCTGGTATATATCTGAAGGTCATCAGGTGATCCTGCTACCTCAGCCACCGCATCAAGTATGTCCCGTATAAGTTTCGAATACTCACCCGCCTGACCGGTAAGCTTGGAAATAAGTGTCAGGTTAATCTCCTCAACCGTCAGCCCGTTAAGACTGCTGTTTAAAAGAAGATTAAGCTTCAACAAAGTCTCATTGTCAAGCTCTGTATCCACCTGAATAATCTTGTTCTTGATAAGATTACCATCTGTCACAATAACCATAAGCACCTGACCCGGCTCAACCTGCGAAAGCTGTAAAAACTTGAGTCTGTTGCCTGTGTACTTAGGTGCAGTGACAAGTGTTGCATAATTAGTGTTATCGGCAAGAGTCTTCGCAACATTCTGCAAAAGTGTCTCAACCTTATCCACCTTATCTAGAAGCATATCCTGCATTTTCAGAAGCTCATGCTCCTTATCGTCAAGTTCCTGCTTCTTGTCAGCCATCATTCTGTCCACATATAATCTGTAGCCCGCATCGGACGGAATTCTTCCCGCCGAGGTATGCGGCTGAATGATGTATCCAAGCTCCTCGAGGTCAGCCATCTCATTTCTGATGGTAGCTGAGCTTAAATTCAAGTCCGTGTATTTTGAAATCGTCCTTGAACCAACCGGTTCGCCTGTCTCAAGATAGTTGCGGATGATTGCCTCTAATATCTTAACTTTTCTATCGTCAAGTTCCATCTGCCCCCTACCTTTCTTTTATTAGCACTCCATGTATTTGAGTGCTAACATTTTTGATATACTAAAAATAGCACTCCTTTATATATTTGTCAACAGGAATTTTTAAATTTATTCTTATTTTATAATTATTCCATTTTGTTTATTATTTATCAGGTATAGTGCAGTCCGGCCAGTAATTTCAAGAGAATTTTCTAATCATGTATAATAGGGAATTTAGTTGAGAAATTCCCTATTATACAAAAAAGCCGCATACGGAACCGGACAGTTCCATATACGGCTTACGCTTATATATCCTCGGTTTTGCATTTTTTTACAGGCTGACGTGCTTCTCTAAGAGCCCGGCAGTCGCCGTAACCGCACCGACAATTATAATAAGAAAGAACAGCGTGCACGGCAGATCCGAGAGCACCACCTGCGTGAAGCTCTCCGGATATTCGTAAATCCTCGGAAGCTGCTCCCCGATTCTGCCTATTCCCACAAGCATCACAATATACAACACGACACTGATCAAGCCCTTGACCTTCTTGTTCTGAAGAACTGTCGCTGTCGCCGTGACGCTCATGTATGCCAGCGTGACAGCCATAAAGAAATTAATAAGGAATTTTACAATCACCGCAAGCAGGCTGTAAAGGATATGTGCCACATCGACCCCGAGCATCGACAGCATATCAGCCGCCATCTCGAACACGCTCAGCTCCTGCTCCCACATTCCGGCAAGGATTTTCCAATCCGTTATCCCGAGCACAACCAGTACCGCAAGGACAATAACGCCGTTAAAAAAAGTATATAACAGCTTAGAACCTATTATCTTTATAGCACTGTTTGGTGTCATAAACACAAGATAGCCGATCTTGTTCGACAACTCCTTGCTGTATGTAACCACTCCCGTTGCAAATACCATAAAAAAGCACACCACTGCCGTTATAACCAGAAACCACGAACCGCCAAGCGCCTTATTCCTGTTGTCGGCAATAAGGCTCGCATACATAAAATAGAACTGCGCCGCGAGTATTATTCCGCCCATCACCGCCGTACCATAAAGATTTTTACGAAACTCGTACTTTATCAGTTTTAACATTTTTCCCTCCCTGCATACTGCAAGCAATAAGTATTCTATGCATATATGCTCTTGTATATGTCAACTATAGTCATTCTGCTCTCATCACGCAAAGTCTGAGCGTCCCCCTGCCTTACAATAACCCCCTTCTTGATAAAGACGGCGTAGTCTATTATCTTCTCCAACTCGTCGACAAGATGGCTTGAGAGTATAAACGAGCGCTCTCCATGTGCACTGTCCGTGATAAGCTTCACTATCTTATCCCTCGCGATTATGTCTATTCCGTTTAACGGCTCGTCAAGCATAATCAACCTGCTGTTTCTCGCAAGCGTGACAGCAATCTTGAGCTTTGCCAACATTCCCGACGACATCTTGTTCGCCTTCTGCTTCTCATCAAGCTCCAGTTCCTCAAGAAGTCCCATATATTTATCCATGGAAAAATCCTCAAAAAAATCCTGATAGTATTTTCCGATATCACGGCAGTTCATATACGGATAGAAGCAGCTCTCCGTAGGCATGTACGCGATATGCTTCTTCGACTCGGTTCCGATAGGTCTGCCCTCATACAGAATCGTACCCGAGGTCTGTCTGGTGAGTCCCGCTATCATCTTCATAAGTGTGGTCTTACCGCTCCCGTTAGGTCCAAGCAGCGCATATATACGTCCCGGTTCAATATTAAGCGTAATATCCTCAACCGCCGTAACAGTCATATACTTCTTCTTTAAATTCTCAATCTCAATCATATATCCCCCTTATTCCCGGTTCACCGTAAGCTTACGTTTAACCGTACTAAAAATCACGCTAAATTATACCCTATAGCAAACATGTCCTGCCTTTAAAAGCAGGACGCATCCAGTTAACGGTGCGGAGTCCCGCCCCATCATATTTAATTCTCTGATACAATCTGATAAACATCAATCTTAAACTGGTCAGCAGCAGCTATTCCTACAAAACGGCAGCCATATAATGTCTCTTCCTCGCCAAAATTCTCCATTCTCACAATCTCGATGACCGTGTCAAAGGACTCCTTCGTCCACAATACAACCTTCGTATCATAAAATGAATTGAGCGCGAGTCTTTCCTTTGTTCTGAAAGCCATTCCATCCTTGGAAATGTTTACAACATTTACCTCAAATTCTTCCTCCTTAAGCCCGTAGGTCATCGGGGAGTCCGTGACCTTCTGAAGCTTAATCTTTACATTGATTCCCATTCTTCTTGACTTTCTCTTCTCCTGAATTTCCGGCATTATATAATCCTCCATGTTGTTTGCTGTCAGTCATGTATGAACATAGCATCTCCGAAGCTGAAAAATCTGTACTTTTCCTTAACTGCGGTCTCATACGCATTCAAAATATTATCCCGCCCCGCAAGTGCTGAAACCAGCATTAAAAGTGTCGACTCAGGCAGATGAAAGTTGGTGATAAGACCGTCTGCCGCCTTAAACTTATATCCCGGATAAATGAATATATCCGTCTCCCTGCTGTCAGCATGCACAATCCCGTTCTCATCCGTAGTAGACTCAAGTGTCCTAAGACTTGTCGTGCCCACACAGATTATTCTTCCGCCTGCTGCACGCGCCGCATTAATCTTGTCAGCCTCTTCCTGTGTGACAACGAACATCTCGGAATGCATGTGATGCTCCTGAATGTTCTCAACCTTCACAGGTCTGAAAGTTCCAAGACCGACATGAAGTGTGACATTCGCAATTATTATCCCCTTCCGCTCAAGCTTCTCAAGAAGCTCCTTCGTAAAGTGAAGCCCCGCCGTAGGAGCTGCCGCAGAGCCCTCATACTTCGCGTAAACCGTCTGATAGCGGTTCTTATCCTGAAGCTTGTGTGTGATGTATGGCGGAAGCGGCATCTGACCTAGTTCGTCTAACACTGCCTCAAACACACCTTCATAGTAGAACTTAATGAGTCTGTTTCCGTCCTCTACCACATCTAAAACCTCAGCCGTGAGCTTACCCTCACCGAAGCTTATTCTGTCGCCCGGTCTTGCCTTCCTGCCCGGCTTTACAAGAACCTCCCAGATATCGTTCTCCCTGCGCTTTAAAAGAAGAACCTCTATCGAAGCTCCCGTGCCCTCTCTTACTCCCATAAGTCTTGCCGGGATAACCTTCGTGTTGTTGAGTACAAGGCAGTCTCCCGGGTTCAGGTAATCTATTATGTCCTTAAAAACCTTGTGTTCTATCTCTCCCGTGTTCTTGTCAAGAAGCATAAGTCTTGACGATGACCTGTCCTCAAGCGGATCCTGTGCGATAAGCTCCTGAGGCAGATTATAACTAAAATCATGTAAGTTCAAATCTTTTCCACTCCTGTGTATACAATTATATGTAGCTATTATAACTTTAAAATCAACTAAAATCTATAGTATTTGCAGTACGATATATAGGTAATTCGACCTAATTTAATGTTCCATTTTACCATGCCATAATATTTTTACGCGCAAAGCAAAGCCCGGGCATGTATAAATTCCGCACACGCCCGGGCAGTAAATGTTACTAAACAAATCAGCTTCTCATAAGAGCTCCGTATACATCACTGAGAAGATTTACAATGCTGTCAACAGCCTTATCCGTCATCTCGTCGGTGACATCGAACTCATGTGACGCAAACACAATTCTGAATGCCATGCTCTTTTTGCCAAAGCCGAGCTTCTCACTCTCGAAGATATCAAAGAGGTCGACCTCTGACACAAGCGCATCAGCCTTCTCTATTGCAGCGATAATATCGCCGCACTCAACCTTCTTGTCAACTATCATCGCGATATCCCTGCTCGTCTTTGCGAAAGTAGACTCAGGGGTGTAGGTTATCTCCTCCTTGAACTTCGTCTTTAACACATCGTAGTTGAGCTCTGCAATGAATATTCTGGTATCGTTCTTCTTATCCTTCGCTATCGCAAGTGAGTCAATAACATCGTATCTTAACTGACCGAAGGTACCTATGAGTGTGCCGTCGCAGTAAACCTCAGCGGTTCTGCCCGGATGAAGATAAGGAACATTACCTCTCTTATAAGTAAACTTGATATTATTATAGGAAGCAAAATTCTCAAGTGTCTCCTTCATCGTGAAGAAATCCTCGTCAGAGCCCGAGGTTCCGAGGCATAACGTCTTAATCTCGTCAGGTGCCTCCGTGAGAGGAAGTGACTTAGGAATATATACGTTTGCAAGCTCAAAGAAACGCAGAGCCGTGTTTCCGTTCTTGATATTATTCTCGATAGCCCTTACCATAGCCGGTGCCATAAGGGTTCTCATTATGCTCAGGTTCTCTGTTATAGGGTTTAAAATCTCTATAACCTGTCTCTCCTTCGCATCAGCAGGAATTAGGAACTCATCGAATTCATCCTTGGAGGTCATCGCAATAGTCTGAATCTCATAATAGCCCTGTGTGCAGAGGAAGTTCTTTACCGAAAGCTCCTTGCTCTGGGCTGCATTAAGTCCTCCGTTGGTTACCAAAGCCTCCCCTAAGAAGGTAGGAACAACCTTGTCGTAGCCATACTCTCTTATAATCTCCTCAGCTATATCCTGATAATTCTCAATGTCCTCACGATAACGCGGAACCGCAAGTGTCATAACTCCGTCCGATAACTCAACCTCGAACGCAAGGTTCTTAAGGATTCTTACCATATCCTCCTCAGGTACCTCAATGCCAAGTACATAGTTTACCTTTGCTGTAGGAACCTTTATAACTCTCTTCTCTGTAGAAGCACCTGCTGTGACATCAAAATGAGTAGAGCTTACCTTCGCTACTCCAAGTGTTGTAACAAGGTTGAGTGCTCTTGCCATACCACATTCAACAGAATACTCATCAATACCCTTCTCATAACGTGAAGCAGCATCAGACTGTAAGCCAAGTCCTCTGGCTGTCTTTCTCACATTATCCTTCATAAACTTAGCCGACTCAAAGAGAACCTCCTTCGTGTTCTCGGTAATCTCACTGTTGAGACCACCCATTACACCCGCAAGTCCGACTGCCTTCACCTTGTCGCAGATGAGAAGATTGTTATGTGTGAGCACTCTCTCCTTGCCGTCGAGAGTCACAAGCTTCTCGCCATCCTGCGCTCTTCTTACAACGATTGATGAGCCCTCAAGTGTGCTGAGGTCGAATGCGTGCATTGGCTGTCCAATCTCAACAAGAACGTAGTTGGTTATATCAACCATCGCGTTTATAGCATTGTGTCCGACTGCAATAAGTCTTCTCTTCATCCAGAGCGGAGATTCCTTATACTGGACATCATATACATAATGTCCTAAATATCTTGGACAGATATCCTGGCTCTCAACAGTCACGCTGATTTCCGGCTTGGTCACCTCATCACAGGTGTAGCTCATGTCAGGAAGCTTGATTTCCTTTCCAAGGAATGCGGCAACCTCGCGCGCAAGTCCAAGCACAGACTGACAGTCAGGTCTGTTAGCCGTAACCGAAATATCGAACACATAATCGTCAAGTCCAAGATAGGTCTTTATGTCCTCTCCTACAGGGGCGTCCTCGTCCAAGATCATGATGCCGTTGACATCAGCGCCCTTGTACCAGTCCTTGTCAAGTCCTAACTCTCCGCCTGAGCAGAGCATACCGTAGGACATCATATCCTTCATCTTTCTAGGTGTTATCTCCATGCCGTTAGGAAGCTTGGCGCCGACTATACATGCCGGAACCTTCGCACCCTGGAAAACATTGTCCGCACCTGTGAGAATGAGATGGTCATGACCCTGCCCGCCGCAGTCAATGTGACAAATATAAAGATGTGTTCCCTCATACTTCTCTATGGAAGTAACCTGTCCTACATAAACCTTCTCGATATTCTCACCAAGATATTCAACTCCCTCAACCTCAAAGCCTGCACCGAAGAATTTCTTCTCAAGCTCCTGTGGAGTGACATCTATATCTACATAATCCTTTAACCAGCTAAGTAATACTTTCATATCTATTCTCCATTTCTGACTGTTATGCCTTGAACTGCTTTAAGAAATCAATGTCATTCTCAAAAAGCTTACCCATGTGATTGATACCGTACTTGAGCATCGCAATACGCTCGATACCGATACCGAATGCAAGTCCTGAATACTCCTCAGAATCGATTCCACAGTTTTCAAGAACCTTCTTATTGACAATACCGCCGCCGAGAACCTCTATCCAGCCTGTTCCCTTGCAGAGTGAGCAGCCACAGCCGCCGCACTTAAAGCAGCTTACATCGACCTCAACCGATGGCTCCGTGAATGGGAAGTATGAAGGACGAAGTCTTGTCTTGACATCCCCTGTGAAAAGCTTCTTCACGAACTCATCAAGCATACCCTGAAGGTCGCAGAGTGTGATATGCTTATCAACTACGAGTCCCTCCATCTGGCTGAACATCGGTGAATGTGTCGCATCGGAGTCGGAACGGAACACCTTACCCGGTACAAGCACCTTGATAGGAGGCTTTTTAGCGTCCATGGTACGAATCTGTCCCGGTGATGTGTGTGTGCGAAGGAGCAGGTCATCGGTGAGCCAGAAGGTATCCTGCATATCTCTTGATGGGTGATCCTTCAATACATTAAGTCTTGTGAAGTTGTGGTCATCGTCCTCAATCTCAGGTCCCTCAAAAATCTCGAAGCCCATTCCCGCAAAAACATTTATCATCTCGTACTTTACGGCTGTGAGCGGGTGAAGATTTCCCATAGGACGTGCCTTTACCGGAACAGTGACATCTATGGTCTCTCTCTCATACTTCTGCTGTAATTCGAGAGCCTCAATCTCCTTCTTCTTCTCGTCATACTTCTCCTGAACCCAGTTCTTCACATCGTTTACGAACTGACCGTATGCCTTCTTCTCCTCCTTGGCAACCTCCTTAATTCCATTCATAAGACTTGAAACAGAACCGTTCTTGCTGAGGTATGTCTTCCAGACCTCCGAGAGCTGGCTCTCAGATCTGGCTGTCTCAATGTCGTTTAAGAATTTCTTCTTCAAATCATCTGCATTAAACATGTCATTTACTCCTTTTTTTCTTATAAAATGTGCATGTACAAATGTTTAAACAATTTATACACTAAAAAACCCCGCCCCTCAAAAAATGAGGGACGAGGCTTAAACTCGCGGTACCACCCTTATTCCCGGTCGCCCGGGCACTCAACTTATGCGTAACGTGCATGTACGTCACTCCCTACAAGCAAGCCTTCAGGAATGCAGCTCCGACGGGAACTTAAACAGATACCTGAACCTAAAGCGGGCTTCCAGCCGATGACCTGCTCTCTCTGTCGGAAAATATCTGTCTGCTGTATTACATACTATATACACTGTACGTCTGCATAAACTGTACATAAATTCTGTAAGCTCATGCTTTTCCAGAATAATACAATATATAATCTTCGTCTTCACAGCTTTTAATCTATATCTTTGTCCAATCATATTGTTGAATACATAAATCTAACAAATCTAATAAACCCAAATATCCAACAACCTATTAAATCTTATCACAACAAAGTAATTTGTCAAGCTTATTTTCATCTTCATTGTTAATATGGCATATATGTAATAACCTGTTTGCCTTAATATTTATATAACAAAAATACAGGAACCTGTATCAGAACAGCTCCCTGTAATCCTCCGGCAAAAATCTATGGTATATTATGTGGCAGCCTTCGTCCTTGAAGCAGTAATAGTACTCATCACCGGCTGTATCGGAAGTATCATCATCTGAATGTTCAAAATACACAACATAGTCGAACTCATCATCCTTAGCCTTCTCTATAACCACATGCTCTGAGTACCTATGAAACAAATCAAATATTCCCTGCATTGTACAGTCATGTCCGCCGACATACTCAATGAGCTCACCGAGTAACCTGTCCGGTGCTGCATTTTCATGCACATATCTTCCGCCCTCCTTTGGAATAAGGAAACAGAAACGCCCATTCTTCTGCGTCACCTCCACAGCCCCTAACTTTTCCTTAAATTCATCAGGGAGCTGTGTAACTGCAAGCCTTGCAAGCATAGTCTCAGCGTCATCCTCTGTGCCAAAAAAATGATTGAGTGACGAAAGTGGATAGTACAGTCTTACATCCTCGCTGCAATATCCGAGCTTCATCTGCTGCTCCCTGATAATATCTATAAGATTTTTTTCTAATTTATCATACCCTGTGCTGTCCATATTTCTCCCTCCTTAATATTCCACTCTGTATAAAAACAATCCCTCCGCAGGTGCCATATATGGAATCCTCTTTCTGTCGCGTCTCTCAAATATCTCATCCACCACATCTGCGGAAGCCTCTCCCATACCGAGGGCTAACAGCGTTCCTACAATAAGTCTGACCGTGTGGTATAGAAAGCCGTTGCCACGGAAAATAATCTCAAGGCAGCCGTCCTGCACAGCGGATACACTGCCATTATGGGCTTCTTCCATATAATCAGCATTATCTATATTTTTACTGCACAACCTGAACTCAATGCTATCAATCCGCCTTATCGTGCTTTTTTTAGATTTGTTGTCCGAAAATCCCTGAAAATCATGCTCACCAAGGAACCTGTCAGCTGCTGCCTTCATCCTATCCACATCAAGCTTCTCCGGATGTTCAAGCTGTGCCATATACTTTCTTGCGAACACATCGCGCTTTCTGTCAAGGCTTATATAGTAGCGATATTCCTTTTCCACTGCGTTAAGTCTTGCGTGGAAGCGGTTGTCAGCCTGCTCAAGAGTGAGTATCCTGATATCCTCCGGAAGAAATGAATTGAGCTCATCCTTTATTTTTTCAACAGCATTGTCTTTAAGCCTGCCAGCCTCTTTATCAGCACCTATATTATTTTCCGCTCCATATATTTTATCTATCGAAGCTTTCTGATACTCTACTTTAAAATTAGCCACCTGTCCGACAGCGTGAACCCCCGCGTCGGTTCTCCCTGAACCGTGAAGCTCTGTCTCCTGTCCGAAATACTTAGAAAGAGTCTCCTCTATCTTTCCCTGTATCGTGTTTTTAGTATTTCCCTGCTTCTGCCAGCCATTGTACCGCGTGCCGTCATACTGCAATATCATTTTATAATTAACTATCATTTTTATCCCCCTGCATACTGCAAGCATTGCTTGCAGTACTGCCACCAATAAGTTGTTTCTTATCCATAATAACCTTTTATTCTAAGCTTAAGTATATCATCCGGTTATTGTATTTTCAATTATTACATATTTTTCAGAGTACATCCATTTCATGTGAATATGCCGCTCTGCAAAAAATGACTTCACACACAGCTAAAAATCACTGTGCATGAAGTCTTATAGTCATAAATGCGAAATATTAAAATACGAAATACTATTTAGCGGCTGCCGGATTAAGCTTCTTTGTCGCAATCTCATCCTTTAACATCGCAAGGAACTCATCCTTAGATACTGTAGTAGAGTTCTGCTCGCCGTGAAGTCTATAGCTTACAGTCTTGTCATTAGCCTCGTTCTTACCAAGCACGATAAGATAAGGTGTCTTCTTGACCTGTGCCTCACGCACTCTATAGCCAAGCTTCTCATTTCGCTCGTCAATCTCAACTCTGATTCCGTTAGAAGCAAGATAATCGTAGAGTTCATGTGAGTAAGCGTTAAGCTCCTCATCCTCATTCTTAACAGGAAGAATAACTGCCTGTACAGGAGCAAGCCACAGTGGAAGGTTACCCTTAGTCTCCTCAAGGATGTAAGCCATGAATCTGTCAAGCGAACCAAGGATTGCTCTGTGAAGAACAACAGGTGTCTTTTTCTGACCATCCTTGTCAACATAAGTTAAGTTGAACTTAGCCGGGAGACAGAAGTCAAGCTGGCAGGTTGAGAGTGTATACTCATTACCTACAGCAGGCTTAACATTCACATCAAGCTTAGGTCCGTAGAAAGCAGCCTCACCGATTTCCTCTGTGTACTCGATTCCAAGGTCATTTAATACCTTTCTGAGTGCATTCTCTGCATTGTTCCACATCTCATCGTCATCGTGGTACTTAACCTTATCCTCAGGATCCCTGAGTGAAAGAACACATCTGTAATCTGTGATTCCGAAATCCTTGTATGTGTCAAATATAAGGTCAACAACCTTAGAAAACTCAGACTCAATCTGCTCAGGTGTGACAAAAAGATGTGCGTCATTCTGGCAGAAATGTCTTCCTCTCTCGATTCCCTTAAGAGTACCGCTCGCCTCGAATCTGAAGTCATGTGCTATCTCACCTATTCTCATAGGTAAATCCTTGTATGAATGCATCTTGTTAGCATAAATCATCATGTGATGAGGGCAGTTCATAGGTCTGAGTACGAATGATTCTCCCTCAACCTCCATAGCAGGGAACATATTCTCCTTGTAGTGATCCCAGTGGCCTGAGGTCTTATAAAGGTTAACTGTACCTACACAAGGTGTCATAACGTGAAGATAGCCAAGCTTTCTCTCCTTAGCCTTGATGTAGTTCTCAAGCTCCTGCCATACTGTGTAGCCCTTTGGTAAGAACATAGGAAGTCCACGTCCGATGAGGTCATCAGTCATAAAAATTTCCATTTCCTTGCCGATCTTTCTGTGGTCACGCTCCTTAGCCTCCTCAAGTAACCTAAGGTGCTCCTCAAGCTCCTCGGCTGTCGGGAAACATACTCCGTAAATTCTCTGCATGACATGATTGTTGGCGTCACCCTTCCAGTAAACGCCTGAGTACTTCACAAGCTTGAAGTTCTTGCAGAGCTTAGTGTTGTCAACATGAGGTCCACGGCAGAGGTCTGTGAAGTCACCCTGGTCATACACTGTGATGTTGCCGTCCTCAAGTCCGTTTATAAGGTCAAGCTTGTACATATCGTCCTTGAACATCTCAAGAGCCTCTGCCTTGGATACCTCTCTTCTGAAAATCTTCTTGCCTTCCTTGCAGACCTTCTTCATCTCCTTCTCGATTGCGGCGATAATCTCATCATTTACAGCCACATCGCCAAGGTCGATATCGTAGTAAAATCCTTCCTTTACAACAGGTCCTACCCAGAACTTTGCATTAGGGTAAAGGTGCTTAACTGCCTGTGCCATAACATGTGCACATGAATGGTTGAGAGTATTCAGTCTCTCATCTGCTTTAAAATCTACCATTTCAAAAATCTCCTTTTCTTAATTATCTCAAGAATGCTTTGTCACTTTGACGCAGCAGCATGCAAAAAGCCCCCTATACAGTGGCTTTCCATCTGTATAAGGGGCGAATAAACATATCCGCGGTTCCACCCTTATTTATTCCCGGCAAACGCATGCATACTCTTAAAACTGCATATGTCCGCGAAAATATCTCATTGTGATTATAACGGAATCACCGTGCCGTATTGGGGCAGCTCAGAGGCGGTCTTCCCGAAACAGTATTATAAGACACTCACACCAAGCATGTCTCTCTCTGCAAAAAAACTTATCCCGGTACTCTTCTCGTCAACGCTTTACTAGAAAGTATATTTCAAAAAAATGTCGATGTCAACCCTGAAATTTTCAAGCTTATCCCCTGTATACTGTTTCCCGTATATCAGCTCTTTTGGTAATAATAAGCTATTAATTTTACCACCTAAGATAGAAATTTATCAATGTAAACTGTAAATATAGCTATTTTTTCTTTCTTTTGACGCAGTTATTACCGCCTGATAACATGTATTAAACTTTTAAGCGGTAGTCATTAAGCAAGGCTCCTGTTACCGGGCAGTTTTATATTAATCTGCCTTCCTGCTGTCAGCGGGACAAAAGCTGCTACTTCTGTTCATCAATCATAAGCGTCATTCTGTCCTGCAGCGTCGCCGCTGTCTGCTCTGCGGTCTGTTTTCCCTCCATGAAGGAGATTATCTCGTCCATATAAATCTGGTATGTGGACGACCTGCTGTCCTCCACAAAGCCTATATTGTCAAAAATATACCACAACTCCTCCTTATCCTTATCGGTGATGGCATATATAGGTATATCTGCTCCGTACCAGCCTCCACCGTATATTATAGTCGCAGGCCTCTCTACAGGATTTCCGTTGCTGTCTGTCAGGATATTCCACTCAGCGTCCCTCTCATATTCCTTAACTGAGGCCTTTTCCAAAATCTTGTTAAGCTTAGGCAGGTATGTCGGAAAACATGCGTTTAAGCCTGTACTTTCTGACAGCTTATCAGCATTTCTTAACAGATACTGAAGGAACTCCCATGCACCTTCCTTGTTATCGCTGAACGCACTTATCGCAAAACTGTCACCCTGAACACTGAATGAATGTATGTCTCCCGTAGGATATCCTAAATACACAGGTTCATCTGTTCCTAAAGTTTGTCTCACAATCTGCGTGCCGTATGGGTTGAATATGTCATCCCTGTGCAGATATATCTGATTATTCTGCCAATACACCGACTCCGGCTCATTGTCCTCCATCTGCACGGGCGGCTTATAAGCGTCAAGCGCTTTTAAAAATCTAACAAACTCATCTGAGTCAAAACGAGCCACCCCGTTCTCCCAGTCCACAAGCCTGTCCTTCTCTCCGGCCCAATAAATTCCTGCTATATCTGTAAAGTAATTATTTGTAGTGTTGGTATAACTGCTTACAATCTTGTCATTTCTCTCCATGAGTCTGATAAACTCATCTATATTCCATGTCCCGATATTCTCAAACTCCTCACCGCCAACAATCACCCCGGCAGTAAATATAATTGGTATAGCCGCAAGCTTTCCGCCATAGGTATAAGCATCTCTTACACCAGGCACCAGCTCATCAGCCTTAATTATGCTATCCTCCATATCCATGAGCTCATACAAGTCTGTAAGATAACCAGCCGCCGAGAACCGAGCCAAATCTATCATATCCGTGCTTATCATGTCAGGTCCGTCTTTTGATGTGAGGCTTGTTATAAATTTATTGCTGTCGTCATATTCTACAAGCTCGACCTCATACCTGCTGTTGGCACCATTGAAAAATCTTGCCATTTCATCGTATATTTCACTTGTATAGCTTGTCACCGCTATCTTCAGCACTGTTTTCTCCGAATTGGTCACAACGTCCGACTCATACATGCTGCACAATGCTATTCCATCTGCAACACTCTTTGCCGCAAACATGCTCCCATCATCAGCAACATAAATTCTCTGATACAGTCCATCTGCAACACCGGCGGCATTCCAGTCCATTCTGCGCTCAAGTGTTTCTCCTGCTCCGTCAACATTGTAGACCGAGGTCTGCGTCCACAGGATATTCCTGCCATTGCAGCCATAGATTTTTGATGTTCCCACTTCGCTTCCAAGCGCCAGCTCAGTGAGCGAGCTGCTTCCCTCGTTCACATCACATCTGACAAACCTCTGTCCCGCAGTCGTCCTGCGAAGCCATGCCACATGTCCGTCTACCTCATCAATAATGGCTCCGACGGAATAATCGAGCACAACCTCGCTCAGTTTCGTACAGGTATTATCATAAAAACACAGCACAGTATTCTTGCTGCCATCATCATATCCCATACAGTAAATTGCGCCGGAACCCGACTCAAAAGCTTCTACTATATTCAGCCAGCCGTTTGATACCTCTCTGTCTATCACCTCGTCGGTCTGCATCATGGCCTCAGTCACATCGTCGCGCAGCTCCTGATGCATATTTTCATCTATGTAAACCGATTTATAGGAGTAGCCTCCGTCCTCCGGCATTGTATACGCAAACACCATCGCACCATCGCCATAGGCGCGAGGATACCTGAATGTCGCGCCCTCAACAACCTCAGATGTTATAACCTGCCATTCTCCGCCTATATCATCTTCCCTTTCCTCCATGCTGCCAAGAAACAAGTCATTCACATCATCAACTGCCCTGATATCATCATAGCTTATAAATTTAAGTGTATTACCATGAGTGCCATCTTCAAAATCCACACCCATGCTGCAATATATCCCATTTGCGGCAAGGCACCATTCACTATTGAAAATCGACTCATTTTCTTCAAGCCCCAGCCTGCGCCGCGTAGAGTAATAGTAATGCATTGCCTCAGGCTCGTACACCTTCATATTGGCAATTTCAATATTCTCCGAACTTCCATCTACCGCTGTCTGTACTGTTGTACTTGTGGTGCTGTCCCCCGTTGTCCCCTCATTCTTCGCTTCGTCATTCTTCGCCGAACATGCCGTGCACTGTAACAGCATCATCGCTGCCATGCTGATAAAAATACCCCTGTTAATTTTCATATATTCCTCCTTAATATGCACAATAAGGAAAAGCCGATATTACGCTGGCTTTCCCCTATTATTCTCATTAATAATTATTATCACAATATGAATGATCCTCTATTATTTTAGAATATGGAGTCCCGTGAGTATCGTCACAGTATTTACATTTTGCTATGTAACACTCTCTTTCTACAATAATAATACATGTTCCATATACAGGAGTGCCATTGTCCTCATAGCCTATCACGACTGTATGTGAATATATATTATCCTCCTCTGTCCTCAAATACTTCTCATCTGAATACCTATGTTGATGCGATGGATCTGGTACATCTGCCATTGCAGGAACCACACTTGTCAATACCGTGCCTAAAAGCACTGTCGCAGCAGTCATTGATAACACTATTTTTTTTCCAATATTCATATAGTTTACCTCCGTAGTTTTTTGTGTTGTTGTCAACATTTAACATTTTGGTATTACTATTACTTCACGTGAATATATAACTGAGCTCATAAAGATAATAACATATATTTTTACTCATAAACAGTCCCCCTTTTGTATAAAACTGCCTATTGGAAAAGGGAACTGTTTGATACTTGATACTTTTGCTATACTCAGTGCATACAAATCAATGTATCATCTTGTATACGTAATAATCATCAGAAGAAAGGATATTATATTATGAAAAAACGAGTAGCTGCTAAATCAACAATCATCTTTTGTATCTATTGTATATTTTTTATACTGTTTACGGACATTATTCCACATAACGATTATCACGATGACAACATTGAGGTCCTGCATGACCTTGATAATGCACCAGATATTGAAGCACCATGTACTAAATAATTTTAAAGAACCTCATTCAGCTTCTCTTCAAAAAGTTTCTTCATTGATATGCTGTTATATATCTCACATAGGGAAATACATTCTCTCAAAACAGAAATGTATTTCTCTATATTTTTCTCCTTCAAATTATCATTCCATATATTATTGTACTTGTCCAGCCACAGTTTTTCTGGTCTGTACTGTCTCAGCTTTATTTCAGACATTTTGTCAGATATCCTACTTGATTTTTCATTTTTTCCTATATTTCCAAGCACACTTGAATAAATTACAATAATCTGTACAAGTAAATCTACTCTGCCATTCAGTTCATTCTCCTCATCGTCCAGAATGAAATACTCATATAGCAATTCCAAGTATCTCTCTGCTTTTTCATACTGCTTCATTATATTCCAATTAATGCATGCAGAAATAAGACACTCCACTTCTTTCTCAGTCAAATATAACCTTCTACTTACAGGCTCATTTTTTCTCAATCCACGCCCCTTATTTTCAATAAAATTATCAATATATTTAATAGGCATTGTCATTTCTAACAACCTGATTGTATTATCTAAAACCTCCTCTATGTTCAGTTTTTCAAGCTGTCGTTTAATAAAGACTTCACCCCGTCCGAAATGTTGTATGTTATAATCGCAATTTGACACTTTTTCTTTTAGCTCATTTATCATTGCGAGTGCTTCGGTGAACTTGTCATTTTTTATGTAATTGTTTATCTGCTCATTCTTCTCCAAATCCGTGATATCCCCGGAAATCGGGAACATTATCTGGTAGGTGCATGGAAGTCCGAGCTTCTCGAAAACCATCCTCATGTTGCGATATTGAAGATTAGTCCTGTGCTGTTCAGTCTTTTCAATAGTTTTCTCCGCACATATGCCATCGCTGAGCTGTTTCCTGCTGTATCCGTAGAGCGTTCTCCTCGCTTTTATCACATCATTGATGCAATGCGCCGTACTCTCATGGTAGAAATAGCAGTCATTTTTCATCATATCAGACAAGCCATACCTTCTATATTCACCTGAAAGAACCTCTCTCCAAATGCGTCTCTCATTTTTCAGGCTCTGCATCTGTTCCCGGCAATCCTCCTGCAGCTTTCCTTTCATATGTATACAAAGCTTGTCCGCAACTACCTGCTGTATGTCAAGGAGCTCGACCATATAGTAGGCTCTTTTCTCCTCCCGCAGAAGCTCAACTGCCTCCTCACACCGTTTCCACATCTGTCTCAATGTGGCAATGTCCTCTGCACTTTCGTTAATCCTGCAATAGTATACCGCAAGCTTCGGAATTATCTTTACCTTCGATTTTCTGTCATAATAATTGGCATCGATATAGTCCTTTATAGTACATATTACATTCTCAGCGTCCGCACAGCCCCACGAGCCTTCGACATATGCATTCAGCTCATTTATTGACAATTTATAGAGCTTCAACCTATCCCCACTAAAATTTCCCGCCTTATCATATGCCATGGATGTCATCTGAACTGCAATTCTGTATTTCTCAATTTTGTTGTCGATGCCGGCGAGCATACAGCTCATTCTCATGTAATACTGTATTCTCAGTCTTTCACATGCTGTGCTTTCGTCCCTCTCCCTATCCGCATCCCATACATCGTCATAAGATAATTCTATCTTTGACAAATCTTCTTTTATATATTTATCCTTGTATTCGGAAAGAAGCTTCCACGCATACTCATAATTTTCTCTTTCAATGGCATTGACAATTCTGCCCCTCAGCTTCCACTCGCCGTACTCCTCTGTTGTCAGCATACACTCAAACCACTCCGGTGCAAGGCCAAGCCTCTGAATAAGCGCATTTCTGAGCAGGTAGCCTGGCAGAACTTTTCCGCCCTCAATATTGTACAGCACACCAACGGAACACAACCCATTCACCAGCACCTCAGCATTAATCTTCTTATTTTTCCTTACACTATATACAAGCATTCCAAATTCGTTACCAACATTATTCATATTCAGCACACATCTCTTTTCTGCTTTTTGTTCTTGATTATATTTTTCGATAGCTTTGTGCCAGCACAGCCTTGATGCACCGTTCTACTATATCCGCAGTGCTATATTCCGCAGTGCTCATCGAGAAAATCACAGATTTTCTCGATGTCCGTGCTTCGCACTATCATACAATGCAAATACTGCAGGCTTTGTGCAAGCACAGGCTGCTGTATTTGCATTGTATGGCACTGCTCTGCTTACGCTCATTATACCATATTGCCAACTATAATAATAGCATAAATTGCACAAAAAAGACGGAATGAACACTTTTAGTCCACTCCGCCGTTGTCAATCTAAAGCACCTGTCTGCGTATTGTCTCCATCACATCGTCCGTGACATAGCCTGCTGCCGCCTTCACCGCCTCGGGTGCATAGTCCATGGCATAGCCGTAGGCTGCCGTTCCGAGCAGTTTAATATCATTGCCGCCGTCGCCAAATGCCATCACCTCGTCCATGCTGATGCCATATCCGGCACACAGCGCCCTGACACCTGACACCTTGCAGATGCCGTCAGCGACGAACTCCATCCAATTGTTGGCATTGTACACCAGCTCGAAGGTGTCCGACCATCTTTTCTCAAAATGTCCGGAGCACAGCTCTACACCATTCTTTGCATATACCGAAAGCTTCAGAAAATCATCATCTATGCTGTCTATGCTGTTCACATGCACCACGCTGTCACCATATCTGTCCATGATAAATGAGTCATAACCGCGCGTCTTTGGACGCACATATAGTTTCTCGCGTCCATACAGAAGGAACTCACACCCTTCCGTATATGTAATGTCATTGACAAGAGTCATCACCCTGTCTCTATCCATGGGGTTTATCCCGATAACCTTTCCGTCGCTTATGGTCATGGCACCATCACTGCACACAAAGGACATCTTATCCTTAACGGGCGCGAAAAGTCTCACGAGGTCTCCATAACCTCTCCCGCTCGCCGCCGCAAAGTGTATTCCACGCTCATAAAGTGCATCTACAACTTCAAACACACTCTTGTCAAGCGCACCCTCCCCTTTTGCCAGAAGGGTTCCGTCGACATCACTCAATATAAGCTTAATCATAATCTGTACACCGATACCTTTTCTTAGAGCATAGCCTCAAGTGTAGCGCGGATTGCCTTTATGAAATCTGTGCTGTTTAAGGTCTTAGCATCCTTGATTGATGTGATAAGCGCAAGATCGCCTGTCATCTGACCGCCCTCAACGGTTGCGATGGTAGCCTTCTCAAGCTTGTCGGAAAACTCCATGAGCTCATTTATTCCGTCAAGCTCGCCTCTCTTTTTCAGTGCTCCTGTCCACGCAAATATGGTGGCTATAGGGTTGGTTGAGGTCTGCTCTCCCTTGAGATAACGGTAATAATGGCGCTGTACCGTGCCATGTGCGGCCTCGTACTCATAGTAGCCCTGCGGCGATACCAGAACCGATGTCATCATGGAAAGTGAACCGAATGCCGTCGCAACCATATCACTCATGACATCGCCGTCATAATTCTTACATGCCCAGATATAACCGCCCTCTGAACGTATTACTCTTGCAACCGCATCATCGATAAGTGTGTAAAAATACTCTATCCCCGCTGCCTTGAATTTCTCCTCGTACTCATTCTTAAAAATCTCGGCAAAAATATCCTTAAATGTGTGGTCGTACTTCTTGGAAATAGTGTCCTTCGTGGCAAACCATACGTCCTGCTTCGTGTCAATCGCATAGTTAAAGCAGCTTCTCGCAAAGCTCTCGATGGAAGCCTCCACATTATGCATTCCCTGAATAATTCCGGCACCCTTAAACTCATGTATGAGTTCTCTCTTCTCATTTCCCTCCGTATCAGTGTATACAAGCTCTGCCTTTCCGGCGCCCGGAACCTTCATCTCGACTGCCTTATACACATCGCCATACGCATGTCTTGCGATGGTAATAGGCTTCTTCCAGTTCTTTACAAGCGGCTCGACACCCTTCACTATAATAGGAGCGCGAAATACCGTTCCGTCAAGTATTGAACGTATCGTTCCGTTAGGACTCTTCCACATCTCCTTTAAATTGTACTCGGTCATTCTGGCTGCATTCGGCGTGATGGTAGCGCACTTGACAGCCACACCATACTTCTTCGTAGCCATGGCAGCATCGACAGTGACCTGGTCATCAGTCGCATTTCTGTACTCAAGTCCCAAATCATAGTACTCGGTGTTAAGGTCAATGAAAGGAAGTAAAAGCTCGTCCTTAATCTCCTTCCAGAGTACTCTTGTCATCTCATCTCCGTCCATCTCGACAAGAGGTGTAGTCATCTTAATCTTATCCATAAAGTCCTCCATCTGCACATGCTAACCACGGCACTATATTTTCAATTAACCACAAATGCATATTCTGTCCACATTTTGCTTCTTGTATCATACAATATGATAGCCGAAAAAACAAGGTATGATTTAGTGAAAAAAATGTAACACATTTCCACCTCAATCATATTATGAAGTGTATAAAGATTTTGGAGGAAACTATAGTGAGTGATTTAGCAGCAACAAACTGCGGATGCAACGGTGGATGCGGATGTGGAGGTTCTAACAACGGAGGATGCAACAGCTGCAGCATTATCATCTGGATAATTCTTCTCTCCTGTCTCTGCGGCAACGGAAACGGCACCGGACTTTCCAATATCTTCGGCTGTGGAAACGGTGACGACTGCGGCGGCTGCGGCGGAGGATGCAGCAACAATAGCTGCGTATGGTTAATTCTTATCCTCTTATTCTGTGGAGGCGGCTGCGGCTTCTAAATATGAATCGCATGCAAAGAGGCAGGGGCGTATTATGTCCCTGCCTCTTTATGCATTTTTATGATGCTATTTTCTTTTTCTTTTATTTACAATTATCATTATAATCAATACTGCAGCTATGATTACAACTGTAACTGTAATTGTAATTGTTAATTTAGTCAAATCGTTGCTTACCGACGAAATAAAACTGTCGTTAGAATATTCTCGTGTCAGGAAATCCCACTCTTCCTTAGTTGTGTTTACGTATTTAACCATTTCAATATTTCTCCTTTCACCTAGAAAATTAATAGGCGTTTGCAAAACGCCAAACACCGCATAAATACGGCATTTTTTTGTTACTAAAATCAAAAATCTCCTCACGGCTTGTGATATAATGGAGTTGTTCAGAAACGAATTACCACCTGACCGGGCTGTTTTCACACAGCAGCGGTAAAATATATTCTATTTTTCAGTATTTCAGTTGTATATTACCGCTTGATTGATTTTCTTGAACTAATAAGCCGTATGATTTTTCGTATATCAGCTTTTGGTGGAACAATAAGGTGGTAAATTTACTGCCTGAGATAGAAATTTGTTAATAAAGGCAGTAATTATAGCTATTTTTCTTTCTTTTTTCTAAGCTCAATTTGTCACCGGCTTTACGCTTGCTATTCTTCTGCGTTTCGCAATTACCTAAAAAAATTAAATTGTTTATTTTTCCTCCTTTCTTGAGCAAAAATAATCAGCTCATCCTCAACCTGTCAATAGCTTTTGAACATATTTTTTATTTTTTGTCATATATTTTAATGACAATAAATTTATCTGCCCAAAAAGGACACTCCCATGCCTCCAAAACCACCGCACCAAACCATTATCCAAACTGAATTTGACGAGCGAACCATCGGCAGGAGCACGCAGCTTCTCAAGGCTCTCATTCCGTTTCTGGAGCCGTCGCAGCAGAAGATGTTCGGGCTGATGGTGCGTATAATAGAATTTAATATGACAGCCGATTTCTTCAATCACAATCGAATCCCGGCATGTGCCTTCAAGCCTCCCTGCGGCGGTGATATGCTGTCCGAGTTAAAGTGCTACTGCTCCCCCGAGGAACAGAAGCAGCTTGATATGATGATAGGCATGATAAAGGCGCAGAAAATTCAGGCGGCGCTCGCAGCAAATCCATGCGCCCCACCACCCGGTTCACCACCACCCGGCAAGCCGCCGTGTGACGAAAAACCCGGTGCTCCTCCTTCCGGTAAGCCGCCGTGTGACTGCAAACCGGGGGCTTCTCCCGGCAGACCGCCATGTGACTACAAGCCCGGCTCTCCACCTCCCGGAAAACCGCCCGGCGGCGGAAAGCCTGACAAAAATCCGGATAGATGTCCGCCACCCAGACCACCCTGCCAGCCATCGCCCGTTGACATGCTCTCAGGATTTTTATCACCCGAACAGCTTGCAATGTGCCGCAAATTCGAGGATTTACTATGATATACCACAGGTTCGGAAATACATCTAAAATTAAGCGGTAATGTACGGTCAGAACATAGAGAAATAGGAGTTTTTTACCGCCGCCACATAAAAATGTGACAGTCAGGCGGTAAATCAAGATTAAGTTCACAGCTTCCGTGGCGTTGACGCCTAATCTTCTCCAAAAATAAGAATGTAATATGAAAGGGGTTCACACACATGGACACAGCACATATCACTGAAGGGCTTGACCCAAGAAAGGCAGCACTCATCAACAACTTTGCGAACATAGCCAAGGGAAAGGGGACGGACGAGATGCTCCCTCTTCTGCTTGCTGTATCTAATAAGGCAAAAAAAGAAGGCATCAGCTTCACCCAAGATGAAACCAATGCCATCATAAACATATTGAGAAACGATATGAGTCCTGAACAGCAGGGAAAATTAGACCTTTTTATGCAGATGCTTAAAAATGCATAGTTAAGTTGTACGATTATTAAATGTTCAGAGCCCCACCACCGGTGCAGGCTCTGAACATTTACAAAACATATGGAGTTCCTATTACTCCTTATCCACACTCTCATTCTTTCCCGGGCGCTTGAGTTCCTTAATCGTAGTCTTGAAGCTGTCAAAGAGCTCTGAGTATCTTGTCGACTTAGCCGAAGGGTTACGCTCAAGGAGACTCTTGATACGTCTGAACTCGCCCTTCTCCATACCCGACAATCTGGCTGTAATCTTCTCCTTGAAATTCTCCATATCGTTGTCAAGCACAGCAGCAATGACGTCCATGCGCTTCTGCGCGCGCTGAACTCTCTCCATCTCGGATATGTACTTTAATACCTCCTTCAAATCGAGAGCATCTCTTATCGATATGCCAAGATCCATGCTTCCGAACATGACAAGAAAAACCGTGAGCACCTCCGTGGCTGTCATGGATAATCCAAGCACCACATGTTCTATCGGCTTGTGAATGAATTTTATCATAAGGATTGAGAAAAAACCCCACACAATCGAAGTAGGAAGACTTATATAGCCCTTTATGTTCGTGGGAATGTTGGTGTAATCCCAGTATCTTACATGGAATATTGCTTCCATCACGCAGCCAGTCACGAGCTCAAGCGCCGAGGCGCCGAGCATGCCGCAGATGAATACCAGCCACAGATTATCCTTGACAGGGAGTGTCGCAAAGAGTATCGCCATCGCTCCGAAGCCATATATCGGTATAAGTGGTCCGTGCAGGAAGCCGCGGTTTACGAACTTGTGCTTTCTGATTGAAACATAGCTTGTCTCCCATATCCAGCCAAGAAAACAATATACAAAAAAAAACAAAATCACCTGTAAAAAAGAATACTGCGTCATAAAAGCCTCATTTCCGGGTGCTCAATGCCCCTTTTTAATACTCCTCAGCGATGTCAATTTCCTCCTGCTCCGCCTCTATTGTCATCGGACTAAGAGGTGTATGGCGAAGATATACAAGCCAGTATCCTGCACCGACAATCCCTGCTCCGCCGACAATGTTTCCAAGTGTGACCGGAAGAAGATTTTTGAGCAGAAAGCTTCCAAAATTGAGTCCCGCAGCAGCCACGCCATATTCACTTGCCGCAGCAATGCCCGCAATGCCAAAATATATATCAGCTATGCTGTGTTCAAAGCCACATAGCACAAAGAGCATCACAGGCCAGAAGCTCATCAAAAGCTTTCCTGACACCCTCTTAGCCGCAAATGCAGCCCATACCGCAATGCAAACCAGAATATTGCACAAAACGCCTCTCATAAATGCCTCAGGAAAGCTCTGATTTATTCTCGATATCGCAGCGGCAGCTACCTTTTCCGCAAGCAGTCCGCCGTACAGGTCAGGCACATGAGAGTACACTACCATGACCGCCACAAAACCCGCTCCGATAAAATTGCCAAGAAATACAAAAAACCAGTTTTTTAACATCCCGGCGACCGTCGTTTTCCTTTGCAGCACACTGATTATTATAAGATTATTTCCCGTAAAGAGCTCACTTCCGGCGACAAGCACCATTGCCATTCCGGCAGGGAAAACGCAGGCGCTCACAAGCCTTGCAGCCGAGGCCGAAGCGATGGTCGCCGAAGCTGTCGTCGAGGCAATCCCGGCAAAACCAATGAACATTCCCGCAAAAAAGCCAAGTATCAGCATCTTCCACGCCGACAGCTTAACCTTGTGGATACCGATTTCTACAAAATTTCTTGCAATTTCAAGTGGTGAATGCATACAACTCTCCATTCCGCCGCCGAGCGGCGGCACAAATTACTCATTAACTCCAATACAGAATAATGCCATGGCATGACTGTCACAGCATTATTCATCAGGTTAATCAATTATTTACATACTATATTTACAATCTTGCCGGGAACATAAATTTCCTTGACAATGTTCTGTGTAAGTTTCTCCTTGACGGCTTCCTTTGCTGCCGCGAGAACAGTCTCTTTGTCAGCGTCCTTGGAAACCTTTACAACGCCCTTGGTCTTTCCGTTAATCTGAACGGCTATCTCGACAGCGTCATCGACGGTGAGTTCCTCGATATACTTCGGCCAAGCCTCATAAGCGATGGTATTGTCATGTCCTAACACAGCCCAGAGTTCCTCTCCGACGTGCGGACAGATGCAGGAGAGCATCTTTATAAAGCCTTCCGCATACTCCTTCGGACATGTTCCGGTCTTGTAGAGCTGATTTACGAATATCATCATCTGGCTTATAGCCGTATTGAAAGCAAGGTTCTCGAAATCGTTCGTTACCTTCTTTACAGTCTGATGGTAGAGCATTGTGAGCTCATCCTTATTCGCGTCAGAGATATTCCCAGGGTTTGTAAAGAAGTTCCATACTCTCAGGATGAAACGCTTAGCGCCCTCAACACCTGTTGCACTCCAAGGCTTGGAAGCTTCAAGAGGTCCCATGAACATCTCATAGAGTCTTAATGTGTCAGCACCGTAATCTCTTACTATATCACTTGGGTTTACAACGAACTCAGGAAAACGCTTACCCATCTTAATTCCGTTAGAACCCAAAATCATTCCCTGGTGAACAAGCTTCTTAAACGGCTCCTTCACAGGTGAAAGACCCTTGTCATAGAGGAAACGGTTCCATATTCTTGAATACATGAGATGACCTACCGCATGCTCAGGTCCTCCGATATAGAGGTCAACAGGCATCCAGTGCTTCAAAAGCTCCTGATTGGCGAACTCCTTATCATTGTCCGGGTCAATGTATCTCATATAGTACCAGCTTGAACCCGCACTTCCCGGCATGGTTGATGTCTCTCTCTTGCCCTTTAATCCGTTGTGATTGTACTGTTTCCACTCTGTCGCATTCTCAAGAGGCGCCTGTCCATTCTTTCCCTTGTAATCCTCAAGCTCAGGAAGTACAAGCGGAAGCTCATCGTCTGCAAGCACATGTATGGAGCCGTCCTCAAGGTATACGATTGGCACAGGCTCGCCCCAGTATCTCTGCCTTGCGAATATCCACTCACGGAAGTGATAATTTACCTTTCTTCTGGCAATTCCCATTCCGACAAGCTTGTCCGTGATAGCCTTCTTAGCCTCCTCCACGGTAAGTCCTGTAAACTCCTCTGAATTGATGAGCTTACAGCCCTTTCCGAGATAGTCACCCTTCTCAAAAGCATGTCCGCTGACATCTGCACCGTCGATTACCTGAATCATGGAAATATTATGTGCAACAGCATACTCGAAATCTCTCTGGTCATGTGTCGGAACAGCCATAACCGCACCTGTTCCGTAGCTTGCGAGAACGAAATCACCGATAAATACCGGAACCTCCCTGCCGTTTACAGGATTGACGGCATATATTCCCTTGAGCATACAGCCTGACTTGGTCTTGTTAAGCTCTGTACGATCCATGTCATTCTTCTTCAGAGTCTCGGCAATATACGCCTCAACCTCTTCCTTATTCTCTATTCTAGGCATAAGCTCCTTCACAAGCTGTCCGTCCGGTGCCAAAACCATGAAGGTAATACCATAGATTGTCTCGATACAGGTCGTGTAGATTGAGAACTCTCCGCCACCGACAATCTTGAAATCCACCTCGACGCCCTCAGACTTGCCGATCCAGTGTCTCTGCATGTCCTTGGTTGACTCAGGCCAGTCTATCTCATTGAGTCCCTCCAGAAGCTTCTCCGCAAATGCAGGCTGGTCGATAACCCACTGCTTCATATTCTTTCTTATTACAGGATATCCGCCTCTCTCAGACTTGCCATCGATAACCTCATCGTTGGAGAGAACCGTTCCTAACTCCTCACACCAGTTGACAGGCATATCCACAAGCTTTGCATAACCTGCAAGATAAAGCTGCTTGAATATCCACTGTGTCCACTTATAGAACTTAGGGTCACTTGTCGCAAGCATCTTTGTCCAGTCGTAGTCAAAACCGAGTTCTTTAAGCTGCTTTGAGAAAGTCTCAATGTTGCTCTCCGTAAATCCGTTAGGATGATGTCCCGTAGACACTGCATACTGCTCTGCCGGAAGTCCGAAGGAATCATAACCCATCGGGTGAAGGACATTATATCCCTGCATTCTCTTCATTCTTGACATGATATCGGTGGCTGTATAGCCCTCCGGATGTCCCGCATGAAGTCCTACTCCTGACGGATAAGGAAACATGTCGAGTACATAATATTTAGGCTTGGAGAAGTCCCACACATCAGTCTTGAAGGTCTGATGCTCCTCCCAGTATTTCTGCCATTTTTTTTCGATAGTTTTGTGATTATATGCTTCCTGCTGCATTTTCTTTTTCCTCCAAACAATAGATAAGCCTCATAATATATTTTTTCCCCCATTTTGTCAAATATTAAAATCGAGGCAGGTTCTCTGTGCCGTATAAGGTCTTACCTTTCCGTCCGCAACGGCGACGTGCGCCGGATTGACTGCATAAGCCTTGAGTGCCTCCTCGTCCGTGAAGGTCGAATCGAGCATGACATCTGCGTTCGAGCCCGCAAGCCCGTCCGTATGCACATGAATCTCAACCAGCCCCGGAATCCTTCCGGCAAGTCCTTCAAGGCCCTCCTTGATGCCGGCCTTCACGCTCTGCGCCTCATCCGCGTCGAGCTCCTTTAATTTCCATAAAATAACATGCTTTACCATAATGGTTCCTCCATCTATCTTTTCACACTTTAACATATTAGCAATATTAGGTTTATACTATCACATTCTGCCAAACTTTTCCATATATAATAATTTATTACGCATTATTTATTTGCTTTTATTTGTTCCCGCATACAAAAGCACACACCTTCAACTACAGATAATTTATGACAACTCGACAAAAACGCACCTTTATTGCCGGGGACATATGTAATATAATATATATTATACAACCTGTGCCGGCACAGAGAAAGAAGGTATCCTTTATGACAATGGCAGAAGCAATTATTTCCGGCAGCCTTGAGGCTGTGAAACAATTACAGGTAGAAAATCCATCCTGCATAGACGAGCTCTACAACGGCATGACACTCCCAAATCTCGCCGCCTCCACCGGAAATTCTGATATTTTTAAATATATAGTGGAATATTCCCGTGCAAGCTTCAACGAGACCGACGACAACAATCGCACCGCCCTATTTTACGCAGTGCCGACCGACAATGTGGAGCTTGTCAGATATATAGTGGAGAGACTTGGAATGTCAGGTCTTGCCGGGGACAAAAATCTTGTAACCCCTTACGATGTCGCCACCAAGAGCGGCGCCAAAAATGTCATCGCATATTTCAAGGAAAAATACGGCGATATGGACGCTATGTACAGAAATCCAATCCGCACGGGCATGCATCCTGACCCGTCAATAGTGTGCGTCGGCGACGATTTCTATATGGTCAACTCCTCCTTCATATATTTTCCATGTATCCCGATATCACATTCAAAGGATCTGATACACTGGGAGGTAATCGGTCACGCCATCACCAACCCAAAATGGGCTTACATAAACGAACTCGAGGGCGGGCGCGGCTACTGGGCACCTGATATCTCCTACTACGATGGCAGATTTTATATCACAGCCACCTACAGGCTCAACGACACGGGCACGGTATACAGACGGCAGATGGTAGTATCGTCCGAAAGACCGGAAGGTCCTTACTGCGAACCGGCCTTCATCGAGGAGGACGGCATCGACCCGTCAATATTCACCGATGACGACGGAAAAAGATATATGCTCTTAAACCGTGGAGCAAGGATATTCGAGATAAGCAGCGACGGTACAACGCAGCTCAGCCCTGCCACGCTCTTATACTATGGAAGCCAGAAGCGCGCGCCTGAGGGCTCACATCTTCTGAAAAAGGACGGCTGGTACTATCTTTTTCAAGCTGAGGGCGGCACGGGCGAAGGGCACCGCATAACCGTCGCAAGAAGCAAAAGCCTGTTCGGGGTGTACGAGCCATGTCCATTCAATCCGATAATGCGCCAGAACAATCCAAAGGCGGGCATACAGCGCTGCGGCCACGGCAAGCCGGTGATGACACCTAAGGGTGAATGGTTCATTCCTTACCTTTGCGGCAGACAGGTCGACGGAAAATACAGCCTTCTCGGACGTGAGACCGCTCTCGACAGAATTACCTGGACCGCCGATGGATGGCCAATGGTCAATAACCTGGAAGGGCCAAGCACACTCGCAAAAAAGCCCGACCTTGACGAATGTGTTTTTAATGAAAGTGACATCGGTTCAGGATTTGGAAACAAACTCTCACAGACATGGTCATGGGTCCGCATACCCGAGGCGGATGCCTGCAAAATAGTACCTCAAAGCGGCTCCTCCGATGCAACACAGACCGCTCTTCTTCTGCGCGCAGGGCGCGAACCTCTGTCCACCATGTACTCGAGAAACATACTCGTCCGCCCGCAGGAGTCCTTCTGCTCCACCACCACGGCAGTGCTCGACCTGTCAAGTGAGGTACTCCGCACTAACGACAGCGAGGCAGGTGTAACCTGCTACTATGATGAGAACACCTATCTCACCTTCAATGTGGCAAATAACGACGGCAGACTTCTTCTCAAGGTGAGCGAGCACATATACCCTGAGACAACCGATGCGGCATGCATTGACTTGGGAATAAATGTGGACAATCCCGAAAAATGTGCAGGTACAATAACTTTCAGAATTGATACCGATTACTTGAAGCGCAGCTTTTCCTGCAGATTAAGCTCCGATGTGCAATCAGACAGCCCGGATATAGCCGAGCGCTCAGGCACGGACGGCAAACCAGGAATATTTACACCAGTGTGCACCCTCGACAATGTGTATTATCTGTGCGATGAAGGCCTCAAAAAGGGCAAACGCTTCACCGGAGCCATGCACGGAATGTATGCGTACACACACGAAGCTGAAAAACCGGTATATGCAAAATTTACGGATTATGCGGTTGTCAACCGGTAAGTGTAAACGCAGATATTTTTCTTTTGCTCCCTAATCTGCATAACCAAAAACAGGTAACTGCGAAACAGTATTTATCATAAAACTGCTCCGCATTACCTGTTTTTATTTTATCATGTCACAGCCCGCATGCCGATTATATTTCTATTCCGTTCTTTTTAAGCAGCTCCCTCGCCGACTCAACCGAGTCAACACCCGTCCTGTTCTTAATCGGCGCGAACTCCTTCCCGCGCACGACCTCAAACGGCAGACAACTGTCAAGCATCTGTATCATGTCAAGAATGAACTGCTCGTACTTGTAGCCGTTAGGCTCCTCCGGCTTCACGGCCTCCCCCTTCTCATTGATATAAGGTATCTTCTTGGCTGATTTGTGATACGGAAGCTTTCTCTCTAAGAGCCCGATGAGCTTGTCGACCTTGAAAAGGTAGTTTAGGATAACCCCGAAATTGTATGCGTACTCCCCGCTCTCGTCCTTCTGTGTGAGCATTTCCTGTGTCAGCTCAATGTACTCCACTATGGAAGGTCTGCCGTCCTCGGTACACATCACTCCGACCTTCTCCTGCGGACTCACCTTTCTTATAACCTTCGAGCCGACCGAGTAGCCTCCCTCGAGCACCGCACCGATAAAGACAGGGTCAGCTATGCTCTGCAGTACATTGTCGACAGCAAACACGTTGAGCCATTCTATACCCCTTCTCTCTACCAGCTCTAAAAGCCCGCTCTTCTTCATGGAGAGAAACCACCCTCCATTGCCGTTAGGCGATGTGGCTATGCTGCTCTTTGCCTCCATGTATACCTTCCCGTCAAAATCCGCAGCAGGAGCCATATCCTGCATAAAAAATGCAATGTACTCCGGGGCGTAGCCAAAGTATGCATGCTCCTTAAAAAAATTGACTGTGGCATTGTGATTTTTCTCGCTGGTCATAATAAAAAGCTGAATATAATTTCCCGCCCTTTCGACCACCTTCATAAGATTTTCTATCACTCTCTGAAAAATATACACGGACCTGTTGATTCCAATGTCGTACATTCCCTTAGGTGCATCTGAACCAAGCCTTGTCCCCATTCCGCCTGCGAGCAGAACCGCGCCTACTTTGCCTGCCCTGACCGCTTCCATTCCGATGCGTTCAAAGCGCTCCCTTCCCATATCTATCTCCGGAATCGTCATAGCCTTTATAGGTGCTATCACGCCGCGCTTTCCCGCCTCGTCAGCCTGTTCGATAACGGTAAAATCCGTCCTGTCTATCTGCTCAAGCAGTTCCTTTTTCTGTTCGTCAGTAAGCTCTCCGTAGTAATCCAGCACATGCTTCTGTCCGAACTGCTCAAGCTTTTTCATAGCCTCGTTGAAATTCATATCCTTCTCCATTTCTGCCGCCTTTTGGGGCTTAAATCGCGGTCTTATCAGTTTTTTCTTTCTCATCTGCACCCATAGTGCCCTCGTAAAACGGCACAAATATCACCGTTATTCTAGTCCCTATATCCGGTCTGGTCAAGATATTAAAATATCCATTGTGCCTGTCGACTATCCACTTTGCTATTGAAAGTCCAAGTCCTGTTCCACCGCTTTTATGCCCCCTCGCCTCGTCCGAGCGGTAAAAACGCTCAAAGACATGGCTGACATCAGCCTCATGCATGCCTATTCCATTGTCCTGCACACTGAAAAATACTCCCTCCGGCTTCTGTCCCGTGCGTATTGTTATAGTATCCCCCTTCTGCGTGTATTTAGCCGCATTGTCTATAAGTATTCTCGCGCACTGCTTTATCATGGACACATCACCGTCCATGACCGCAGGCTCTCCGCAAAACTCATATACATGCTCCGTGTCAATCATCTTAGACTCTTCAAACACCTCACCCATCAGCCCGTCGAGCTGTATCCTCTCTATCTGGAGATTGTTTCTTCCGCTGTCACCTCTCGCAAGGAAAAGAAGCTGCTCGACAAGCTTCTGCATATGCTCCGACTCGTTCTTTATCGCCTCTATTGACTCATCGAGAATACTCTCGTCCTCCTTGCCCCAGCGGTCAAGCATATCCGCATAGCCTCTTATAACTGCTATCGGCGTTCTGAGCTCATGCGATGCATCCGAGACAAAGCGCGACTGTTGTCTGTAGGTCTCCCTCATTCTCTCAAGCAGATGGTTGAGCGCATTCTCAATTCCCTGAAGTTCCCTGTTATCGGTGCTTATCTTAGCATCAGGCGACGTGGCATTGACATTCTCTATCGCTGCCTCGAGACTCTTAAAATTATGCTCATTGTAAGCCATATTCGTAAGCTTCTCAGTCTTTTTCGCCATCTGCCTTATAGGCAGCAGCTTGTCGTTTATGTTATTCTTCATGTTGGCAGACATGACCAGCACGGAAAAAAACTCTGTCACGAGAATTACCGCACCCACAATAAACACCACTCCCGCCTCATTTTTGGTTATGCTCAGCGCGGCTGTACTGCCGTCCGTATCCGTCATCTTATACCAGAGAAAATTATTTCCGATATTCCACTCTATACTGCGCTCCGTCCCCAATCTAAAGGTTCCAAACGCCGTTTTCTCTGCAATAAACACGCCCAGCGCAAGTGCCATAACGCAGATAAGCACATCCATTTTCAGGATGTGCCACACAAATCTTCCGACAAACGCTCTGTTGATACGCCTTGCAATGGAATACATCTTTTTGGCATTGTTCGGCTGTGTCTTAGCGTCTGTCGCTGTATTTTTTTCACTGCCCTCGTTATACTCACTGTTCGTCCTTGATGACATACCCGACTCCTCTTACCGTTGAAATAAGCTTAATTCCAAAAGCATCATCTATCTTGGTGCGAATATAGCGCACATACACATCTATAACATTAGTCTCCCCTTGAAAATCATATCCGCATACCTTCTCGAGCAGTGTATCCCTGTTCATAACGATATTCTTATTCTCAAGCAGATACTCGAGAAGCGAAAATTCCCTATGTGTCAGCTCAACCAGCTCCGTGTCAACCCTGACCTCATGTCTTGCCCTGTCAAGGCTGACCCTCCCACACGAAAGTACATCAGTTTTGGTATATACAGCCGCCCTATCAGCAGATTTCTTGAGTGCAACCCTTATCCTCGCAAGAAGCTCCTCGATTGCAAATGGCTTGGTGATATAGTCATCAGCTCCGAGGTCAAGCCCTGACACCTTGTCCATGACCGCGTCCCTCGCAGTCACCATAATCACCGGCATACTGCTCGACTTTCTAAGCCTTCTTAATAGCTCCATTCCGTTGAGCTCCGGAAGCATGACATCGAGAAGCATCAAATCATACTTCCCGCTCTCAGCCATCGAAAGCCCTGTTCTCCCGTCCACGGCTTTGCCGACCTCATACCCCTCATGCCTTAGCTCCAGTTCAATAAACCTCGCAATCTTCTCTTCATCCTCAACAATCAATATAGCAGCCATACATTCCTCTTTTTAGGTAATTGTAAAATGCAAATCTGCCACATAGCAGTTGTACAGCTTTGCTGAAACACTGCGCTTTTCAATTACCCATATTAGTTTTTATAATTTTACATCAATCACTTTATATGCTGATTAGCAATTACTCGTTGAACTCCTTCTTGATGTTCTCTGTGACATCAGAAGCCTTGTCCATCGCCTTATTGAACACGTCATCCCTCTTAAATACAGGACCTGAAAAGCCATATCTGAATGAGAAGAACAAGCCGACAATCAGAAGCGGAACGCATACCCAGAATGCAAGTAAAAGCAATAGCACGCATACCGTAATCGGCATTTTGATTATCTCCTCACCATCCCTGGTCACATCAAAGAAATTCTCATTGCCAATCTTGATAACCTTTCCTACCCACTTGAAAAACTTTGCGAGCAAATCACCGAAGGTAACCCTCTTGACCTTCACTTCAACTTCATCATACGCCGCTGTTCTCTCAGCGCCGGTATTCTGCTCCGTAGTGTAGCTTGAATACCGCGGTGCGCTTGTCTTGCCGAGCTGCTCCAAATACACAACCGCGTCAAGCATATCAAAATCGCTTGCATTTAACGCCGCCTTGGCATCCTCAAGACTAACCCCTGTTCTCTGCGACAGTTTCATCGCCCTGTCAAATTTCTCTTCACTGCTAAGTTCCATAATTATTTTCCTCCGTTTACATTTTTTATTATATCCTTATTGATTGAAGCTTTACAAGTATAATCTCATCAGAGCACGCAGTTTTTATATTGCGTTTTTGATTTCTGACTCATTATCTCTTGCTGATGGTTATAATATAAACTTGGAAGATTAATGTAAAAGGGGAGTAAGATTAAAATTAAATTAAGAAACAATTTAATTTAACTACATCCATTATGCTTTAAAGACGTTTAATTGCTATGAATATTGTTTTAGATAAAGTCCTTAAGCTTGATGATAATTTACAAAAAAGTCATACTCCTGTCGTACCCCATGTGAATTCCGGACACTTTCCTAAAATATATTTAATTTATTTGATAAATTCTGTATTGCCTCCTTCTTTTTATTTTCATTTATCTCTGTATAGATATCCATTGTGGTCTGTATGCTTGAATGGCCCATAATGGACTGTATCAGTTTTAAATTCGGCTCATTCTCACACAGTCTGGAGCAAAACGTATGCCTCAGATTATGCGCTGTGAAATGTGGTAGCAGCAACGGCTCACGATTCTCCGATAACGCCTTCGCCATTTCTTCTTCATTGTAAGCCATATATACCTTTTTGATAGCCTCATTCACAGTTTCTGATTTATATAAGCCACCATGAAGATTCATAAATATGAAACCTTTTAAACCATCCACCACCAAATCACAGCCACCACTCTCCTGTTGAAATCTGTATTCCTCACTCAGAATCCTGTATACTGATTCCATCATCGGAATAATTCTCACTCCGGCTGCGGTCTTTGGCGCAACTACACCAAAGCCTGTTTTTTTCTTCCTGCCATAATATTTCAAAGTGTGACTTATGCTGATTACCCGCTTGTCAAAATCTACATCATCCCATGTAAGACTAATTGCCTCACCTATGCGGCAGCCTGTTCCAATCAGGAATTTAATTATTGGAACTATGTAATAGAAATCGACATTACCTTCAATATATCTGATAAAAGCCTCCTGCTGTTCAGGGGTGAGCGCATGTCTTTTTAACGAGCTCTGTTCATCTGTGTATTTGACATCAGACATTATATCATCGCTTGGATTATTTCTTATAAGATTGTCCTTTACGGCAAACTTAAACGTCTGATGAATTATTGCCTGAACAACTTCTACAGTTGATATCTTTAGCTTACGTTCATTAAGAAGATATTGGTAGTGCCTGAGCAAATCAGAATAAACAACATCCTCTATTCTCTTCCGGCTTATCAGACATCCTCTAACATAATGATTATACATATAAGTATAATACTCTATTGTATCAGCCTTAATTCCTGATTTGAACGTAATATATTTGTCAAACACACTGTCAAGGGTATTGACACCCGACATATCCATACCATCCAACAGTGCTTTTATCAGCCTATCTTCCCTTTCACGAAGCTTCGTAATGTCTTTATTATATATGCTGTGCCGCTTTCCATCGGCACCTGTATATGTATACACATACATTTTATCACGGCTCCGCTGCGTCTCGCCCTTTCTAAGGACGCGCCCTTTATTGTCTTTTCTTGATACAGCCATATTTTCCTCTCATTTTGGAAAGAAACATTTCACTACCTCTCAACCCTAAAAGTTTCAAGGTATTTATCAAAAATATCAAGATCAACTAATACGATACGCCCTATTTTTAAAATCGCATGTGCATCCTTTGCTAGCTGCTGAAACTTGTTTCTTCCTATACTATACATCTGTGCACCTTCATTATAACGCACAAGCCTTTTCTTTGCTACTACAGTTGTGTTTGTTGCTCTCTGCAATTTTTTATCTCCTTCCTGCTCTTGAACCCAAACGTCCTTTTTTATAAATAAAACATAAAATAATCCGTCAAACAAACTATTCCTACACAATAACAAACAAGGCAAAGAGCAAGTAAGATAACACAACTTAACAGCTTTCTTTTCATCGTCGATTGAATTTAGGAATGATACCATTTACTAATTCTCCTTTTCCTGTGTTCTGCCATCGATGAAGCTCACCTTCCGCACCGGGCGGAACTCATAGCTGACTGCAAGCATGTTATATATTCTCTCCATCCAGTCGATAACATTATTGCCGTTAGTTCCGGGAAGCTTTCCTTCCATCGTGAGCTTGTACTCCAAAAGATCTATGACATAGCTCTTCAGGTGATTACGATACCTTGGATTCTTTGCCTCGTATGTCCTATATGTATTCTCCGGAATTCCCGCAAACTCTGCAAACTCCCTAACCGACATTCCTGTCCTTTTCCTTAACAGGATAAGTCTTTCATAGAGCGAATCTCTTTCATCCTGTAGCATTTCATTCACTAAAACACAATCTGTTGAAACATTCATATATCCGTCCCCTTTCTATGTGATTTAATGATAGCACAGAAACGATCAAAGCGCTACTTAAATAGTGTATACATTTGATATAAAATTGTATACATTTTTAAAAAGTCCCATTTCATGCGGGTTTCAGGGCATTTGACATTCATTGTAAAGACTGTCTTATGCTGTCCGCGGTTATCATATCCGGATTGTCCGCAACTCCAAGAACATATTGCTCTGTATCATACGATATAACCTGATTTGCTTTTGACCGGACCGCAAGAACTAAGCTTTTAGGCTGACCTTCAACATAAATAATGGCAGCCACATTCGGATCCTCCGGTGGAATCATATACCATATATCTTTATTTTTCGATACAATATCTTCCAGCGCGTTGTATATTCCCTGCTCAGCAAGTGTCCTGCTGTATATGCCATTGCCTGATACCTGAAATATATGCAGCCTTCCAATGATCCTGTAGGTATACCCGGAGCGCCCTTTCTTAACATACTGAAAGCCGGCAATCATCGTATTTCCATCAGGCTCTATGCCGTATGCCTTCACAAACGCCTTCACCGCTTTTCTCAGTGCATCCGGATGTACAAGATTTCTATATGTTTTTCCATCGGAATCCAGCGTATCTATATAGCACTTTGTATAGCCTTTTTCTGTCTGTTCGTAGGTATCAGCATATTTAAGATATACAAATCTTACACCATCAGCTTCAAGTGACAGTTCACCTATCGGCTTTTTCATTTTGGCTATCCGCACATGCCTCATACGTTTGTAAACGGACTTTGAAAATGAATCCCTGCTTTCGGACTTTATATTATGCATTACAGCGTCCGTAAAGGTATCAACATTGAGGCTTCTGATAAGCTCAGGCATTCCAAGCTTTGGCTCCTTCTTCTCCTTCACATCACCCTTTTCAGGTGCAGTACCTTCGACTATGACTTCTCCCTCCGGCAATTCCTCTGATGTCTCTTCCTGTTCATTGTCATCCGGATAGTTTTCTTCTCCATCGCTGAACGATCTTGGATTAAAGCTGCAGAACGCTGTTATCTCATCCGATGAATCATCATACATATACGCTGTTATTCTCCGGTTCCTGCCGTTCTCACGGTACCGGCAGCAATACTTATCATGTTCATAATTGTTGTGTTCAGGATAGAATTTTAAATCCTCTGAAAGTCTGTAATATAGGTTTTTATCAAGCCTGCACCCACATCTGAGATACTCCCTCTGCTTTCCCTGCCGGCTGCGCAGCTTCTCTTTATCTTCCTTGTCAAGATATGCCGGGTATATTACAGAGCCATCCGACATGATAAATCTGGTGTTATACATTTCATACCCTTTCCGCCAGAAGTGAACTGAGTTCACTTCCGGACTTTCATCTACGTGAGGTGAACTAAGTTCACCCCACTCATATCACCTGCACTGCTCCATTTCCTGCAGCTGCAAAGTCTCCTGCGCCTTGAGCTCATTTCCTATGTTATTAACCAATGGATCTGAGCTGCCCTCAAGATACTCCTTGGAGATTTCCGACAGAGCTGCCGGAGTCTCTCTTCCCCTTTTCTCCATCATATAATAGTAGTTTGACATAAGATATACCGTTGGCTGATAGCCGTTGATCTCCACATCCTTTTTAAATGCTTTGTAACACTCCTTTGAAAGCTCAAAATCTTTAACCTTTTCAGGCATAAACTCCTTTAACAGACCAAAGCACGCCTGCTCATACCCTTCAGGCAGCTTTTCATTAAGCATTGTACCGCCCAACGAACGCCACTTCAGCAAATCAGCTAAGTCTTCTCTTTTTTCATCAAGATATTTATAAAAATCTTTAGTGCTGCTGATATCATTATTTTTTACCATACATTCAATATATTCATTTACTTTATCACCCACTTCCTTTTTCTCTTCCGCACTCTTATGCGCCGCAACCGGCTCTTCAACCGGCTTAACCCATGCCATATCGTCAAAACTCAAAAAGCCGCCATCCTTCTGTATATTAAGCAATGCATTTTTTCCACCAAGAGGCATATACGGCATGGTATTTCCGGCAAATGCCAGGTACCCCTTATCAGGGTGCATAAAGCAGTAGCCTTCCGGCATTGTATATCCAACGCTGTCTTTGAATTTAAGGTTTCCTGTAAGCTTTACAATCTCAAGCTCACTATTAATAGCAATGGTTTCAGGCGTCCTCATACTATCCACAGACTGTGTGCTGTTCTCCATCACCTCCTCTACATTCTCATTTTCATTCTCATTCACCTTAAGCAGCCCTCCCTTCTCAAGCAGATAATCTGCAGCCCTGTCCGCCTGCCTGATAGCCTCAAACAGTACTTCCTGCTTTTGTTCTATCGCACTTATCCAGCTCTGCACATAGGCTTTATGATTCTTAAATTCTGCCGGCTCATACTGCAGCCCGATATCAGCACCGGTAAAGCATGATGATATCTCTGCCACAAGTTCCTCAACAGCATAGTCTGATGTGCTCCTGATTCCAGACTGCACACGGTCAAGTCTGTTCTTTGCCCCTGTTGCATGTGACAGCTCATGCAACAGTGTTGAATTATAGGCATGGTCATTATCAAACACTTCCTTCGGCGGAAGATGAATATCGTCATTCGTGACACTGTAGTATGCCTTGTCCGGACTGTCATTTAAAACCTTTATTGCCATGCCATCAATAACTCTGTCTATCGCCTCGTTCTGTGTAATGTTGTTATGCACCTTTACTTCCGGCGGAATCCCTTCAATGTCCTTTGCATTGAACACCATATGATATCTGCTGCGCAGTCCATAATTCTCCGGATTTTCAGCATTGTTATACTCATCCCATGGCACAACCTTGTGCGTGTATTTATCATAAGGCTGCCAGAACTCAACCATCTCTGCCCTGGCACCTTTCTTCAGGTGCCACCCCTGCTGCTGTATCTGCTTGAATGTAGCCCATCTCATATCATCGCTGCTCTTCCGGATTGCAGCAAATGTAAGGTTGAACCTGTTAATTCCGCTATAGACTGTGTGTGATACACAATTTTCCGGTCTGCCTCCGGAAACAGACCACTGCCTCTGCCAATGTTCCGGATTTTCTTTTAAAGAATCAATGAATTTCTCCGCTATCTGCCTGCGAAATTCATTTGTATCCATATACATTCTCCTCTCCGGCACTCTCGCTGTGTTTTAATAAATTTTGTACTTCAATATTGTCCTGATATCATCCAGTATGCTGCCCTTTACGTTATAGACAACATATCTTTGCTCCATGCCCCCTTTCTTATAACCTATAACCTTTGTATCATTAAAACTGCTGTCAGTGCAGTAAAGTGGTACCGCAAATTCATGTCTATACATAAGTGACAACCGGCTGTCTATTGTTGTTTTTATAAGTGTAGGAAGCCTGTCATACTGCGGATTGTAATAATTCATAAGCGAACAGAAATCTATCTCAACCTCATCGACATATCCGAATGTATATATCCTCACTATTCCCCATTGCCCCGCTTTAAACTGCGTGCCCCCGGTTACGGCTTCTATGTATGCTTCCACGCGGAAATTGTCCCTTATGTATACATGCTCTTCTCCGCCACCGCCGCCGTTTTCATCTTTATAGCCGATGTCCTCCGCCTTTATCGCAGTTCCGTTCTGCGATGTGCCAAAATCATACTGCGTCACAGGAAGTGTTGCCGTGTTTCCAAGCTTATCCCGTGCAATCACCTTCATGCATACCTGCTCCACGTTTCCGGAGTCTGCGAGACTGTCGTACAGATTGAAGCGGCAGGTATATATACCTCCGACCAGTGTAAATAAAATATCGGTGCTGTTCGATGCGTCCGCGGCGTCGCTTATGCGAAGCGCAAAACTGTCTATTCCCGACAGATTGTCATAAGGATCGGCTATTGTCATAACTGCATACGGTGAACCCGTTATGTCGTCATTGTACAGCCCGAGCATCTCATTATTCTCGACATACTTAACTGTTCCGGTAGGTGCCGTATTGTCAAAGGCATACACGCCATACACATGACAGGCATTTACCGTCTTTATGGCTGAAGCACTGGTGGAGCTGTTACCGTGTCTGTCCTTTACCTGACGCACCCACAGATAATAGCAGCCGTCAAGGTCTGAACCAAGTTCCGCAAGAGTAACTGAAAAGCTCTCTGTTCCCGTTACAGCCGAATATTCCTGCCACTCTGATGGGAGGCTTGAAATATCAGCCGAGAACCCATATTCATACCTGTTGCTATCCGCCAGACCTGAGCCATATTCGCTGACAGATATTGTGACATCGATGCTCTTTACGGCATTACCCGTTACATCGGGGTTGACCGTGCAGGTCGGTGTAACCTCTATATCCGGTCCGACATTATCACGCCATGCCGGATATAAATCCACTACATCGCCATCTGCAGTTGACAAGTTCCACTTTTTTGTACCGCTGCCAACATATGCTGAATAACTTTCGTTTCCATACCATCCGCTAGAACTGTATTCAATCTGCAGCCCGGTCGTCATACTCAGCAGGGCAAATGTATCATCAGGAGCCGGTATGCTGCTCCCGGAATCATAAATAAATACAGCGCTGTAATAGCCGCCCGCATTATTCCATGTCCACCCATACGGAGCCTTCTTCTCCATTGTCAGTATTCCTGCATCATAATCCGTAAAACCATGAAGCCTTACCTCATATCTGCAGGCGCTCCATTTTGCAACAGCGGTCTTGTCTGTCCTATATTTCCATATGTCGTTACCATATATCTTAACGCCATCTATATACCAGCCTTCAAATATATAGCCTGCAAGCCCGGGTTCCGGAAGCCCACCTATCACACTGTCATAATATACTCTTCTTCTCTTTTCATCTGATTTTACGACGGTATGAGATGCCTCAGGCGGCTTGTTATAATCAAACGTGAGTGTGCAATCACATGGTTTCCATATAGCGTATAACTTTATGACTCCGCCCGGCATAATCGTGAGATTTCTGACTGTTTCACCGCCGGCGTATGAGCTGCCCGTGCCGTCAGGACTTGTGTTCCATTCGATGAATGCGTATCCCTCCCTCGTATACCCGTTATCAGGCAGCTTTTCGTCCCTGTCATAAGTAAATGAAGCATCTGGCATGCTTCCCTCAGCCCTTGTGCTGCCGCCGTCATTATCGTTCCGCTCAAACTGCACGGTATAGGTGTTCGGCGCCCAGTGGGCGAACACGGTGAGACTGCCAAGTCCCTTCCATACAGCATTGTCGGAAATAATGTCACCTTTTTTGTCAATCTTTACAATAAATGGCTTCTGCGCCGTGTTGCCGAGCCTGTCTGAGACGGTCAAAGTATAGAGGGATACACCCTCCGAGCCAAAATAGTACCGCCTGTCTGCGGCGATTTCACCGTCAGCCGGAACTATTCCGTTGAAATCCGCAATAATCATACTGCCAATTCCCGAGTGCGCGTCTGCTGCGTCAAATCCGATTACCGTGCCCTCACCAAACCAGCCGTATGAGCCTGACACATTACTCAGGTCAGGTGCGGTGTTATCAAAATAGTAGGGACCGAATCGGTGGCATCCTGCATCAGGTGAAGAGACGGACTCATTTCCCGCAGCGTCTTTTACGGGTTTTACCCAAAGATAGTATGTCCCGGTCAGACCGCCGCCGATGTAAAATGGCGAGCCATTCGTATAGTCAGCCCAATTCCCGGAAGGACTGTCAGCATCAGTGCATACGCAGTACTGGTAATCATTGTCCTCGGCAAGCTGTCCGGCATCACTGCCTGCCATATCCTCAGCGTTGATGGTTATGCTGATGCTTTTTGCATAGTCTGTGGTCTGTGCCGGAGATACACCCACTGTCGGCGGAGTGGCATCAATCCAATCAGCGTATACCGTAACACCGCCGTCGTGCTTCCACAATGCAGTGTTTCCGTTACCGGACCAGTAATCACCCTTGACAGCATGTCCATTTTCGTCCCATACCTTCTCTCCGGTGCCGGTTATCCAGCCGCCAAGCCTGCACCCCGGTCTTGACGCGGAAATCCATGATATATCCCAGTAATCAACAGCATCATATTTTACTGTGCACGCGATTTCATCGGCAATGGTGCTGCCGTCCACGGTGAGCGTTCCGCCATTTGGGTTAAATGACACGGTATAGCTTTTGGCTGTTGCGTATGCGGTGAAGCTTATGTCCGCGTCGGGCATGGCAAAGCTGTAGACATTTCCGAACGCTGTTCCGGAGTTTTCGATATCCTGTCTCCAGTAAGGATTTGTATAGCCTGTTGCGGTCGTTGAAGTTAAGGTGACATTTTCTCCAAAAGAATATGAACCGCCGCCTGATACGGCAGCAATGCCTGTCCCCCTGTTCAAAGTTACGGTATGTACGTTTGGCTTCCACTGTGCATACAGCGTTAATCTGTCCTCACTACTAGATGGCTGCGATGTAAATGTGCTTCCCGCGCTGTATGAGGTTCCTGAGCCGTCTGCCGCTGTATTCCACTCTGTAAAGCTGCAGCCCGTTCTGGTAAATCCGTTTTGTGCTATAGTTACTGTGTCACCGTACTTTACAGGTGTTCCGTCAGTTGAACCTCCATCGTTTCCATTACCCTTATATGCAACCTTCAGGACATTCCTCTCATAACGCACGTTAGTTGAACTGTCTGCTGTCACATTCCAGGAAGCCGTGTCAACGGAAACATAATGACAGTTGTCAAAGGACGAGTCGCCGGCATGTTCGGCTGCATTGAAGGTGGTGCCGTTTTGCACGGAATAGGTTTTTGTCTTGCTGTCATCCCTCACGCCATCTTTATAAAAATAAAGGGTCACAGTGGAATTATCCGCTGTCCAGTGTGCATAGAGCGAGACATTGGAAAGCCCCTTCCACACCGCAGACGAGCCGGTACCTGACCAGCAGGTTCCATTTACGGCATTACCTGAAGCGTCATATACCATTTCACCAGTACCGTCCGTGCCGGTGTACCAGCCCTGAAGCGTATAGCCGGTACGCGAAGCACTCACTGCACCGGCGTTACAGTTTCCGGTATCGTAAGTAACTGTCTTGGTTGAAGTGTTCTCTCCATTATTAGGGTTGAAGGTGATGGTGTAGTCATTCGGAACCCATGCTGTAAATGTTAGTTTCTTACCTTTATACGCCCAGCTTCCATCATGGTTAGCCTTGCTACAATCTGTATGTCCATAGCTGCAAGTTCCACAATGACCACATCCGTGCATACCTACTACATATATTGTCCCATCATCAGCTATACAGCCCCAATATGACTGATAATAATTATAGTGGGCAGTGCATTCCGTACCATCTGAACGTATATGCCCACAATATCTGCTTTCACTTGTTCTTGTAAGTCCGTAAACCTCCTGCGTTACAGACTTTTTTGTGTATCCGGGTTCATTGGCATGTGGTAAGTCATTTTCATTGACATTAGCAACATCTACATAATTTGTAAGTGGTTGATTTCCAAATATAAAATTGCCTTCATACCCACTTGCATCAAACCATGCCTGTACATTCATTATGGCTTCCGGCATGACACTTACGGATAAAAATGTAATTACAAACGCTATGATGGAAGACAAAATTCTTTTGTATAAATATATTCCTTTTTGCATAGATTGACTTTTTAAAGTTCTATACATCTCTTTTCTAAGACTCTTCATATTATTTGTTCCTCTTGATTTATTTAATAACTGCTAAGGCTGCTATATTTCGAGTCTTATCAGTCAGCCTCCTTATTTCCTGTAATTCTCCGACCAGTACCCGCCTTCGTCTGTGCTGTACCCGTCGATGTCATATACCGTGTATCCTGTGCCGTCCGCGTTTGTTGTCCAGCCGTTAAAGGTATAGCCCGGTCTGTACAGGTCGGTTGTTCCGTAGCCGCGGTTGTTTCTGGTGCTGTCATAGGTTACGCCCAGCGTTCTGTCACCCGTGGAGTCATCTGATACCCAGTAACCGCCGTTAATGTCAAAGGTCACGGTGAAGTTTTTCGGTGTGAACCGTGCATAAAGTATGAGGCTCGGTCCGACCCATGTGCCGTCCGATGCCCAGTAGAGTCCTATGTTCTTTGCGGGTTCTCTACCGAGACTTACATATACCTGATTGCCGTCCGTCAGGCTGTCGTAGTAGCCGGCGAAGGTGTATCCGGTCTTTGATACAGCCGGCACGTCGGTTCCCCAGTCGGTATCAAAGGCGTACTTCTTAAAGAAGCTCCTGTTTCCAAACTTTATAAACCTGAGTGTCCAGTCATCATTCACGCTCTGTCCCGTCATGGTGCCGCCGTTTCCGAAGAACAGAAGCTGTCTGTCGGTGTCGCCCCATGCCGCCGTGAATGTGACTGTTCCCGCGCCGTATCGGAGATTTCCGTATGTGAGTGCCATTCCGTCAAGTACGCCCGTTCCGATGCCCGAGGCACTCTCGGAAGATGTGGTACCTATATTCGGAAGGTAGTGGGTTCCGTCGTCCATTCCGGTTATGCTCCAGCCGAGGAAGGTCTTTCCCTTATAGACCGGATTGGATATGTCAAAGGAAGTGTAGGTAAGCACCGTGTCCGGGTATGAGCCGTCAGGTGCGGCGCTGCCACCGTTAAGGTTGTATTTTATCGTGTAGGGAACCTTACTCCATACGGCGGTAAACTTTACTGTTTTGCTGCCGTCACAGCGGAGGTTTTTGAAAATGCTTCCTGTAATGCCTGAAGCTTCCGTTGCGTTTTCTTTTAT